>JBBQCM010000078.1:0-31785 GCA_038318725.1 Chthoniobacterales bacterium
CAACAACCGTATCATACTGTCCACGCTGGCTTCGCGTAGGAAGCCTCCACTCAGCCAGCAACCACCACCGCTCATGAAGTTCTCCCTCCTCCTCGCGCTCCTGATCCCGCTTACCGTCCGTGCGGCGGAACCGCTGCGCACGCTCGCCAACGTGCTGGCGGAAATCACCTTCACCGCGCAGCGCCCGCACGCGGACCCGTTCAATGAAGTGACGCTCGATGTCGCGTTCACCGATGCTGCGGGCACGACGAGGAAAGTGCCGGCGTTCTGGGCGGGCCGCGACAAATGGAAAGTGCGTTATGCATCCCCGCTGACCGGCGCGCACCGCTGGCGCAGCGAGTGCAACGATGCGAAGGATCCCGGGCTGCATGGCGTCGCCGGCACGCTCGAAGTCGCGCCGTATGCGGGCGACAATCCGTTGTTCAAACACGGCCCGCTCAAGTTGTCCGCCAACCGGCGAACCATGGAGCATGCTGACGGCACGCCGTTCTTCTGGCTCGGCGATACGTGGTGGATGGGGCTGTGCCACCGGATGTCGTGGCCGGATGATTTTCAGAAGCTCGCCGCGGACCGGAAGGAGAAAGGCTTCAACGTCATTCAACTCGTTGCCGGACTCTACCCTGACATGCACCCGTTCGACCCGCGCGGCGCCAACGAGGCGGGCTTTCCGTGGGAAAAGGAATACGCGCGCATCCGGCCCGAATATTTCGACGCGGCGGATGCGCGGCTGCGACATCTCGTGGAGCAGGGGATCACGCCGTGCATCGTCGGCATATGGGGCTACTTCATTCCTTGGATGGGCGTGGAGAAAATGGACGCGCACTGGCGTTATCTCATCGCGCGTTACGGCGCGTGGCCGGGGGTGTGGTGCGCCGGCGGCGTGGTGATCAAGTTCACGGCGAAGGCGAACAAGAGCTTCACGATCCAATACAAGGACACGCTCACCGCGGCGACGTGGCTGAAGCTCGTCGATGTCATCGCGCAGGCGTCGGATCGCGTGTCGCAGCAGACGGACAATCCGGGACTCGCGCAGCGCTTCTACCGCGTCATCACGCCCCAGCAGTGATACCTCCCAGCGGTGGCAATACGTTGAAGTGCTTGCCGCCACCCTGAGCCCACGCAGCGCCGCGACGCTCACGATCAAGGAAACCGCCTTCAACAACTTGGCTCGTCGCGCATTTCGGTGCCGACGCCAATACGCCCGGCATCGCCGGCGAGACTGCCGATCCGGATGGCGACGGCCAGAGCAAACGCGCCGAATACCTCGCCGACACCGATCCACTCAATCCGGCGAGCGTTTTCCTCATCCGCGCCATCGAGCCAATCGCGGGCGGCTGGCGCATCACTTTCCCGACTGCAACGGGCCGCACCTATCGCGTCGAATGGTCGCCCGACCTCGCGCAGTGGTTCACCTCGCCGACAACATCGCGGGCGCAGGCAGCGAACTGCTCATTGACGATCCGAGCGCGGGTGCCGCACCGCAGCGCTTCTACCGCGTCGTCCTTCGCCTTTCATACGAAACTGCGGTCCACAACGCCCGCTTCTCCCCATTCTCCTAGCGCGCCGCTGCCCAGGCTGAACAGGCCCACCAAGCGCAGCAGCGGAAAACCACAGCCCGGCTTTTGCCCGGCGGATTGCGGCCTGCGTCGCTGGTTGGCAGGCGTGTCGGGCAGGGAGAGGGTCGTGCCGTCGAGGATTTTTACGCGCCGCTGGCCGGTCCAGCGCTCGGCCTCCAGGGTGCGGCGCTCCAGCGTCCCAGCCAGCGCGGCGAAGAGTTCTTGCAAGGACCCTCAACGGCAGCCGCGCGCGCTTGGCAGTAAGCGCCGGTGCCGCTGGAGAGTTTGGCCAAGCGCCGGCCTGGCCACCAGGCTGCACTTTGCGCAGCACTTCGCGGCAGGCGCAGGCCGGCGAGAGCATGTGGAAAAGAAAAGCCCAGAAAGTCACTTCGAGACTGAAAAGGCGTTCCCGGCTGTCCGCGCCAGTCTTGGTGGAAGCCAGCGACCCGCGCGGCATGTGGGGGGCGAAGACGCTCTAAAACTGGTTCAAAGTCCCCGCCCGGTTTGGCATTTTGCGGTGTGCATGACGCTCGCTCAGCAGCGATCCATACGCGGAAAAAAAGGGTGTCTTCAGGCTCATGTGCGCGGGATCCGCATCGCCCTCCTTTCTTTGAGCGCTTGTTCTCCGACGGTGGCAAAAACTAACTATTTCGCGCCTTATCTAAGCGCCATTCAGGACGGACCTTTTGTACATTTTCGCAGCAGATTCCGTCATTGGCCGCGCGTCGAATCCGGTTCATTATCTTCAACACGCACCGCCGTTCCCTCCATCTCTCCATGAACATCTCGCGACTTTTCCGTTTCCCTTACCGTCGATTTGATCAGTCTTCTCGACAAAAACCCGTCCTTCCCGAAAGCATTCCGCGGCCAGCATTAGGATTGACTGTCAAGCCCGGGAAAGGCTTTCTCTCACAATGAATGGCGAGATTCAGAGGCTGACCTCGGGCTTGCACGTTCGCGCGATCGTCGCATTCCTGGTTGTCCTTGCATCGGCCGTTTCCGCGTCGACTGCAATCGCCGCACCAAACTATCCTTTCAGCAGTGCGAGCGGCGTTGCTTTGGAAGACATGTCCAGCGGCACGGCGCAACTTCTCGGCCCGGATTTGGACGACGCCGCTTCGGCTCTCGCCAATATCGGCTTCGAGTTCCTCTATGCTGACGTCGTGTTCACGCAGTTTGGCGTGAATTCAAACGGCCTGGTCAGGCTCGGCGCGGTCCCCACGACGTCATTCGACAACGGATCGGCGACGACCGGTTTTGCCACGACTACCAATTCGCCGAAGATCGCGCCCTATTACGACGATTTGCGGGTCGGCACGAATGGCAAAGTGCATTTCAAAGTCGTCGGCGCCGCGCCGAATCGCAAACTCGTGATCGAGTGGCTGAATATGCAGATCCCGCTGGTGGCGGCGGGAAATCCCGGAGCGGGAACATTTCAGCTCTGGCTCACGGAAACGAGCGGCGTGATCGAGTTTGTCTATGGCTCCGGCATGGCGGTCAACAGCGCGAACGGTGGTTACACCATCGGGCTGCAATCCGGCGCGGCCACAAGTATCGCCAGCGTCACCGCCGCCGGTCCCACCGTCTCTTACACGACGGCGAACAACACCCAGAGCAGCGCGATTCCGAGCGGAACGAAATTTACTTTCACGCCCAACCTCCCGCTCGCGCCGACCGGTTTGACTTTTACCAACGTGACCGCGGTTTCGATGACGCTGAACTGGACCGACAACGCGACGAACGAACTTGGCTATTTTCTCTACAACTCGACTGATGGCGTGAACTTCAGCCGTTTCGCGCAGACTGCGGCGAACACGGTTTCGCAGAACCTGAACGGGCTCACCCCGGGCACGACTTACTTTTGGCGCGTCGTCGCCTTTACCGAAGGCGCGTTCAGTGCGCCGGCCGCGGGTAGTCGCGCGACATCGGCGGCCGGCGTTATCTCTTCGACCGCCGCAGGCGGGAATTGGAGCAATCCCGGGACCTGGTCGGGCGGCGTGGTGCCGACGAGTAGTGACAACGTCACGATCTTCAACGGAGCAATCGTCACGATCGATACCGCCGCGCTGGCTTACAATCTGACGGTCGGTCAGGGCGGTTCCGGCTTCCTGCAATGGGATTCCACCACGGCGCGGAGCTTGACCGCCGGCAGCTCGGTTTCGATCGCACCTAACGCGAATTTCGTTACCCAACAAAGCGGCACGGTGCAAACGCATGTGCTCTCGGTCGGTGGCAGCCTAACGAATAATGGAGTTATCGATTTCAGCACCAACAACAATACCGCCGGCGCCGGCATCACCTTCACCGGCGCGGTGGATGCCTCCTGCACGCTCGCCGCGGGCAGCACCACCCGCTTCAAGCAAACCGCCGGCGTGACCTTAAACAAAGGAACGAGCAGCGCGCCGGTCTTGACCTTCACGCCCGGCGGCGCGGTGACTGTGCTTGGTGCGAATGCGGTCGGATTCCTCACCATCAACAGCGGCACCTTCAAACTCTCAGGCTCGAACTTCTTCAGCAATCCCGTCTTCAACACCGCTGATTACGACATCCCGACGACCGGTGGATTTTGGATGAACAACCCGAACGCGACCGTCGCGGGGCAAAACAGTGCGGCGATCCTTAGAGGACTCTTCCGAATGTCACAAGGCACCTTCAACATCGGCACCGCCAGCGGCAATTCGCTGGGCCTCGCTGGCGGTAGCGATATCAATGTCGAGGGGGGAAACATCAAGGCCACCGGCCGATTCGGGGTGTCCTCCAGCACCAATTCCATTACCTACAATCAAACCGGCGGCACGATTACGGTTTGCACGATTGGCAATGCTTCAACCACGCTCGCCAGCTTTGACCTCGGAACCGGCAGCGATGGCGCGGCGAACATCAGCGGCGGCACGATCGTTTGTCAGCTCGCTAACACGGCCTTGTCCAATCCGCGCGATTATCGACACCAACAGGGGGCCGTCGGCCTTACCGCCGTCACGGGAGGAACGTTGCAGTTAGGGAACGCTGCCTCTGGCGCGGCGAAAGCCTTTAACATTGCCGGAGTATTTCCAAATCTGGTCCTCAACAATCAGTCCGCCGGCCACTCCGCGACATTTCTTGCCCCCTTTTCCTTCAACCACAGCACGCTCAACGTCACCACCAACACCGGCACGACTCTGGATATCGGCAACAATCTGTTTGTGTTTAATGGCACGACCTTCACCAACAACGGCACTCTTACCGCTAATGGCGCGAGTTCGAAGTTCGTTTGGTTTCGCAAAGATGCTCCGGTGAATTATACCGGGAGCGGCACCGTCACGTCGCCGATGACTAACTTCCAGATCGAGACGGACCTGGGCCTGACGATCGATCCAGCTTCGCCTAACATTGTCGTCAGTGCCATCCGGTTGCTTAGTGGCAGTCTGATCAATTCGAACAAGATCACACTCGGTAACGGCGGCGCCACCTCGGGCACGGTGCAGATAGGTAACACCACCACTCCGACCGCCGCGGGAAGCTTCGACCTGCCGTTCACATTCAACCTCGGAAGTGCCGGGCAAACCATTTCCTACCTGAGGACAACGGCGCCCAGAAGCACCGGTCCCGAAATCAATCCTACTCGAACGCTGACCACCCTGACCTACGACGATATCGACCCCACGCACTCGCTCACGATCGCGGGCGGCGACATCACGGTCACGGGGATCACCCACCTAACGAACGGACGCATCGTCACCGGCGCGAATAATCTAATCGGCGGAAGCGCGGGGAGTATCGCGCGCACTACCGGTCACGTGCATGGCAACTTAAGAAAAACCTTCACCGCCTCGGCCACGAAAACGTTCGAGGTCGGCGACGCTGCCACCTATGCACCGGTCACCATGCTTGTCGGCGGCAGCGACCTCCCGAGCAATGTCACCGTCTCAACCACCGGCGCCCAGGAGCCGCATTACCCCGGAGTCCTGAGCGGGCTCCGGAGATATTGGACCATCGGCACTTCCACGAACATCATCGCCGATCTCACTTTTCAATACGTCTCCACCGATGTCGTCGGCCTTGAGTCGGATTATCACACCGTCGTCTATCAAATGATCGATCCGACCACCTCCATCTTCATCGATCTCGGGACGGTGGACGCGGTCAATCACCGCGGCGTCGCCAATGGCATCAACAACATCCGCGGCAACTGGACCCTGCTTGAAGCCGACACCGACTTCGACGGCCTGCCGAGTTCCTACGAGAGTGCTCACGGCCTGCAACAAAACGATCCCGCGGATGCGAGCACCGATCTCGACGGCGATGGCGCGACGAATCTCGCCGAATACCTGGCCGGAACCGATCCCCAACTCGCGAGCAGTGTTTTTCGCATTACAGCGATTACCCGCGACCTGGCTGGCCACGCACTCGTTACCTTCAACGCGATTGCGAATAAGACCTATCGCCTCGAATTTAATACGACTCTCGCATCCACTGGCTGGATGGCACTGCCGATTTCCGATCTCATCGCGCCATCGACCGGCGCGCAACAACTCACGGACACGACCGCCTCAGGCCAGCCGGCGCGCTTCTATCGCGTGCGCGTCGTGTTCCCATAGCAATGTACCGGTCGTCCGGCATCACCAACAGCTTCGTGAGCTTCGGCCACAACCTCATCGGCGCCGGCAACGCGACCGGCGCTTTCAACCAGCCCGGCGACCTCTCCCTTCGACGCGCACACCCTCGCCTCTGCGGGTTACTAGTAAATGCGGCGCATCATCCACGAAGTCGAGCCGCCCAAGCTTTCGACGACGCTGCACGCGCAGTCGCGGCGATGCTCAGCAACGTGGCGCGCAGACCTTCGCGTCAGTAGGAGTTGGATCCCGCAGTAGCCGATCAGCGCCAGCGGTTGACCATCGCCCGAGTGGAGCTCGTGGCCGAACGGGCGGATCAAGATGGCGTGCTCGTTCAGGATGTGGCGGCAGCCGAAATTCAGCGCGACGCCATCGTGACTCAGATTCATCCGCGAAGTCGCATGCGTCTCGGCCATGACCGAGGTGGTTTTTGTGACGTCCGTTCCGGCGATCACTCCGTAAATTAGTTCACCGCGGCCGACGGAGCTGACGAGTGGCCCAAACGATGCGCCGAGACCAAACCGACCAGCGTTCTTCGCCACCCCAAACGGGATCTGAAAACGCGTCCGATGTTCGGGTCAGCCCTCGTCGCACCGAGGAGTGCAGGACATTAAAGAGAATGCGGGGGAACATCGACATATCGACCCCGCTCGTGTCCTCATCGAGAAAGCGCCATTTCGCGGCGGCCTCCGTCCCGCCAAGGCCGCCAATGAGGCCGTGATCGGGCCCGTTTCAAGAGTGCGGCGGAGGTTTGAAGAGTGAGCTGAAGGTGATCGCCCCAGCCATAGTTCAAATCAATCGCGGGAGTATCGAGTGCCCATTCGTTAGGACGATGGGAGAATCTGATCGCGATGTTGTTTTCCCAATGACCATCCCCGGCCGTCCCGGATCGTCCGTCAGCATCGGCGGCCCGCCTTGCCTGAAAGCGAGCGGGCCAGGAGGCAGAGGACGAAGATGACGGATGTTTTGCGCACGGTGTGTTTCCTGACGATCAATCACCGGATCGTATCCGGCATATTTTCCGCGCGTCTTTTCCGGCCGCAATTTCCTACGCTTGGTCGTTCGGATTATCGGTGCTGGTTGACGATCTTCCCGGTCTTCGCGTTGACCAGCCCTTCGGTAATGTTTTTCGTGCCTGGCGTCGCGATGTCGAAAGACCAGACGAGGGCGTTAAGCTCGTTCTCGATCTCCTCGCTCTGAATCTTGCCGGTAGGCACTTTGGCGAGGGCAATCTGTTCCGCTTGCGACTTGGAAATCTTTGCTTTTCGGCTTCGCGGCCGCCGCTGTTCTGGGGAGGAGGGGCTTCCACGATAAGCCTGCCGTGCATTGGCTTGGAGAGAAACTCAACCACCGACCGGTGGCCGGATTCTGATTCACTCTATGAATGAAGCAACCCTGACTCTTCCTCCTCCGCGATCGCGTGTCGAAATGCGTCATCTATTTCTCACCTCTTCCCATCCCGCCCTACGATATTGAGACCTAATGGCCTGAGGACTTGTCCGTCACGGCGCGCGCGGTCAGTAGCCGCTGGCGTGGCCGTTGATGCGGTGATCGGCGACGCCGACGTAGTCATTGGCACCGCGGACGAAAATGGTGTGGGCATCGCCTTGGAATGGCATCGGGCTGGGGGCGACGACTTTGTGGCCGAGGGCTTCCAGGGCTTTCACGAGCTCGGGCTGGCGCTCGGGATGTTCGAAGCGGATTTGATCGGGGAACCATTCCTGGGTGAACCGGAATGCGGCGACGGCCTCTTGAATGGGTATGCCGAAATCGAACGTGCTCACGATGATTCCGACGATGGTGTGCGGGATCGCGCGGCTGCCGGGGCTGCCGGTGACGAGCACGGCGCGGCCATCCTTCGCGACGATGGTCGGGGTCATGGAACTCAGCGGACGTTTGCCGGGGGCGATGATATTCGGCGCGGTGCCGACGTTGCCTTTCGTGTCGGTTTCGCCGGGAAAGAGATTGAAGGCGCGCATGTCGTTGTTGAGCAGGAAGCCCATGTTTTTCACGACGATGCGCGAGCCCCAGCGGCGCTCGAGCGTATAGGTGTTCGCCACGGCCATGCCATCGCGGTCGATGACGGAGAAATGCGTGGTGTCGTGTTCCTCTTTCGTGAGCGGGATTTCGGCGGCGAGGTCGGTGCTGCGCGTGGCTTTGGCGAGGTCGATAGTCCTGGCAAGTTGGCTGCCGTAGTCGCGGCTCGTGAGCTTTTCGGGCAGGGGTGTGAAGGCGGTGTCGCCGAGGTAGCGGGCGCGATCGTAGTTTGCCCGCCGCATCGCTTCGGCCATGACGTGAATGGTCTTCGGCGACCAACGGCCCCACGATTTCAAATCGAACGAATCGAGGGTGTTCAGCTCCAGCAGCAGGCAAACGCCTCCGGCACACGGCGGCGGTGGGACGAACACATCATACTGGCCGCGATACCGGGTGGTCAGCGGCTGGCGCTCGATCGCGCGGTAGGCGGCGAGATCCTGCGCGTTGATCACGCCTTTGCCGCGCTCCATTTCGGCGACGATCTGTTCGGCGATTGGTCCGGTGTAGAAGGCGTCGGGACCGAGGTCGGCGAGCGATTGCAAGGTGCGCGCGAGGTCGGGCTGCGTCATGCGGTCGCCGTCCTGCCACGCGCCGTCGCCGGGTTTGCCGAAGACGCGCTGGAACTCGGAGAATTCCTTCGCGTCGGCGAGCACTAGGTTCGCCGCTTTCGCGAGCGCCTCGTCCACGATGAATCCGTCGCGGGCGATGGCGATGGCGGGTTCGATCAGTTTCGCCCACGGCAGCGAGCCGAACCGCTGGTGCGCCAAGCCGAGTCCGCGCACGGTGCCCGGCGTGGCGACGGCCCGGTGGGTGAATTGCGATTCCTCTTTGGCATACATCGTCGGCCAGGCGCCGGCCGCGGCGGTTTCGCGATAGTCGAAGACCTCGGGCTCGCCTTGACCGGCCGCAGGATGAACCAGCATGAATCCGCCGCCCCCGATATTGCCGGCAACGGGATAGGTGACGGCCAGCGCGAACGCGGTGGCGACAGCGGCATCCACCGCATTGCCACCGTCCTTGAGAATCAAGACCCCCGCATTCGATGCGGGCGGCGAGACGGACACCACGACGCCATGACTGCACTCAATCGGCGTGCGCATATTTTCCGGGAGCGACAAGTGGATCGGATTGGGTTGGCGCACTGCTCATCACTTGTCGTTCAAGCGGTGTTCAATCTGGCGAAAGAGCCGTTCAAAGAGAAGCGCGTAAGCTGCTTGAAAGGCCGCCGCGAGATAAAAGGGCGTCACGAACCAGCCCGCTCCAATAAACATGCCGGCAAGAGTGGGTCCGATGGACTGCGGAAGCCTTCCCGAAAACGTGTTGAGGCTGGAGGCCAGTCCCCGTCGCTCGTCGCGCACCGCGCAAACTACCAAGGCCTGCCGTGTGCCAATAGTTCCAGAAACAATTGCCGAACGCAGAATATGCACGATGGCCGCCAGCGCATAAATCGGCATCAGCGGGAGAATCAACATCAGCCCCAATCCGCTCCAGCGCGACCAGAGCATCACGTTGACCATGCCGATGCGCCGCCCCAATTCGCCGCTGACCATGGCGACCACCGCGACGGAAAGGAATGACCCCGCCATGACCGGCGCGATCAGCGTAGCCCCGACATGGAAGCGCTGCTCAAACCAGTAAGACATCAACGGCCCGGTGAGTCCCACGGCCAGTCCATTCAGGACGTTGATTGCCATCAAGTGCAGCAGGAATTTATTCTCGCGTCCGGTTTCTTTGAGCGGTTCGGGAAGCGTTTTATCCGCGGTGGGAATCTTGGTCTGTTTCTTTTCAGGGGCGTTTCCAAGAATGAACAAATTGGCGGCATTGCCCAGAATCACGAGGAGAAAGAGTGGACGGTGACTTCCCGCTAAGCCGAGGGCGTTCACCCACAACGCCGGTAACATGGCCAGCAACGCGCCGGCCGCCATCCCGGCAAAACCGATCGCGGATTTCAGACTGAAGACGTAGCCGCGTTCCAGCGGTTCGACACATTCCGCCAGCCACGCGTCTTCCGCCGGAGCGAACGGTCCCGCCGCCCCATTTGCGCCGCGCCCGAAACCGCCAAGAATGACTGCCGTTGCCAGCAGCGGCGTATGGCTGGTGAAAAACGCCACCAGGCCGCAGAGACAACCAAGCGCTTCATAGCCGAGCAAAAACCTCCTGCGTCCGAAGCGGTCGGTGACGAAGCCAATCGCCAGTCCAAAAAATGCACCGGCCAGTCCCCCGCCACTCAAGACACCGCCGATGGCCGTGCCCGACCAGCCAAGGGCGCTCAGGTAAAGCGCCATATCCACCACCAGCGCGCCTTGCGCAATGCTCCGCCAGAATCGGGCGGCCAATAGGCGGCGGGCGGTTGCGGAAATTGGCGGGGACTTTGTTCGCCGGAAGCTCATTCACTCCATCTCATACAGGTCCGTCCACGATGCGATTTCATGCACACTGTCACGCACGGCTTCAGCGTCGGGGCACACCAGTTCGATGTAGAGTCCGGCGCGGTAGCCGCTCTTCGAGAGTCCCACCGGCTGGCCCGGCTGAGCGCGCACTTCGTGGTAGAGATAGCCGGGCAGTTTGGTGATGCGGTCGAGGTGGCGGATCGAACGCAGCGTGCCGTCGCGCGGCGCGAAAGGCGTGACGATGGCGGCCGCGAGATTGCGATCCGCGCGGAGGTCGGGCGTCTCGCCGCGCAGGATTTGGTAATACGCGTGGACCATGTCGATGCCGTGCGCCATTTCGAGAATGCGCGGACGATTGCCGCCGGGCCGCGCGGCGATTTCGCCGAGCCGCGAGCCGATGAACTCGACGTGGGCCGCGCTCGTCGTCATGTCGAGCGCCTGCACACCCTCGATGGCGAGCCGGTCCAGTTCCGCCTTTTTATCCGCGCTGAGCTGCGCCGGCAGCAGGCGCGCGAAGTGATGGAAATCATCGATGCCGACATCGCGACCGGTCAGCACTTCGACCGGCGGCGTTGTGAAAACGCGGCCCGCGTGATCCATGAGGCAGTCGATCGAGATGTTTTTCCCGTCGAGATATTCCGCGAGCACGACATCGAGCGCCGTGCCGCGCTTCCCGAGCCGCTCGTAGTACTTCGGCACCTCGCTCACCATCGCGCGGTAGTTGTGCAGCAAGCCGTCCAGGGTCGTGTTGCGCGTCGCCCACATGCTGGCGGAGACGTTCGACGGTTGCAGAAAGCACGGATAGCCCAGTTCGCTGGCAAACTTCAGCAGCTCGGCCTCGGAGTGGATCGCGTGGAAGCGCGCCGCCGCGTCCGGGCCGATCCGCTGCTGAAACCGCGCGCGCATCAAATTCTTGTCGAGACACAGCCGCGCGGAGGCGGGCGAAATCCCCGGCAGGCCGAGCGCCGCCGCCACGTCGGCCGTCTGCGCGACGTAAAACTCGACCACGTTGTAAAGGCACGCGATGCCGAAGCGCGTTTGCAGCTCGCGCACCTTCTCGACGAGTTCGGAAAACGGTTTCGAAAAATCGAAGCGCTCGACGACGACGAAGCGCGACACGTCCCCGAGGCGGGCCTTGCTGTTCGTGTCCACGAGGACGCCGAGCGGCACGCCGCGCTTCTCCAGATTTTCAAATTCCCCGCGCCGCACCGTTCCGAGGAAGAGCACGATCCCCGCGGCGCTCATGTCAGCGATTCGACGAATTGCCCGAGGCGCGTCAGCCCGGCCACGACCTCCTCCGCCGGGATCGCGTAGGAAATGCGGAGGTGGTTCTCCGCGCCGAAAGCCGAGCCGGGCACCATGGCGACGTGCGCGTGTTCGAGGAGCATTTCCGCGAGCCGGTCCACATTTTCCACGCGATCGCCTTTGCGCGATTTGGCGAAGAGCGAACTCACGTCGGGGAAAAGATAGAAGGCTCCATCGGGCACCACGCAGGGCAGGCCGGGGATTTTCCCGATCAGCTCCAGCGCGGTTGCGCGCTGCGCGGTGAGTTGCGCAAGGTTCCCCGCCACGAACGCATCATTCTCCGGCTCGAACGCATTCAGCGCGGCGTATTGGACGAGATTCGAGGGGTTCGACGCGATGTGACTTTGCAGATTCGAGATCGCTTTTACGACCGCCTTCGGTGCGGCGAAGAAACCCGCGCGCCAGCCCGCCATGCAATAGGACTTCGAGAGCGATCCGATGAGCACCGTGCGCGCCTTCATCTCAGGCGCACCCTTCACGATGTTGTGATGCGTGGCGGGCGCATAGACCAACTCATCGTAGCATTCGTCGAAGATGCAGACGAGGTCGTGCTGCAAAGCGAGCCGTGCGATTTTTTCCAGCAGGTCCGCGGAATAGACAACGCCCGTCGGATTATGCGGCGTGTTGAGAATGAGCCCGCGCGTTTTCGGAGTGATGGCCAGCGCGAGTTCGTCGATGTCGATTTGGAATCCGTGCTGCACGGTCGGCAGCGCGACCGGCGTGGCACCCGCAAGGCGCACCTGCTCCGGGAGCGTTACCCAATACGGCGAGGGAATGATCACCTCATCGCCCGGTTGGAAGAGCACGAAATTCGCCGCGAACAGCGCGGGCTTGGCTCCCGCGGTGAAGCCCACTTCCTCCGCGGTGTAAGTCGTGCCGGTCCGCTGCGTCATCCTCGCCGCGACCCGCGCGCGCAGGTCGGCGATGCCGAGCGTGTCCGTGTATTGCGTGCGCCCAGAATCCACCGCTCTGCGCACGGCCTCTTTGATGCCGAGACTCGTGTCCTGGTCCAGTTCACCGGCGGCGAAGTTGACGACGTGAACGCCCTCAGCGCGAAGTTTACGCGCGCGGTTGCGCATCCCCGAAGTCTGCGAGCCGGAAAAATCCTGCATCCGTTGAGCGAGCATCATGCTGCCCTTTGAAGGCGAAAGAGACGGAGTTGCCACGAAGAAACTGCCTACGCCTTCGGCGTGTGCTCCGTCGCCAGCATCGCTTCCAGCGCGACCACGTCGTGCGCGCCGACCAATTCGGCCACGGTGGCGACGGGCGAGATTTCGGAGCCGAGCGACTCTGCGGATTCCGACTGCGCCAGGATGCCGAAGGTGCGGTCCATCGCCGCGTGCGCCGCGCGCAGACCGTGGTTCGCAAAAATCGTGTGCGAGATTCCCGCCTCGGCGAAATCCCGTTTCGTGACATGCGGCATCCGCGTTGGCGCGATGAAGACTGGCGTCCGCCGTTTCCATTCGCGGGCAAACGTCAGCACTTCGTTCCCCGTTGCATCAAGCGATTGAATGAAGACCGCATCCGCGCCCGCATTGGCATACGCCGTCGCGCGGATCAGCGCCTCCTCGACGCCGAACCCCGCGACCAGCGCCTCCGTCCGCGCGATGATCTGGCAGGTCGAGCGCGCCGCATCGACGCCGGCCCGCGCCGCGCGCAGCCGCGCGATGTGTTCCCCGATCGGCACCAACGCGCGATCGTAGCCGTCGTAAAGGCTGCAGCGTTTTGAAATCGGATTGTCCTCGATGCACAACGCCGCCGCGCCCGCGCGGGCCATGGCTTCGACGACGTGAAACACTTTCACCGCATCGCCGTAGCCGGAATCGAGATCCACCACGATCGGCTGCTCGATCAAACGGCGCACACATCGCACCACATTGAGAATATCCTCCGGCCCGATGATCCCCGCATCCGGCAGCCCCACCGCCGCCGAGCAGCAAAAGCTGCTCACCCAGACGAAATCGAATTTCCACTTTTCCGCGAGCAGCGCCGACAAGCCGTCATGCACCCCCACGCCTGTCTGAAAGCGCCCGTCAAAAAGATGCGCGGGGGCGTCGAGATCACGCGCAGCGGGAGACCGGCTGAGATTTGGTGTTGTGCAGACGGTGTCCGTCGTCGCGGCGCGGGTGGTGAGTAAGGTCATTTATTGATGGGGGATTCTTCAGAATGCAACATGATCGTAACATGATGGCCGCACTCACGATGAGAAAAAATGCGGCTTTTTTCCCGCGCCAAAAGAGCACTGAAAACTACCTTGGCGAGCGAGACCGAATCCGCCGCCCGCAAGGTTTTCGGCAATCTGTTCCTGCTGCCGGGGGTCCAGACATTTTTCCGGTCTGCGCCTCACGCTTCAAGGCGGCGCGTTTCTCGGTATCCCCGGTGCGCAACCCGCCGGCTTCGCGGAGCCGTCCGCAGAACGCGACGATGCGGCTCACGTAGGGATGGACGTTTTCGCTGCCGGTGCCGTCACCCTCGGCCTGAAGTTCGTCGATCGCGATGAGGCGTCCGGCTTCGATGCTGCTAGCGCGCATGGCTCACCGGCGGCTACTGGCGTTTCGTGAACGTGGCGAATCACGTCGCTGAGCTCGGTTTCGGTAAGATTTGTGAGCGGCGGCATTTTCTCAAACCTGAACTTATCTCTTGCCCTCCAAGAGAGTATCAACGACCCCAAGCTCAGCGACACCTTCATAGGCGCTGCAGCGCTGGTTAGGTGTCGCGGTCATTGGAGAGACTTGAAAACCCTGTCCTTTGGGAATTGGCCTTTGAACAGCCGGAGCCACGCCCGAGGCGACAGACCAAAACCGACCCTGTTCCCGGGGCGGGCTGGTAGAACAACTGTCAGAAGTCATTTTCAGCAGATCCGGAAACTCCTTTTGGCAATTGCTCTGGGCAGGATTCAGACGGCCGGCTTTTCCCGCGCCTGGTCGAAAAGCGCGCGCCAGTAGTCCAACCGCTCCTTGATGCGCTTCTCCGCGCCCTGTTCGCCGGGCTCGTAATAGCGGCGGCCCTCGGGGAGGTAGGCTTGCGGGATGTAGGCGCCCTCGCCGTCGTGGCTGTATTGGTAGCCGGTGTAGCCGAGCGCTTTTTTTGCGCGCTTGCTGCCGGTGCTGCGCAGATGGCGGGGGACGGCGAGGGTGACGCCGCCTTTCACATCCGCCTGCGCGGCGCTGAGGGCGGCGTAGGCGCGGTTGGTTTTCGGCGCGGTGGCGAGATAGACGGTGCAGTGGGCGAGGGGAATCTGCGCCTCGGGCAGCCCGATGAACTCCACGGCCTGCTGCGCGGCGACGGCGAGCACCAGCCCGTGCGGATCGGCGAGGCCGATGTCTTCGCTCGCGAGGATGACCAGCCGCCGCGCGATGAAGCGCACCTCCTCGCCGGCGTAGAGCATTTTCGCCAGCCAGTAGAGCGCGGCGTCGGGGTCGGAGCCGCGCACGCTTTTGATGAAGGCGCTGATGGTGTCGTAGTGCTGGTCGCCGTCGGCGTCATAGACCACGGCCTTTTTCTGGATGCTCTCCTCGGCGGTGGCGCGGTCGATGCGGATGGCTCCGTCCGTGCCGGGCAGCGTGGTGACGACGGCGATTTCGAGGGCGTTGAGACATTTGCGGGCGTCGCCGTCGGCGGAGGTGGCGAGGTGGGTAAGCGCGTCGTCGGTGATCTCGATGCGCAGTTTCCCAAAGCCGCGAACGGCATCCGCGAGGGCGCGCTTTTGCACGGCGATGAGGCTCTCCACGGTGAGCGGTTCGAGTTGGAAAACCTGCGAGCGCGAGACGAGCGGGGAGTTGATGTAGAAGAACGGATTGTGCGTGGTCGCGCCGATGAGCCGCACGGTGCCGCGCTCCACGTCGGGGAGGAGCACGTCCTGCTGCGCTTTGTTCCAGCGGTGGATTTCGTCGATGAACAGGATCGTCTTCCCGGCTTTGTTCGCGAGCCGGTTGGCTGCGCTGGCGATGACGCGACGCAGGTCAGCGACGTTGCTTTCCACCCCGCTCAGCCGCTCGAACCGCGACTGCGTGGCGCTGGCGATGATCTCGGCGAGCGTGGTCTTTCCTGTGCCGGGCGGGCCGAAGAGGATGATCGACGAAATGCGATCCGCCTCGATGGCGCGGCGGAGGAGTTTGCCCGGCGCGAGGATGTGCTCCTGGCCGGCGTATTCGTCGAGCGTGCGCGGGCGCATCCGCTGCGCCAGCGGTGCGCTGGCGCTGGCGGATTCGGGCGCGGCGGGAGGATCGGGAAAGAGGTCGGACACGCGCCCATGCTAGCGGAGTCGCCGGAAAAAACGAGTGCGGCCGCAAACGGCCCGCGCCTCGCGAATGTGCATTGACCGACCCCGGCGGGCCGCTAGCCTGCGCCGTCCCATGAGTTCGCTGAACAAGAAATTTCCGCGGTTGCTGCCGGAGCCGATTCGCAAGGGGATCAAGGCAGCCGACCTCATCGACACCGCTTTCAAAGCCTATAACGGCGGACGCCTCGCGGAAGCGTGCCGGCTTTTTACCGGCAAGATGATCGCTGGAGACGGCCTCGTCGGCATGTCCCTGACCGGCGCGCTGACGCCGGCGGGGCTGGGCCGCTCGGCCATCGTCCCGCTGCTCAAGGCGGGCTTCGTGGACTGGATCATCTCGACGGGCGCGAACCTCTACCACGACCTGCATTACGGCCTGGGCATGCACCTCTTCGCGGGTTCGCCGTTTTTGAACGACGTGGATCTGCGCCGGGATGGCATCATTCGCATCTACGACGTGCTCTTCGATTACGATGTGCTGCTCGATACCGATGCCTTCGTCCGCCACGTCATCCAGGGCCCGGAGTTTCAGCGCACCATGGGCAGCGACGAGTTCCATTTTCTCCTCGGCAAGTATGTCGTCGAGCGCGAGCACAAGCTGGGGATCAAGGAAACAAGCGTCCTCAGCGCCGCCTACCGCCATGGCGTCCCCGTTTTCACCAGCTCGCCGGGAGATTCGTCGATCGGCATGAACGTGGCCGCGATGGCGCTGCGCGACTCGAAGCTGCAGATCGACGTGAACCGCGACGTGAACCAGACCGCAGCCATTGTCTATGGCGCGAAATCGGGCGGTGCGACATCGAGCGTGTTCATCCTCGGCGGCGGCTCGCCGAAAAACTTCATCCTGCAAACGGAGCCGCAGATTCAAGAAGTCATGGGGATCGAGGAGCGCGGGCACGACTACTTCCTGCAATTCACCGACGCCCGCCCCGACACCGGCGGACTGAGCGGCGCGACGCCGGGCGAAGCGGTGAGTTGGGGGAAGATCGACCCCGAGAATCTGCCCGATTGCGTGGTCTGCTACGCCGACTCCACGATCACCCTCCCGCTTATCACCGCCTACGCTTTGACCAAAGCCGCGCCGCGCAAACCCAAGCGGCTCTACGACCGGCGCGACGCGCTCTACGAGAAGCTCCGCGCGCAATATCTCAAGCATGGCCAGGTCGAAAAAGTGGCGCACCGCACCGACATCACAAAGCCCAAGCGCGGTCGCTCCGGCCGCTCCGTCACGGGCACGAAACCCTGACGCATGGCGAAGCCCGACGCCCGTACGCTGCTCTACGAGCGCATCCGCACCCGCCCGGCGAAGTTCGTCCACGTCCGCGGCGTGCCTTACACGGTCACCCACGAGATCGCCCAGAATCCCGAGGATGCCGATCACATCCACCTCACGCTCGAAGTGCCGCCTTTTGGCCGCCTCCATGCGGCGGTGAATACCTTCTCGAAGCTGAATCGCAATGCCGGGTTCGACCCGCGCATCCGCATGGGCATCGTTTCCTCGCCTTATGAAAAGAAACCCGAGCCCGGTCTCGAAGAACTTCCGGGCCAGGACTACGCGCAACTCGAAGCCATCCTACCGATCACCTACGAGTTCTACGAGCGTGAGCCGCTCGCCGCGCTGCTCATGGAGAAAATGAAGCGCGCCGTCCGCGCCGAAGTCTGGGGCGAGCTCTACGCCCGCGACCACCTCGGCATCCACCAAATTCACAGCCGCCGCGCGAGCTGCGCGGTTCCGCTTGATCTCCACAACCGCGACGGCGCTCTCAAGCTCTACTACGCCGGCGACAATCTCTCTGAGTTACTGCTCTTCAAGTTCTGCGGCCAGCCGTAGGCGCGTCCGGAGGCGTTTACTTCTCCGGCGTGAGCGTCCGGGTTTTTCGGAGTTGGTCGGCGAAATTGGGGAAGAAGGCTTCGATGGTCAGAGGTTCACCCGCCACAAAGTCGCGGGTGGAGAGGTTCACGACGTATTCGATGCGCTCGCGGGGATTGATGGTGACGAGCGTTGGCTCGTTGGTGAAGGATTGGTCTTCGGACCATTGCACCACCCGTTTCCCGGCTTTGTTTTTGACCAGCACCTCGATCCGTTGAGTGGTGGGGAAATCGAGCTGCACGAGCTTTTTGCCCTGGTTGGTGAGCGTCACGGTCACTTTGATTTCCCGCGTGTCCGTCAGTTTGGGCGCGGCGGGTTCGACCGCGAGTTTCATCTCGAGGCTCTTGAAATTCACGTCCTTGGATTTCCCACCCGTGCCGCCGAAGGGATGGAGCAGCCGATGCATCAAGCCCGGTTTCGGCGTGGCGGGTGGGGCCTCTTCTGCGGCGTCGGCGGAAGCGAGGGCGGCGACGGCGAGCAGCGGGAGGAAGGGGCGAAAATTCATGGTGCTGATTTAGCGGGACGATTCGGGGTTGGCAAACGGCATCCCGTGCTCCATGACTCCGCGCACCATGAAATCTGCGCTCCGCCTTCTCCCCGTCCTCCTCGCGCTCGGCTGTCTCGCGATGTCGCGCAAGCAGGCCGTGACCGTGCGTTTTTATGCCGAGGCCAATAAGCTCGACGGTGGGACGTTTGCCTCGCCGGTGAAGCTGCACTTTCCCGAGCGCGAGGCGTACATCGAAAAAATCCCGGCGATCAACGAGCAGAACGTCAAGGCAATCTATCCATTTCAGGCGGATGACGGTTCCTGGGGGGCGTATTTTTATTTGGATACGCAGGGAAAAATTCGGCTCGATGTCGTCAGCACCGAGCGGCGCGGCGCCTCGATGGTCGCGGTGGTGGGCACGGCGAAGGGGGCGCATCAGGTCATCGACATGATCATCGACAAGCCCATCCGTGACGGGATCATCACCATCCCGCGCGGGCTCACGGAGCTGGAGATCGCCGCGCTGACGAAAGAGTATCCGGTGATGGGGCAGGGTAAGAAAAAGCGGTGACCGACTATCTCCCGCTGCTCCTCGCGGTCGCGCCGGTCTTTGCGATCATCGGCGCGGGTTGGGGCATCCGGCGCATGGGGTGGCTGACCGAGGAAGCGGACGCGAGCCTGCTGCGGGTCGTGGTGAACCTGCTCTACCCATGCCTGATCCTCGATACGATCCTCGGCAACCGTGCGCTGGAGCAGGCAGGCAATGTCCTGCTCGCGCCCGCTGCCGGCTTCATCACCGTCGCGGGCGGCTACGGTCTTTGCTATCTTGCGGCCCCGCTCTTCGGGGTGCGGGAGTCGCGGCCAAGACGGACGTTTGCCTTCACCGCGGGCATCTACAACTACGGCTACATCGCCCTGCCGCTGATCCAGAAGCTTTTCGATCACGGCGACCAGAGCACCAGCGCCGTGCTTTTCATCCACAATCTCGGCGTGGAAGTGGCCCTCTGGACCGTCGGCATCATGCTCATCAGCGGCGCCTCACCGCGGCGCGGGTGGACTCATGTCTTCAATGCGCCCGTGGTCACGATCCTCTGCGCGGTCGCGCTGCATTTCGCCGGGGCGAAAACGTGGCTGCCGGTTTTCGTCATCGAAGCCATCCACCGCCTCGGCGCGGCGGCCATCCCGCTCGGGCTCGTCCTCACCGGGGCCACCTTTGCGGACCAAATGCGGGAGCTGAATTTCAAGACCGGCGCGGCCGACTCGTTCGGCGCGTGCCTGCTCCGACTCGGCGTGCTGCCTCTGCTCATGCTCGCGCTGGCCCGCTGGCTGCCGTGTCCGGTGGAACTGCGCCGCGTCATCCTCGTGCAGGCGGCCATGCCCTGCGCGGTCATCCCGGTCATCCTCGCCAAGCACTACGGCGGCGATCCCGGCCTGGCCCTGCGGCTCATCCTCGCCACCTCGGCGGTCGGGCTGCTGACCATTCCGCTCTGGCTGCAGCTCGGGCTGCGGTGGATCGCCGTGGGGTGAGCGCGAAAGGGATCAGCGCACCGCGCGGCGGCGGCGGAGCAGCGGCAGCAGGCCGGCGCTGAGCAGCAAGACCGTGGACGAGGGTTCAGGGACAACACTCGCAACACGAAAACCCATGGCGTTGAACGAGTTTATCCCGGCGTCGGGGCCTCGGAACGCGGGGCGCAGGGTTACCTCCGGGGAGTCAAAGGAGCCACCGCGGCTCGTGAAAGACTCGGACCCGCTGTTGTTGATCCCATCAAAAGCACTCTCCAGGTACTCAAACACATTCCCGTTCTGACCCCGCGTCCCGTACGCGCTCAGGCCCCCGGCGTTGTTCACATCCGCAGGAGATGGCAGAAAGCCATTGTAAACCGCCGTGCCCGCGCCTGTCCCACTCGCCACTGGCGTCGGGATCGTATTGCTTCCCGTCGCGTAGTCCCAGTAGTTGGCTGTCACCCCGTCGTTTTGATGATACGCCGCTTTATACCACTCGTCCTCGCTCGGCAGGAAATAGTAGGCGTCCTTGTGCCGGTAGAGGTTCTCCCCACCAAGCTGCCACGCCTGCCCACTGCTCCACAGCGTCAGCGGCCTGCTCGACCCGTTGAGCTGATACGCCGCCTGATGCCCCGTGCTCGTGTTCAGCCAGTTCACAAATGCCGCCGCCTCATACCACGTCATGTCCGACGCCGGCCCGTTCCCCGTCCACGGGCCACCCCTCCCGATGGTCAACCCGCTGGCCCTCGCCTTGCTGATCATGAGCTCCGACACCTCGGTAACACCCATCTTATATACGTAAGGCACCCCGCCATAGGGCGAGGAATACAAGCCGCCGCCCGCCCCGGCGTCGTCCGCATTGCCGGCATTGCCGATGGTCACAAAGTCGATGGTGAAGGCATTGGCTCCGCTGCCAAAGGTGTCGGCGTGGACGGTGGCGGGAAGGAGGGCGAGGAGGATAAGGTGGGTGGTCTTCATGGGGGTGTTGATCGAGTTCCGGGCGGCGAAGCTAAACGGCTGGCCCGCGCCGTCTAGTGGGAAGTCTTTTCCCCCGGCGATGGCGCGACCGGCGGGGGGCATCCATGCTGAGAGACGGGGTAAAAAGTCGGCGGGACGGGCGCAGGAGCGCCGGGCAGGGCGCGCAGGAGCGCTGGGCTCCGGAGCCGAGCGCTCCGGCGCGACCACGAAGGCGCTCCCGCGCCCGGACTTCCTTCACAGTGACTGAGGCGCTGGGCACGGACAGAGCACCGAGGGCCGTCGGGTGGACGTTGATGGGCGTCGGAGGCTCGCCACGGACCTTGGGAGGCAGTTTGACGGGCGAGGGGGGTATTCCTACGGCGCAGGAGTGGTGCCGACGGTCGTAGGCGGGATGGTCGGGGCCGGAGGAATCGGCCCCCACGTCTTCTTCGTAAGAATCACGGCGCGGCAGGGTGCGCCACGAGGCTGTGGGCGTGGGCGAGGGTGTCGATGTCGGCGGGCGTCTTGTCGCGGCGGATGGCTTTGATGCGGGGGAAGCGGAGGGCGAGGCCGCTGGCGTGGCGGGCGCTGGGCTGGATGGAGTCGAAGGCGATTTCGAGGACGATCTCGGGGCGGACTTCGCGCACGCGACCATGGCGGGTGAGGGTGATGTTTTCGAAATGCTCGGTCAGTTCTTCGATCTCCTCGTCGGTCAGGCCGGAGTAGGCTTTGCCGATGGTGAGGAGTGCGCCGGTGGTGTCGTCGCGCACGGCAAAGGTGTAGTCGCTGAGGACGTGACTGCGTTTGCCGTGGCCCTGCTCGGCGGCGGTGACGACGACATCAAGCGTGGCCATTTCTTTTTTCAGTTTCAGCCAGGCGTGACCGCGCCGACCCGGCGTGTAAAGGCTGGCGGTATCTTTGATCATCAGTCCTTCATGGCCGCGGGCGCGGGCGGCGGCAAAGGCGGCCTCGATCTCCGCGGCGCTGGCGATGGCGTGGAGGGGCGCGATTTCGAGGGACGGGGGCAGGGCGAGTTTTTCGAGGAGCACGCGGCGTTCGGCGAGCGGGCGCTTGAGCAGGGCGGTGCCATCGAGGGCGAGCAGATCGAAAGCGCGGTAGATGACGGGGATGTCGCTCGCGCCGAGAAAAAGGTCGTCCTCGGTTTTGCGCCCGAGGCGCTTTTGCAGGTCGAAGAAGGTGAGCCGGCGGGACTGGTCGTGGGCGAGGATCTCGCCGTCGAAGATCGCCGCCCGCGCGAACGTGCCCGCGGTCCGGACGAGATCGGCAAACTGGCCAGTCGCGCGGCGGAGATCGCGGGTGAAAATTTCCACGCGTCCGTCGGCGACGTGAAGTTGCGCGCGGATGCCGTCGTATTTGTCCTCGGCCCAGGCGGTGGTGGCGGCGATGCGGTTCCAGATGGCTTCGGCGCTGGGCTCGGGGCTGGCGAGCATGGGCTGGATGGGATGGAAAAGGCGGAGAACGGTTTCAGCAAGGGTGCGATTTTTGGCGCGGAGGGCGGTCTCGCCGAGATCGCCGGTGAGCATGTGGGACGCGCGAATTTCTTCGGCGCTGACCTCGAAGCCGGCGGCGATGGCTTCCTCGACGAGGCCTGCCTTCAAGCCGATGCGCAGGTCGCCGGTGAGGATGCGGACGAGGTAGCTGGCTTCGAGCGGGGTGAGTCGGGCGAGCTGGTTTTGCAGCAGCTCGGTTTTCGCGAGCGGGCCGCGGGCGCGCTGGATGGTGGCGAAAAATGCCGTGGAATCGGCGAGCGAAAAGGGCTGCGGCTGGGTGCGGCCAAGGAGCGCTTCGTAGGCGGTCTTGCCGGCGTCCGCGTGGAGGCGGGAGAGGTCGCGGAACGGCTGCTCGCCCAGACCGCTGACGGCGCGGAGCGCGCGGCGGATGACCGCTCCGCCGGTTTGCAGCGTCCGCGCGTCGGCCTGGGCAAAGGGCTGGCCGGTGAGATAGACGGCGGCGAGCGGAAGTTGCGCGTCGTCGAGCGAACGGAAGTAGGCGCTGAGTTCAGCGATCTTTTTCAGCTTGCTGGTCGTCGCCGCGATCCTCTCACCGAGGGCGGCGAAGGTGGCGAAGGAATCTGCCGAGCTGCTGTAGGGGAAGCTGGCAGCTTCCCCTACAGCGGCGGCCGGGACCGCCGTGCGTTTTGGTGCGGAAAGGCGCAGCGAAAGTTCGAGCTGGTTTTCCTCGCTCAACGCCCAAGCCTCGACGCCGCGCTCACGCAGGTCGGCGGCGAAGGCGGCGGCGAAGCCGTGGAGCGTGAGCACGCGTTTTGGCTGGACGAGTTCGACGTAGCGGATGAGGTCGGGATAGTCGGCGTGATCGGTGAGGGGAAAGGCGGCGTCGCACTGGAAGCGGAAGGTCGCGCCGGGCGTGAGCGCCCAGCCGGTGAGCACGGCGACGCGGCGGTGCTTGATCCGCGTGAGCATGCGCGTGCGGTTCGCACTGGGCGGGCAGACGAGCACTTTTCCGCCGACGTCGCCGGCGTCGTAGGCAAGGTAACCGGTGGGAAATCCGGGCCGGAGCTGTCGATAGATTTCCGTCATTTTGAAAACGGCCCCGTGAAGCATCGGAGTGAGGCCGGCGGCGAGGAGGGCGCAGAGGATTTCCTGGGCCTTGCCGAGGGAGTAGCCGAGGAGCACGGGGACGGCGCCGTCGTCGAGCGCGTCCCGGCAGAAGGCGGTCATTTGCGCGATGACTGCGTCGGTCGGCGGCATGTGGTATTTCGGCAGGCCGTAGGTCGTCTCCATGATGAGCGTCTCGGCGTGGCACCATTGCGCGGGTTCGGCGGAGAGGCCGGGGCGCAGTTTGAAATCGCCGGTGTAGAGCAGGGTGCCGGCGGAGCTTTCGATGAAAGACTGCGCCGAGCCGAAAATATGTCCGGCGGGCAGGAGGGTGATGGCGAAGTCGGCAAACTCCCGCCTCTCGCCAAACTCGAGCAGATGCTCGCGGCGGGTGCCGCCGAGCCGGGCGCGCATCAGCCGGGCGGTGCCGGCGCTGGCGATGATTTCCTGGTGCGCGGCGATGTGGTCGCTGTGGGCATGCGAGACAAAGGCGAGCGGCTGGCCGGCGTGCGGATCGAGCCAGAGGCCGTGCGCCGGAAGCTCGAGGCCGCGGTGGTAGCGGATGGCAATCATGGTGGCTGGAAAATGGAAGCGGAGGGTGTGGATTCCCTCCAGGAACATATACGCGGGGCTGGCATGACGGGTGCGATGATTGACACGGCGGAGCACAGCCGCTTAATTTTCCGCCCCAATGAAACGACTCCTTTTCATGCTGACCGTGCTCGCCAGTGCGGCGGTCAGCCCTGCGGTCGAGCCGCCGCGCCAACTCGACAAAGCCAAAGTCCTGCCGCTGGCGCTCGATGACGCCTTCCAGTTTCGCAAGACCAAGACACTGCTCAACGACCCCGAGTTGGAGAAGCTGACGCTCGACCCCATGATTCGCTTTGAGCGCGAGCGGATTAACTTCGGCGCGGTAACAACCATCGACCGGGAGCAGCGCTACGGGCACTACTTCACCTTTTTCTGGCGCACCTCGCGCCAGGCGGATGTGATCGTCCGGCTCGAATACCGGCAGGCGAATCTCGGGGCCTACGTGCAGGCCAAGGAACAGTTTTACAAGGACGTGAAGGGATCGGTCAAAACGGACTTCCGCGTGATTGGCGATGACTACAGACAGGAAGGCAAGATCACCGGCTGGCGGGCGGTGCTGATCGAGAACGGGCGGATTGTGGCGCTGAATCAATCGTTCCTTTGGAACTGATCGAAAGATGAATTTTCCGGCATCTGGCTATATCGTCCCCTCATATAAATATGGATGCATGCGCATCGGCGTCTGCCGTTGCGGTCGTATCCTTTCCTCACAGTGACTTCCCATCCTTCCATTCTCGTCGGCACAGCTAACCGCACGGTTTTGGTGCGAGTCGAAGGCAAGGGGTCTTTTTTGAACAGCACAGGGCTGAAGGAGTTTGCCAAGGAGATGGTCAACCGCGGGTATCGGGAGTTCGTTATCGATCTGCGGAACTGCCCGGTGATGGATTCGACTTTCATGGGGACGCTGGCCTTTGTCGGGTTGCGGCTGCGGGATCTGGGGCAGGGGGAGTTGCGGGTGACGAACCTCAACGAGCGCAACCACGACCTGCTGACCAATCTCGGGCTCGACCAGCTCTTCACCGTCGGCGGCAGGACCGGGCCTGAAACTGGTGCGACTGAGGCCCAGACCCCGCTGGAGGTAAAGCCTGACGACAAGGTGACGCAGACGCAGACGATGCTCGAGGCGCACGAGGCTTGTGTGGAGGCGGACGGGGCGAATGCGGCGAAGTTCAAGGATGTAATCGAGTATCTGAAACAGGATCTGCACCTCGCCCGCTAGGCGCTGAATGTGGCCGGCGATACTCCTCACGCTGCTCGTCCTCACGGCGGGCTCCTTCATCTACGTTTATCGGCGGCAGCGGGAAATGATCGTTGCACTGCGGCGGGCGCGGGAAAAAATCCAACTCGAAGAAACGCGGGTCTTCGATTTTCTGCACGGGCTCGGGGCCGCGCTCTCGGACACGAGCAAGCCCTCCGACCTGCACGTCCTCATTGTGGAGGGTGCGCTGCGGATTATCGGCGCGCATGGCGGGGCGCTCTACCTCATCGATCGACCCAGCGATTCGTTGCGGCCGGCGTTTGCCACGCGGAACTGTCCGCCATTTTTCGAGGTGCCGGAGGCGATCACAAAAGAGCCGGGCTTTTCCTGGTCGAGCCATCTGCGCATCCATGCCGTCGGACCGGGCGAGGGGACGCTCGGCGCGGTCTGGCGCGATCAGGAGCCGCTACTCCTGCGCGGTGAGGACAGCCGCCTCGCGCCGCTGCGCGCAGCCTCAATGAAGGTCACGAGCGCGATGCTCTGCCCGCTGCAATACGGCGACCAAAACCTCGGGGTGCTCGCCATCGCCCGCGGACCGGAGAGCGAATTGTTTCAGTCGGCGGAATTCCAGATCTTCAAAGCGATCGCCGAGCAGTCGGCCTTCGCGCTCTACAACGCGATCATCTTTTCCGAGGCGGCGGAAAAAAAGCGGCTCGACCAGGATTTGGCCGTCGCCCACGAGATTCAGCGCATCCTGCTGCCGGCGAATGCGCCGGACATCGAAGGCTTCCAGATCGCGGGCATTAACATTCCGGCCAAGCAGGTCAGCGGCGACTACTACGACTACATCAAAGTCGATGAAACCCACTGCGGCATCGCCATCGCCGACGTGTCCGGCAAGGGGGTGCCGGCCTCCCTCATCATGGCCATGTGCCGGAGCGTGCTCCAGTCGCATGCCGCCGGGCAGCTCTCCCCGGCGAACGCGCTGCGCGCGGTCAATGCGCAGCTCTTTCCTGATATCAAAGAGGACATGTTCATCAGTATGGCCTACGCCGTCCTCGCCCACGGCAGCCCGACCATCACCCTCAGCCGCGCGGGCCATGACGCGCCGCTGCTCTACGCGGCGCGCGATGGGAGCGTCTCAAAGATCAACCCGCCCGGCATGGCCCTCGGCATTGACAGTGGGGGTGTGTTCAATAGGGTCACGTCCGATTTTTCGCTGACGCTTGAGCCCAACGACTGCCTCGTCCTTTACACCGATGGCGTGACCGAAGCCCTCGATGCCGCCGGCGATGAATTCGGGATAGCCAACGTGATCAAAGCCATCCAGGCGAGCGCCGCCGAAGGAGCCGCCGCGATCATCACGAAGCTCACGGACGACCTGCGGGCGTTCGTCGGCAGCTATCCGCAGCACGACGACATCACTTTGATTGTCATACGGAAAAAGCAACCATGAGCCAAGACACCACCGACACCACTTCCACCACCGCCGACGAAACACCCGAGCCCAAACCCGAGGTCACCGAGGATTCGCTGGTCGCGCAGATGCAGAGCGACCTCCAGCGCTTTCGCGATCTGGCGCTGCGCAGCCAGGCAGACTTCGAAAATTTTCGCAAACGCGCCGCCCGCGAAAAGGAGGACGCGGTGAAGTTTGCGAACGCCGCCTTCCTCGAACGCCTCATCCCGATCCTCGACAACTTTGAGCTCGGCCTGAACGCCGCCCGCGCCAGCGCGGAGAATTCGCCCATCCTCATGGGCATGGACATGGTCGCGAAACAACTCAACGATTTCCTCCTCGGCAGCGGCGTCGAGCCGGTCAATGGCGAGGGCCAGACCTTTGACCCGAATCTCCACGAAGCGGTGGCCCAGGAGGAAAGTGCGACCGTCCCGGAAGGCAGCGTCGTGCGGCAGCTTCGGCGCGGGTACAAACTTCGCGAGCGGCTGCTGCGGCCAGCGACGGTGGTGGTTTCAAAGGGAATGACGAAGGCCGAATGACCCAGCGCGATTACTACGAAATCCTCGAGGTCACCCGCACCGCCTCGGGCGACGAAATCAAACGCTCCTACCGGAAGCTCGCGGTCAAATACCACCCGGACAAAAACCCGGGCGACCACGCGGCGGAGGAGAAGTTCAAGGAACTTGGCTCTGCTTACGAAGTGCTCACGGACGCCGAGAAGCGCTCGGCTTACGACCGCTTCGGGCACGCGGCCTTTGCGCAAGGCGGCGCCGCCCGCGGGGGCGCGGCCGGGGGAATGCATGATCCGTTCGACATTTTCCGAGAGGTCTTCGGCCAGAGTAGCGGAACGGGGGGGATTTTTGAGCAGTTTTTTGGCGGAGGACAAACCGCCCAGCCACCCTCGCGCGACGGCAAACAGCGTGGCTCCGATCTGCGTTACGACATGCAGATCCGGCTCGAAGAAACGGCCTTTGGCTGCGACAAGGAGATCGAAGTCAGCAAGCTCGAAAGCTGCACCGTGTGCCACGGGAGCGGCGCGGAGAAAGGTTCGCAGGCCGTCTCCTGCCGCGACTGCAACGGTCGCGGCCAGGTCATCAGTTCGCGCGGTTTTTTCCAAGTCTCGCAGACCTGCCCGCGCTGCCGCGGTACGGGCCAAGTCATCGAGCGCCCCTGCCGGAAGTGCAATGGCGAAGGCCGCACCGAAGCGCCCACGCGCATCAAACTGAAAATCCCCGCCGGCATCGAAGACGGTTCGCGTCTGCGCAGCGTGCGCAACGGCGAAGCCGGCCTCCGCGGCGGGCCGCCCGGCGATCTCTACGTGGTCATCCACATCAAGGAGCACGAGGTTTTCGAGCGCGAGGAGAGCAACCTCTTTTGCGAAGTGCCCGTCTCCTTCAGCATCGCCACCCTCGGCGGGGAGCTGAACGTGCCGACCCTCGAAGGCCAGGCGCAGCTCAAGGTGCCTGCGGGCACGCAGAGCGGCACGGCCTTCAAGCTGCGCGGCAAAGGCATTCCCTCGCTGAACTCCTCCCCCCGCGGCGATCTCATCGTCCGCCTCGTCGTCGAGGTGCCCAGCAAATTGAACGCCGAAGCCCGCGCCAAGCTCGCCGAATTTGCCGCCCTCATGGGCGAGGAAAACTCCCCGCTGAACCGCAGCTTCCTCGAAAAGGCCAAGGACTTCTTCCGCTAACGCCGGAGGGCCGTCCATTTAATGGCGAAATGACTCCGTCCAATCCGTGTAATACCAAACGACTTTGAAAACCGGACTTTCTGTGGAGCCGGAGGCTCCGTGGAGATTAGCCGGTGGCGCGAGCCACCGGATCACGCGAGCAAACGAGGAAGCCCCGGAGGGGCGCTGGGATTTCCGCCGCCCCTGCCGGGGCTCGGTCGCTTTCCATCCGGTTCCGGTGGCTGGTGCCACTGGCTAATATCCGTCGGCCCTCCGGGCCGCATCGTCCGGCTTTCATCTTGGTTTGGTCTTAGCCGTTGCTACGCTTTTTCCCGGAACGAGCATCTATGAGCACATCTGACTTCCGCATCCATGGTCTCGACCATGTGCAGCTTGCCAATGCCTGCGGGGCAGGAGTCTCTCGCTCGTGAGTTCTATTCAGGTATCCTCGGCCTCACCGAAGTCGCCAAGCCCGCCAACCTCGCCAAGCGTGGTGGCGCGTGGTTCGAGGGTGGCACTTTACGCGTTCACCTCGGAGTCGAGGCAGACTTCCACGCGGCCAGGAAGGCTCATCCGGCGTTTCTCGTTCAGCAGCTTGCTGCCCTCACTCAGCATCTCCAGCGCGTCGGTGTTACCGTCGTCTCCGACAAGTCGCTCGAAGGCTACAGCCGCATTTATGTTTCTGACCCGTTCGGCAACCGCATTGAGTTACTTGAACCAGTCACTTCATGAGCGCTTTCTTTCCCTCAACCACAGAGGTGGATTGTGAACGTCGAGCCCTGTCCGGGCACAGTCTGCACGTCGATGGTGCCGCCGTGGGCGTTGATGATAGCGCGGACGAGGCTCAGGCCGAGACCGAGGCCGCGTTGTGAACGGCTTTTGTCGCCGCGGTAGAGCCGTTCCCAGATGCGTGGAATTTCCTCGGGCGGAATGCCGACGCCGGTGTCCTGCACCGCGATGACGGTTTCCTGCTCTCGCGCCTCCGCAGAGATTTCGACACGGCCGCCGTCAGGCGTGTATTTGAGGGCGTTGTCGAGGAGGTTGACGAGGACCTGCTGGAGGCGGTTGCGGTCGGCGGTGCAGCGCAGGCCGGGCGCGATCGCGGTGATGACGGCGATGTGCTTTTCCTCGGCGACAAACTCGAACAGTTCGACGACAGCGGTCACAAGGTCGGCGAGAGGGAGGGGTTGCAGGTCCAGTTTCATCAGGCCGGTCTCGGCCTCGGAAATGTCCATGAGGGTGTTCAACATTGTGAGGACGCGATCACTTTCTTCCATCGTGTCGAGCAAGGCGTCGCGGCATTTTGCGGCGTCGGGTTCGCCTTCGAGCGCCAGTTCGGCGGTGCCACGGAGGCGGGTGAGCGGCGTGCGCAGATCGTGCGCGACGTTGTCGAGCGCCTCGCGCATGCCGCGGATGAGCGCGTCGTTTTTCTCCAGCATCTTATTGAAGAGCCGCGCGAGGTGGCTGATCTCGTCGTTCGCTTCCGGCAACGGCATCCGCTCGTTCATCCGGCCAGTGGCGATGACGTTTTGCACCGCCGCGATCAAATGCCGGATCGGCGCGAGTGCCTGCCGGGTGAGTAGCGCACCACCGGCGAGACCGAGCGTCAGTGCGACCAGCGCGACCCAGCCGAAGATCGCGCGAAACTGCGAGAGCAGCGCCGACATCGCCTCGGTCGTTTTGCCGACTTGCAGCTTTGACCCGTCCGGGAGGCGGGTCGTCGCCACCAGCCACGCGCTCTTGCGGCTGCGAGCCGACGCCGTCTGCCATTCGATCACTTGGTTCACCATGACTCGCTCCAGCGACGGGAGATCGAGTTCCTTCGCTCCATTCGGCAGATTGACGACGATGGCCGGCTGCTGCGGATAAATGAGACGCACAAAGAACGCGTTGCGGTCGCTGCCCGCGCGATTGAAGTGCGCCTCCAACGCTGCGCGTTCGCCCTCGGAATACCACGCGCGGTAAACTTCCAGTTGCGCCCGCACGACCTCGCGATCCTGCTCCTGCACCGCCCGGTAGAGCAGGAAATAAGCGGAGAGAAAGAGCGCGACCGACAGCCCGATGACGACCAGCGCAAACCACACCGCGAGGCGCGTGGCAAAGCTCATGCCTTCACGCCTCATGGCGCTTCAGCACGTAGCCAAAGCCACGCATCGTGTGGATGAGCTTTTGGTCGAAGTCGCGGTCGATCTTGCTCCGCAGCCGCGAGACGAGCACGTCGATGACGTTGGTCTTCGGATCGAACGCGTAGTCCCAGACGTGTTCGAGGATCATCGTTTTCGAGACGACGCGGCCGGCGTTGCGCAGCAGATATTCGAGGAGCGAAAACTCCCGCGCTTGCAGTTCGATCTTCTGCCCGCCGCGCGTCACTCCACGGCTGAGCAAATCGACGGTGAGATCGGCATAAGTGAGCGTGGTCGGCTCCGCGGTTTGCGTCGAGCGGCGGACGAGCGCCTGGATGCGCGCGAGCAGTTCGGAAAAGGCGAACGGCTTGGTCAGATAATCGTCGCCGCCGATCTGCAGGCCCTTCACGCGATCATCCACCGAGCGCTTCGCGCTCAGAATGAGCACCGGCATCTTCACCTTCTGCGCCCGCCAGCGTTCGATGACATTGAGCCCGTCGAGCCCCGGGAGCATCAAATCCACGACCGCGGCGTCGTAGCTATTGTGCAGGCCGAAGTGTAGGCCGTCGTCACCCCGGTTGGCCACATCCACGGCATAGCCCGCCTCCTTCAATCCGCGGGCAACGAAGGCGGCGATTTTCTTGTCATCTTCAACAACGAGGACGCGCATGGCAGGGAAAGTCGAGGGACGAGAGCAAAGCTGCGCGGAGGCTAAGGAGCACCGTCGGCCAAGTCAAAGCCCTTGGACCGCGGCCGCCCTGCGGCCGCTTTTCCGAGGGCAGTCGTGCTGCCCGAAATGATCCGCGCCTAGCGCTGCGTGACGCTGGCACCGGTTTCACGCGAGAGCAGATCGGCGTAGTCGCTGAGAATGTGCTCGGCTTCTCGGAGCAGGATGTCGTCGCCAGGCGTGGCGTCATCGCCTTCCTCGTCGCCGTCCACCGCGGCTTTGATCGCGGCTTTGCCAAACGGTTTCGGATTTTTCATCGGCTCACCGAGACCGGGCTGGGTGGCGTTTTTGAGCGTCACTTCGTAAGTCGGCGGCGGCGTGGTGCCGCGCGCTTCGCGATCCTTTCTGTGCGCGGTCGTGCGGGCTTCAAACTTGGCCTTTTCCTGGCGGCGTTCGGTTTCGTTCAACGAGACGGATTTGCTGTCGCGGTTCTTGCGGAGTTGCTCGCGACCCTTCTGCATCTCGGCGA
>JBBQCM010000079.1:0-31775 GCA_038318725.1 Chthoniobacterales bacterium
TGTTTGGGTTCTCTGGGGGGGGGGGTGGGGCGGGCTGTTGTCCCCCCTTGTGTGGGGGTTGGGGGACGGGGTTTACCCTGTTCGAAACGGACTGGGCGGGCCTGTGGTGGGTGGGTGGGGGGGGTTTCGATCAGGGAACCACGGTTCCCCGAACCCCTCCTCTAGGGGGAACATCTGCCGGCACTTCCCCTCCACCATGTAACCCAAAGAAAACAAAATCTCACACGCTCTCTTGACTCCTTTCATACGGGTTAGGCGACGTTGTGCAGTGCGTCTTCATGGTATCTGGAAAGTCTCCCGGCACTTCGGATAGTTCGAGCAGCCGTAGAACTTGCCTCGGCTGCCACTGCGAATGACAAGCGGAATACCGCACTTGGTGCAAACTGGTGCCGCCGTAGTATCCCGTGGGACTGGGAGTGCTGGTGGAACAGAACCTCCGGCAAAGAACTCTGACAAACGGGATGTAATCTCGGATAAATTGTAGGCCCGCTGCGCGGGAAAGCGCAGAAGCGCGAGTCCGGCAGCATCGAAGACTTGTTGGACAAACGCATCGCGTGTCTGACGGTCCTCGCGAGCATGGCTGGAATCATCAAGCTCGATACCCACGCGAGGGCGCATAGAGCGGCTGTCGCATAACAAAAAATCAACATGCTTGCGGGAAATGCGGTTCCGTGCAGCTTGATTCTGGTCAGGTCGAGAAACAAAGAAGATGTCGTTCAGATTGACTTTGGGGCAGACGGTAATCGTCTCGCCTGCCGCTGATTGGAGGATGTGGTAAAAGGAAATTTCGGCTGGAGATAGAAAGTCGTCGCGCAGGCGGAACGGCAAAGGCCCAGTGGCAGACTTAGAAGGTGAGATGCCAAATAGCTGCAATAATAGCCCAAGGCAGCCTGACCTCTCGCTGGATTCATTGCTCATGGGAGACGTGTGCTCAGTCGCCTAGACTTTATGGCTGTCCTCCGTTGGAGCGCAGCGGGAATTGAAAGGGGAAGCGGTGTGCTTGAAGGAGTGGCCAGAACGCGGGTTACGCGGCAAAGCCGTGCAGAGCCGCCGATGCGGGATCACCGCCGAAGCGGCGTCACCAATGAATGAGCCTACACACATCAAGCACACCATGAAAAAATCCCTACTTTTCGTCGGACTCGATGTCCACGCGCAAAACATCACCATCGGCCTGGCCCCCGGCGACGGCGGCGCCGCCCGTCTGCTAGAAACACGGTGTCTCCGTCCTTTAATTTTGTGTTATGGGAAACATTCCGGCTGACCTCTCCTGTTTTTGAGCGCACGATAACCTCATCTCCGGCGTCTTGGGGTTTTGGGTGGGCTATCCTGTCGCGAGTCGTCTTCAGTTCACTTATGAACTGCAAAGGCTCGCGCGCCGGATCAAAACTGGTTCGCCCTCCAAAACCGGAGAGGAAACACATCTTCAACGGCGTGTCGGTCTTCTCTAGTCGTTCCCAAGTCCATTTGTCGTAAACGGTCTCTCCGAGTTCGTTCGCCAATCCCTCAAGAGCTAGCGAAATCATCAAATGAGCGCCCATACTCCAGCGAACCTCGTCGTCTGGCTTGCCGTCTTTGTGGGCTAGGCGAGAAAGCCGAACTAAGTCGATGGCATTCTGAATCAACGCGCTGGTAATGGTTACTTTCATGGGTGCGTCTCAGCGGCCTAACGACCCCAAGCTCAGCGACCGTGGAGCGCGGCGCGCTGCCTGCGCGGCGGGTCTCCGGGGAGCAGGCAGCGTGAATAGAAACACAAGCGGGATCAAGTCCTTCAGCATCCCTTCACCCGCGGGCGGGTCTCCCGGAGCAGCAAATGCCAGTCGCGGAGCTTGTTCGAGCATCTCCAGTTTTTCAGCCACCTTTTCCAGCGTTTCCGGCGGGTTATTCCGCCTCAAGTTGAAGTTCTTCCACGTGTCGTTCAGCCAATAGAAGGCGATGGCGATAAGCGTCAAGGCACTCATCCAAACCACCGTAGTCAGCCAAGCCGATGAGTCGTCGGATATCAGGGAACGGTTATCGCTCAGACCTACATCAGATTCGCCGCCACCTCGGCCATCTCGCTGCGTTCGCCTTTGAAGAGGTTGATGTGAGCCATGAAGGGCTGGCCCTGGAGGCGGTTGCGGGTGAAGACGAGGCCATTGGTGTGGGCATCGACGTAGGGATTGTCGATCTGCGCGAGGTCGCCGATGAGGATGATTTTGCTCCCCTTCCCCATGCGGGTGACGAGCGTTTTGGCCTCGTGAGGGGTGAGCTGCTGGGCTTCATCGACGATGAAGATGGCGCGCGGAATGGAGCGTCCGCGAATGTGGGCGATGGCTTCGATCTCGAGCAGCCCGGCCTGCATGAGCGGCTCGTAGGGGCGGGCGATTTTCGCGACGGGGCTGCCGTTGCCGGCGCCGGAGTAGGAGGGCTGGGATTTGCGAGCGCTTTGCTTTTTGTCGGCAAACTTGTCCGGCCGGCGCGGCTTGCCGAGGAGTTGTTCGAGGGCGTCGTAGGCAGGTTGCACCCAAGGCTGCATCTTTTCCTCCATGCGGCCGGGGAGAAAGCCAATGTCGCGACCGGTGGGCATGATGACGCGGGTGATGAGCATTTTCTCGTAGTCGCCGCACTGCACCTGCTCGAGCGCCGCGCCGACGCTGAGGAGGGTTTTGCCGGTGCCGGCTTTGCCATAGACGGTGATGAGGGTGAGCGCGGGATCGTAGAGCGCGTCGAGAAAGTAGCGCTGCCCAAGGTTTGCTGCCTGGAGCGTGCGCCCGTCGCGGATGACGATGCGCTCGTGGCGCAAACGGTGAAACACGCCCGCGCCGACATGGCGCGCGGGGACGCCGTGGGTGGGCTCCTCTTCGTTGCGCAGGAGCACGTATTGATTCGGCACGAGGCCTTTCACTTCCGGCAGGCTGATGGCTTCCTGGCTGGCGAAAGCCTGGAGGGTGTAGCCGGGGATGTCGATGGCCTCATACTCTTCGTGGCCGCTGCGGCGCTGAGTGCGACGAATGTCATTGTCCTCCACGCGGTCGGTCCGGTAGTCCTGCGCGTCGAGCCCGAGAGCGCGCGCCTTGAGCTGCATATTGAGATCCTTGGTGACGAGGATCGCGCCGGAGGCCTGGGTGTCGGCGAGGTAGGCGGCGCTGGCGAGGATGCGGTTGTCGGTGCTTTCGAGGTCGGGGAAAAGCGTCTGCACCTGGGCGGAGCGCGGCGATTCCGCGAGGAGCTGCCATTCCTTGCCGACGTGCCGGATGGCGGGATTGATGAAGACCCGCAGGTGCCCGCCGTTTTCGAGCTTCACCCCTTCCTTCATCTGCTGCGTCGTGCGAAAGCGTTCGCTCAAGCGGCGATGCACCTCGCGGGCATTCGCGCCGCGCGTGGTGGATTCCGATTTGAAACGATCGAGTTCCTCCAGCACTTCGACGGGCACCCAGACGATGTTTTCCTCAAACTGAAACATCGATTGCGGGTCGTGAATGAGCACGTTGGTATCGAGGACGTAGTGCTTGCAGGGTGGGAGGTCGGATTTTTTGACGGCCATGGATGGTTTGGTTTTCAACGGAGAGGTTCTGCGGATGAAAGCGGCATTAGCGAAGCATTGGATTGCGTGTGAGCAGGAGCGCGCGAAATTCGCCGCACGCCGGAAATTCCCTTCCGCCTATGGCACGATTTCGGTGCCAATACCGGTGTTGGTGAAGATCTCCAGAAGCAGCGCGTGCGGGGTGCGGCCGTCGATGAAGTGGATCTTTTTCACGCCATGCGAAAGCGCCAGGACGGCGCTTTCAACCTTGGGGATCATGCCGCCGACGATGATTTCCTCTTCGAGCAGTTGTTCGATTTTCTCGGCATTGACCGAGGGGATCAGGGATTCTTTGTCCATAGGGTCGCGCATGATGCCGGGCACGTCGGAAAGGTAGATCATCTTCGCGGCCTGGAGCCGGCCGGCGATGGTCCCGGCGGCGATGTCGGCGTTGATATTGAAAACGGTGCCGGCGGCGTCTTTGGCGAGCGGTGAAATGACGGGGACGTGCTCGCGGCCAATGGCGGCGAGGATTTCATCAAGGTTCACATCGATGACTTCGCCGACGAATCCGAGATCGACGGCCGTGGCTTTGCCCTCGGTCTGCGGCGGGAGCTTTTGGCCAACCAGCACGCGTTTGCCGTGAATGCCGACGGCTTTGCCGCCAAGGGCGTTGAGCTGGGTGACAATGCCGGGGTTGATGACCGTATCGAGCACCTCCTCGACGATGCGGATGGATTGCTCGTCGGTCACGCGCAGGCCGTTGACGAACCTCGCCTTCAGCCCGGCGTCCCGCATGCGATTGGTGATGGCCTTGCCACCGCCGTGGATGAGCACGGGGTTGATGCCCACGGCTTCGAGAAAGACGACATCGCGCAGGAAGCGCTCGATCACCTGATCGTCCTCCATGGCGCTTCCGCCGTATTTGATGACGAAAAGTTCGCCCCGAAATTTCTGAATGTAGGGCAGCGCCTCAATTAGCGTTTCGGTGCGTGCAGTGGGTGGTTTGGCCATTCGGAAGAGTTGAGGGTTGAAAGTTGCGTGTTGAATGGCGCTGTTGGCCGGCGGTGGTGGGCGCTTCTCCGCTGGAATGATAGCCGAGAAGAAGCGCGGTGCGTCGAGGAAAAGCGTGCGTCTGTTGCAACGCCACTTTCAACCCTCAATCTCCTTCACTCGCCCATGTTCAGCTTCACGTAGTCCGTGCTGAGGTCGGTCGTGTAAACAGTGTAGTCGGCTTTGCCGAGGTGGAGGTCGATGGTGATGGTGAAGCGCTTCTGGGCGACGACCTCTTGCAGCTTGGCAAAGGGCGTCTTGCTCGGCATGCCGCCGCGCACGGCGATGATGCCGTCGTAGTAAATGTCGATCACTTCCTCCCGCAGCTTCGCGCCGGAGTAGCCGAGGGCGTCCATGATGCGGCCCCAGTTCGGATCGCCACCAAACCACGCGCATTTCGTCAGCGTCGAGTTCGCCACGGCCTCCGCGGCCTTGCGGGCGTCGCTCAGCGTGGCCGCACAGTTGACGTGGACTTCGACAAATTTCGTCACGCCCTCGCCGTCCTCGACGATCATGCGGGCGAGATGCTGGGTGACGTGGTCGAGGGCGCGCTGGAACAGCTTGAAGGAAGCGGTGCCGTGGCGCAGCGGTTTGTTTTTCGCCGTGCCGTTGGCGAGCATGATGACGGTGTCATTGGTGCTCATGTCGCCGTCGATGGTGATGCGGTTGAAGGACTGCTCGACGGAGACGCTCAGGGCGTGCTGGAGCTGTTTCTTGTCGATCACCGCGTCGGTCGTGATGAAGCAGAGCATCGTCGCCATGTTCGGGTCGATCATTCCCGCACCTTTCGCGATGCCACCGAGGCGGACGATTTTGCCGTCGATGGAAAACTCGACCGCGACTTCCTTGGCGAAAGTGTCGCTCGTCATGATCGCCTCGGCCGCCCGCCGGCTCCCATCGCGATCCAGCACCGCGGGCATCTCCGCGATCACCGGTTCCATTTTTTCAATCGGCAGAGGCACGCCGATGCGACCCGTCGAGCACACCATCACTTGCCGCGCCTTGATCCCGAGCGCGTTCGCGGTCGCCTCGGTCATGCGCTTCGCCGTCTCGATCCCGGCCAGTCCGGTGCAGGCGTTGGCGTTGCCGGCGTTCGCGATGATCGCCCGCACGTCGCCAGTGCGCAGATGCATGAGCGAGACGCGCACCGGCGCGGCTTTCACGCGGTTCGTCGTGAAGGTCGCGGCGGCCACGGTCTCCTGCGGCGAGTGGATAAGGGCGATGTCGGGGCGGTCGGGGTTGCCCGCCTTGATGCCGCAATAGCTGCTGCCGGCGAGGAAGCCTTGGGCGGCGGTCACGCCGCCGGGGATTTCGGTGTAAGACATGGCTGGCTGGACTCCGCCGGTTTTCGTCCGGTGAAAGCGAGGGCAGAGCAAAGCCTTTTCCGTGCGCAGAGACGAGCAAGATTGCGGGGAAATTTTGCGCGCCGGATCGTCGCCGGTCAGCCACGCTTTCGCCCGCCATGCCCGCACCCGATTCCTCCCCCGCGCCGCCTCCGCCGCTTTTCACCACAGCTTCATGGTGGGCGCTCCTCGGCGGGCTGCTGCTCTCCTTCATCCTCTACCAGGTGGCCGTGGCTTTCCGCCGTCCTGGTGAATGGCTGCCGGGCGTGGGCGAGGCGATCTTCGGCAGCCTCGTCACGGCCCTGGCCAGCTTTGGCTGCGGGCTGACGGCCCTGCTCCGGCGTGAACGTCGCTGGTGGCTCGCGGTGCCGCCATTTCTCGCGGGCCTCGGCACGCTTCTCTACTTCGGTTGGAATCTCGCGACGCGCTAAAGCAGCGCCGTCGTCTCCGGCCAGCCGCACATGAGGTTGAGCGACTGCACTGCCTGACCGGACGCGCCTTTGACGAGATTGTCCTCCGCGCTGAGCAGGATGATGCGCCCGGTGCGCGCATCATGCCGCCAGCCGACATCGATGAAATTGGTCTGCGTCACGTTCTTCGTGTCCGGCGTCCCCTTTTCACCGAGCAGCCGGACGAACGGCTCCTCCGCATACGCCTCGGTCAGAGCGGCGAAAATCTCCGCCGGCGTCACGTCCTCGGCGGGCGCGGCGGTGATCGTGGTGAAGATGCCGCGGTTCACCGGAATGAGGTGCGGGATGAACGTGACCGACACAGTGTCGCCGTAGGCTTTGCTCAGCTCCTGCTCGATCTCCGCGAGATGCCGGTGCTGCGGCACGCTGTAGGCGCGGACGCTTTCGTTGCACTCGACGAAGAGCAGTTCCACCTTCGCGCTCCGGCCCGCACCGCTCACGCCGCTGAGACTGTTGATGACGATGCTCGCCGGCTTCAGCAGTCGCCGCTTCAGCAGCGGGTGCAGCGGCACGATGACACTCGTGGGATAGCAGCCCGGCGAGGCGATGAGCTGCGCGTCGCGAATCTGCTCCCGGTAAATCTCCGGCAGCCCATACACGCTCACCGCCGCCAGCTCCGGCGCGTGCGGCGGCGTGCCGTAAAACTCCTCGTACACCGCCGGGTCCTTGATCCGAAAATCCGCGCTCAAATCAATCACCCGCAGCCCCGCAGCGACCAGCGGCTGGGCAAACTCCGCGGCCACCCCATGCGGCAGCGCGAGAAAAACGAAGCGCGCGCCCGAGGCCACGATCTGCGCCACCTCGCTCTCGATGAACGCCAGCTTCGCATACCGCTGCCCGGCGAATTTCGGGAACACCGTCTCCACCGTCTGCCCCGCGAGCTGCCGCGAAGTCAGCGCCACCAGCTCCACACCGGGATGCCGCCCGAGCAGGCGCACCAGTTCCTCGCCCGAGTATCCGCTGGCTCCGACGATGGCGACTTTTTCGAGATTCATAGGCCGGCACTCTAAAACCCGGCCCGCACTTGCAAACAGGAAACTCTCCCCGCGGCGATTCTGTCACGCGGGTCTTCTTCGAAATCGGCCCGTCGCCCGCGCTCTTGTGGCCCGCCGGCCATACCTGATACTGCAACCTGCCGTCAGCGGATTCGCCCCACGTTGCTCACCGTCAACCTCGTTCCACCGCCCCGCCGAGCAACATCGCCACCTCCTTGCGGAGCCGCCACTTCAGAACAGACGGCCGTCGACCCTAAGGCGACGGTGTGACCGCAAGCAATTCCTCCAATACCTGAATAAGATCACTCGGGATGAAATCAGGGAGCCGCTCCGAAAGCATATCGGTCAAATCCACACAATCGTTCTTTGTGAGAATGAAGCCATTTCCGACGACTGCACGGAATGTTTCGCGAAAAGCGGCTTCAAGATGATGCCCGCGGAAATCGCGCAACCAAACCGGAACGGTAATCGATTTCCCATGAAGATATTCCACGCTCATGGTCTCTTCAGTCACCTTTACTTGGGGCTGATGCTGTTCAACCAGCGAGCAGATTGCATCGGCGATCTGTTGAAGCGTGCTTTCCTCGGCCTTTTGAAGGTCATAGAAATTTCCGTCCTTGATACCGACATCGGTTATTTCGGCATGTTTGCCCTCCTTCATGAGCACGGCGTAAACGATTACGGGATCAAGTAAGTAGTTTTCCAGGCTATATCGCCTTAAAACTTTCACCGTCGCCGAGGAAACGTTCCCGGTGTCGCGATCAATCAAACCCAGCACGTCGTTAAGCCCTGCGTTAGGAAGTTTAGAACCCCAATTCTTAACCTGTTCGCATCCTCCCCCATTCCGATCCTCTGTATCGCTCGCTTGGACGAAGACTAAGTTTGGTGAAGCTGAGAGTTTTCCGCGCTCGACTAATTTTTTGCAAATCGCCGTGTAAACGAGGCGATCCTGCTTGGCTTCCGTCAATACAAAACGCGAACTCTCGGTCACCGAGATATACCCATTCGTCAAAATCTGAATGGCTTCCTCGCGCGAACAATGCACGAGCGCGCGAGGATGCTTATCGAGTCGATAAAGCGATTTGGGTGGCGCAAAAGCAACCGTGGCGGGCGAGTGCGTGGTCAGAATAACCTTGATTCCCTTGCGCCGCACAAGAACCTCCTCGATGACTCGGAGGAGATCCTTTGCCATGGATGGGTGAAGCGGCGCGTCAATTTCGTCGAACAACAACAATTTTGGATAGTGGACGTGGCTTCTTGTGTCGTACGCATTGTACAGGCATAACGCGAATGACATGATGATCTTTTCCCCGGACGAGAGGTCCGCGAATAACACCTCGATTTGAGTTGCGGTATCGGTGAGGCGCGCTTCGAATTCAAAATCGCCCCTACCAACCGGTCGATTGATTGCGAAGCCCAAGCGTGCCTCAGCGAGCAGGCTATTGACAAAGTCCCACGGCGGTTCGCCGAAACGATTTCGAAACTCTTCGTCGCTCAGCACGAGATTACTTTCTCCAAAGTGCTCATTCGCATATTGATTAAATCGGTTTTCGTGCCACGCGTGGTTATAAGCAGAAAAAATCTGTGAAAAATTCTGCTCGAACATCTGCATCGAGCTCCAATTCAACGGGACAAGCCGTTCTATTTCCCCAAGAGACAAAGAACAAATGGCGACTCCCATGTCGTCTGCCCGCTGCACTAAGAGGTCGTGGAGGTAGGAGTTTCCTCTGCACGCATCTCGGCAACGACTGAATAACTGAGTCTTTATTATCTGAAATTGCGTCAACTTGTCTGGCGGAATTAGGTTCCTCGGAAGTCCCTGGGAGCGGCTGATCACCGATGGGTCCACTTTCAGCACTGCCTCCACGTCATCAAATGGAAGGGACGGGACATTCAGTCCTTGGAAGCGATCGATGAACTCTAGACGCGCAGCTTCGAATGCCTTCGAGATATCTTGCGCGAAATGCTTGCGCTCACGTTTCCCATAAATCGGATCGGCCGATCCTACATGGTTTGGGGCGAGATTGCTCCAATTAAACAGGCGGACATTAGGGTCATCCGGTTTTTCGATTCCTCCGACAGTCACGGCTCCGGCTTTTACCGCTTCCAGCAGGTGAGATTTTCCCGAGCCATTGACGCCTGTTATTACCGTCAGGGCCGGAAGCTCCGTCGTGGGAAGCGACTGAATCGACTTAAAAGCGTTTTTGAAGGCTAAGGTGACCGGGACGTTTTCCATGGGCAGGTGCAATTTGGGCGACTGGGAATCCGTAAGCGCTTCGCCGAAAAATGCCGAGCGCTATCGCTTCCACTTTTTAAGCTCCTCGTTCCCAAACTGAGAGTTTGGTAACGGCCCATCTTTCGACGACACTCTGTTTCGGCGGCGGCACAGATCCCTCGACCAAAGAAAAGCTGGTTCATGGCGGGGCGTAATGTGGCGGGAAGTACCCACCGGGCCGAGCCGCCAGCATCTCCGTCCGCCGCAAGGCCCGTCGGGGAAACCATGAGACCGCTCTTCCCCATTTGGGCCGACAGTAATTCCCAGGCCGCGCGATGAGCTCAGCGCGCGGCGGCGGTGCGGGCGGGGGCGTGGAATTGCCAGGCGAGGTGGCCGTCGAGCGGGAGCAGCCAGAAGTCTTCGCCGGGGCCGGTGACGTCGCCGTCCACGATCCAGCGGGGGGCATCGGCGAGGCGGGTGGCGACGGTGTTTTTCACTGGGTCGGCGGTGAGTTCCCAACGGAGGTGCGGTAGGATGAGGGAAGGGCGCGACTCGACGGGTTGGCCGGCGGCGAGCCGGGCGCGGGCGTCCCGAATGAGGGCGGCCTGCTCGCGCAGGAGGAGGATGGAGGTGAGGCGCATGACGGCGCGGGTGAAGTTGCCGCCGGCGATGGTGGAGTTATTCACCGAAACGGCCTCGCAGAGCGCGGCCCCAAGGTCCGGGAGCGTGGCGGTGGCGGGCGACTGCCAGATGGCGGTTTGCTCGGCGTAGTTCCGCGCGCCAAGGGCGCACTGGCGCGCGATGTAAGGACGCCAGGTGAACTGCTGCGTCCAGCGCGGGAAGTGCGGGATGGCGGTGGGGATGAGCCAGTCGCGGTTGGCGGCGATCCGGTCGGCGCCTCGCAGGAGCATCCAGCCTTCGAAACGCATGACGCGGACGAAGGCGGCGCGCTGTTCCGCGGCGTCGCGGGCGATGGTGGCGAAGGCGTCGGCGTCGGCGGGGAGGCGGGCCTGCTTGGCGGCGTAGAGGGCGTCCACGGCGGCGCTGACCATGAGGGAGACGAGGCAGGGGTGCTGGCGCAGTTTTTCACCCACGCGAAGGCCGGCATCGATGGCGCGGGCGGCGCCCTCGTCGTCACCCGCGGCGAGGCTTCGCATGGCGTCGGCGCTGGTGAGTTGGGCGAATCTGCGGAGGCCGAGGAAGTTGGGCACGCTGATCTGGCAGCCGTCGGCGGGGTCGCAGGCCCAGATGGGGGGCTCGGCGGCGAGGATGCGGCGGTAGGCGGCGTCGAGCGCGGCGGCGTGCGGTTCGAGGGCGACGACGGGGAGCTGGGAAAGGTCGAGGTCGTCGCCGGGCGGGAGTTTGGCAGAGGTGATTTCCACGGCGCGGGTGATGAGTTCGTCGGTGGCGGGCACAGGCACGACGGCGGGCTCGCGGTCGGCGGCGGCGGTGCCTTCCTTGTAAAAGCGGGAGCCGATCTGCTCGCGGAGCACCGCGCGCACGACGTCGGAGCCGGCGTTTTCCTGCGCGGGCGCGAGCGTCTTTTCAAACTCCGCCATCGGCAGCCCTATCTCCGTCCAGCGCGCCTCGGCCTGCGCGACGAAGGCGCGGGTCTGGGCGTCGTAGATCCGTGCAAACACGCTGACCGCGAGGGCGAGGACGGCGCAGCCCGCGGCCGCTTCGCCGAGCGCGCGCCAGGTCGGGAAGGCGCGCGCTTTCACCACGAGCCAGCCCGCGCCGAGCATCGCAACGCTGAGCGCGAGGATGAGGTTCTGCCGCTCATCGAGTTTCGGCGATTCCCAGCGTTCCTGGGCGAGGAGCAGTACGGTGATCCAACCCGCCACGGCCACGGCCCAGAACGTGACACGCCCGAGCCGGTTCGCGGGCAGCCCCGCCACGGCGCGCATGGTGAGCCACACGGCCAGCGTGGGCCACACGAAAAGTCCCGAGCAAGCGAATGGGTAAAGGGCGCTGTCGGTGCTCGCGGCGACGAGCAGCCGCCCGGTGACGGTGAGCGCGGCGAGGACCGCGAGCGTGTGGAGGGCCGTTTTCATACCCTGCCCCGAGCAGTGCCTGTGCCGCCCCGCCGCGCGGGCTACTGACGCTTCCGCCCTTTGCTACGGCCCTTCGGTGCCGGGCGCGGTCTGCTTCAGCGTCAGGTCGTGGCGGATATCCTCGCCCCGGTAGAGATAGAAGACTTCCTCGGCGATGTTCGTGGCGTGGTCGGCCACACGCTCGATGGCCTTGGCCACGGTCATCAGGTTCAGCGCGCGGGTGATGGTCTTCGGATTTTCGATCATGTAACTCGTCAGCTCGCGGGCGAGTTGCTTGTTGATGCTGTCCACGGAGCGGTCGCGGGCGATGATCTCGACGGCGAGTTCGTTGTTGCCATCGACGAAGGCGGTGATGCTGTCGCGGAGCATCTCCTGGGCGATGTCGGCCATGAGCGGGATGTCGATGAGCGGCTTGAGCAGCGGCTCGGTGTTCAGCTCGCGGGCGCGGCGGGCGATCTTCGTCGCCTGGTCGGCGATGCGCTCGAGGTTGTTGGAAATTTTCGACGCGGTGAGCATGAGCCGGCAGTCCCGGGCGATCGGCCCGTGCGTGGCCATGTAGGTGATGACCATTTCGTCGATCTGGATTTCCAGGTGGTCGATCTGATCATCCTCGCTCTCGACGGTATCGCACAGCGTGTCATCGCGCTCGACAAGGGCGCGCATGGCGAGCGTGAGATTGCGCTCGGTGAGGCCCGACATCATCAGCAGTTGCTCGCGGATGTCGGAAAGTTGTTGTTCCCAAAATTGGCTCATAAAAAATCGGAGTTTGGAGGACGGAGATCGGAGTTCGGGAGGACGATCTCCGATCTCCCATCTGCGATCCCCGCAGCCTAGCCGAAGCGTCCGGTGATGTAATCCTCCGTCTGCTTGTGCAACGGGTTGGTGAAGATCTTCTCGGTCTTGGAGAACTCGATGAGTTTGCCGAGATAGAAGAAACCGGTGTGGTCCGAGCAGCGGCCGGCCTGCTGCATGTTGTGGGTGACGATGACGATGGTGTACTTGGTCTTCAACTGCTGGATCAGCTCCTCGACCTTCGATGTGGCGATGGGGTCGAGCGCCGAGCACGGCTCGTCCATGAGGATGATGCTCGGCTCGACGGCAATGGCGCGGGCGATGCACAGCCGCTGCTGCTGGCCGCCGGAAAGCCCCATGCCGCTGGCATGCAGCCGGTCTTTCACCTCATCCCAGAGCGCTGCGCCGCGCAGGCTTTTCTCCACGACCTCGTCGAGTTTCGCGCGGTCTTTGATGCCCTGAATTTCGAGGCCGTAGGTGATGTTTTCGTAGATCGATTTCGGAAAGGGATTCGACTTCTGGAAAACCATCCCGACTTGCCGGCGGAGCGCGATCACATCGACATCGGGCTGGTTGATATTGACTCCGTGAATCTTGATCGAACCCGCGCCGATCCACGCAATATCGACGAGATCGTTCATCCGGTTGAAGCAGCGCAGCAGCGTCGATTTGCCACAGCCCGACGGGCCGATGAAGGCGGTCACTTTCTTTTCGGGAATTCGGATGCTGACCTCGTGGAGCGCACGCGCCTGGCCGTAGTAAAAGTCGAGTTTTTCGACCTCGATCATGGTGGCAGGCGGCTGGTCGTCAGGAATCACGTCGCTGAGTTTTGTCGGGGCTGTTTGAGGCGGGTTCATGCGAGATTCGGAAGGGAAGATTCTCATGGCAAGCAGTCGATTTTACCAGCGATAGCGGTTGCGCATGCGGATGCGCAGAAAGATCGAGGTCAGCGCGATCCCCATGACGAGCAGCAGGAAGACAAAGGCCGCGCCGTACTGGACCCGCTCGGTGTAGGCGTTCTGCGGGATTTTCGAGCTGACCACGTAGATGTGATACGGCAGCGCCATCACGCCCTGGAAGAGGCCGCTGAAAAATCCGCCGCCGCTCTGCTCGTCGCGCATGACGTAGGCGGCGGTGAACATGATCGGCGCGGTTTCCCCGGCGACACGGGCGATGCCCAGGATCGAGGAGGTCAGCATGCCGGGCAGGGCGTAGGGCAGGACGTTGGTGCGGATGGCCTGCCACTTGGTCGCGCCCAGCGCGAGCGAGCCCTCGCGAAAGCCCATCGGCACAGCTTTCAGCGACTCTTCGCTCGCGGTGATGACCACCGGCAGCGCCATAAAGGCCAGCGTGAACCACCCGGAAAGCAGGCACACATTCCACCCGCGGAAATTCAACCAGTGGCCGAAGCCGACCGGGATGCTGAGATCGGTGGCGCTGTCGAAAGTATCCAGCATCGGCATAAAGTGGACGAACAGGCCGAGGCCGAAGAGGCCGAAGACAATCGAGGGCACCCCCGCCAGATTCAGGATGGCGAGGCGGATGAAATTCACGATGCGCCCCTGATTGCTGTATTCGCTCAGATAAATCGCCGAGCTGACGCCGATGAAAAGCGCGATGGCCATCGAGCCCATGACGAGCTGCACCGTGCCGACGATGCATGGCCAGATGCCGCCCGCGCTGTGGGCGTAGGTTTCCGTCGGAATGTCGCCGAGTTGCCGCTGCTCCTTGAAAGCGCGGAACTCCTTGTTGCCCATCTCCTGCTTTTTTCCCTCAAATTCGAAGACGTAGAGCGTCTCGGGTGCCTGAGTGAGAAAGGTCCAGTTCACGAAAGGCGGCGCGGCCTGGAAGACCGTGCCCGCACCGCGGAAGAAAATCATGCCGAAGATGACCGTGGCGCAGACAAGGATCAGATAGGTCGCGGCGCGGAACAGGCCGAAGGCCGCCGCCTCGATGCTGCGGGACTTCGAGGGCCGGTGGAAAAAAGGATGGGGCGAGGCTTCCATGGGATCAGCCAATCGAGATGCGGTAACGGGCGACGATTTTTTGCGCGATGAAATTGATGACCAGCGCAAGGACGAAAAGGACGATGCCAACCATGAACAGCGCCCGGTAGTGGATGCTTCCCGGCACGACCTCGCCCATCTCCTGCGCGATGATCCCGGTCATCGTATGCACTGGCTGAAAGAATGCGCCCAGCCCCTGCGTGAAGTCCGGGATCTGGATGCGGTTGCCCGCGCAAAGCAGCACGACCATGGTTTCCCCGATGACCCTTCCGAATCCCAGCAGGATCGCCGAGATGATGCCCGACAACGACGCCGGGACGAGGATGCGGATGATGGTCTGAAAACGATTCGCTCCGAGCGCGTAGGAGGCTTCCTTGAGATGCTTCGGCACATTGTTCAGCGCGTCCTCGGCGAGCGAAAAAATCGTCGGCACCGCCATCAGCGCGAGCAGACAGCCAGCGGTCAGGGAGTTGAGCCGCTCGCTCATCGGAAAGCCGGGAAACCACGCCAGCCACGAAACCTGCGAGAGCGAGCGTAGCGCCGAGCCGAGGATGGCGATACCAAAGAAACCCAATACCACCGAGGGAATCGCCGAAATGAATTCGATGTACGGTTTGACGAAATTCTTCTCCTTCACCCCGGCGATCTCACTCACGTAAATCGCCGCGGAAACACCGAGTGGCACGGCAAAACACAGTGCGATCACCGAGACCAGCAGCGATCCGACAAGGAGCGGGATGAGGCCGTACCAATCCTGCCAGAAACTCGCCGTCAGCCACTGTGCCCCGAAGAGAAACCCCGTGACCGACTTCCACGCGGGCACCGGAGTGTCGTACTGCCAGGCCTGCATCGCCCGCTCGGACTGCGGAAAAGTCGCGATGAAACTCCTGGTCTGAGCCTTGATCTCGTCGATTTGCCCCTGCCGAATCGGTCCAGCCATCGCTGGCGCAAGCACGAGGGCCGCTTCGAGCTTGCTCGCAAACTGCCGGTTCGCCTCCTGAAAGGCCGGAAAGGTGGCCTTCAGCGCCGCGGTCTCCGTCGCGAAATCAACGGGCGTGATCACCACTTTGCCCGCCTCCTCCCGCTTGCCGGCAGCCAGCAGCATCTCCCTCTGCTCCTGCCGATCGTCATTCACCAGTTCCTTCTGCTTGATCGCAGTGGCGGCTTCCGTGAGGTCCGAAAGAATCCCGCGCACCTCCTCCACGGAATCGTCGTAGGCCGTGGCAAACGCATCGAACCCCGCGAGCGCATGATTGGCCTCCTCGACCGTCCTGGCGTCCGCGGTCAGCCGGTTGAACTGCGTGAGCCGCGAGTTATTGAGCGTCCGGTTGATCTTCGTGAAGCCCTCCACTTCGCCGCGGATGAAGTCCACATACTCCAGGCCCGCCAGACGGTAGAGCCGGATGTTTCGCAGATTCATCCCGAAGAAGCCCGCACCTTCGCGAAAGAGAAAGATCGTGATCAAGGCCAAGACGATGATCGCCACCGTGGCGTTGCCCGCGAAAAAATACTTGATGATCTCCGCTGGCGTCAGCCCAAGGATGCGGAGGCGGTTTCGATTGAGCAGTGCCTCCCCGATGGGGCGTCTGGCGGATGGAAAGGTGGCTGAGGCGGAACTCATGGAAAACGTCGTATAACTACAGTCCGCAACACCGGCAATGACAAGGAACCTACCGTTACAACTGTGTGAACTGGAAAGGCCCCGTGATTTGTCTCACTCGGACGGAAAAGAGCCCGCTGAAACACGGCGTTTTCAGCGGGCTCTCGTAACCAAGAAATTGACGGGCACTATTTGATCGTCGCGAAACCCACCTGGCTGGCAATAGCCTGGCCTTTCGGACTGAGCGTGAAATCCACAAACTCCTTGGCGTCTCCGGAAGGTTCCCCGTTGGTATAATAAAAGGTCGGACGCGAATACGGATATTCCTTGCCACGCACCGTCGCCGGCGATGGCAGCACGCCCTCCACCGGCAGCGCCTTCACTCCTCCCGCCTTGATATAGGCGAGCCCGACATACCCAATGCCGCCAGGATTTTTCCCGACCTCCGCAGCAATCTGCTCGTTTCCAGCCATCTTTTGCGAACCGCCTGCATAGTCGCGCTTCCGCATCGCGAGTTCCTTGAAATCCGAGTAGGTCCCGGACGACGTGTTGCGCGTATAGATCGAAATCTTACCCGCTTTTCCACCGACTGCGCTCCAGTCGTTGATATCTCCGGTGAAAATCTTTTCGACCTGCTGTTTCGTCAACCCCTTGACCGGATTGCCTGCATTGACGATGACGCCGATGCCATCATAAGCGACAATCGTCGGCTTCAAGGTAATGCCCTTGGCTCCAGCGGCGGAAATTTCCGTCGCCTTGGTGCGGCGGCTGGACATCCCGATGTTCGCCGTGCCGTCGATGAGTGCGGCGATGCCGGTGGTCGAACCTTCGGCGGCGATTTCAAAGCTCACACCCTTGTGCTCGGCCTTGAAGGCCTCCGCGAGCTGCGGGACGAGTTTCGCCCCGAGCGTGTCGGAGCCTTTGATGACGATGCGGCCCGCGTAGGCCATGGAAGCCGAAAGCGCGAGAGCGACAGCAGCGGTGATAAGTGGAGTCAGTTTCATGAGTTGCTAGATGCGTTGGTTTCTCGGAAAGAACCGGAGGTTAGAACTTAATGTTCACGTCGAACTGGATAACATTGGAGGTGTTATCCTGCGCAATGCCCGGATTGCTGGAGTTGACGGTGTTGGTCGCGCGTCCGCCAACTAAGTTTTGATCGAGGTTCCAAGCCATGAAGCCCGCGAGTTGCAGCACGCAAACGTCGGAAAGCTGATAGGCCAGTTTCAGGGTGAAGCCCTGGGTGTTCAATTCGCTCAGCGCGAAATCCGAGTCATTCAAGTTCGGGTCGATCGAAGCGATGCCCGTCCGGCGATAGTTGAAGAGGATCGCCCAGTCCCCCTTCTTCTTGGTTTCACCGAGTTGCAAGCCAACCAGCCAGGCCAGGCCATCCTCCGACTTATAGCCGCGATAGGCGTCAGTGACGGGATTGCCCGTGCGCAGTTGGTAAATAGCGTCGTAGCGGTTTGCACCATTGATGTTATAGGCAAAGTCCCAATAGACCTTCGTCTTGAGGCTGCCGATCTTGAAGGAGATGTCGCCCGGCGCGTTCAGGATGCTCAGACCGCGGGACTCTCCGGTCACCGCGGGCAGCGCCCCGGGAGCCGGTTTCGCCGGACTGGCCGAGGTGGCGGTGGCGACCGTGGTGGCGGTGGTCGTCTGCTTGTTCGGGGTGCCTCCGACCGGCAGGACCGTGGTCGTCGCCGCGCCCGGCCGCACCGTGTTTTGCGCGGTGCTCACCGAGGTCGAGCCATTCGGATTGGTCGTCGTGGTCACGGTCGAAACCACCGTCGTCGGCGTGACCACGCGGGTCGTGACTGTGCCGGCGGCGTTGACCGTTTCCTGCACCGTATTGACGGTCGAGGTCGTGGTGCGCGTGGAGACCGTCGGGCCGAAGACCCCCACATCGCTGAAGGGGTTCTCGTCACGAAATCCAGTCAGGTGCGCGGCTGTCCAGTTCATCCAGGCCGGGGCCAGCGTGACACTGACATGCTTGTTGAAATGGTAAGTCCCGATCAACTGCTCGACAAACATGTAGCCATCCGTCTTGAAGTCAGTGCCGCGGCTAAACTCGTTGTTGTCCTGATACCACAACTGGCCGGCCACCAGGCTTAGTTCCCAGGAGGAGTCCCCATGAATTTCCGGTGCTGCCACCGACTTGCCATCAGCCCCCGCACCGCCCGCCGGACCCCCGGCTCCGTGGCCAAACAGCTTGTGGAGGGCAATCGTCTCCACCACTCCCGCCGGGTTGATGTCTGCGTCCCACATCATATCCGTGGTATAGAACGGGTTCTTCTGCTTGCCGATCGTCACGGACGCCCAGTCATTCTTCCAGCCGAAGAAGGCCTTCGAGACGAAGATACCGTCATTGTCAAAGCCGTTGCTGTAGGTCTGGTTGCCCGAGTCCGCATTCTGCCCGGTCTGGAGTTGGAAGCCGGCAAACCAGTTCTCGCCCAGCGCCACATCCGCACCCAGTCGCAGCCGGTAACGAAAGCGCGAACGCTGCTGATCGTTGTCGGGGCTGGCGACCTGCGCCTCGCGCTCGTCGTACTGGTAGCGCAGCCGCACATCCCCGTAGAGTTTCAGCTCGGTGATCGACGGGCTGATGCTGATCTTGCCCGCCGAGGTCTGGGAAAAATCGCGCATCATGTCGGCGCGGACTTCCTCGGCCTCCTGGTCGGTGAGCACGCCTTTTTTGACGAGCTTGTCAACGAGGGCGCCGGCATCTTGGGCAGAGGAGGTGGCGACGCCGAGGAGGGTCAAAGCAGTCGCGAATTTGAGCATGGGGATTTTAGTCATGGGTGTGTTTTAGGGTGGATTGAAATGCGCGGTCTTCGGGGTTTCCGCGGCCAATTCCGGGGAATCGACGAAGCAGAGATTCGTGGGATCATGTGACAAACAGATGACGGTAACGAGACGTTTATGTAACAAAAACCGCTTCTGCCCACCCGCCGCCTGCGCCCTTGCCGAAACCCCCGCTCAAGGAAAGAGCCCGCGGGCTTTCTTCGCCGCGAGGACGCGCTCGACCCCGATCGCCATGGCCGACATGCGGTGCGGGATTTTCGCCTCGCGCGAACGTTTAATGACCGCGCTGAAGGCCTGCTCGAGAATGTGGAAGAGTTTGTCCATGACTTCGCTCTCATTCCAAAAGAACTGCTGCAAGCCCTGCACCCACTCGAAGTAACTGACGATGACGCCGCCGGCGTTGCAAAGGATGTCGGGGATGACGAAGACCTCGGCCCAGCGCTCGAAGAGGATGCGGTCGGCCTCAGGAGTCGTGGGGCCGTTGGCCGCTTCGGCGAGGATGCGGCAGCGAAGCTGGCCGGCGTTCTTTTCGGTGATTACCCCCTCGACGGCGGCGGGCACGAGCACGTCGCACGGAAGCGTCAGCAACTCGTCCGGCGAAATCGGGTCGGCCTCGCTGAACCCCGCGAGGCTGCCATGTTGCAGCGCGAATTTCTCCGCGGCCCCGACATCGATGCCGTCGGCGCGATGAAAAGCGGCGAAGGCATCGCTGATGCCGATAACTTTCATCCCGCTCTTGAACGCCAGTCCAAGCGCCGCGACCGCCCCAACATTGCCGAAGCCCTGGATGACGGCGGTGCAGCCCTCCGGCCGCATCTTCAGCACGTCCAGCGCGCGTTCGATGGGATAGACGACGCCGCGCCCCGTGGCTTCGCGTCGCCCGCTGGTCCCGCCGATGGCCACAGGCTTGCCCGTGACGATCTCGGGGACAGCGTAGCCTTTATAGACCGAGTAGGTGTCCATGAACCACGCCATGACCTGCTCGTTCGTGCCCATGTCCGGGCCGATCACGTCGGTATGCGGCCCCACAAAGGGAATCATCTCCTGCATGTAGCGGCGCGAGAGCGACTCCAGTTCGCGCAGGGAAAGCGTGCGCGGATCGACCGCGACACCGCCTTTCGCGCCGCCGTAAGGCAGACCGGTGAGCGCGCATTTCCAGCTCATCCAAGTGGAAAGTGCGGCCACCTCGCCGAGGGTGACGCTGGGGTGAAAACGCACGCCGCCCTTGGTCGGACCCATCGCGAGATGGTGCTGCACGCGGTAGCCCCGGTAGGTTTCGATGCGTCCGTCATCGCGATGCACCGGGAGGGTGACGGCGATGGCGCGCTTCGGATGCAGCATGCGCTCGCGGAGGTTGGGCTCGATGTTCAGGTAGTCGGCCACGACCCGGAATTGCTCCGTGGCCATGGCGTAGGCGGGATCGGCGTAGATGTCCATGTGGCGAGACAGCGTTTCTTTCGTGTCGTAGTTCGGTGGCAACGCATGTGGAAGCTTTGGAAAATCGGCAGGCTGGGCAGCGATCCATTGCAGGCCCGATGGAAAAACGCTAGCCACAATCGCATCACAATGAAATCCCGGTGGCTTCTAGTCGCGCTCGCCTTCGTCCTGTGCTCGTGCAAAGAAAAGGTGCCTCGTGCGCAAAACGACGCGACTTTGGCGACACCTGCAGCAGTAGCGGAAGCGCCATTGCCGCAGACACCCGTGGCCAAACCTCCGCCGCGTCAGGCAAAAGCGACGCAGAAGCAATTGGGCTCGCTGCTGCGAGTTCGCGTGGCGTTTGGCGGCTTGCCGGCTCAGGATTCCGCAGCCGCCCTCCTGCACCGCGATGAAATTCCCGACCCGGCCTTGACGCAGGGCAAGGGGCGCTTTGTTCTCGCCCTGCTCCGCGGCTGGAAGGAAGCGCAATTGCGAAGCAAGGATGTGCGCATCGTGGTCTATCGCAACAAAGTCGATACGTACGGCCAGACGGTTACAGGAGCGCATTCCGCGCGACTGGTGAAATTCGACGCAGCCACCGGCCTCGCCGTGCTGATGTACGCGGACAAGTTTGAATACTCTGCGGATATCGGCTTTCATTTGGAGCAAAATGCTTCGGCGCATTCCGAACTGGCGCTGATCCGTACTTTTTCTGACGGAATAGTTCCCGCACCGCCGCCCGCGACGCCAGAGCCAGCCACCCCTGATCCAAGCACCCTCGACCCGCGAAAGCGCGCCGAACTTCAGGCGCTTCGGCAAATGACTGAGATGCGCGCGCGCATGCAGCCGGCGCCGCTGCCAGCACAGCCGTTCTCGTCGGATTTCGGCATCTACCGTGCGGCGACGGAGAATCGCGGCGCAGTGGAATTCTCGGCCCTCAAATCCGATGCCACCGGGGATTCCGTCCATCTCGGTGTCAGCGAACCGGACAAGCTGATCGCATTCGTGGAAGAAAAGCCTGACGGATCGGTAAATGTAACTCCGGTGGGCAAGCTTTCGTTGGCCATCAAGACGCCAACGCTGAAGGCCAAGGACATCACCTTTAAAGGGACAGGGAGGAGCGTTGAGGTCGGCATGGAAATCGAAACGACTCCTCCCGAATTGGCCCCCGCTCAGGTGGACTTGTGGGTTCGCGAACTCGGTGCCGAAGAGGGCGGGTTCACAGCGCCGAAAAATTCCGCCGGCGCTTTTGCTCCGATCGAAAATGCGCGGCTTCGTTCGCTATTTCGCAACGGGAAATCCGCCCCCTGGCAGACAAGTTTGGAAGCCCCGACCGAATTCGGTGAGCGCGTCTATGTCGTCCAGCTCACTTGGCCGCTGATCGGCGAGTTCCGCGCGGTGATGGGCTTCAGCGCGCCATTTATCGTGAGACTTCAGCGGCGACCCGACGGTATCCATCCGAAGCTGGAGAGTCTCGACAACGCGAACGCTCCGATGACAAAAGCCGACGCGCCAGAACCGGACGCACCCGCCGTCGCTGGACCTGCCACGCCATTCCCTCTCGAATCTCCGGTGCGAAACGTCGTGCCGATCGCCGGTGGACGCGAGGCCCTGCTGGAGCTGAGCGGCGCGCCCTACTGGAAACGGTTCTCATTTGCGAAAAACGAGTGGATGCCGCTGCCCAACGTCAATCTATCCATGGGACATCTTGCTGGAAACCTGGGTTCGCTTTTCCTTCTGGAGCGGAACACCGGTCAGGTAACCAAGTATTCCCTCGCCAATCTTCAACTCCTCGGCACCACGCAACTGGGGTCGAAAGACTGCATCGCCATTCTCGCCGGCTGTAACACCGATCACGCTCCGATTCATGTCCTGACGGCGAATGATGCCACAGCTCTTTCTCCAGCCACCTTGCAACGATGCGATGTGCCTGCAGCTGAAAACCGCAGCTACCAATTTACGCGCGACGATCGCTTCGTCGTCACCGGTGATGGTTTGGGTTTCGCAAGAATCACCACTTCGAGAACAAGTTTCTACTGTTACAACGGCGATACTCGGGGGCTGATGCGAAACTACTTCGACACGCATTCTGGCAATACGGACGATGAACCACGAGGTGTTACGCCGGGCTTCGTCGGCTACGAATACATATTGGAAAGTAAGGCCACGCCCGGCGGAGTGACTTTCAAATATGAAGAACGCAATCCGTGGAGTAATAGCGCCATCGGGATGGCAAGTAATTGCCCCGTGATCATCCGCATCCGTTCGGCAGACAAGAACGCCGCGCCGCCCAGGCCACCGCGACTGGCGATGTTTTCATATTTCGACAAAACTCCCTTTGCCGAGTGCGATGTTCCCGAACTCGCCGAATTGACCGAGCCCAACCTACGGAAGCGGAAGTGGCAGGCGTGCTTCGATCCTTACTCGTTGCAACTCGCCGTCGTTTCCGCGGACGGGAAGACTTGGTCCGTCCGCAAGTTCACAGCACCGGAAACGCGCAAACAACCGGTGCTGCTCAACTGGCCGGATACCTCCTTCGTCCGCGGAACAGACTTTCAATTTCGGCCAGTGCTGTGGGGCGGAAAAGCATTCACTGCCGAGATTTTTGGCAAACCTATGCACACCACGGTCAACGAAGCGGAAGGAACGGTGCGAGTCTCGATTCCCGCCGACGAATTCGCCTCCCTTCAACTGCTGACATTGAAAGTGCCCGGCCAGGATGGCGCGGAGCTATCCTATCCGATTTCGCTGCATGCGACCGGCCCGGAACTGCCCTTCGCGTCTCTCTTCACCGCGAATCACGAGAATCTGAATTCCCAAGGCAACGGGTTCAAAACCCTAGGCAATCCGGTTTCCGATTTCGTTACGCTGCCGACCTCCCTTCACCTTTTTGCCGACTCGATCATCAATATGCAAGGGCCGGTTTCCGGCTGTGTTGCCCTGGTAACTAACGCAAATCGTGTTGATTTCTTTTCGCTTCAGAACCGAAAAGTCATTGGTTCGATTACAGGTCCGCCGGGAGCAAATTATTTTGCAGGCGCAGGGGCGCTTTTTGAATTCGACACTGCCAAAGGCACCCTGACACGGATCTCCGTCCCGGACGGAAAGCGGGAGCAAAGCCTCAATTTTCCTGAAAAACTCAGCCTTGCCGCAATTGGCGTCGGAACGGCTCCTGACAGCCCCATCACGCTAGTTGTAAAAGTGACGCAGGGTCGGGAAACTCTGCGCCTCGGCGATTTCATCATTTCCGGCACACGCTATGGCACCATCGTCACCGTGAGGGACGCCAATACCTTGCAGACCGCAGGCTGGGCTCAACCGCTCTCTTTCAACGATCTGATGAACAAGCCTGATGAATCGAACTGGCAATCCATCTTTCTATCGGGCGACTCACCGCGCGTTCTTCCGACTTCCCACAGCGGGCGCGTGGTCTGGTTGCAGTCCCATTTCCTGGCACTTTCGGCACGCCTTTCTGTGGCTTTCCCCATTCCTCAAAAGGATTCAAATCGAACGGAATTTGGTCATATCTTCGATGGTCGCGGACGACAACCCACCGGTTCGATTTCCGGTTTGACAGCGATCGCTTCAGACGGCGTTGCCTTCAAGGGTGGAATCAACGTGCCATGGGAAAGACCCGATAACGAAACGCGCGAGGCGCTGGGCGGAACGCCATGCGGGCGTTACGCGATGTGGCACGTTTCTTCTCGACGAGGAGGGAACGACGGGTGTGTTCTCGAGATCTACTTGAGCGAGAATAGCAGACCCCTCATGCGCGTGGCGCGCCTCGGGTTTTTCGCCGACTCACAGTTTGTATATTGGGGCAAGAATGGTCGTCACAGCGCCATGCTGGGCGACGAAGGACCGCTAGCCCTTCTCGACAAGACTGGCCGAGCCTTGCAACTGGTGGATCTGAATATCCCGCAAGTCATGAAATCACTCGCGCCCGAAGATTTCCACGTCGTTTCCCAGCCAGTTCCCTGCGCTGTCGAAGGCTCGCGCATGCAATACCAAGTGCGGGTCAACAACCCTGACGTAGTGGCCTCATATCGTTTGCAGACCAATGTTGACGGAGCGGTTCTTTCACCAGAGGGCCTCTTCCAATTCACAGCGCCGACTACTGCCGCAGAACCCAAGACCGTGACGATTTCCATCGAGATCACAGGTAAAAATAAGAAGGTTCTGCTGCACGAATTTCCTATACACATTCTGCCCGGCCAGAACCGTCCCAAACCACCCGCAAAAGACTCCGTCTCAAAACCGACGATCAAGACTTAAAGTCGCGCGCGGAAAAGATCATCACGCCGACGAGAAAGAAGGTCGCGTCGAGGCCGATAAGATAGCCGTAGTCCTCGATCATCTGCGGCCACGGCCACGGGCTGCGATAGACATTCAGCCAGGTGCTCATGTGGGTCGTCATCATCCACGGCCGGTAGGTTTCAAAATACGGGACGAGATGGAAAATCCAGTCCACGAAAAAGATCGTAATCGCCGAGATCGTCGCCGCCGCCGGCTTCATATTGCAGCACGAGAGGAGGAAGGAAAAAGTCGCGATTGTGAGAAGGCTCAGTGCAAAGCACGGCAACGCCGCGAGGTACCGCACCAGTCCCGGTCCGAAGTCAAAGAACACGATGAGCTTTTCCTCCGGGATCATCAGAAACATTCCGCCTGTGCCACGCACGAGCATCGCGGCACCCAGCGCCGTCAGTCCAATGAAGATGACGAGCGAAAACGTGTAGATCACACAGGTGGCGTATTTCACGAGCAGCACGCGCAGCCGTGAGATGGGCCGGCAGAGCGTCATGCGCATGGTGCCGTCCTCGACTTCCTTGGCCACGAGATCGCCACCAACCAACCCCAGATAAAGCGCGCCGAGCAGAAAGACCGTTGTCGAAAGCATGATCATCGCGACGGTCAGCCCAGAGAAATACAACTCAAAGACGCCGCCACTTTGCTCGATCATGTGTTTCATCCAGCGCTGCCCGCGTGGGAGTTGCCAGAGGATCAGAATGAGGGCTTCCACGCCGAGGAAGACGCCAAAGCCGATGTAGGTGCGCTTGCGGGCAAAGAGCTTCCAGAGTTCACCGCGAAGTTGGAGGAGGAAAAGGCTCATACTGGCGAATCGGACGATGCGCTGGTGAGCGCGAGGTAGATTTGTTCGAGGTTGCGCCGCTGCGGTTCGATCGCGCTGATACCCACCCCGCCATGCACGAGTCGCGTCACGAGATCGGCCGTCGCCACGCCCTCGTCGAGCGACACCATGCCCGGCTCGACCACGCTCACGCCCGCGCTTTCGCCGAGCAGCGCAGCCGCGCGTGGCCAGTCGTCCACCTCCAGGCGCACCCTCCGCCGCTCCGTTCCGAGGTCCGCCCAGCGCCCATCGAAGATCTTCCGTCCCTGGTTCAGGATGACCACATGATCGCAGAGTTGCTCCACCTCCACGAGGAGGTGCGAGCAAAAGACCACGGTGAGGCCGCGCTCGCGATTCAACCGTTTGATCAGCTCGCGCATCTCGTGAATACCTTCGGGATCAAGTCCGTTCGTCGGCTCATCGAGCAGGATGACCTCGTTCGCCGGCAACAGCGCCTGCGCGAGCCCGAGCCGCTGCCGCATGCCCTGCGAATAAACGCCCACCTTGTCGCGGATGCGCTGCGTCAACCCGACGATCTCCACCACCTCCTCGATCTGCGCGCGCGGCACTTTCGCCGAATAGCTCGTGTAAATCTCCAGATTCCGCCACCCGCTCAGGTAGTCGTAAAACCGCGGCGCCTCAAAAATCGCGCCCGTCTTCGCCAGGGCCTGTGCCCGGTGCCGCTGGACGGAGACCCCGTCGATCAACGCCTCGCCCGAGTCGGGAAAGACCTGCCCGAGCAGGATGCCGAGCGTCGTGCTCTTCCCCGCGCCATTGTGCCCGAGCAGCCCGAAGACCTCACCCTTTTGCACCTCCAGCGAAAGCCCGTGCAGTGCGGGCTTCCCGCGCCACGCCTTTTGCAAATTCTGGAGCTTGATCATCGGAGTGGCGGCGATTGAGGAGATTGAACGGGCGGAGCTTTTCCGTAGCATCCCGCGGCATGCAACTCATTTCCCTTGGAGCGTTGGCGACCGATGCGGCGAAGTCCGCCGACTTTCAACTGGCCCTCGCGCGCGTGGGAGAATTTGTCCAACGGGACGACGTCCGGTGGTTGCGAAACTTCGCCATCGCCATGTTCGTCGGAACGCAGCTTCTGAACGTAGGTTGGTGCTGGATCGCCTCCAAAATCGTCGTTCGTGGTGAGAACGCGACGATTGGCAATGCCTTCAAAATCTGGCTCGCGAGTTTGCTGTTGCCGCTGGGACTTGTTGCGGGCCTGCTCTTCTTCGGCCCTTTTGTAATCGAGCATCTGGGCGGTATGAGTCCGACAGGCGCATGGGCACTCATCGGGGCTTTTTTGTTCCTGTGCGTGCTTCTCTGCATCGCCATTCCAGTGAAGATCTATGAAATCGAGTTGTTGAACGCTCTCGGCTTTGTTCTTCTGACCATCGTCCTTGCAGCCATCGGAAACGGAACTGCTCAATTCGTGGCGGGAAATCTCTTCCAAGTGCCAGGCCGTCTTGAAGCGTTCAAAAACGCTGCGGGCAAGACGGACGGAGAACGCCGGGCCTTCACCCAGCGGCTGTTCGGCAAAGACGCGCCGGACGAAATCGACCGGCTGCTCGACGATGCCATGCATCCCATCGGCAATCCGAAACCGCTGGCCGGGCGCGAAGCGGCCATTCAGGCGATCCAACAAAAGCTCGAAGCCAGGCGTCGCGCGCTCCCGCTCGGCGATCCCAAAGTGCGGGCCGCGTTTCAGAATCAGTTCGACCGCTACATGCGCCTGCTCAATCAGGCAAAGGCGGACCGCGCCGCGTCCCTCGCGGCGCCAAAGAAGCCCTAACTTCGAGAACCCACCGCCGTCCCCGTGCCGGCTCATTTTTCGGTAAAAAACTTCACGTCCTTCGTGGCGTGGCCGTCGGCATAAAGAATGTTCACCTTGTCGGCGAGGTAGGGATGAAAGCCTTCCTTGTCCGACATGATCGGGATATGGCTGTGGTCCTGGACGAGCCCGAGAAAGTTCAGGCTGGCGAGCGCCTGCCCGTTGAGCGTCACGTTCCAAATGTAGCTCGTCCCCGTCTTCACCGCGAAACCAGCCTTGTCCGCAGGACATGCAAACACGCCCTGTGCGGGCGCATACTTCACGAGGGTGTTGTCGATGACCGGCACGTCCTCGGCGAGGCTCGCGCGTGCGGTTTTGAGCGTGGGCATGGTGTTGTTGTTCTCGCCCAGATAGAGCGCCAGGGCCGCGCCGAGTTGCCGCAGATTTCCCGTGCAAGCCGTCGCGCGCCCGCTCTCGATCACCCGCTGGTAGGCCGGGTACGCCAGGGCCGCGAGCACGGCGATGATGGCAATAACGACGAGCAATTCCATCAGCGTGAAGGCGGATGAATGACCAATGACGGATGAAGAATGACTGCGAGCCGTCGTTCCAAACTTCGTCATACGGATTACCCTCGTCATTCCCGTCATTCGTCATCCGTCCTTTTTCACCGGCCTTGCAGATTCTTCTGCAGTTGCTCGACCAGCGGCGCGACGTCCATTTTTACGTCGGCGCTGGCCTCGCTGTAGAACGACTTGAAACCCTGATCGATGATCTTCCTGGCATTCGCGTCGAGCTCCGCGTCGGGTGGGCGGTCGCCTTCCCCCTTCTGCATGTCTTCGAGCGCCTTCGTGACAAATTTTTGCCGTTTCTCCGGCGTCATCTTGTTCAGCGCCTCCATCATTTGTTTGAAGCCGGTGGGCAGGGTGAGGTCGAGAAAGCGCATCTGCTCCTCCGGCGTGAGGCCGCGGAAAAAGCCGTCCAGCCCCTTGCTGACGCGGACGCCGCGCCGGTCTTCATACGGGAGCAGGTTCATTTGGCCTGCCAGCTTTTCGATGATCTTGCTGCGGTCGCCTGCCGACTTGCCCGCAATCGGATGCGTGTCGGCGTAAGCGACGAGGGATTCCGGGGTGACCTTCGCGCTGCGTGCAAAAAAGATCACGCCGCCGACGAAGATCCAGATGCCGACGAGGGTGCCGATGACTTTAAGGGAAGGAAAGCGCATGCGAGATAGGTGGGAAGGGACCGTCGCGCAGGGAGACGCGCTATGCACGTCATTCGTTACAGCCATGCAGCAATCATACCCTGTAGATCAAAGCCCCGGCGGCTTCGGTTTGATCGGGTCAGCGAAAGCGTTGGCGCCCTTCGCTTTCACCTTCCGCTTATAGACCTTGTCCCCACAGGTCGCGTAGATGGTGTCGAACTCCGGACCGCCGAAGGCGAGGTTCGAGACACGGCTGTTCGGTGTCGGGAGGATGCAGTTCACGCGTCCCGCCTGGTCGCAGACTTGCAGGCCCATCCGCGTCGCCACGTAGAGCCGGCCGTCGCGATCCACACGCATGCCGTCCGCGCCGGAATCGTCGGCGGTGTCCGGGACGTGCAGCCAGTAATAGCGCTGTTTGTAAGCGAGTTTGCCGTCCGCCTGGATCTGGTAGCTGTAGACCCAGTGGCTGCGGGTGTCGCAGACGTAGAGCAGCGACTGGTCCGGGCTGGCGGTCACGCCATTGGCAAACTTCAACCCGGTATCGACGATCTCCTTTTCGCCGTTCGCCTTGATCAAAACCACGTTGCTCGACTTGCCGCCCTGCGGCGTCGGCTCGGTCACGTAGGTGTTGCCGTTTTTCAGCACCACGAGATCGTTGCCGCGAATCCCCTCGGCCACCGTCGTCCCCTGCCCCGCCGCATCGTAGGCCACGATCTTCGCCTCGGAATCCACGACGTTGTAAATCCGCCCGTCCGGCGCGACCGCCTGCCCGTTCGCCTTTTTCGAGTCGGCGATGAACTCCGTCACCTTCCCATCCAGCGCGACCTTGTAAGTCTTCGCGTTCGGAATGTCGTTGAAGAACACCTCCCCCGCGGCATTCGCGCACGGCCCCTCGGTGAACTTTCCCCCTTCCCACACGAGTTGCCATTCCTCGCCGGGGATGAGCACGTCGTTGAGCATCCCGTTTTTGCTTTTGCCCGCCTTCACCGGCTCGGGCCAGCCCTTCCACAAAAAGCGCATCGCGTCGGGAAAAAGCATCGTCCCCTGCTTGCCATTGTGCCCGCCGTCGCCCCACACACTTTGATGTTCGTAGCCGGCAAAAGTGAGCGCGCGATCCATCATCTGATTGGCCTCCCACCAGTCGCCGCCGTAGATGTTCAGGTCGTTCGAGCCGTCGCATTGAAAGACGCGCAGCGCCCGCGGCTCATACTTGCGGATCAAGCCGGCCAGCCGGTCCGCGCCACGCAGACTGACGAAAGTGCCCACAGACGAGAAGACGCGCGAGAACGCCTTCGGCTTCTCCCACGCTGCGTTGAAAGCGCAGATCGCCCCGCTCGACGAACCGCCAATCGCGCGATCATTGCCGCTCGTGCTGAGCACGATCTTCCGCCCGTCGCCCGTCGTCTTCTGCTCCACCGCCGGCAGCAACTCCTCCAGCACAAAACGCACATAGTCCTCTCCGAGCCCGTCGTATTCTAGCGAGCGGTTGAAGCGGTCGAGCGCCGTCGCCCCGTCCGCCGCCTTCACCCGCCCGTGCATGACAAACACGCCGACCGTCACCGGCATTTCGCCCTTCGCGATGAGGTTGTCGAAAACCACCGGCGCATTCCACTGCACACCGTCCTGATTCACATACACGCACGCCGGTTTCGCCGGGTCGTACAGCTTCGGCACATACACCGTCACGTCGCGCACCGTGCCGGGGAAAATCTTTGAGCCTTCGAGCTGAAACTTGATCAGCTCGCCCTTCGGCACGCCGTCGTGCGGCTTCGAGTCGTCGGTCAGCGGCGTTTCCGTCTCCGCCCGCAGCACCGGCGCGGCGAGGACGAGAGCGATGGCGGCGGCGAACGGGAGGAGTTTTTTCATAAGGCGGACGCCCAGCATGCCGCCGCCGCCGCGCGCTTGGCAATCGCGGAAGACCGCCGCGTCGCGCTGCGACGCCGCGACGATAGCCCGGCACTATAGTGCCGGGACTCGCGGTAAAACGGCTCCGTCGCGTAGCGACGTTTGAACCGCAGCCGCTCAACCGTCGCGACGCGACGAATCCGCCCATGATCAAAACCCGGCGCTGAAGCGCCGGGCTACTCTCACTGCGTCGCGCTGCGACGGGTTTCAGCGCGCGCCCGGCTCGGACTTCGGCTCCGTCAGCTTCGGCGGCGCGACGATGAACTCAACGGTCTCCCATTCCGGCTTCGCAAGGTCGCCGTCGAAAAACGACACTCGAAGCTTCCACGCAGGCTCTCCCAAAGGGAAAGACCCAAAAAAATTTCCATGATCGTCCTGAATCCAATTACCCGTCGCATCGCTCCATTCGCATTTAGAGCGGATTAAATAAAACTATAGCCGAACGAAGCAAACCAATGGAGAGCGTCCTGTGGGGTAACCGCGGCCAGGGCGGCGGCGATGGCCGGGATCAATTCGGCGGGGCTGCGGGCTTGGGTGCGGCGCAGGCTGGCTTTGACTTTGCTCCACATCTTTTCGATCGGATTAAAGTCCGGGGAGTAGGCGGGCAGGAAGAGGACTTGGGCGCCGGCCTGGGTGATCAGTTCGAGGGTGGGATCGCTTTTGTGCGGGGCGAGGTTGTCCATGATGACGACGTCGCCAGGGCGCAGGCTCGGGCAGAGCACCGCGCGCACGTAGGCCCGGAAGACCTCCGTGTCGGTGGCGCCCGGGATGGTCATGGCCGCAGTGCTGCCATCCAAGCGGATGGAGGAGATGATCGTGGTGCTCTGCCAGTGGCCGCAGGGCGCGCTGGCATGACAGCGGACACCGCGCGGGGCGCGCCCGCGCAGGCGGGTCATGTTCGTTTTCGCGCCGCTTTCATCGAGGAAGACGAGCCGCGCGGGGTCGAGGCCACGCTGCCGCCGCCGCCACTTTTGGCGCGCACGGGCGATGTCGGGCCGGTCCTGCTCGCTGGCCCGAAGCGTCTTTTTTTATATGAAAGCCCCATCTTCACGAGCACGTAATGGATGGCGGGCAGGGTGCATTCCAAGCCCACGGCGGTGCGCAGTTCGGCTAGGGTCAGATCGGGCTGACCGCCCAGCAGGGCGCGCATCTGCCGCTGGTGGGTGGCGACAATCCGCGGCTTGCGCCCGGAACGGTGGTGGCGCGCCGTGATGTCGCCGGTGGCCCGGCGCTGCTGGAGGAGCTTTTTGACCATGCCAAGGGAAACCCGGTAGCGCCGGGCCACGTCCTCCCGCGTGCTCTGGCCTTCGTCATAGGTGCTCAGGATCCGCGTGCGCAAATCCAAGGAGAGTGTCGTCATCAGCCCATCCTGACCCTCACCATCACAAACGGCTACACTTTTATTTAATCCGCTCTAGTGATAGAAATACCCCCAACATCCGCGCCGCTGGCATCTCTGATCTCAAGATTTGGATGTGACCAAGGATATGCAAATCCCTCGGACTCGAAATCGAGGGATCGA
>JBBQCM010000080.1:0-31298 GCA_038318725.1 Chthoniobacterales bacterium
TGAGAAAAGGCGGTTCAGGTTTGCTTTCGGGGCTGCTGAAAATCGGGGAGCGAACGGTAAATAGAAAAACGGCGGCGGCAAGCGATATTTTCGCCCGCCGCTCCTGACTCCCGAGCGAGACGGAGAATCTCCCGCGCCCCAGCTCATCGCCGGACGCGGTCCGAAGCCCCGTAACGCTCGGTAATCGGGTTGTTACTTGATCTCGACTTTGGCTCCCGCCGCTTCGATCTTTTTCTTGATCTCTTCGGCTTCTTCCTTGGTGACGCCTTCTTTGAGGGTCTTCGGGGCGCCTTCGACAAGCGCTTTGGCTTCGGCCAGGCCGAGGCCGGCGACACAGGCGCGCACCTCCTTAATGACGGCGATCTTGTTGGCGCCGGTTTCCTTGAGGACAACGTCAAAAGACGTTTTCTCTTCCACGGGAGCAGCGGCTGTGGCACCGCCACCGCCGGTTGCCGCCGCCGCGACTGGAGCCGCGGCGCTGACGCCCCACTTCTCTTCGAGTTGCTTTACGAGGTCTGCGACTTCGAGGACGGTGAGGCCGCTGAGTTGTTCCACTAACGTGCTGGTATCTGCCATATGCTGATGTTTTGCGGTGTCGTCGCTACCCGAAGCTTCGGGCGATTTCAGACCGGCAGCCGCCGATCCGACGAGGAACCATTTGTTGGTTGTTTAAATCGTGGACACCAATTGCGGTGTCCGCGCTTTCTCCGGTTGGCACCGGGAAATTGGTTTAGGCGGCGGGCGCTTCTGCGGCGGTTGCCATGGACGAGGCCCCATCCTTTTCGGCCTTGGCCTTGAGGAGGCGCGCGAGTGAGGAGGCGGGTTCGTTGAGGACGCGCACGAGCTTGCTTGCCGGGGCGTTGAGCACGCCGAGAAGGGTTGCCAGCAGGACCTCGCGCGAGGGAAGATCGGCAATGGCTTTGATCTGTTCGGTCGAGACAACGATCCTATCGACGACACCCGTTTTCATCTCGGGTTTCTTAAATTCGGCGGTGAAGTTCTTCAGCACCTTGGCTGCGGCGGCGACGTCTTTGTCGCCGACGACGATGGCGGTCTGGCCTTTCAATTCAGCGAGTTCCGGCAGACCGGCGCTCTTGGCCGCACGGCGCAGGAAGGTGTTTTTGACGACGTGGCAGCGCGCGCCCACGTTCCAGAGGCGGGTCCGCAGTTCGGCGAACTGGGCGACTTTCAGGCCGGTGTAATCGGCCACGAATAGGAAGGGCGACGCACTCAGCTTTGCCTGTAAATCTTCAACGATGGTCTCTTTCGCGGGATGCATGATTTCGAGTCTCCGGTTAATTCTTAATGAAGGACGACGCATCGACTTTCAGACCAGGCGTCATGGTCGCGCTGAGGGTCACATTTTCGACGAAGGAGCCCTTGGCCGTCGCCGGCCTGGCTTTAACCACGGCCTCAATGACCGCGTTGCCATTCTCGACGAGCGCCTGCACGGCAAAGGAAAACTTGCCAACGGGTACAGCGCAATTACCGTTTTTGTCGAGTTTGAACTCAACCCGGCCCGCCTTAACTTCCCGCACCGCCTTGGCGGTGTCTTCGGTCACAGTGCCGGTCTTCGGGTTCGGCATAAGACCTCGCGGGCCGAGCACCTTACCGAGTTTCCGGACTTCGGCCATGGCTCCCGGCGTGGCGATGGCCACATCAAAATCTTGGAATCCGCCAACACACTTCTCGATCATATCCTTGTAGCCAACGAATTCCGCACCAGCTTCCCGGGCTGCAGTGGCCGCTTGACCCTCCGCGAAAACAAGCACACGGACGTTCTTGCCAGAGCCGTTCGGCAGCGGGCAAGTGCCACGGACCATCTGGTCGGATTGCTTTGGATCGACTCCGAGACGGAAGGATAGAGTGACCGTCTGGTCAAACTTCGGAGCCGGAAGCGTCTTAAGAACGGTGACGGCTTCAGGGAGCGGGTAGCTCTTGGTGGCGTCCACCTTTTCGGCGGCGGCGCGATACCGTTTGCTGCGTTTACTTTGCATGATATTTAGCAGTGCTGACGAACCTCAATGGGCTCTCCTGCGGGTTGGATTTATAGGTGGACCCGCCGAAGCGGGACGCGGAAGGTATCGGATGACCACTGGCTGTCAAAAGAATTGTGAAGATTTTGTGAGATTACGCTACGCCCCGGGGCTGGACTGAAATCCCGTGTGGCGGCATCCTCCCCTCAGTCCTTTCCCTGCGGCGCCACCTCTGCTCCCCTTTAACCCTTATGAAATCTCTCTCTTTGCGTTTGATCCTCGCTGCTGCGGTCGCACTGGGCGGCTTGGCGTGTCATAAAAAATCTGCGGACCTTACACAGGCCCAGATGGAAGCCAAGGCCGCCAAAGGCTCGAAAAAGAGTAAGAAAAACAAAATCAAGAAAGACGGCACAAAGAAGGAGAAGAAGACAAAGGCCATTACCCCTGCTCCGGCACCGGCGACGCCCACGCCTTGACGGGTTGTGCGTGGGCACGAAAAAGGGCCGGCAAAACGCGCTGCCGGCCCTTTCGAGAACTGGTTCCCGTCTCCGAGTTATAGCGCCTCGACCTCGACACCCATCTGACGCGCAGTGCCGGCGATGGTGCGGTAGGCGGCCGCCTCATCGCGGGCGTTCAGATCCTTCATCTTGATCTTTACGATGTCCAGCACCTGCTTTTTGGAAAGCTTCGCGACCTTCTGTTTGTTTGGTTCCTTCGAACCCGCCGCAATGTTGGCCGCTTTCTTGATCAGGATTGCCGCGGGCGGGGACTTGGTGATGAAGGTAAACGACTTGTCCTTATAAACAGTGATGACCACCGGCAGGATGTCTCCTGCCTGCTTCTGCGTGGCAGCGTTGAATTCCTTGCAAAAAGCCATGATGTTCACGCCCTGCTGGCCAAGGGCAGGGCCCACGGGCGGGGCCGGGTTGGCGGCTCCAGCGGGGATTTGCAGTTTGATTTGTCCGACGATTTCTTTAGCCATCTGTCTAATAAGTTGGAGGTGTGGTTTAGGTAGTAAGGATCAGTTTTGCGCTAGCTTCTCTCGACCTGCCAGTATTCGAGATCGACCAAGGTGTTGCGCCCAAAGATGGAGACTGAGACGCGCAGCTTGCCGCGATCGGGGTCGATCTCTTCGACAACGCCGGCCTGGTTTTGAAAGGGTCCGTCGGCGACTTTTACCGTTTCGCCGATGCCAAAGGAAATCTTGGGCTTGGCCTTTTCCTCCCCGCCGCGGATCTGCGCGAGCATCCCCTCGACTTCCGCCTTGGCCATGGCGATCGGACGATCTTTGTTGCCGGCGAAGCCGATGACGCTAGTTGTGTCCTTAATGAAATACCAACTCTTGTCCACGAGTTGCCGATTCTCATCGAGCAGCCACATATTCACAAAAAGATAGCCGGGATATAATTTGCGAATAGTCTCAGTCTTTTTGCCAGCCTTGATCGAAGAAACCCGCTCCGTCGGCAGCAGGATTTCATAGACATAGTCCCCCATCTCCTCGGTCTTCACTCGCTTAATGAGATTGTCATGGACCCGGTTTTCCTGACCGGAGAGAACCTGGACCGCATACCACTGCTCACGTTTTTGTTCTTCGATCATTGCTGGAAAGCTATTGGGCGGGTGCGCGAAAGATGAAGCCCATAATCATTGTCAGCACAAAGTCCCAACCGGCGACATAGCCGCTGAGCAGGAGCATGGCGACGACCACGATGAGCGTAGAGTCAGTCAACTCCTTATACTTCTTCATCCCTTTTTCCTTGGAATCCCAAGGCCATGAAGCCTTGGCAAGTTCGACTTTGACTTCACTGAAAAAATTCTTGCTGGGAGCGATCACGGGAATAATTGGATCTGAAAGTATGGACTAAGCAACGGGGGGCGGAAAGAGGTCAGTCCCTGTAATATAAATCTGTAAATTCTTTCTCTGAAGCACGTCAGGAGGGACTTGAACCCCCAACAAGCGGTTTTGGAGACCGCTGCTCTACCAATTGAGCTACTGACGTATTTCGCTTTCTGCCGAAAGTGCGGGACGGAGTCGAACATCCGCCCCGCGCGAGATTCGGCAAGGTCTGTTTTGAGTTACTTGGCGACGATTTCGGCGATGCGGCCGGCTCCCACCGTGCGACCGCCCTCGCGGATGGCAAAGCGCATCGTCTTTTCCATAGCCACCGGGGTAATGAGTTCAACTTCCACGGAGACGTTATCACCAGGCATGACCATCTCGACGCCGTCCGGGAGCTTGACCGAGCCGGTCACGTCCGTCGTACGGAAATAGAATTGAGGTCGATAGTTGCTAAAGAACGGCGTGTGCCGGCCGCCTTCTTCCTTCGAAAGGACGTAAATTTCAGCTTTGAATTTGGTGTGCGGCTTGATGCTGCCGGGCTTGGCGATGACCATGCCGCGCTCGACGTCATCCTTTTTCGTGCCGCGGAGCAGCAGTCCCACATTGTCGCCGGCGCGGGCTTCGTCGAGCAGCTTACGGAACATTTCGATGTCGGTGACGGTCGTCTTCACGGTGTCACGAATACCGACAAGCTCGACTTCCTCCATCTTTTTGAGGATACCGCGTTCGACACGACCGGTGGCCACAGTGCCACGGCCCTCGATATTGAACACGTCCTCAACCGGCATGAGGAAAGGCTGGTCCACCGGACGCTCGGGGAGTGGGATGTATTCGTCCACCGCGTCCATGAGTTCCTGAACGCATTTGGCATCCGCGTGATTCGGGTCGCCAGCAGCCAGCGCCTTGACGGCGCTGCCTCTCACGATTGGGATCTTGTCGCCCGGAAAATCATACTGGGTTAGCAGATCGCGGATTTCCATGTCCACGAGGTCGAGCAATTCAGGATCGTCCACCATGTCGCACTTGTTCATGAAAACGACGATGGAGGGCACGCCCACCTGGCGGGCGAGGAGGATGTGCTCGCGGGTCTGCGGCATCGGACCGTCGGCGGCGGAAACCACGAGGATCGCACCGTCCATCTGCGCCGCGCCGGTGATCATGTTTTTCACATAATCCGCGTGTCCGGGACAATCGACGTGTGCGTAGTGGCGCTTCTCGGTCTGGTATTCGACGTGGGCGGTGTTGATGGTGATGCCGCGCTCTTTCTCTTCGGGGGCGGCGTCGATATCCGCGTAGGCCTTGGCTTCAGCGAAGCCTTTTTTCGAGAGGATGGTGGTGATCGCCGCCGTGAGCGTGGTCTTGCCGTGATCGACGTGGCCGATCGTGCCGACGTTCACATGGGGTTTATTGCGTTCGAATTGGGCCTTGGCCATAAGATCGGAGGTGGTTGGTTGGTCTGGTTGTGGTTGGTTGCTGGAAAAAAACTGTTGGCTGGAGCCTGAGACCGGGATTGAACCGGTGACCTCATCCTTACCAAGGATGTGCTCTACCAACTGAGCTACTCAGGCGCTACATCCGGGACGTTTAAATACGGGACTCAAAGCACCGGCACTCACCGGTCCAAAGGGCGAAAAAGCCCGACTCACACCCGAGGTTCCCTCGAGTTTGGTCAGGCTGTCTCTCCACTCTTTCCCGGCAAGCGAGCGGGCAAAGTAGCAAACGCGTTTTTTGTGTCAAAAGGAATTTGCACCAATTTTCCACCCGCTCATTTCTTCATCCCGCGACTCAATTAACCGCCACCATCAGCGTACCAAGCCTCTCTCGGGCCTGCGCCCGCCAGCCAAAGTAGGTCCCGCCGCGCCCATCGCCATCGGACGCAACGCCTGCGCATCAAGCGTCCACCACACTCTTGCGTTTATCCTTTGACCGTCCCACGGATTGCGCCTACATCACCCGTCTATGCGCCAGTCTCTGCTTTGGATTGTGGTCGCAGTCCTCGTCGCCCTTGCGGCGTGGTGGGGAATGGCTGGGAAAATGAACCGGCGCTCAACGGCAAAGGCTACGGGGCAGGAGAACAGGCAAGCGATGGTTACGCCCGTGGTGTCGGCCGCCGCACCCGTGCCGCCCCCACCCCCGCTGTCCGTGCCCATCCCGCCGGGCGGGGAGGCTCCCTCACATCCACCCGCGCCCATGGAGCAGCGGGCCTTTCGTTTCGTGATGAATGGAGGTCAACTCGCCCTGGAGGCGATGGAGGAAATACGCGGCGACTTTCACCGACGCCGCAGGGAACCGGCCGGGCAGCCGGGAATGCTGTGCTATCGCCTGCTGGATGCTGGGCAGCGCGTGCTGGCCGAGGAAATCGCCGCCGCGCCGGATTACGTTTGCATCGTGCTGGATCCGAACACGCCCGATGAGGAGGGCCAGCCGCTGCCGGTGCGACTCACGCCGCCGGGTCCTGTGACCTTTCAAGTGCGGATGCAGAAGGTCCAATCCGCCACGCAGATGAAAATCTATCGCCTCACCGAGCCCCGATCCACCACATTGAATGCCGAGCCGCCCGGGCGGCTGCTCGCCACCATTCCCCTCCCGAAATAAAAACTCCCTTTTGCCCCGGCCTCATCGCCATTTGGATCATTCTTGCCGCCAGCGCTGGCGCGCAAACGGCCACGCTTGTGACCGTGCAGGACAACGGCCCGCGCGCCCTGCGGATCAATATCGTTTTCCTGTCCGAGGGTTATACTGCGGCGGACATGCCGAACTTCGCGACCCATGTGAATTCGGCGATCAACTTCCTCTTTAGCAAGGAGCCGTGGCAACAATACCGCTCCTATTGCAACGTTTATCGCATCGAGATCGCCTCGAACCAAAGCGGCACGGACAATGGCAACACCAGCGGTGCCAACGGCACACGCGACACCTATTTCAGTACCGGCTTCAACACGCCGTCGGTGGCTCAACTCCTGACGCTGGCGGGCAACGGTTCGAGCCGCGCCTACACGCTGCTCAATGCCCATGTGCCGGAATATGACCTGCCGGTGGTGCTTGTGAACGACACCAAATATGGCGGCTCCGGTGGCAGCATTTCCGTCGCTTCGGTCAATTCTTCGAGCGCCGCGGTTGTGGAGCACGAGATCGGCCACTCCTTTGCCAACCTGGCCGACGAGTACGATACCGAATACGCCCTCTATACACCTTACGAGACAGCCAATTCCACGCAGCAAACGTCGCGCAACCTCATCAAATGGAATCATTGGATCGATGCGAGCACACCGGTGCCCAGTCCCGAAACGAGCGCGTATGACAATCTCGTGGGCCTGTTTGAGGGGTGCATGTATCGCACGGTGGGCTGGTACCGTCCGCACAACAATTCGCTAATGCGCAATCTCTTCCGGCCATGCGGAGCCGTTAATCGCGAGCAGTTCGTGCTCCAATATTACTCGCGGATCAGTCCGATCGACGCCTCTTCACCGGGCGCGGCGAACCGGAATATCACCCAACCCGAGAGCCTCAGCTTCACGGTCACGCCGAAAGCGCCGAGCAGCGGGGTGGCTTTGCTCACGAGTTGGAAGATCGACAGCACCGTGCAAGCGGCGACGGGCGCGGCTTTCGACACCATTTCCGACAATCTGGGTAACGGCAGCCATACCGTCACCGCCACGGTGCACGACCCGACCGCCTTCGTGCGGCTTGATCCGACTGGGCTGCTGGATGATTCGGTGATCTGGTCCTTTACCCTCAGCAACCAACTGCCGATCTCCCTCGCAGCCTGGCGCACCGCGTATGGCAGCGACTTGGCGAGTCCGGCGCAGGATGGCTTGGCAAATATGGTCAAGTATGCGCTCGGACTGGACCCTGCCCAGCGCGCCCAGTCGTCTCAGGTGCCTGTGAGCACGACGACCACGGTCGGCAGCTCGAAATATCTCACGTTCAATCTTCCGCGCCGGATGAGACGCTCGGATGTGGACTATATCGTGGAAGTCACCGGTAACCTCACGAGTTGGAATTCCGGGCCAGGGCACACCGTCACCGTACAGGATGACGAGACGATCCTGATCGTTCGCGATGCCACACCCATGTCCGACTCGTTGGAACGCTTTATTCGCTTCAAAGTCCGGGAGCGCTAGGCGCTGCTGGCGCGCTCCGGGTCCCGAAGCGGTTACTCGATGGGATGTCGGATGCCCGCATCACGCGTGGCGGCGGCGTCGCAGACCCAGAAGGGCTCCGCCGGTGAGCAGCGCGACAAGCGTGCTGGGCTCCGGGACGATGTTGATTTGCACGTCCCGGCCGTCGCCGCTGATGGCGAGGGTGGCGGAGTTGCCGGAGATGAGGCCGCTCAGATTTGCGCCGAGGCCGCCGAGGATGACATTGCTCGTATCGAACAGCGTGTAGGTGCCGGGACCGAAGCCGCCGAGCGCGGTGAAGATGAAGTCATCGAACTCCAGGCCGGTCCCGATATTGAGAGTGCCGGATGTAAGGAAGATGCGGTCGCTGGCCGCCACGGTGCCGAGTTCGAAGAGGAGAGCGTGGGTGGCGGGCGCGGCGACTTCGAGGGAGAGGTCGAGATTGCCGGTGAAGCTGAGGGTGCCGGCGCTTTCACCCGGCGCGAGGAAGGAACCGGCGAGGAGATCGGCGTTGCCCAGGATGATGCCCTTTCCGCTTAGGGTCTGGCCGCTGGCGAGGTCGAAGCCCCCGCCGACGCCACTGATGTCGAGGAAAGCGGTCTGTTTGACCAAAATGGTGGACGAGGCGGCGATGCTGCCGGTGAGAACGAGGGTGCCGGCTTCGACGGTGGTGGCGCCGGTGTAGATATTGGTGCCGGAGAGAGTCAGCGTGCCGGGGCCGAGTTTGGTCAGCCCCCCGATGCCATCGAGACCGACTGCGGTGCCGAGGCTAAAACCGTTGCTGTCCACTTTGAGGCCGCCGGCCTAGAGTTCGATATTGGCGCTGGTGAAACCGAGGAGAAACTCCGATTGGCTTTCCCGGATCGTCAGCTTGATGCCGTTGGCATTGAGCAACGCCGAGCCGGCAATCCTCGAAAGACCGTTGGTGATCAATGTTCCGCCGTTGCCATTGATCGTCCCGGAGGCTCCGGCAGTGTCGGCCAGCCAGATGAATCCCATGTCGAGGACGCCATTGCCGCTCAGGTTAAGAATCCCCGCGCCCGCCTTGCCGATGGTCATATTCAGTCCGGTGACGTTCCCATTTTCGCTGATCTCCAGCGTGCCGGCGCCACTCGGACTGCGTCCCAAAACGGCCTCGAAGGCAGTCGAGCTGAAGCGGCCGGTGCCGCTGACCGACATCGCTCCCACCGCATCCTTGCCGATTTCGACCCCGGAATTATTTTTGACGTTCAACTCGCCCCCAGTGAGCGCGTAAGTGGAACCCGAGCTGTTGACGTGGTTGTCCCCGATGCTGAACCAGCCTGCATTCACGTTCACAATCCCGCCGGATTGCAGGACAGAGCCTTTGGCCCCGGAGTAGCCGACACCTAAATAACCCGTGTTGATCAATCCCCCAGTCATCGTCATCGAACCAGTGGCGCTGTCCGCGAAATTCCCGCCGAAACCCACTCCCAAGCCGGTGGCCGTCACGGTGCCAGCATTCAGGGTGAAACTGCCGGTCCCATCTTGTGTGCCGATCCAAAAATCGCGGAGCGTGGCCGAGCCGCCGGACATTCTCCAAGTGCCATTCCCGCCGGGGCTCGAGCCGAGGGAGATCGCGGTGGAAGTGGAAAAATTGCCTCCATCGAAGTTCACCGTCCCGACACCCCTGTCTCCGACCAGCAGATGCGTCAGGACGATGCTTCCCGTCGTGTTGATATTGAGTGTGCCGGTGCCGCCTTCGCAGCCGACGCGGTACTGGAGGCGCGGAAAACCGGTGCTGGTCATCGAACCGGAGCCGCGGGCAAAGCCGGAATAGATGCCACCGACCAGCGACGTATTGGCGAGGTTGTAGGTGCCGGTGCCACCGTCATGCCCGACGAGGGTCCCGTCGTCGCCCGTGGTCGAGCGAGTGCCAGCGAGGTGATTGACGACACCACTTGTGCCGGCCCCCAGGCCGACGTAAAGAGTGCTCGTCGGCAGGGTGGGATTGGCCGTGATCTGAGCGATGCCGCCGTTGTTTACCATGCGGAAATTGCCGCCTGAACCGAGGTTGGTCGCAGTCCAGTTTGCCGGATTGTTCCAGTCCGCCGGCCCCGCGGTGTTCCAAGTGAAGTCATCCACTGCGTACAGTGAAACCGTCGTGAGGGTGGCAATCAAGCCCGGGAGGATTTTCGGTGCTTTCATACGGGGGGAGCGGATTCTTGAAGGAGTCGCGCACTGGTTGTCGGCTGTTTTTGCCCCCTCCGTAAAGGAAACATTGGCAATTTTATCAGCCGCCTTTGCGGGCTGGGGTGGTGGAAAGCTGGGCAGCCTCGCTGGATAGGTTTTATCCCTCGCCCAGTACGCTTTTGCCGGTCACTGCCGGGCGAGGACTTCGGCGAGGTGCAGGCTCTTCACCACGCGGGAGCCGTTCTTATTCAGCCAGCCCTGGATTTGCATGAGGCAGCTCGAGTCGTTGCTGACCACGTACTCGACGCCGGTTTCGAGGATCGAGTTGCATTTCACCTCGGCCATCGCGGTCGAGATTTGGGGGAATTTTACGGCAAACATCCCGCCGAATCCGCAGCAGGCTTCACCCTCGCCCATCTCGACGAGTTCCAGCCCTTTGACGGCGCGCAGGAGTTCGCGGGGGGCTTCGCGGATGCCGAGTTCGCGGAGGCCGTGGCAGCCGTCGTGAAAGGTCACGCGACCGTCGAAACGCGCGCCGAGGTCGCGGACGCCGAGCCGGTTCACGAGGAAGTCGGAGAACTCGTAGGTTTTCGCCGCGAGCGCTTTCGCGGCGGCTTCCTCAGGGCGGTTGTGGAAAAGCTCGGGGTAGAACTTTTTCATCATCGCGCCGCAGGAGCCGGAGGCGGAGACGACGACCTCGGCATCGCGAAAGGCGGCGAGCTGCGGGGCGGCGACGGCGCGGGCCTCGTCCCAGTAGCCGGAATTGAAGGGCGGCTGGCCGCAGCAGGTCTGGGCCTCGGGGTAGTCGATCTCGTGGCCGAGGCGCTCGAGGATTTTGACCATGGCCACGCCGACCTGCGGGTAGAGCGAATCGATGAAGCAGGGAATGAAAAGGGTGACGCGCATGCGGGGCGGCAAAAGGAGCAGATGGGAGCAGTTTCGGCCAGCAGCGAAGCGGGGATCGGGCGAAAAGAAAAGTTTCCTCCCACAGCCGGCGGTTTTGCGCTCTACGTTCCGGCTCTCTGCATGATCCAAGTCGAAGGTCTCACCAAGCTCTATGGCGATTTCCGCGCGGTCGCGGACGTGTCCTTTAGCGTGATGCCAGGCGAGATCATGGGTCTGGTCGGGCCGAACGGCGCGGGCAAAACGAGCACGCTGCGGTGTCTGGCGGGAATCATCCCGGCAACGGCCGGGGCGATTCGCATCGCGGGGCATGAATTGTCCAGCGAGCCGCTGGCCGCGAAGCAGGAACTGGCCTTTTTTTCGGACGAGCCGCGGCTTTTCGACTACCTCACGGTGCGGCAGCATCTGGAGTTCACGGCCCGGCTTTTCCAAGTGCCCGACGGCGCGGAGCGCGGACGCGAGCTGCTCGCGGAGCTGGAGATGGCGGACAAGGCGGACCTGCTGCCGGGCGAACTTTCGCGCGGGATGAAGCAGAAGGTCGCGCTGGCCTGCGGCTTTGTGCATGCGCCAAAGGTGATGTTTTTCGACGAGCCGCTGACCGGTCTCGATCCGCTGGCCATTCGGCGGACGAAGGATCTCATCGTCCAGCGGGCACGGGCCGGCGCGGCGGTCGTTATCAGTTCCCACCTGCTGCACCTGCTGGAGGAGGTGTGCTCGCATGTGCTCATCCTCAAACGCGGCGTTAAGATCGTCCACGGCACTCTGGAGGAAATCCGCGCTTTTGCGGGCGATGCGAAGGCCAGCTTGGAAGAGGTTTTCATCCGCCTCGCAGGGGAAGACGCGGGACGATGAACCGCGCCCTGGTCTATCTCTACACGCGGACGCTGGCAGGTTCGCTGCAGCAGCGGTTCGTGCGGTTGAAGCGGCCGAAGTACCTTTTCGGCGCGATTTTCGGCGGGTTCTATTTCTACGCCTATTTCTACCGGTTTCTCTTTCTCGGGCGAAAGGGCGTGCCGGTGATGCCGGGGGAGGGTACGGGGCTGGGCGAGAGCATCGGTGCGCTCGCCCTCTTCGGGGCGGTGCTGGTTTTTGCGTGGATCATCCCGGGGAAACGGACGGCGCTGATGTTTTCCGAGGCGGAGATCGCCACGCTTTTCCCCGCGCCGCTCACACGCCGCGAGCTGATCCGCTACAAGCTGCTGACCTCGCAGATCGGCATTTTCCTGTTCGCCGCGCTGATGACGCTGATCACCGGGCGCGGTGCGACGGGCAGTGGATGGCTGCATCTCGCCGGGTGGTGGGTGATCATCTCGTTTTTCGCGCTGCATCGGCTCGGCGCTTCCTTCGCCCTCACGCGGCTGATGGAGCGGGGGATGGCCAATTGGCAGCGCCGCCTCGCGCTGCTTGCGGGTGTAGCGCTGCTCGGGGGGACGCTCATGGCGTGGAAGAACTTCGCGCCCGCACCGCCGGCACTGCGCGCGCTGGCGGATCGCGACGCAATTTCCGCCTACCTCGACAGTGTGCTGCTGGCCGGACCAGGGCCATGGCTGCTGCTGCCGTTCCGGGTGGTGGTGCGGCCGTATCTCGCGGCGGGTTGGATGGCGTTTGCGCATGCGCTGTGGCCGGCGCTCGGCTTGCTGGTGCTGCATTATTGGTGGGTGCTGCGGGCGGATGTTTCCTTTGAGGAAGCCTCGATTTCCTTTTCGCAAAAGCGCGCCGACCTCGTCGCCGCCCGGCAGCGAGGCGACCTGCGGGCGAAGCTCGCGCCGCATCGGCCCAGGGAGCCCGCCTTCCCCCTGCGCCCGCTGGGTTGGAAGCCGGTGGCGTTTGTCTGGAAGGCGCTGCTCTACTCCGGCGGACGGGGCACACTGCGTCGATGGGGACTGATCTTCGCCGCGGTCCTCGCCGTGGCCGTTGGGCTGGCTCTGCTCAGGCCCTCGGACGGGCTCGCGCTGACGCTTTGCATCGCGGGCGCAGCGATTTTCATCGTCGTGCTCCTCGGGAATATCACGAGCGGCGCTTCCTACCTGCGGCAGGATCTGGTGGCGATGGATTTGCTTCAGACCCTGCCCATCCGCGGCTGGCAGATCGTGCTCGGCCAGCTCTTCACCCAGGCGGCGCTCGGCGCACTGGTGCAATGGGGGGGGCTGCTCCTCGCCGCGACCGGCGTCGCCGGCCTTACGGGCGTCATGGAATCTCGCATTGGCGAGATCTGCGCGGCTTGCTCCGCGGTGGCGCTGCTCGCGCTGCCCTTCAATCTCGCGATGATGATCATCCCCGCCGGCACGCTGCTGCTCTGGCCCGGCTGGTTCAAAAGCGGTCCGCAGACCGCGGGTTTCGAGACCGCCGGGCTGCGGATCATCCTCATGCTCGGGCAGGTGCTGGCCATGGGTGCGGCGCTCGTCCCGCCGGCGCTCGTCGCCGGCGTGGTTTGGTCGGCGGGGCTGTGGTTGCAATGGGGGCCAGGCTGGATGCCGCTCGCTGGGGTGTTGGCGGCGCTGGTGTTGGCGGGCGAGGGCTGGCTCGGCATCCTCGGCCTCGGCGCGCTCTTCGAACGCTACGATGTCTCGGCGGAGTAAGGGAATTTGTTCGGGATGGCCCGCATGAGGCCAGAATCCAGGGAGCGGCGACGGGGGAAAAAAGCCCGGCGACGGTATGTCAACTGCTGTTTTCCTTCTGTGCCGTCCGCCAGACGGCGCATTACTGCATGTGCGCCAATTTCCAAAATAGCGACCGCTCCTGCGCGGGCCTTTCCATCCTGGAAATGCTCATGGCCGGCGTGGTCCTGACGATTTTCGCGGTGGGCGCGAACTATTCGATGCTCACTTTCAACCGCAACGCCACGGTGACGCGCAACTACGCGGCCGCCCAAGCCATCGTCCGCGACTACATCGACCAGGCGCTCGCGGCGGATTACACCTCGGCGGTCACGGATCCGATTTTGGTAACGACAGCCGCAGGCACGGACATCGACGCCGACGGAGAGGCCGACGGCGTCCTCTTCGACCCCGCGGGAGGGACGAACTACAATCTCCCGCTGGTCTATAAGCGGGACTCGGCCACCGGCTTCACTCAGCAGACCGTGGTCACCGCGCAGATTTACCGGCGGGTGCGGGTCGTTGATGCCACGCTGAACATTCTCGAAGTCAATTTTCTCCTCCGATTCCTGGATCGTGGGCGGCCCTATTACGTCCGCATGGCCACCCTCAAAGCCCGCGACGAACGCCAATGATAACCTTCCGTCACCGGCCCGCCGGCTTCACCTTGGTCGAAACGCTCGTCGCCTCCATGCTCGCGGTGACGCTCGGCCTGATCGGCTTCCAGATCCTCCGCGGTGGGCTGCTCGCTTTTGCGCGCAATTTTTCCCTCAACCAGTCCGCCGGGCAAACGCGCTCGGCGATCGATCATATCGTGCGCAAACTCGAATCCACGGTGGATGATCCGCAGTTGGTGGCGTTCAGCGGCACGCAATTCACCGCGGACGCGAGCACCTACGGAAAGGGCGTGCGCTTTCACCGCTACATCAGCGGCGCCTACAAGATCCGCCAGGCTACAGGGGCGGACGATGTGGTCAGCGGCGCGGGCTCGACCGCGCTGCACTATGTAAAAAGCACCGTCACCACGCTTACGCTCGACTGGGCTCCGGGCACTCCGGCCCCGCTCGTCGGCGACAGGCTTTTCTTCCTTTTCCCCTCGGACATCCAGGAGACCGTCGCCTCCGGCAGCAGCCCCGGCAACAAACCTGGGCGCAAGATCACGGCGGTCACCGTATCCGGCAACTCCGCCGCCGTGACCCTCTCCAGCGCGCCGGGGAAAAACATTCTCGCCGACAATCCGTGCTACGCCATTCGTGAAGGGGCCTACATCTGCATCGACAACGCGACCCGTCGCGAACTGCGTTACTACGACAACGCTGCGGACGTGACCCAGTCCGTGAAAGTCACTTGGGATCTCGACCTCAATCCCCAGGAAAAGAGCTCCACCGGTGTGACCATCCAGCCATTTGAAGTGCGCGATATGGCCGGAAAAAAACGCATCGTCCTCGATCTGCCGGTGCGCGTCATGGATTTCAACGGGGCTCTCACGCGGGTCAAGCCCACCGACGAATTCAACTCCTACCTGCGCACCTACTCGCAGGTCATCCTGAAAAACAACAGCGGTTTCAAAATCACGCCATGAGCACCTTCCGCCCAATCCGTCATCCTCAAGCCCAGGGCGGCGGCGGCCTGATAGTCGCCATGCTGGTCCTCGCGATCGTCCTGCCGCTGGTCGGCATCGCCATGAATTACACCAGTGCCCACGCGCGCATGGCCCGGCGTGAACGCGACTACCTGGAGGCCAACGCGGCCTGCGAGTCGGCGATCGAATACGCCTACGCGAAGTGGAAGGACTGGGTGAAAACCAACGGCGGACGGGTGCCGCTCGTCGGGAATTGCGACAATACCCTGAGCCCCAACGTCGGAGCCACCACCGTCGGCGCGCAGACCCTGCTCAACGGTTCGAAAAAATTCGCCGGCGCGACCTTGATGAGTCTGAACATTGAGCCGGTGGATGCGACTGACGTCCCCGTGGATGGCGCGCTCGCGGCCGATGCCCAGAAGGCGAAGATGCGCGTCCTCATTCCGCTCCAGAGCATGCCGCGCCGCTATGGCCGCACTTACATCTACCGCTGTACCGCACGGACCACCGTGAACTCCGGCGGCACCACGCTGAGCACAAAACTCGTGCGTTATTTCCGCAAGGCCGACGCCTCGCTCTGGCAGGCGATGATGTGGTTTGAAGGCGACCTCGAGCTTTTCCCCACACCAGCCATGCCGCTCTACGGCTGGATTCACACGAACTCGAACGCCTACCTCGCCCACGCCAACAACAGCAACGAACTGACGATCAACTCCGACTTCACCTACACCGGCAACTCCTCGACGCTGCACAAAGGCGATGCCTCCACGATCCAGAACGACGCCGGCCTCGTCTATGGCGTCACCTACCTCCAGCAGCTCATCGAGCCGGGCTGGGCGAATTGGAAACCGCCCGTCTGGAACAACGGCGGTTACTCCGCGCAGGTCTCCAATGTCACTCGCATCGATCCGCTCTCGAAACCGCGCGATGAAGTCGTCAACACCGCCGACGCCGACCACAACAACGACAGCCTGCGCGAGATTATCGAGCGGCCCGTGGACACCGATGGGAATGGCAAGCGAGTCAAAGACGACGACTCTACGGACTTCAAAGAGCGTCGGTATTACACCTCAGCGGACCTTAAAATCATCGTCAACCGCTCGACCGCTGTGGCCGTCGGCGACCGCATCAAAATTCTCGACAAGGACGACAACCGGCTCACCGGCACCTTTGTCAACAATGTCGTCAACCAGGCCCTCGGCAAAGACGCCACCACCGGTCTCCCCTCCACCAAGACGCTCTACGACTATCGCCAGGCTGGCAATGTAACGAGCGCCAGCGCTCCCGCCGCCTACACCGCCAATGGCGATATCACCGCGACGAACATCGACGTTTCCAAGCTAACCCCGCTGCTCGATGGTTACACCGGCTACCAGGGCGGCGTGATCTATTTCAAAGACGAAACGCCCACGGATACCGCGGGGGTCTCAAACCAACGCGCCGCACGTCTGCAAAAGGGCGGCACTCTGCCCACCATCGGCATGACTTTCGTCACTGAGGACGGCGTTTATATCCACGGTGACTATAATACCGGAACGACCTACGACGCGACCACCGGCGCCATTACCGCCCAGCCCAATTCCAATGCCACTACGGGCGCTGATCCTTTGCAAAATGTTGTCGGCACCTACGCCATCAAACCCGCCGCCATCTGCGGCGACGCGGTCACTTTTCTCTCCAATGCCTGGCAGGATGTGTATGACGCCACCACTCCGACGAACAGCCGTGTGAGCCTGCCCACGACCTACAATTCCGCCTTCATGTCGGGCTACGTCCCGACCGACACAACCTCCTCCTCCACGGCCGGCGTGCGCAGCGGCGGCGGCATCAACTTTCCCCGTGTCCTCGAAAACTGGAACGGCCAGGCCCTCACGTACCACGGCTCAATGGTTCAGCTCTACGATAGCCAGGTCTTCAACTCCCCGTGGGTGCCCAGCATCTACGGCGCCCCCAAGCGCCCATGGAATTTCGAGAACCGCTTTATCGACAACCCGCCGCCGGGGCCGCTCGAATTCACCGAGTATTCCCGCGGCCGCTTCATCCGCACGAACTAATGAGACACCGCGCGCTCTTTTTTGCTGCCGCCCTTTTCCTCAACTGCCGCCCAGCCGGCGAGGCTGTCGATTTCCAACTCCAGGAACTCACCGTCACCGCTGGCGAAGGGGGCAGCACCGATTTCTTTTTTCCCCACGAAGACAACCGCGTCTTTTACCGCCCGCCGGCCGGTTGGCGCGTGGAGCAAAGCGCGGCGCGCTTCACCGCCCGCCCACCGGCGCCGATGAGTGGCGTCTTCACGCTCGAGACGGTCGCGCCGCTTTCCAAACTCCCGCCCCCGGGCACCAACACGCCCGAGGCGCTCGACCAATACGGCAAGGCCGTGCTCGCCGGGTTCAACAGCCAGGCGCAGCAGCCCGTCGTCGTCGAATGCGTCACCGAAAGCCTCGGCGGACGCGCGCTGCCCTGCACCCGCGTGACCATCGAATACACCGATCAGGTGCTCGCCCGCCGCTGCACTGTCTGTTATGTCCAGTTCCGCCTCGACCTCACGCTGCTCGTGCGGATCGACTCGCTCAAGCAGGACGCCGTGGTCCACAAGACCGCGCTGCACAGCCTGGAAGGCTTCACTGAGATGCCGGGAAAGTAGCCGGCTTCAGCGCCGGTGCGGGCGCGACGGCGGCGGTCTTCGCCCCTTCGGAAAACTTGCGGGCGTCGCCTTCGCCACGGCGCTGCTGGAAGGGGATGCTTTTCACGACTTCGAGGACGAGGGTGGAGAATTTCGGGTCGTTTTCGAGTGCTGCGCTGAGCCGCGCGATGGTCGTGCGATCGTAGTATTCCATGCCCCGGCCGAGCGCGTAGGTGAGCATTTTCTCAACACAGCAGCGGAGGTAATCGGGGCGCTTTTTAGTCAGCAGGATCTCGCGGAGTTCACCGGGGCCTTTGAAATTCTCGCCGCTCACGAGCTGGCCGCCGGGATCGATCGCCGCGCCTTCGTCCTTGTCCCGATACGCGCCGATCCCGTCGAAATGCTCAAGACCGAAACCGATCGGGTCCATGCGTGCGTGACAGCTCGCGCAGGTCGGGTCCTGTCGATGCTGCTCCATGCGCTGGCGGAGCGTGCCGTGCAGTTCCTTGCGGTCTTTGTCGTCGAGGTTTGGGACTTCGGGCGGCGGTGGCGGTGGCGGGGTGCCGAGCAGATTTTCGAGGACGAACTTGCCACGCTTCACCGGCGAGGTGCGGTTGGGATTGGAGGTCAGCGTGAGGAAGCTGCCCTGGCCGAGGATGCCGCCGGGACGGTTCGCCGGGAGCTTCACTTTCACAAAAGCTTCACCCTCGACGCCCGCGATGTCGTAGTGCTTCGCCAACCGCTCATTCACAAACGTGTAATCCGCGGCGATGAAATCGAGTACCGGGCGGTCTTCGTGCATGATGTTTTCGAAGAGCATTTCCGTCTCGCGCTCCATCGCCGCGGCGAGCGCGCGATCCCAGTCGGGAAAGGCCTTCGCATCGGGCTGGACGAGCTTGAGATTGCGGACCTGGAGCCACTGGCCGGCGTAGTTTTCCACCAGCGCGCCGGCCTTTTTGTCGGCCAGCATCCGCTTCACTTGGGTCTCGAGATTCTTGCGCAGCGTGCCTTTTTCCGCCTCGGCGAAAAGCGCGTCGTCCGGCATCGTGCTCCACAGGAAGTAGGAGAGGCGGGAGGCCAGGGCCCACTCGTTGATGGGTGCGGTGGCCGCCGGGTTGTCGGGATTGGGCTGGACCTCGCCGCGGAAAAGGAAGTGTGGCGAAACGAGGATGCCGGTGAGCGCCGTCTGCACGCTCTGCTCAAAGTTCCCGCCGCGTTTCAGCGCCTCTTTGTAGATCCAGACGAAACGCTCGACCTCATGCGGCGCGAGCGGCCGGCGAAAGGCGCGCTTGCCAAAGGCGATGATGATCGCCCGCGCGGAGTATTCGAGACTGGGCTGCCCCGCTCCCGCCCGGAAGATGGCGTACTGCGAGGGCGGTGCCTTAACCGGCTGCGGCGGGGTGAGGAAAGTGAGCTGGCGCAGGGTGAAGGTGCGGTTGACCGGCTTGTCCTTAACCATCTCGGGCTTGGCCAGCGGATTGGCCACGCGGAGCGAAAACGTAAAGGTGCCCCCTTTGGCCATGCGCATCGGCAGCTTGAAAATGTCCTTCTTATCCTTCACCCCGCTGAGATCGAGCGTGCGGATGAGTTGACCGTCGAGCTTGCACTCGAGCTTCGTCGCCTCGCCACCGAGCTTCACCGACTCGGTCTGGATGCGCAGCGTGTATTCACCGGCCACCGGCAGCTCCACCTGCACGGTCGATTCGTTGTCGTCGATCTTCCGCGAGACCGGCGTGGTCCCGTTCTTCGGCCCGCCGGCGATCTTGAAAAAATCGACCTCGATCTTGGCCGGGCGCGGCTTGTGGTCGTTGAGAATCGCCAGGCTCATCACTTTTTCCGCCGCCGCCAGGTAGCGCTCGAAAAGCACCGGCGGCAGCGTCAGCACGTCGCCGATATTGTCAAAGCCGTAGCCGGAATCGTCCGCCGGAAAATCGTCCGCCGGCTGAAAATCCACGCCCACGAGATCGCGGATGGTGTTGTTGTATTCCGCGCGGTTCAGCCGCCGAATGGTCACGCGGCCAGGATCGGGCCGGTCGGGATCGACGGCGAAAACCGCGAGGTCCACCCACTTCATGATCTTCTCCTTTTCCGCCAGGCTCGGCTGCTTTTCGTCGTCCGGCGGCATATCGCCGGTGCGCAGGTTTTCCAAAACCAGGCCCCACGTCTTGTGGTCGCTCAGCGACGCCTCCATCGACTTGAAGGTATCGAGCGACAACTTGCCCTTCGATTTCCCATTGCCGTGGCATTTGTAGCAATAGGTTTCGAGCAGCGGTTTGATCTCGGCGGCGTATTTCTTTGCCCCTTCGGTCGCGCCTCCCGGCGCGCTGGGAAGCTCCGCCGCCCAAGCCGCCGGTCCGAAGACGGCGGCAGCGAGGAGTGGGAGGAGAAGGAGCGGGGCTTTCACGACAGCGGCAGAAGGTGCCGCAGCCCACCGATTTGGCAAGTGGCACCCCCGTGGAAAAGCCCGTCCGATTTACGAAACTTTTACGCAACGGAGGGCTGGCGTTGACGCAAGGCCCGCGATGCTGTGCCACGATCCGCCCATGACCAAACTCCTCCTCCCCTCGCTCCTCGCCGCCCTCGGTGTTTTCTCCACCCTCACCGCGCAGGACGCTCCGCGCGCCGTGCCCGTTGCCGATCCCGCGGCCGCACCGCAGCCTCCGGCCAAGCCTGCGCCCGCGCCACCGCCGGGCGATCCCTTCGTCCGCGATCCAAAAGCGCCGAAACCGCCCGTGCCGCCCGCGAAACCCGAACCGCCGGAGCCCGTGATCAATCTCCTGACGACCGTCGAAACGTGGGCGCTCAGCCAGGTCGATTTCGCCGCACTCCTCGACGGCCCGGCGAACGAGCGCGCTCCCTACGATCGCCTCGAAGCGCTCGCCAAGGCCGGCAAGGCGAAGCTCGTCGGTCTCATCGGGGTCAATACCAAGAGCGGGCAACGTGCCTTGGTGGAGTCGGTCGATGAGGTGCGCTACCCGACTCAATTCAGTGCCGCGGCCCGCACCGGCGAGATCGCGTTTCCGACGGCGTTTGAGACGCGCAATACTGGCGACACGCTGGAGATCGAGCCGGTGCTCGGCCCGGATGGAAAGACGATCGACGTGAATCTGGTTCCGCAGTCGGTAAGCTTCGAGGGCTTCCGCGACTGGCAGCCTGAAGCCAAGGCTGCCCCATCAGGTCAGGCTCAGTTTCGTACCGAGAAGGTCACCACGAGCATGACGGTGCAGAGTGGCCGTCCGGCTTTTCTGGCCACGGCGACGCCGGCCGGAGGCGTGGAGGAAAAAGGCGGAAAACAGGTCCGGGTGCGGGCCTTGCGGGTGGCCGCGCAACCGGCGCAACCGACCGCGCCCCAGGGTGGAATCATCCTGGCGCGAGTCGAGGCGCTGATCTACTCGCTGGACCGCGAGACGGCCCGCCGCATTCTCAATGAGACCGCCGATTCCGCGCAAAGCTTTGCGGCGGTGCGTGAGTTGGTCGCGAAAGGCGAAGCGCAGCTTGAGGCCGTGAGCGCTCTGGTCACAAAGTCCGGTCAGCGCGCGGTCAATGAGGAGATGATGGAGTTTCGCTACCCGAACGAGGCCAATGGGGCGTCGTTCAATTCGCAAACGCCGGCGGAGGAAAACCGCCAGCCTGCGTTTTTTACCAGTTTCGAGACTCGCAACGTCGGCCTGACCTTGGAAATCGAACCGGTGTTTGGTCCGGACGCGCGCATCGTGGACATCAATGTCGTGCCGCAGATCGTCCGCATGTCCGGGATGCTCAAAGCCGACGGCGTGGCGGCTAAATATCCGCCGCAGCCCGTCTTCACCACACGCAAGATCACGACGAGCGTCAGCTCCGGCGCTGGCGTGCCGGTGCTCCTCGGCACCATGAGTCAGCCGCGCGACAATGGCGTGAACGACCGCCAGGACGACGGGCGCACCAGCCTCATTTACATCCGCGTGACGGCGGTGCAGCCGTAGAGCAGACTTTTGCCCATGAAATCGAACCGTCTTCCGCAGCTCACGCTCGCGCTGCTCCTGGCGGTGGCCGCGTGCGTGGTGCTCGGCGGCGCGTGGCTGGCGCGGCGCGCGGAAACGGTGCGCGTGCCGCGGGACCGCGCGCCGCTGCGGGAGTTCGCGGCGACCATCGAGGAGCAGGCTCAGCAGCTCGAAGAGCTCTACGCAAGCCACCTGCGCGCCATCGCGGATCGCGTGGACTTGCGCAACGCGGCGGGCTCGCGCGAAGCCTGCGAGCGGATCATCGGCATTCGCCAGCTCTCCGTGCTCCACGCGACGGGCGACAGCGCCGCGGATCAGCACGTCCTCGCGATGAAGCCGCCGCCCGGCGAGAAATGGCCCGAGCCCGCGCTGCGCGACCAGCCGCAGTCCGGCCTGCCGCGCCCGGTGCGGCGCCTGCCGGAAAGCGCCATCCTCACTGCGCGCGCGGAGCGCGCCGGCTGGATCGACCGGCCCGGCCAGCCGCTCGTGTTTTGGCAGCGGCGGGAGTTTGAAAATGTCGCCCTCGTTTTCGTCATCGACCGCGCGCAGGTCGCGACGGCGATTGATGAATGGTTCCGCGCGTGGCTGGCGAGCGAGGCGGGAGTGGCTTTCGCCGGAGTCGTCGCGGCGGGCGGCCCGGATCGCCTGCTCGGCACCAACGGTGCTTCGCTCGTGGCTGCTGGTCCGGCACCCGCCCAGCCGGAGCGCCCGGATTTCCTCCTGCCACTCCGCGCGCGGCTCGGCACTTGGCAGCTCGCGTCGTGGGATCGCCACGAGACGCGCACGAGCTACCACACGCCGACGCTTGCCGCGGCGGCGGCGCTTGGTGTTTTCACCGCGCTGCTCGGGCTCGCCGTGGCGGCGCAGCAGCGGCGGGCCGCAGCACTCGCGGCGCAGCGGGTGTCGTTCGTGAACCGCGTCTCGCACGAGCTGCGCACGCCGCTGACGAACATCCTGCTCAACCTCGATCTCGCCGCCGAAACGCTCGCCGCGACTGGTGAGCCGCCGCGCCGGCTCGCGCTCGTCCGCGAGGAAGCCGGCCGGCTCGGACGGCTGATTGATAACGTGCTCACCTTTTCCCGCCATGAGCAGGGCAAGCTCCGCGCCGACCCGCACGCCTGCATTCCGGCGAGCGTCATCGCCGCGGTCGTCGAGCAATTCGCGCCGTCCTTTCACCGCCGCGCACTGACCGTCCGCCGCACTGGCGACGCGACCACGCCGTGCCTGCTCGATGCCGACGCCCTCGCCCAAATCCTCGCGAATCTGCTCAGCAACGTGGAAAAATACGTCCCCGGCGGCGCAGTCGAAATCGCCAGCACGCTGGCCGACGGTGCGCTCGCCATCACCGTCGCCGACGAAGGCCCCGGCATCGCCGCACGCGACGCCGAGCGCATCTTCCGCCCGTTCGAGCGCCTCAACAGCCGCGTCAATGAAGGCGCGAGCGGGACTGGCCTCGGCCTCGCCATCGCCCGCGACCTCGCTGCCAGCATGGGCGGCACACTGCGGCTGCTGCCGTCGGCGCGCGGCGCGGCCTTCGAGCTGCGCGTGCCCGCCCCACGCGCGACCGGCCCGGAGATTCTCCCCGACACCGGCCCTTCCGCCAAAACCGCCTGACTTCAGTTCCCGTCCGCATCCCAAAATAAGCCCCATCCGTCCCATGCAACGACTCACTCTCCTTCTCTGCACGTTCTTCGCAGCCATCGCGACGGCTGCCGAGCCGCCACGCGCCCCATCGGAAAACGGCGCCGCCCGCCCCGCGACGAAACAGCCACCCGACCCGCGAATCGCCGCGCTCATCCTGCCACGAGTCAATTTTCGCGAAGCCGACTTCGCCGGCTCCCTCGAATACTTCCGGCGCAAGGCCGAGCAGCAATCCAACGGCGCCTTGAAGCTGACCTTCAAGCAGGACGTACCCGAGGATTTCCGCCCGCAGCACGAGCTATCCCTGGATTTGAAAGACGTCCCTTTCATGGTCGTCCTGAATTATTTCGGCGAACTCGCCGGCGTGCATTTCACAATTGATGGAGCGGCGATCACCGCGCAGGCCGGCGCTGCCCCGCGCCCGCAATACGCCCCACTCGCGCAGGAAGCGCCGTCTTCGGTGCAAGGGTCCGGCGCCTTGGTCAAACCGGCCGCCCCGGCCTCCGGGGGCAAAAACACCTACCGCAAAACTGACGGGACGATTCAACCGGAAAAATCCGGCTACATACCTCACCGCTCGCTGGGTGGATGGTCCATCAAGCAGGATCCAGACAACGTGAAATCCGTCAATTGCTCCGCGGGCTCGCCGTGCACGCCCCCGTGCAAATGCTTCTGTCAATGCACGCGGCCCAACGCAGGGACTAAACCCGCGAAGTGAAAATCCTCCTCGCCGACGACGACCCGATCACCCTCGACGCCCTCCACGCCTGCGTCGAACCGGAGGGCTTTTCGTCGGTGCTCGCCCGCGATGGTCGGCAGGCGCTGGAACTGTGGGAGAAACATCGACCCGACTTGCTCTGCCTCGACATCATGATGCCGCACATCGACGGCTACGAAGTCTGCCGCCGGGTGCGCGCCGCCGACCCGCAGGTGCCGGTGCTTTTTCTCTCCGCGAAAAGCGAGGAGATCGACGTGGTCGTGGGACTCCAGCTCGGCGCGGACGATTTCATCCGCAAACCCTTCGGCAAACACGAACTCCTCGCCCGCATCCGCGCCGCGCTGCGCCGGGCGAATGCGCGCAGCCAGCCCGCGCGCCATTTCACGATGCACGATCTCACCGTCCACCCGCTCGAACTCCGCGCCGAACGCGCCGGCACGTCCATCGATCTGTCGCCGCGCGAGGCCGCGATCCTGGAGCTGCTGCACGAGCGCGCCGGGCAGGTCGTCGATCGCGATACCATCCTCAACCGCTGCTGGGGCCTCGATTATTTCCCCGAGTCGCGCACCCTCGACATGCACATCGCCAAGCTGCGCAAACGCCTCGAACCCGATCCGGCGGCGCCTACGCTCATCGAGACCGTCCGCGGCGTGGGCTACCGCTTTCGTCCAGCGCGCGGGGGGACGGCACGGGAACATTGCCAGCCGCGGGGAGCACGGTAAGGGTAGAGGCGGTTATGCAAATCCATCTCAGCCCCCGCCACGTGCGGCTCACCGCCGCCATCCACCGCCACGTCGCCGCCAAAGTCGAACATCTCGAGGAGTACACCAGCGAGATCGTGGCTGCGCACATCGTCCTGATTCACGATGAAACCGCCAGGCCGAAGGACGCCTACACGGTCAAAGTTCACCTCGCCATTCCTGGCCCGGACATCAATGCCGAGGCGTCCTCGATGGAGCTTTACGCCGCCGTCGATGATGTGCTCGACAAGGTCACCCGCCAGCTTCGCAAGCGGAAGACGAGGCGCACGGATAAGGTTCGCAGCAAGGTGCAGAAAGAGGTCCGCCGCAAAAAGACCGGCACCTAAAAAAAGCGATGAGCCCGATCCAGCGCCTGATGCGGCAGACTTCCGCGCGGCAATTCATCGCCGCGCTGGGCGGGCGTTTTCACCGTGCGCTGCTCGTCTGCGCGGCGCTTTATTTTGTGCTGCTGCTTGCGGCGCGGCTGCTCGGGGTCATTCCGGATTGGTTCGCGCCGTGGACCCTCGCGACAATTCCCGCGGCGGCTTTGCTCGGAGCGCTGGTCTCCGCGCGGCGTCCTCTGCCTAAAGAAACCGCGCACCTCATCGACGCGCGCTCCGGCAGCAAAGAACTCTTCCTGACCGCTGCGCTGCTCGGCGAAGCGTCCGGCGAATTTCGCCCCATCGTCCTGGAACAGGCCGAGACGCTCGCGGAGAAACTTCGGGCCGCCCAGATCGTCCCATTCCGCTGGCAGCGCGGCGCGCGCGATTGCGCGGTGGCGCTCGCGCTCCTTTTCGTGGCCCTCCACTTTCTCCCGCAGCTCGACCCTTTCAAAAAAACTGAGCAGCGCAAGAAGACCGCCCAGCTTGAGGAAAAACTGGAGGAGACAAAAAAGACGACCGCTTTGCGCGCCGCGCAACTCGCCGAAAGCGGCGACCGTCAATCCGAGCAGGTGAAGCTCGCGCTCCAGGAACTCGACAAGACTTTCAAGGAAGCGAAGCCGCAGGATCGCGAAGGAAACCTCAAAAAACTCGGCGAGGAGCAGAAAGAGATCGGCGAGCTCTGGCGCAAGGTGAACAGCGACCTCAAGTCGCTCGACAAAGCCGCGCAGAGCATTGGCGCGGCCGATCTGAAGAAGATCGCGCAGTGGAAGGAAGAGCTGAAGAAGGGCGACCTCAGCGCCTTGAAAAAGGAACTCGGCGAAATGCGCGAGCAGCTCCGCAAACTCGCCGAAATGCCGGACTCCGCCGAGAAGCGCGCCGCCCAGGAAAAGCTCATGCAGCAGCTCAACGACCTCGCGCAGGCCATGAAGCAGGAGATGAACGCCCCGCAGGTGGCCGCCGCGCTTGAGCGCGCGCTCAAACAGCTCGACATGGCCAAGCAGGGCGACCTCGCCAGGGAAGGCGCGCAAGCCGCGATGGAATCGCTCAACCTCAGCGAACAGGAACTCAAGCAACTCGCCCAAGCCATGCAGGACGGCCAGGCGCTCGAAGACGCGCTCAAAAATTTGCAAATGGCCAAGCAACTCGCCGGGCAGGGCAAGCTCGATGGCGAAGGACTGATGGGCGCGGCTGGCATGGCCGATTTTGAAAAGCTCTTCGCCGCTAAGATGGCCGGTCTCGGCGAAGGCGGTCCGCCCGGAGACGGCGACGGCATGGGCCCCGGTATCGGCAATGGAGCCAAACGGCCCGAAGATGAGTCGGCGAAAACCGGTTTCAAGACCGAGAAATCCAACTCCCAGCTCGTTGGCGGGAAAATGCTTCTCGAATGGAAGACCAGAGAAGTCGGTGAAACCGGCGCGCGTTCCGAGGAATACCGCAGCAACGTCCAGCGGGTGAAACAAGGCGTGAGCGAGGCCATCCAGCAGGAGCAGGTGCCGCCTGGTTACCACGAAGCGATTAAGAAATACTTCGACTCCCTGCCGGAAAAGCCGGTTGAGAAAGCGGCGAAGTGAGCAGCTTCATTTGCGTGAGCGCACCCTCCCTCCACTGTCATCCTGAGCGGAGCACAGGCTTTGCGAAGCGCAGCCGAAGGACCTCCATCTTTTCGCGGGCGGAGGCGGCGGGAGCAGTGACGCGCCTCTCCCCGCCGGCTCCGCCCACGGGATGCGAGAGATCCTTCGAATGCGTTCCCGCCCGCCTGCGCCCGCCGGGAACTCCGCTCAGGATGACAGGCTTCTGATTTGTGACCCGCCGAGTTCTCCCTCTCCTCATCGTTGCCGCCCTCGCGCTCGCCTGGTTTTTCCAGCGCAGCCGCACGCCGCGCCTCGTCGTCTATTGCGCCCACGACTCTATCTACGCCGACTCCATCCTCCGCGAGTTCACGAAGCAGACCGGCATCGCCGTCGCCACGCGCTTCGACACCGAAGCCACCAAATCCCTCGGCCTCACCGAACTCCTCGTCCGCGAAAAAGACGCGCCGCGCTGCGACGTCTTTTGGAACAACGAACTCCTCGGCACCCTCGACTTGCAGGAAAAAGGCATTCTCGCGCCGTATCGTGGTTCTGGCTGGGAACGCATCCCCGCCAATTTCAAAGACGCCGACGGAAACTGGACAGGCTTCGCCGCGCGTTTGCGAGTGGAGATCACCAATACCGCGAAACTCGATTGGACTACAGATCAAGGGCTGAAGCAGCGCCGCATCCGTGCGCCGGATTTGTCGCGCTGGGCAATCGCCAAACCGCTCTACGGCACCACGCTCACACACTACGCCGTACTCTGGCAGACCATGGGCCGCGACGACACCATCGCCTGGCACCGCCACTGGCGCGCTCACGGCGCCCGCGAACTCAACGGCAACGCCGCCGTAAAAGACGCCGTCGCCGAGGGCGCGTGCGACTTCGGTTTCACCGACTCTGACGACTTTTTTGAAGCCAAAGACGCCGGCAAGCCGGTTTACATGGTTCCCGTACGACTCGACGACGGCGCGACCATCTGCATCCCGAATACCGTCGCCATCATCCGCGGAACCCGCCGTGAAAACGACGCCCGGAGGCTCGTCGATTTTCTCCTCTCCGCCGAAACCGAACTCGCCCTCGCCCGCTCGAAATCCCGCCAGATCCCACTCGGCCCGGTGCTCGCGGATCAAGTACCAGCCGAAGTTCGCGAGTTGCAAGCACCAGCGCAGCTCGGCGTCCCTCTGACCGGCCTGCTGCCCGCGCGCAACGAATGTCTCTCGTGGTTGAAAGCCGAGGAAGTGCGGTGACCCTCGCGCACCAAACCGCCGAATCCGCCGCGCGCGCTCTCGCCATCGCCGGCTTCGCCGTCGCGCTCGCGCAGCCGCTCGCCCGCCTGCTCGCGCACACGCACGGACGCCGCCGCACCCTCGCGTGGGCGCTGCTGCTCGCGCCGCTGCTCACGCCCGCGCTGCTCGTCAGCTACGCGTATTCGCACGTCGCGCTGCGGCTGTTGGCGGTGCCGGGCGGCATCGCCGCGCTCTACGCCGTCGTGCTTGCGCTGAAGCTCACGCCCGTCGCCGCCGTCATCGCGCACTTCGTCCCGCCGGCGCTTTCCGCGGAAGCGGCGCACTGCCACGCGCTCCTCGCGGGGCCGCGCTGGCGGCGATGGATTTTCCGCCTGCGCGGCGCGGGCCGCACGCCGGTGGTCGCGGGCGGCATCGTCTTTCTGCTCGCGTTCACCGACTTCGAGCTGGCGTCGCTGTGGAGTTTGAAAACGTGGACCGTCGCGCTCTTCGACGCGCAAGCCGGCGGGCTCGCACTGCGTGAATCACTGCGCCTCGCCGCGCTTCCGCTCGGCATCGAGGCGCTCGCGCTAGCCGCACTGCTTTGGCGGGCGGACATGGCGGGAGCCCAGCCCGCGGCAACGCCCGCGCCCGCGCCGCGCACGAGCGTCGCCTTGGGCGCGTATCTCGCGCTCGCCGCGTTGGGGGCCAGCGCCCTGCCCCTGCTCCTCATCGCCGCGCCGGCCTCCGCCGGCCTCTGCTCCATCGCGGAAAATTTCGTCCTCACCCGCGAACTCGCCGCCTCCACCGCCTTCGCCCTCGGCGCGGCGCTCTGCGCGTGGCCCATCGCCGCGTGGATCGCGCGCCGCCGCGGCCTCGCGCTCGCCCTCTGCCTCCCCGGCCTCCTCGGCGCGATGCTCCTCGCGCTTTTCATCCTCACCGCCTTCCAGCTTCCGCCCCTCCGCACCGCCTACGACACCCCGCTCCCGCTGCTCCTCGCGCTCACCCTTTTGCTCCTCCCGCTGGCCGTCCCGCTCCGCTGGCTGCTCGACGCCGCGCGCCGCTCACCCGCCCTGCACCTGGCCCGCCTGGCCGGTGCGCGCGCCGTCCTCTGGCGGCTCGACACGCGCTGCCGCTGGCTCGCCGCCGGCCTGCTGTTCTGCTGGGCCTGGTTCGATGTCACCGCCGCCGCGCTGCTTGCGCCCGTCGGCCTCACCCCCGTCTTCGCCCGCCTCCACAATCTCGCCCACTACGGCCAGACCGCCGTCCTCTCCGCGATGCTCCTCGCCGCCTCCGCTGTCCCCGTGCTCGCCCTCCCGCTCAGTGGGCTTGCCGCCCGCTTTTTCGCGGGGCGAAAGTGATCGCCCTAGCCTGCGCGCAGCCTTAGAAAAGCTCCGGCCCGTAGTTTCGTGCGCCGTGGATCACGCGTACAATCTCCACGCCATCCCCGATTGGCCGGTGGAAAATGAGGTGGTTGCCGACGGGCAGGAAGCGCAGTCTAGGCGCGAGGTCGGGGCGGGCCCGACCGGCGTGCGGCTGCCTCGCGAGTAGCCGGAAGCGCTGCTCCACCGCTTCGAGCCAGCGATCGGCCGCCCGCATGTCGAATGATCCGATGTAACACCAGCTTTCATCGAGGTCGCGCTGCGCCGCCCGCGCGATGCGCTAAAAACTCACGCTGCCGGTTGCTTGCGCGCTGCCAGCAGTTCCCGCCCACGGGCCTTCACACCGTCGAAAAACGCGCCCAACTCCGCATCGTCCTTGCACTTTTGCGTCAGTTGCTTTTTCAGGTGGAAAAATCGTGTTCGCCCCGGTCGCCGCCCGCTGGCCGCCGGGTTCGCTGTGGCCAATGGCCGGGGACCAATGGCGGCTCGACAAAAGCCGCCGGCCGCCCGTTAGTTGACCCCACCCGACTCGCGACAACTTTGCTGCCAACTTTTGGACTTACTGCGCTGCTTCCGCCCCAGCGCGCCCGAGCGCCCGAGAGCCCAGCTTGGGCACGAGGAGAATAGTCTCACAGACTGACCCTGCCGGCTGAACTATGAGCTTTTTAGATCAGCTTTTTGGGCGGCCACGAAAAGAACCCACGATGTATGATGAGTTCTTAAAGATAGCGACTCCAATTGTAGTAAACGGCTACCGACGCATCGCTGCTCTGCGCGGCTGCGAACCCGGACTTAGAGCGGATTAAATAAAACTATAGCCACAGGAGGCGAACCAGCCGAGGGCGTCTTTGGGCGTCACGGCGGCCAGGGCGGCGGCGATGGCGGGGATCAATTCGGCGGGGCTGCGGGCCTGGGCACGGCGCAGGCTGGTTTTGACTTTGCTCCACATCTTTTCGGTCGGGTTAAAGTCCGGGGAGGAGGCGGGCAGGAAGAGGACTTGGGCACCGGCTTTGGCGATGAGTGCGAGGGTGGGGTCGCTTTTGTGTGGGGCGAGGTGGTCCATGATGACGAGGTCGCCGGGGCGCAGGCTGGGGCCGAGGACGCGCCGCACAGAGGCGCGAAAGACTTCGGTGTCGGTGGCACCCGGGATGGTCATGGCAGCGGTCGTGCCATCCACGCGGATGGAGGAGATCATGGTGGTTGGTCTGCCAGTGGCCGCACGGCGCGCTGGCGTGGCCGCGGACGCCGCGTGGGGCGCGCCCGCGCCGCCGAGTCATGTTCGTTTTCGCGCCGCTTTCATCGAGAAAGACGAGCCGCGCCGGGTCGAGGACGCCCTGCCGCCGCCGCCACTGCCGGCGCGCGCGGGCGCTGTCCGACTGGTCTTGCTCGCTGGCCCGGAGGGTCTTTTTTTATATGAAAGTTCCATCTTCACGAGCACGTAGTGGATGGCGGGCAGGGTGCCGTCCAGGCCGGCCGCCTCCCGCAGTTCGGCCAGCGTCAGAGCGGGCTGCTGGCCGAGCAGGGCGCGCATCCGGTGCTGGTGGGTGGCGACGATCCGCGGCTTGCGCCCGGAGCGGTGGTGGCGTGCCGCGATGTCGCCGGTCCGGCGCCGCTGCTGAAGGAGCTTTTTGACCATGCCCAAGGAACCCCGGTAGCGCCGCGCCACCTCCTCCCGCGTGCGGTGGCCTTCGTCATAGGTGCTCAGGATGCGGGTGCGCAAATCCGGTAGCTCCGGGGATGATCATGGCGGCGGTGCGGCCATCAAGGCGAATGGAGGCGATCATCGTCGTGGTCTGCCAGTGGCCGCACGGCGCGCTGGCGGGACCGCGGACTCCGCGCGGAGCGCGTCCGCGCAGCCGGGTCA
>JBBQCM010000081.1:0-30267 GCA_038318725.1 Chthoniobacterales bacterium
CACTCGTCGCTCGACTACCAGACGCCGGTGGAGTTCGCGCAGCGCAGCCTTGGGGCTGCCTCCGCTACGCTCCGGCAGCCCCAAGGCTGCGCCCTTCCCAGCAACCACATCACCACCAACCCAAACCCCGAAAACCAACCACAACTCTCATAGCGAGTGGATCAAAAACCGGGGGCAGGCCAGAGGGCTTGAGATCGCGGTGGATGATTCCGTTCTGGTGCGCGTGCTGCACGGCCTCCGCGACTTGGGCCATGAGTGCCACCACGGCCTTCCGGTCGAGTCGGCGACTGCGGGTATGTTCGGCGAGATCGGCACCCTCGACATATTCCATCACGCAGTACGGCAACCCGGCGATGTCGCCGCCGCCGAAGACGCGGGCGATGTGCGGATGGCTAAGGCGGGCGGCCACCTCCATCTCCCACGCAAAGCGCCGGAGGGCAGATGAATCGGAGCCGTATGAGAAACGATCCTCCCGGCAGAACTTGATGGCGACGGTTTGTTTGGTCGCGCGCTGCTCCGCCAGCCAGACCACACCCATGCCGCCACGCCCCAAGGGCCGGAGCATCCGGTAACCGGGAATCTGGACCGGTGGGATGGATGGAAGTTCCGGTGCGGGCGGCACCACCGCCGCCTGCGCCAGACACGGCTCGCACCATCCATCCGCACGCGCCGTGATCATAGTCACACCGCACCGCACGCACTTCGCCCCGGACGCAGACCGCTCATCCCGCTGAGTCATGATCTCCGTCGGTTCGTAGCCGGGATTGACACCCGGCCCCTCGCCTATCGACGAGCACCGCACACACACGCCGCCGCTGCTCTCCAGCAGAACTCCTCCGCAAAGGCGGCAGGCTGGTTCCGATTCAGGAGGAGGTTCACTCGATGGCATCGTGGGCGGTGGGTAAAGCGCGGTGCAGCGTCCTCAGCGAGGCGTGAACGGGACGCTGTGCTTTTGGCACCAGTCGATGGCCCGCTTGTCGCCGGCCGTGGCGGCCTGACGGTACCAGTCCTTGGCCTGGAGCGGGTTTTTGGCCACGCCGATGCCTTCTTCCAGGCAACGCGCGTAATTGAACATGGAGGTGGCGTCGCCGGCGCGTGCGCCTTCGGCAAAAAGCTCGGCGCCTTTTTTCAGATCGGTCGCCGGTACGCCCCGGCCGGTCATGTAGAGGACGCCGAGATTGCCCAGAGCCTGGAGATTGCCGAGCCCGGCGGCCTGGGAGAATAGGCGGAACGCTTCCGCGTGATCCGGCTTCATCCCGAGGCCGCGGGTGGCGCAATCGCCGAGGCGGTTCATGGCTCGCGCGTTGCCGGCGTCCGCGGCTTCCCGCAGCAAGGCGACGGCACGCGCCTCGTCCTTGGCGACGCCCAGACCGAGGAGGAAACATTCGCCGAGCGCGAATTTTCCGGCGGCGTCGCCCTGGTTGGCGGCGGCCCGGAAGGACTGCACAGCTTTGGCGAGATCAGGCTGGGCGATGCCCGCCCCGTTCGCGAGCATGAGCCCGAGTTGGGTCTGGGCGGGGGCGTAATTCTTCGCGGCGGCGGTGGAGTACCATTTGAAAGCGGCGGCGGGATCGGACTCGCGCACCTTGTCACCCAGGAGCTTCATCTCGGCAGGGCTGGCTTCGGCGGGGCGGGTCGCGGCAATCGGTGGAGCGGTGTCCTCCCTGGGGATTTTGCGCAGCACATTCTCCACCTGCTCGATGGTGCTGGCCGGGCTCTTTTTCGCGATCAGGAATTTCCGGCCTTCGATGAGGGTGCGGCGAGCTTCGGCAGGGGAGCCATTTTGCAGTTGGAGGCTGCTGAGGCTCAGGCAAACGCGGCCATAATCCGCGAGTGGCGCGATCTTCGGATTTTCATGCGCGACCTCCAGCGCCGAGGCGTAGGCGTCGATGGCGTCGTCGGTGCGGCGGCGGCGCAGGGAGTCGTCGCCCGACGTGACGAGCGCGGACCAGTCGGTGGTTGGGAGCAGTGAAGCCTCGGGAGGCAGTGGGGAAGCTGGCGGCGGCACGCTCTGCGCGACGCGCGGCTGGACGGGGACCGGACGCTCGGAGGGCGTCATGCGGGGAGGCATCCGCTTCGGCGTGTTGCTGACTGGCGCGGGCGTGTGGGCCGGGAACTGCGTCCGCGGGCGCAACGCCACCTCATAAACATTACTACCCACGAGCGCCGAGGAGTCCGCTCCCGGTTGATTGGCAAACATCGCCCAAGCGCGTTGCGACTCTTTTTCCGCGGCCTCGGCGCGGCTTCTTTGCTGCCAGGCATACCACCCGAGACCGCCGACTACGCCGGCCACGAGTAAAACGGTCGCGGCGGGTGCCCGGTGCCGCCGCACCCACTTGCGGGCAAAGTAGAGCGAGGTGGCGCGGCCGGCAGTGAGCGATTCGTCGCGCAGCCAGCGGCCGAGGTCGTCGGCGAGTCCGCCGGCGGTGCGGTAGCGGTCGTCGGGATTTTTGCTTAGCGTCTTGAGGAGGAGCATTTCCAGCTCGCCGTCGAGATCGCGGCAGAGGGTGCGCGGGCGGCGCGGCTCGTCGGTGGCGATGCGGTGGAGGAAAGCTTCGCGCGAACCGGTGCTTTCGTGCGGGTGTTCACCGGTGAGCAGTTCGCAGAGGATCACGCCGAGCGCATAGACGTCGGTGCGGGTGCCGACGGCGGTGCCGCGGACCTGCTCGGGGGCCATGTAGCGCGGGGTGCCGAGCAGTTGGCCGGGCAGCGACAGCTCCAGCGTGACTCCCTCGGAGGGCTCGAGCGCTTTGGCCAGGCCGAAGTCGAGGATCTTCGGCTCGCCGGTCTTGTTCACCAGGATGTTCGAGGGCTTGAGATCGCGGTGGATGATGCCGTTCTGGTGGGCGTGCTGCACGGCTTCCGCGACCTTGACCATCAGGGCGACCACAGCTTCGCGATCGAGGCGGTGAGTGCAGACATATTCCGCGAGGTCGAGACCCTCGACATATTCGATCACGCAGTAGGGGATCCCCTCGATGTCGCCGCCGCCGAAGATGCGGGCGATGTGGGGGTGGCTGAGGCGGGCGGCCAGCTCCATCTCCCGCTCGAACCGGCGGAGGGCCGTGGAGCTGGCGTCGCGGGAGAAACGATCCTCGCGGCAGAACTTGATGGCGACGGTCTGTTTGGTCGCGCGCTGTTCGGCCAGCCAGATGACGCCCATGCCGCCGCTGCCCAACCGCCGGAGCATGCGGTAGCCGGGAAGCTCGGCTGGTGGGGTGAAGGCGGTTTCTGGCCCCGCTGTGGGCGCCTCCGACCGGCACCGCTCGCACCAGCTATCCGCAGACAACTCGCTGACGACGACGGTCGAGCCGCAACGCACGCACTTCGCCTCGGGCGCCGCCGACGCATCTCGCGGCGGCATGATCGCCGTCGATTCGTTGGCGGGATCGATACCCTGCGCCCCGCCAATCGACGAACACCGCACACACACGCCGCTGGCACTCTCCAGCAGAACCCCGCCACAAACGCGGCAGGCCGGTTCCGATTCGGGAGGAGTTTCGCTCATTGCCATGATGCGTGCGTGACTCCTCGCAGACTGCCCATGCACCGCGCCCACCGCGAGGATAAATTCTCGGGCGCGCGTGGCTTTGGAGGTCCCAGCGCGGAGGGATGCGCTCCTGCGCGTCCCAAACTTCCGGCGTGAGGAGTGGGACGCACGGCGGACGTTCCGGCTCGCCACGGGCATGGGGACATGCGGGAGCATTTCCCTCCCGGAAAGACGCGCCTACCCGTAGCGGCCTTCGATGTAGTCGGCGGTCTTGGCGTTGTCCGGGTGGAGGAAGAGGTCTTCGGTGCGGCGGTGCTCGATGAGTTCGCCCATGAGCATGAAGATGGCTTCGTCGCTGGCGCGGCGAGCCTGGGCCATATTGTGGGTGACAATGAGGATGGTGTATTTGCCGCGCAGGCCAAACATCAGTTCCTCGATGGCGCGCGTGCCTTCCACATCGAGCGCGCTGCACGGCTCGTCCATGAGGATGATCTGCGGCTTGAGCGGGAGTAGGCGGGCGATGCAGAGCTTTTGCTGCTGCTCGAGCTGGAGGCTGGTGGCGCGCGCGCTGAGCCGGTCTTTGACATCGGACCAGAGGCCGGTTTCGGTGAGCGCCTCCTCGACCGCCTGATCGAGGGCGGCGCGCTTCAGCTCATGCTTTTCGTGGTGGATGCGGAGGCCAAAGACGATGTTTTCGTAGATCGAAAGGGGCAGGGGATTGGGCCGCTGGAAAACCATGCCGACGCGCTTGCGCAGTTTGATGAGGGAGACGTCGGGGTCGTAGATGTTCTTGCCGAGGATTTTGATTTCGCCGGTGGTGGTGACGTAGCCGTAGCGTTCGTTGACGCGGTTGAAGCAACGCAGGAGCGTGGTTTTGCCGCAACCGCTCGGGCCGATGAGCGAGGTGATAAGCCCGTCCTTGATCTCGACGGTAACGTTTTTCAGCGCCTGAAATTTGGCATACCACAGGCAGAGGTCGCGGGCGGTGAGGCTGTAGGCGGCAGGGGTCGCGGTCATCCGAAAATTCCGTTCACGTAGTCGTAGGTTCGCCGGTCCTTCGTCTGCTCGGAGAAGATCACGTCGCTGCGATCGAGTTCGATGACTTCGCCATTCCAGAGGAACATCGTGCGATCGGCGAGCCGGCGCGCCTGCTGGGTCAGATTGGTCACGAGGATGATGGTCATCTCTTTACGCAATTCCTTGAGCACGTCCTCGATGCGCATGGTGGTCACGGGATCGATGGCGATGCTGAATTCATCGAGGCACAAAATCTCCGGCTCGTGGGAAAGGGCACGGGCGATGGTCAGGCGCTGCTGCTGGCCGCCGGAGAGTTTGGTCCCGAGAGAATTGAGCCGGTCTTTGACCTCGTCCCAAAGCGCCGCCTGGCGCAGGCATTTCTCGACATGCCCATCGAGAAACGACCGGTCATTCAAGCCCGCGGTGCGCGGGGCAAAAGCCACGTTGTCGTAAATCGAAAGCGGCAGGCCAACGGGCAGGGGCGCGACCATGCCGATCTTGCGGCGCAGGCCATAGACGTCGCGCACCCGCTGCACGTCCTCGCCATCGATGGCGATGGTGCCGGTCATGCGGGCGCCGGCGGTAAATTCGAAGGTGCGGTTGATCGCGCGAAGCAGGGTGGTTTTGCCGGATTGCGCGGGGCCGATGATGCCGAAGATTTCATTCGGTTCGACGTGAAAGGAGATGCCGTGATGGACGGCCTTTTTTCCGTACCAGGTGCGGAGGTCCGAAACCTCGATCTTGCGTGCGACAGGGGCGTTCATGGCGTTACCACTTTTTGCGGCCACGGAGCCAGACGCGCAGGGTGATGGAGAAGCTATTGATGAGGAGAATGAGCAGGATGAGAACGGCCGCGGCGCCAAATTTCATCTTCTCGGGCATCTGCGAGATTTGGTTCGAGATGATGTTCAGGTGCATCGACATGGCCATGAACGGCTCGCGGAGATTGTAGGGGAAGACTTTGTCCCAGCCTTCATTGGCGACGAATTTGAAGAATGTGGCACCGGTAAAAAGGATGGGCGCGGTTTCACCGGCGGAGCGTGAGACGACGAGGATGACGCCGGTGAGGATGCCGCTGAGGGAATTGGGCAGGACGATGGTACGGATGGTCTGCCAGCGAGTCGCGCCGACGTTCCAGCAGGCTTCACGGAAGGTCATGGGCACGGCTCCAAGCGCCTCGCGGGTGCTGGTGATGACGACAGGGAGATTCATCACCGCGACAGTCAGCGAAGCGGTGAGCAGGCCGGCCTGCCAGAGCGTTTCCGGGTCGTTGGGATCGGCAAAAATCGAGTTGATGCCAGGGAGCAGGACGAGCACGAAGGCGCCGAGACCAAAGAGCGCATGGACGATGCTCGGGACGCCGGCAAGACTCGTGACGGTGATGCCGATGATGCGGTTCATCCAGCCGTCTTTGGCATACTCATTGAGGTAGATCGCGGCGCAAATGCCGATGGGCGTGACGATGACGAGTGAGCCGATGACCAGCGCGAAGGTGCCGGCGAGCGGCGCCCACAGGCCGCCGTCCTTGCCTTTGTTGACTGGGTTTTCCCACAGGTAGTCGAGCGAAAGAACCGGTGCGGCTTTGACGAAAATATCCGTCAAAATGAGGACCAGCGGCAGGATGAGAATGGCGCAGCAGCCGAAGACGAGCCATTTGTTGCGCACGACCGCCCGCGCTTTGCGGCGCTCGAAGTCGCTGGCCGCAAAAGGATTTTCCACGACTGGAGAAACGTCCGGCCCGGTCATGCCTGGTTCGCCTTTTTCACGCCCTTGATGATGAGATCGGCGGCGACATTGATCGAGCAGGTGATGATGAAAAGCACGATGCCGAGGATGAAGAGCACCCGGTAATGTGAGTCGCCGTGAACAGTTTCGCCCATTTCTGCGGCGATGGTTGCGGTCATCGTGCGAACGGGATCGGTCAGCGCGGCCGGGATGCGGTTGTTATGGCCGGTGGCCAGGAGCACGGCCATCGTTTCGCCGACGGCGCGGCCCATGCCGAGCATGCAGGCGGCGAGGAGACCATTGCGCGCGGCGGGGAAAAGGACGCGCCGCACGGTTTCCCACGGGTTGGCGCCGAGGGCGAGCGCGGCTTCGCGAAAGCTGTCGGGCACAGCGCGGAGCGCGTCTTCGGAGAGCGAGACGATCACCGGCACGCTCATCAGCGCGAGGATGATGCCGCCGGTGAGCAGGTTCGTGCCCTGCGCCGCGCCGGCATCCCCGCTGGCGAGGTGCAGCGTCTGCATGATGTGCGCCCAGGCACTACCGGGCGGCGCGGAGAAGGTGGCTTTGACGACCGGGCCGAGCATCATCAACCCGATGAAACCCCAGACAATCGAGGGGATCGCAGCGAGCAATTCGATGACGATCTTGAGTGTCTCCTTCACTTTGCCCTGCGCAAATTCCGAGATATAGACCGCCGCGCCGAGGCCTACGGGCACAGCGATGAGCAGCGCGATCGCGGTAACTGAAAACGTCCCGACGATCAGTGCGAGCGCGCCAAAGCTCGGTTCGTTGCCGGGGGCCGGATTGGGGATCCAGCGGGAGTTGGTGAAGAACTGCACCCAGTCCAGCTTCGGCACTTCCGGCGCGGCTTCCTTGAAGATGAAAAGGAAGATCGCGGCGATGCAGACGATGGAACTCCAACCGCAGGCGCGGATGGTCCATTCAATCGGCGTCTCCAGCGCGTCGAGCAGGCGAAATCTTTTCCGGCGAGGAGTGGCTGGCGCGGGCATGGAGGAAGCTTGGGCGGAAGGGGCCGCCCCGTCGGGACGATCACCGGCGGGGCGGCGGCTCATGCGGTCAGTGGGCGCAGGCTACTTGAGCGGGACGAAACCTTCCTTCGCGACGATCTTCTGCCCCTCATCGGAGAGGATCCAGTCGATAAAAGCCTTCATTTCGCCCGTCGGTTCGCCGGCCGTATAGATATAGAGCTTGCGCGAAATCGGGTAGCTGCCGCTGCGCGCCGCTTCGACCCCCGGCTCGACTGCGGGCTCGCCTTTTTTGTTGGAAATTTTCATCCAGTTCACTTTCGGCGTCTTGTAGCCCATGCCGCTGTAACCGAGGCCGGTCGTGGTCTTGGCGACATTTTCGACGACTTCCGCCGAGCCGTTCATCTCACTGATCCCGCCGCGAAATTCGCGCTGCTTTTTATCCTCCGTTTTGCCGCAGACATGCTCGCGGAAGTAATCGTAAGTGCCCGAGTTATTCTGCCGGCCAAAGAGCGTGATCTTCCCGGTCATCGCCGGATTGATCGCCTCCCAGGTGGTGATGGTGCCGCCTTCGGCCCAGATTTCGCGCAGCTCCTCGATGGACATTTCGGTCACCGGATTGGAGGGATTCGTATAAACTGCAAGGGCATCGTAGGCGACCACGAATTCCTGCACGTCCTTGCCGGTGACTTCCTTCACCTTGGCGCGCTCCTCGGGTTTGATTTCGCGCGAGGCATTGCAAAGGTCGGTGGTGCCGTTTTGCAGCGCGGCGATTCCGGTGCCGGAGCCGCCGCCGTTGGCGTTGACCATTACGTTCGGAGCCACTTTGCGGTAGTCTTCAGCCCAGGCCGTCGCGAGCTGGATCATGGTGTCCGAGCCTTTGGCGCGAATCTCGACCGTTTTCTTTTTCTCGCCGCCGGAGTCGGCGGATTTTTTACCGCAGCCGGAAAAGGCGAAGACGGCGGCGCAGGCGAGCGCGCCGGTTTGGAGGATGGATGGTTTCATGGTGTGTGGGTCGGTGGTTTGTGGGTTGAGTGAAAAAGGGGAGCGCTCAATGCGCCGTCCGGGCCTGTTCGCCGAGGAGGGCCTGCACGAGGTCGGTGATGTGCATGCGCAGAAAATTCCATGTTTCCTCGTAGGCCGCGGCGGTGCCGAGCCGCTCGCCGGCGGCGGGATCGGGCAGAATCCACTCGAGATTCACCGTCTTGGCATGAGTCGGGGGAAAGGCCCGGCGGGCGGCCGGGGTGAGCGCGATGAAAACCTGGTAGTGTTCGAGATTGGGCACCTGCTCGACGCTGCGGGTTTTCGCTCGGGAGAGGTCGATGCCGTGAGCGGACATAAACTCGACCAGGCCGCGATCGAGGGCTTTTGGCTCCAGCCCCGCGCTGCTGAAAATAAACCGCGAATCGCCCAGCGACTGGCCGATGGCTTCGGCCATTTGGCTGCCGCCGGCATTGGCGCCATCGATGAAAAGCACCCTCAGCACCGTGCCCCGCTCGTGCTTCGCGTACTCGCCGGTGACCATGTAGATCGTCTCCTGCCCGATATTTTTTGCCTGGTCCGCAGCCCGCTCGAAACGGCGCGCGATGTTGATCAGCGGATCGTAGGCCTCGAGCGGAATCGTGCCCGCTTGCCGCGCGGCGAAAAGCTCCTCGCTGATCTGCGAACGCATTTGTTCTGCCGCCTCCGCCGCTCCGATCATGCGCCGCGCCCGATCCGCGTCGTGCGCGCCAAAGGCTTCCACCGCCTCCTGGACCAGCGGGATGACCCGCTCCGCGATTCCGCGGAAGCTCGCCGGCGCGAGCGGCGCGCCGAGCCGGCTGAGCTTGAGCGACTGGCGGGCGATGCTCTTCGCGTAGTCGCCCACGCGTTCGAGTTCGAGATTGATCTTCATCGCCGCCGCGGCAAAGCGCAGGTGCAGCCCCACCGGCTGGTGACGGATGATGAATTCGAGGCAAAGACGGTCAATCTCCCGGTCGAGCGCGTCGATAAAGGTGTCGCGCAGAATGATCGAGTAGGCGACCTGGCGGTCCCCGGCCATCAGCGCGGCGATCCCGTCGCGCAAGCTCAGCTCGGTGCGGCCCGCCATTTCCGTGAGCTTGGTATGCAGCCGGGTGAGATCGTGCTGGAGGGAGGTTTCGTAGTGGGACATGCGGAGACGAGTCATATGCGCGAGGGATGTGGAGATTGAGTGACGGCAATGTGACAAAAGAGTGACGTTTTCGCCATAATCGAGGTTGCGGTTGTGTGAGAAACCGGTGACAACCGCGCTCCCATTCTCTGCCCCCGACCTATGATCTCGCTCCAAAAACTCTTTGGCAAAGACGACAAGTTTTTCAACCTGCTCGAAGCCTCCGCGGAAGCTGCGCGCAACAGCGTCCGCTCCCTGAACCGCATCCTTTCCTCGCCTGCGGAAGCACCACCCATTGCACAATTCCACGAGGCCAAAGCGCGGGACAAAAAGATCACCGAGGAGATCAGCCGCGAACTGGTCAGCACCTTTGTCACGCAGCTCGAGCGCGAGGACATCGAAGTGCTCAGCGCCGCGCTTTACCGCATCCCGAAGACCGTGGAGAAATTCGCCGAGCGGTTCATGATCAGCCTGCCGCTGGTCCGGGACGTGGATTTTTCCAAGCATACCTCGCTGCTCGATGAGGCGACGATCGAAGTCGTGGCGATGGTGAAACTCCTGCGCAACCTTGGCAGCGGCCAGCTCGATGAGGCCAAGGAACTGAACCGCCGGCTACAGAAAATCGAGGGCGATGCCGACAAGTTCATTCTCGAGCTCCTCGGCGATCTTTACTCCGGGCGGCACGACGCCACGAAGGTGATCGCCCTCAAGGATCTCTTCGAGCTGCTCGAAAAGGTCATCGACCGCTGCCGCGACACGGGCAACGTCGTCACCCACATCGTCCTGAAAAATTCCTGATCCGCTCCCCGGACGACGCGCATGATTTCGTTTCAACGTCTCCTCGGTCGGGAAGGTGAGTTCTTCGGCCTGCTCGAAGCGAGCGCCCAGGAATGTATGAACTCGGTGGCCGCTTTCCGGCACATGCTCAATGACCGTGGCGTGCCGTCCTCACTGTCCGAATTCGCCGAAGCCCGCCGGCGGGACAAGGAGATCACCAATCAGCTCGAGGAGATGCTCATCACCACCTTCGTCACGCCGATCGAGCGCGAGGATATAGAAGAGCTGGCCGAGCAGCTCTACAAAATCCCCAAGACCATCGAGAAATTCGCCGAGCGTTACGCGCTGGTCGCGGAGAAAATTGCCGACATCGACTTCGCCCGGCAGGCCGTTCTTTTGGAAAAATCCGTTACCGGCGTGCTCGCACTCGTCAAAGCTTTGCGGGTCGCCAATTTCAGCGAGATCCGCACCATCCAGCGCGACCTTCAGGCCGTCGAATCCGCGGCCGACGATCTTCTGCTCGAAGCGATGCGCGGCCTTTACCAGCCGGGCTTTCCGGCCCTCAAGGCGGTGATTTTAAAGGACCTCTACGATCTCATCGAAAAGGCCATCGATCGCTGCCGCGATGCCGGGAACATCGTCTCCCACGTCCTCCTGAAGAATTCCTGACCGCATGGAACTGCTGCTCGTTTTCACCGTCGTCTTCGTCGCGCTGGTCTTCACCTACACCAACGGTTTTCATGACACCGCCAATGCCATCGCCACCGTGGTCGGCACGAAAGTCCTGACCCCGCGCCAAGCCATCATGCTGGCGGCGGTGACGAATCTTTTCGGCGCGTTCTTCGGCCTCGCCGTGGCGAAGACGATCTCGTCCGGACTCGTGGAGCAGGAGTTCATCACCCAGGGCGTCCTCATCTGCGCGCTCGGCGCGGCGATCTTCTGGAATCTGCTCACCTGGTGGTACGGCCTGCCGAGCAGCTCCAGCCACGCGCTCATCGGCAGTCTCATCGGTGCGGCCGTCGGTGCGGCGGTCTGCATCAATGCCGTCACACCCCTCAAGGCCAGGGACGGCCAGCCCCTGAGTGTCTGGAGCGCGGTCAAATTCATCGACATCCAGCAGAAAAAAAGCCGGCTGCTCGCGCCGGCTCCGGCCGGTCTCACCGACGCGCTCGGCGAGCGGCTGCGCGTCAACGGTTCGCATCAGGTGCAGCTCGACGGCAAGCCCGTGCAAGCCGTCGTCTTCTCGGGCCGCGCCGCGCTCGTCGTCGAAAAGCCGAAGACCGAGAAAGCCGGCGTCTATTACAAAGTGATCCTCCCCATGATCATCTCGCCCATCGCCGGTTTCTCCGCGGGTCTCGTCGTGATGGCGCTGCTTTACCTGCTGCTGCGCAAGTGGCGGCCTGTCACCGTGAACCGCGTCTTTGGCCGTCTTCAACTCGTTAGCTCCGCCTACATGGGTTTCAGCCACGGGATGAACGACGCCACCAAGTGCATGGGCATCATTACCCTCGCCCTCGTCGCCGCGACCACGAACGGCCACTTTGCCCAAATCCCCGGCTGGGCCAGTTGGCTCATCACCCAGCCCGGCACGGACCCCGCGTATCTCAGCATCGGCGATCATCTCATGGCGTGGCTCCCGACAGGGCTCCAGTTTGGCTACATGCCCGCGCCGGTCGATGTGAAAAGCCAGGGCGTGCCTGCGTGGGTTGTCGTCACCTGCGCGCTGACCATGGCCGCGGGCACCGCCGCGGGCGGTTGGAGAATCATTCGCACTCTCGGCCACAAAATGGTCAAACTGCAGCCCGTGCATGGCTTTGCCGCCGAGACCACCGCGGCCACGGTCCTCGCCGTCACCGGCTCCCTCGGCATGCCGGTTTCCACGACGCACGCCATCACCACCAGCATCATGGGCGTCGGCTGCGCCAAACGTTTCAGCGCGCTCAAGCTCGGGCTCATCGAACGCATTGTCTGGGCGTGGATTTTCACCCTCCCAGTCACCGCCGGCGTGGCCTTCACCGTCGTCTGGCTCAGCCACGCCGTGGGCTGGGTCAAGTTCGCGCCGCACTAACGGCCGCGCCTACTTCGGGGCGTACCAGCGGGCGATTTTGAATTTGCCGCGCATCTGAGTGGGGTCGGTCGCGTCGATCTTCAGATTCGCGGTATCCAGGACGATGAACTGCTCGGGCGTCTGCAATTCGCCGAGAAAGGAGATGATCGCCTTCCACGAACTCTTGGTGTCGATCTCGACGCCGATGGCGGTGTAATCGGGCTTTTTCGTGGGCGGGCGGATGACCGGGTTGTCCAGTAACACGGTGTGCTTTTTCGCGAGTTCTTTGACCTGGTCGAGCAGTTGCACGCCGGCGCTGTCCGGGTTGGTCATCTTCGGCTGCTTGTCGCTGAGCCAGGCGACACGCTGCTCCCAGAGCGCCTTTTCGGCGCTCAGGGTCTGCATGGTTTTGAGCTGGCGGCCTTTTGCGGTGAGGTCGGCGTTGAGGCGGGCTTTGTTTTTGAGGAAATAATCGACGACGAAAAAGGTGACGAAGAGGAAGACGACCGCGCCGACGATGATCGACAGATTCTTTTCCCTGCCTGACAACTGCGCGCTCATAGCTTGCCGTAGATGGTGAACTGGGCGTGTTCGTTGGGGAGAAGGGTCGGCGGCTTGGCGTCGATCACGAATGCGCCGAGTTCCTTCTCCTCTTTCAGTTTCGAGACATAGTCGATGGCCAGGTTTGCGGTGGGCGCTTCGCCGACGACGCGCCACTGGGTCGCCTGGAGGTCAAACTCGGTGATGCGGATGCCGTCGTTGGGCAGGTTTTTGCTGGCCTGGTAGAGCAGCTCGACGGCGTAGCGGCTGGGATCGACAGCGGGGGCGAGCGTTCGCCAGCGGGTTTGCTCACCCTGAACGAATTTCAGGACCGGTTGGGCGGCGGCGTACTGCGTGGTGATCTTGCGCGCCTCCGCTTTCAACCAGGCGAGGTAAGCGAAGGCCGCGAGGATCGCGAGCACGTACAGCACTGCGGCCCCGATGAGCCGGTGCCGCCACTGCACGGCGCGGGCTCCGCGCTGCACATCGGCCTGCCACGAGGAAGGCACGAGATTGAAGGCGGGCTCGGGAAGCTGGCCGTCGAAAGTGACCAGCTCGACCGGGAGTTGGAAAAACTCGTGGAGCACGTCGGCGAGCGGCGCACATTCCTCGGCGAGGTGCACGCGGGAGAGGGCCGTGGGGACGCCTTCCATTTCCGCGCCGAGGAGCATTTGCGGGAGAGCGTCGCGGAGCGATTCGGCATCGAGCGCCGGGAGGACGTGAGTCCAGGCGAGGCGGCTGTTTTCGCAAATGGCGACGACGAGCTGGCCCTGCTCGGGATAGACGGCGAGCACGGTCTCCTCCGGCGGGCAGGCCGCGGCGACGTGCATGGCGAAAGGGGTAATTTTTTCCGGCAGACGGTCGCGGTCGCGGAGCGGCCCGCAAAGCGTTTCGAGCTGGGCGTGCTGGGCGGTGGCGCTGACGAGGGTCGATTCATTTTCGCCGCTCGTGAGGACGACGAAATCCGAAGACACGTCCTCGATGGGAAAGGGGAGAGTCTTCTCGAGCTGGAGCTGGACCATGCCGGCGAGTTCGGCGCGATCGGTGGCGGGAAGGGTCATGCGCTCCAGAAGCACGGCCTGGCACGGGAGCGCGAGGTGCAGGCGCAGGCCCGCCGGCAGCGCCGCAGCCGCCTCGCCGATGGTGACGGTTTTCTGCGCGGCGGCCCCGTTGCGGCTGAGACGCCAGCCGTCGGCATCGGGAGTCAGGAGCGCGATATCCGCGAGAGGTTTCTTCATTCTTTCCAAGAGAGAATTTGGGGATTTCCCGCAGCTTTTCGGACAACCACCTCGAGTTGTCGATAGGCATCTCCGGCGTGGCCTTCGCTGATGATGCGCATGGTCGGATCCTTCTGGGTGACGAGGCCGCCGATCTCTTTAAACTGGGCATCGCCGAGGCCGAGGAAGAACTGGATGTCTTTGAGGCTCTTGAATTCGGGATCATCGAGCGTGCCGTCGAGGGCGTCGGTGCCTTGCCGGAATTTGACGAAGGCGGCGATGCGCGATTCGCCGAGGCCGGGGAGCAGGCGCAGGATCTCAATTGGTGCGGCGATGAGGTCGATCGGCCCCTGACTGTCGATGGTGAGGTCGTCTTTCCAGCCCGGTTGCGAAACGAGTGGGCCGGAGTTCGCAACTTCGGCGATTTCATCGACGCTCCTCAGCTCGCGGTTCGCCGGCTGGTAATCGGCCTCGTTCTCGACGCCGTTGGTGTGTTTGAGGTCGTCGGCATCCACGTAATCGAGCAAGGAGTCCACAAACACTTCCCGGTCTTGAAATTCGAGCCCGCGCTGCTCCAGCCATTGCTTGAGGATGGTGAGTTTGCGCGGCTCCTCGCCGCGGAGCAGCCAGTTGATGTTCAGCCGTCCGCCTTCGCTCAGAATGCGGACCTTGTAGCCCAGGCCGGGCGCGACCTCTTCCTCGAGCAGCGGCGTCTTCTGCGTGACGAGCGGATGGAGCGCGAGCGCGAGGCCGGAGTGGGCCATGGCGCGCGCCTCCACGTCGCGGTTTGCTTCACCGTGGAGTTGCAGATCGCTTTGGATCATGGCCGCCCAGGTGAAGACCGCGAAAGTCAGGACCACCAGCGCCCACATGACGAGCAGGAGCGCGGCGGCGCGGCAGGAATGGGCGGCGCGTTTCATGACTGCGGCATATTGGCTGAGGGGACCGGGAGCACGGCTTCGAGCGGAGGATCGTCGGCGTTTTTCCAAAGCCGCACGCGGACGAGTTGCGGACGGGCCGTCTGGTCGGTCCAGCGGTCGAGCCAGGCGTTCAGACGGGGATCGAAATAACGCACCTCGAAGGCCGCCATTGGGCGGATGAGCGGCATCCAGTTGTATTTGTTCGCCCCGCTGCCGCGCGCGAAAAAGTCCACGTTCGTCCGCGCCTCGGCGGTGATCGGTTCGCGACGCAGGCCGAGTTCGAGTTCGGTCGAAGTGCTCTCGACGGGCTGCACCGTCATGGTCACGCGATACTGGCCCGGCGCAGCCGTGGTGAGTACGCCCGGGCCGGCGGACGCTTTCCAGATGATCTCGTCGCTCGAGAGATTACGGAGCTTGAGCGGGTTGCCGAGCAGCGCGCCGTTTTCGCGGCGCGGGAGGTCCGCGAGCTGGGTTTTCAAAAGACGCACGACGGCTTGCATCGAATCCCGCTCGTCCTGCAGTTCGGTGGTGATCTGCATGGCCTTCAGATTCGCGGAGACGAAGCGGTAGATGGAAAACGAAAGCAGCCCGATGATCAGCGTGGCGATCATCACCTCGAGCAGCGTAAACGCGCGCCGGGGATTAGTTCGGGCGCGGATAGACATAAAACATCAGCTCTTTCGACTGCTCCTCGCCGTCGCTCTGCCACGTCACGCTGAGGGTCACGGCAAAGAGTCCCTCGATCTTCTCTTCCTTCTCGTTTTTCTTTTCGATCGGCACGCTGGTCATTTTCAGCTTCAACCCGGCGAAAGGGCTTTTGTCGTCAAACTCGTCGTTGCTCTCGCGCGCGAGCGTCCCGGTGCCCGCCTCGATCTCCGCCCAGCGGTTTTCCAAAAGCCGCCGCGCCAGCGAGTCCTCTTCTTTCAGCCGCTCGGCGGAGACGCAATTGCTCACGCAGCGCCCGAGCGTGATCACGCCAAGGGCGAAGATCGTCACCGCAAGCAGCGCCTCCAGCAGCATGAAGCCGCGTTCGCGGCGGCGGCGTTGGGGGAGAATGGCGGGCGCGGTTTTCATTTTACTTCCGAGTCGAGGAAAGTGGCGCGCACCGTGAGCGGATCGTAGCGCACGCTCCATTTTCCGGCTTCCCCGGCAAAGGACACCACCGCTTGCTCGCACAGGCCGCTCCGCCAGAAGACCCATTCCCCGGGCGGCTTCTTCATCAGCGCGGACGGACGTTCGAGGGCGAAAGTCTCGCCTTCCTCAAAGACGAACCGTTCCGGCGGGGCGGCGGGATCGTCGGTGTCGCGGCGCTCGCCGGGGACGAGGGTGATGCCGTCCTCCTCCCAGATCATCGAGTAGGGACGCCGCTCGCTGATGCTCTTGCTGCGCGCCGTGCGGACAAAGGTGTCAAACTCGTCGAACGAAGTCTTCAGCCGCTGCTCGGCGAGCAGCGAGACAATGCTCGGCACGGCGATCGTGATCAGCATCATGCCGATAAAGAGCGCGAGACAGATTTCGAGGAGGGTGAAGCCGGAGCGGCGGGACATCGCGCGGGGAAACTAGCACCACCGGCGGCACGGACAAAACGCGCAATTTTATTGCGCCGAAACTAAAAGGCGGGCGGGCGGTTGACCACTCTGATGCTCACTGCTACTAAGCCCCCCGTGTTTCGCTTCACCCCGGCCATCCTTCTCCTCCTTGCCACCGCGGCCTTTGCGCAAAACGCGCCGCTGCCGGTGCCGGCCGTGCCCGTCCCGGCGCCGCCTGCCGCCTCCCCAAGCGGCGAGATGGTGCGGCTGCAACTCACCGAACTCAAAGCCGTCCTCGATTTTTACGAGCGCCTGACGAAAAAGCGGCTCGTCTATGACACTCAAGTGCTCCAGTCGCTGAGCGCTCCCGGGACCATCTCCATCGTCGTCAACGGGGAGGTTTCGCGGGATGAGGCGATTCGCATCATCGAGATCAGCCTGATCCTCAATGGAATCACGTTGGTGCCGGCCGAGCACTCCAACATCGTCAAAGTCATCGGCGCCGGAAAAAATCCGCGCAGTTCTGCGATCCCGATCATCTCCGACGAGGCGGCGATTCCCGATGGAGAGCAGGTCATCACCTTTCTCAAGAAACTGGACTTTGCCGACCCGACAGAGCTGACGCAGACGCTCGGCACTTTTGTCGTCCAGGGACAGGGGCAATACACCAACATCACCGCGCTGCCGAAATCGCAGGCCATCCTCATCACCGAGAATACGGCGGTCCTCCGCGGGCTGCTGCGGATCATTCGCGAGATGGACGTCCGTCCGGCGGACGTGGTCAGTGAGTTCATCGTCCTCGAACGGGCCGATGCGAAGGACGTGCTGGAAAAATTGACCGCGATATTTGAAAAGCAGCCGACCGCTGGGGGGGCCGCGGTGCCCGGAGCAGTCGCTCCTCGCGGGGTGCAGCTTCCCCGCGCCACGACGACCACGCCGGAAGGCAACGTGGTTCCACCCGGGGTCACCGCGGAGGCCACCTCGCCGAATTCTGTCGAGATCCGGGGCGGCACGCTTTCCGAGGACTCGATCATCATCGGAAAAATCAAACTCACCGCCGATATCCGCACCAATCGCATCCATGTCGTCACCCGTCCGGTCAATCTGCCCTTCATTCGCAAACTCATAAAGGAGTTCGATTCCAGCGTGCAGTTCGGCGAGCCCGTCTCGCGCCCGTTGAAATTCATCTCTGCGGGGGATGTCATCGACGTCGTGGTGAAAGCGATCACCGAGCCGGGGATGAAGGAGGACACTGCGGGCACCACCGGCGCGACCGCCGCTGGGGGAAATCGGCAGGGCAATCTCGGCAACGCCGGCGGCGGCAACCTCGGCGGATTTGGCAATAACAACGCCGGCGGTGCGGGCGGCGGCGGCGGTGGCGGTGGTGGCGGGCTCTCGGTTTCCGAGGCCCTGCAGGTGGATTTGGTCGATGCCAAACCCGACGCGCGCATCGTCGGCACGACCAAACTCATCGCCGACAAGAATGCCAACGCCATCATCGTCATCGGCAATGCCGACGTGCGAGCGAAGGTTTTCAAACTGCTCGACCAGCTCGACCGGCGCATCCCGCAGGTCATGCTGCACGCCGTCATCGGCGAGCTGAACCTCAGCCAGAAAGTCCAGTTCGGCGTCGATTACATCCTGCGCAGTGCGGGTCTCGGCATCACCCCGATCGTGGTCAATCCGGGCACTGTCACCACGGACACCACCGGCGGCACGACCGGCACCGGGACGGTCGGCAACACCACCACGACGACTGGCACCGGCACCACCGTCGGCCAGACCGCGACGAATCTCGTCGGCTTCACCGGCACCCAGCCCGTCCTCGATCTCAACAACCTGCTCAAGCAGGACACCATCCGGCAGATTGCCACGGCCGGCGGCTCCGGCCTCACCGGATTTGTCACCGCCGGCAATTCGATGACCGCCGTCGTCACCGCGCTTGAAGACACCGGCCGCTTTCACGTTATCAATCGGCCCAGCGTTTTCACTCGCAACAACAAGAAGGCCATTATCGCCTCCGGTCAGGAAATCGCCGTCCCGGTGAACATCCAAAGCTCCATCAATTCCGTGCAGGCTGGCTCCAATGGCATCGTGACCAATTCGAGCGTGCAGTACAAGAACGTCACCCTGCAGCTCGAAGTCGTTCCGCTGATCAATTCCGACAAGGAGGTCTCGCTCGACATCCTCCAGAGCAACAACGAAGTCTCCGGCTTCACCCGGATCGACAACAACGACATCCCGACCATCGCCACCCGCTACGTCCGCACATCCGTGACCGTGCCGAACGAAGCCACTCTCGTCCTCGGCGGCCTCATCAAGGCCAGCCAGAATCGCACGAAAAAGGGCATTCCCTTCCTGATGAACATCCCGGTCCTCGGCACGCTCTTCAGCAACACCAGCAAGGAACAGGTGCGCAACGAACTGATCATCCTCATTCGCCCGGTTGTGACCTGGGCGCCGCCGGATGCCATCGCCCTTCGCGAGCGTGAGATGGAGTTTATGAACATCCAGCCCGATCTCGAAGCTACTATCTACCCCGGAGTGAAGCGCACGAAGGCGGCCCCCGAGCAGATGCTCCGCAAACCCGCCGTGCCACTGCGCGAAAAAGCCACCTCGCCGAAGTTCCGGAACTGACGTCGTCGCGGATGACCTCCCGCAAAGTCCTCATCGACCTCCTCGTCGCGAGTGGCGTCGGGCCCGACGAAGCCACCACGCTCGCCGCCCTCCAGCCCGCGCCCGGCGTGAGTTGGACTGCCGAAGTCCTCAACACCGGCAAAGTCGATGAGCACAAGCTCGCCGCCGAGCTGGCCCGTCTTTTCAAGAGCCCCACCGAGACCATCGAAGCCGGCAAAGTCGATCGCGCCGCCCTCCAGCTCCTGCCCTCGCGCTTCGTCTTCAAACATCACATCCTTCCCCTCGGCACGACCGAGACCGGCGTCCGGCTCGGCACCTACGATGTCTTCAACGCCGTCGCCCGCCGCCTCGCCGCCCAGCAGCTCCCCGGAAAAAAACTCGAGTGGGTCATCGTCCCCCGCGGCCCGCTGCTGCGCACCATCAAGGCCGTTTATGGGGTCGGAGCCGAGACCTTCGACGAAATCCTCGCCTCCACCCGCACCTACGACGGCGACCACTACGACAAAGCCCAGGACATCACCGGCGACGACCCGGAAGCCAGCGTCGTCAAATTCGTCAACCAGATCATCCGCGAGGCCATCATCGAGCGAGCCACCGACATCCACGTCGAGCCTCTCGAAAACGACCTCCGCATCCGCTACCGCATCGATGGCATCCTCCACGAAGTGGCCGTCCCCCCGCAACTCCGCCTGCTCCAGAGCGCCATCATCTCGCGCCTGAAAGTCATGGCCCACATGGACATCGCCGAGCGCCGCCTGCCGCAAGATGGCCGCATCAATCTCACCACCGGGGCCGGAGCCATCGACGTCCGCGTTTCCACGATCCCGACCGTCAATGGCGAATCAATCTCCCTCCGCTTGCTGTCTCGCAGCGACGCGCTCAGCTTTGGCCTCGAACGGCTCGACATGAGCGAAAAGCAGATCACTACCGTCAAGGAACTCCTCGCTCTGCCCAACGGCATCATCCTTGTCACCGGACCCACCGGCTCGGGGAAAAGCACCACGCTTTACTCCTTCCTTACGTCCATCAACGCGGTCACCCGCCGCATCATCACCATCGAGGAGCCCGTGGAATATCGCCTGCCCGGAGTTTCGCAGATCGACGTGAAAGGCGAGATCGGCCTCACTTTCGCCAACGGCCTCCGCGCCATTCTCCGCCAGGACCCGAACATCGTCATGGTCGGCGAAATCCGCGACTTCGAGACCAGCGAAATCTCCATCCGCGCGGCCATGACCGGCCACCTCGTCTTTTCCACGCTGCATACGAACGACGCGGTGAGCGGCATCACCCGGTTGCTCGACATGGGCATCGAGCCCTTTCTCCTCGCCAGCGTGGTGCGCTGCTTCCTCGCCCAGCGCCTCGTTCGCACCATCTGCCCGGACTGCAAAACTGACGCGTCCTATCCCGTCGATTATCTCCTCGAAATCGGCGCGCCCCTCCCGCAGGACTTCAAGTTCTACAAAGGCGCCGGCTGCGAGCACTGCCGCCAAACCGGCTACCGCGGACGCACTGCCATCTACGAAATCGTCCCCGTCAATGAGCCCCTGCGCCGCATGATCATCCGCAAGGAGACCGGCTCCGCCATGAAAGCCCGCGCCATCACCGACGGCATGGACACTCTCCGGACCGACGGCTGGCGGCGTGTCCTCCGTGGCCAGACCACCGTCGAGGAAATCGTCCGCGTCACCGCCCAGGACGAAGCGCTGGCCGAAACGGATTAGCCGAATGGGCGAGGTTTTTCCTCCCGACTCGTCGGCGAATACCTTGGTGCTCTTCCCGATCCCGCGCCCTCCCGTCGTCCGGCTTCTTTAATATTTTCGATCTGCGAGCCACTCGCTGTCGGGCATGGCGTAGGGGCGGAAAGTTTCGAGGGTGCCTTCGTGCTCGTTGTAAAAGAGGGCGCGGTGGAGGCCCAGGTTGCTGGCTTTGGGCGACTCGATGAGGCTGGCGGAGTCGTTGGCGCTCATTTGGAAGACGACGCGCATTTCAAATTCCGTGAGCGCTTTCCGGTTCATGCATCGGCCCACGTTGTTGAAGGTATCGACGCTGACGAGCAAGTGCAGGCCGTGGCTGCTGCCTTCGGTGATGACCTCGCCGAGTTGCGCGCCGGGGCTGGCGGTTTCGTCGCCGGAGGAAAAGCTGAAGTCGTCCTCTTGGCGGAGCTTTTTGAATTTGTGCAAGCCGTGGATGAAGACGAAGACCGGTCCGGCGTCGGCGGGTTGCTCACCGCTGAGGCGGGCTTTGAGTTCGGCGGCGAGAGTGTTCATCGCTTCGCCGACATCATTGGGGTGGACAATGCTCACTTCCTGCGGGCAGGCAGCGATGATGCGGTCGAGGAACTCAGCGTCCAGCGTGCCGGGATTTGCCGCGTGAAACAAGACGAAGCGTGCCGCGCCGCGCGGATACTGCGCGGCGAGGGCGAGAAGCGAGACGCCGAGCAAAGTCAACGCGGCCTCTTCGCGCTGGCCGACGATGAGCAGATGATTCCCGCTCTGCCGGTGGAAGACGGCTTCCGTCGGCCCCTTGATCGAATTCGGCGCACCGAGCCAGGCGCGCGGGGTGAGTCCCGGGGCGGTCGGCGTGGTTTCCCGGATCGTGCGCAAAAGGTCGTTTTCGCGAATGTTCGCTGGCGCGTTTCCCTCGAAGACGATGGGGCTCGAGTAATGCCGTCCGCGGGCCGCGGCGAGGTCGTGGACTTTGTCGAGCCAGCGGTCGCGCTCGTCGTCGGAGAGCCACACGACTTGGAAAGGGCTGTTGCCCTCGATCGCGCCCGCAGCGTCGTTGTAGATGCCTTCGCCGGGCCGCGAGAGCAGGCGTGGCGCGGGGTTGCTGTCATCCATGATGAGGTAGGCGTCGGCCTCGTTGCATTGCAGGGCCACGCGGATGACCATCTGCCCGAGCGTGGCGCGGGCCAGCGAGTAGGCGCCGCCGAGAGTCTGCGAGCCGAGCAGCACATGGATGCCAAAGGCCCGGCCCTGGCGCACGATGCGGTCGAAAAGCAGCGAGGCGGTCTGCGCGATGGAGTCGTCATCGACGAAGAATTCCTGGAACTCGTCGATGAGCAGAAGCGAGCGCGGCATCGGCTCAGCGCCGCCGGCGCGCTTGTAGCCAGCCACGTCCTGCACGCCGAGCTTGCGGAACATGTCGCCACGTCGCTTCAGTTCCTCGTCCACGCGCTGGAGGACGCTGAGCGCAAACTCGCGGTCGCTCTCAATGGCGACGACGCGCGCATGCGGCAGCCGCTTTTCCGCGTAGCACTTGAACTCGACACCCTTCTTGAAATCGATGAGGTAAAACTCGACCTGCTCCGGCGGGCAGAGGAGCGCGAGGTTGGTGATGATGACGTGGAAAAGCGTGGATTTACCAGAGCCCGTCTTGCCCGCGAAGAGCGCGTGCTGCCGGGTCCCTTTGCCGATGGCCAGAAACTGGTGCTTGGTCGCGCCGGTGCGACCGACGGCGACCCTGAGTTCGCTGGTCGTGTCGCCGGTCCAGAGTTGGTCCGGCTTCGGGGCGATCTGCTCGAAGGGCACCTCGACGCGGTTCGAGTCGATGCTCGCCTTGCCGATCTTATGGACGAGCGCGACGGAGAGTTCGGCGTCGGGCGGCGGGTCGAAAACGAGCGCGGCTCCGGCCTCGGTCTGGGCTTTGCCAAGCGAAGGGGCGCCGTTTTCGCGGCGGATGACGATGCTGTTTTTGCGCAGGTCGTCGGCGGAAATGCCGTCCGGGAGCGGCTGACGCTGATCCCAGTGGATGAGCGTGAAGATACCACAGCGTGGTCCGCTGAGGACGATGCTTTGGAGCCGGCGTGCGGCGCTTTCGCTGAAGTTTCCCGGAAAGTCAGCGATGACGAGGAAGTGGTATTTTTCGGCGACGCTGCCGGCCTGCTCGTTGTACTCGGTGATCGTATTGTACTCATTGCGGAGATACATCTGGATGACCTTTTCGATATGTTCGGCGAGTTCGGCAAGACGCTCGTCGATCTGGTCGCGCTGGGTCCAGATGCGGCGGTTGATGAGCGCCTCCTCGTAGTCGGCGAGGTGCATGAGGCCGGCGAAATTCTGCCCTAGGCCGACGGGGTCGATGATGGTGAAGGCGATCTTGCCGGGTGGCGTGGTCGCGAGCAGGCGAAGGATGATGTTGTCGAGCGCGCCGATGACGCCGGGACCGCCGGATTCGGACGACTCGAAGAGCAGCGAGCCGTGGTCTGGGTAGGTGAGCGCGAGGGGGATGGAGATGTGCGGCGAGCCAGGCAAGGCGAGACGCGGCTCCTGCGGGAGGGTGTCTTTGGTGAGGTCGGTTTCGAGCTGCCCGAATTTTGTCGCGGGCATGAACTCGGTGGGGGGCGTCCAGTTTTCGGCAAGCTGCGGAGCCCAGGCGGGGAATTTCTCCACCACCGCGGAGCCCATGGCGTCGATGTCGCGGTAGAGGGGAACGATAGCGCTGCGCCATTCTGTTTCGAGCTGGGTCAGGCGCGTCTCCTCGTCGGCGTTAAGGGCGGCAAGTTCGGTTTCGTGCGCCGCGGTGAGCAGCTGTTTTTGCGCGGTTCCGCCGGCTTCGATCTCGCTGGTCCGAGCGGCGCGCTCGGCGATGATGCGTTCGAGGCGCGGGCGCGAAACCTCCTCGATTTGCGCGGCGATGCGCGGTGTCTGCGTCTCGATTTTTTCCCGTGCGGCGCTCTCAAATTCCGCCTCGATGTCATCCGCGCGATTCCACTGCTCGGCAATCGCCGCTGAAGTGCGCTCAAACTCGTCTTTGATCCGCGCGCCTTCCTTCTCGTGCCGTTTCCTGGCCGCCTCGCCGGCGGCGGCATGCAGCCGGCTGGCTTCGGCGAGGGCCGTGGCGATGGCGGTGGCTGTCGGTTTGGCGGCCGCTTTGCCCATGTAGTGGAGGACGCTGACGACGATGACGAGCACGGCGACAACTCCGCCCGCGATGCCAAACGTCGTCGGCGTGGCCCCGAGCCCGAAAGCCAGAGCGACGCCCGAACCGACGAGAAACGGTACGAGCAGTGCCGGCGGCGCGTAGCTGAAAAATCGCGCGAGCACGAAGCGCGGGAAGGTGGCGACAGACTGCTCCGCGGCGTCGAGCTGCGCCGTGAGCTGGGCGAGAATTTGCTCCTGGCTGCCGGCCGTCTCGCCGCCGACGATCCGCGCTTTGCGCAACATCCAAGTGAACGCGCCGAAGCCGCTGAAGGCCCGGCGGGCGGTGCGCTGAAGCGTGTCGTGGCGGGCGTGCTGCCCGGCGAGCTGGGCATTGAAAGCGGCGAGATCCTTGGCCGCGGTCTCCAGCTCATTCGTCTGCTTCCGGTCGGCGCGGAACTGCCGCATCTGCAGGTCGCCCATCCAGCGCCGCTTCGCCTCCTGCGCGCGCTTCGGAAGGTTGCGCAGACCGGTGCTGTGGAGGCGCCGCACGCGTTCACGGCGGCCTTCGTAGAGGGCGCGGGTGCGGGCTTCGGCGGTGGAAAAATGCGCGGTTGTCTCGTCGAGCTGCGCGGCCCGCCGGCTCTCGGCTTTCTCGGTGACATCGCGCTGCTTGCGCAGCGCCGTGCCCCGCCGGTTGCGCAGTTCGCGGACGAGCAGTTCCTCGCGTTTCGCAAAGTCCGCCACGACGCGCTTCAACTCCGCCAGCAGTTCGAGTCCGCGGCTCACGCGGAGGTCCGGGCGACTACTCACAGTCGTGCCTCACCTTCTGCAGCAGCTTGCCGAGTTCCTCGATCACCCCCGCTGCACGGCCTACGTCGTTCGGCAGTTTTTCGAGATATTTCCGGTCAAATTCCACGCTCTTCACGTCGTGCCAGTGCGTCCTGGTTTCGTGCCAGCGCAACGCGAGTTCTTTGTAGGCGCCGGCGAGGTTGGCTGCGCTGCCTTGGGTGCTCATAAAGTGGAAGGGTTCTCCGCTGGCGGCGTCATGGGCGCAACTTCCGGGGCGGGTCCTTCGGTGTAGGCTTCGAGCGTTTGCTGCGCTCGCACGAGGTAGGCGATGGCCTCCGGCAGCTCGAAGTCGAGAGACTGGCGCAGCCCTTCGAGTCGCTTCAGCATGGGATCGGCGGCGTTGTCGAAGTCGCGGGCCCAGCGCTTCACGGTGCGCAGTTTCTCCTCCGCCTCGACGAGCGCCGCCTTGGCTTTGCGCACCGCGTTTTGCTGGAAGACGAGATTGTCGCGCAGCCCGGAAAGTTTCGCGCTGAGCAATTCCTGCTCGACCTGATCGAGCTTCTTCTGCCGCTGGCGCACCTGGCCTTCCCAATGAAACCGCTGGTCGTGTTGAATCCACTGCCGCGTCCGCCGTGCATCGTCACGCGCGTCGTCGAGCGAGCGGCGCGCTTTGGTCAGAAAAATAATCAGGGCCGAGCGCAGCGCCTCCAGCGCGTCGATCGAGGTGACTCGGACCTGGTTCGTCATCGGTTCAGCGCTGGCTCAGATATTCCTCGATGCGCTGCGCCTTCCGCAGCAGGTAGGGCGTGTGTTTGTCCGCCACTTCCATGAATTTTTTCAGCACCTTCATCGTGCTCACAAACTCCTCGGCAAACTTGTCCGCCTCCTGGTCCTGCCACGAGCTGCCGAGCGCGGCGAAGCGCGCCTGAAGCGAGCCTGCCTTGTTCTGCACGTCTTCGTTGAAGCGTTTCAATTCCTTGGCGAAACGCCGCACCTCCTCGGGATCCATGATTGCCTGGGCCATAGTTTTTTGTTCCGGTTTTGGAGTTGGAAAAGGGCGTGAGGGCGGGGGAGCGGACGCAGCTCCGGAGGTGATAGCGCACCTGCCGACCGTCGTGCGAGAAAAACTAAATGCGCAGGTCGGACAATTCAACCGCCCGGCTAGTTTAGCACCAAGTCACTTTTCGCGGACCGATTTCCCACTCTCCCGACGGCGGCGGTTGAGGACGCCGAGGGCGCCAACCACGAGGAGGCCGAGCGTGCCGGGTTCCGGCACGACGGCGGTGGCGGCAATGTCATCCCCTTCCGCCCCGCCGAGGGATGCCAGCGCTGAGGTGCCGATGTTCAGCGTTCCGAGCGTCTCGCTTGCGCCGAAATTCGTCGTGGCGTTCGCGTTGACCGTTAACGTGCCGTTGGTGAATGAATTGTTGATATCCGTGGTCCCTGCGGCGGCGATGTCATCTCCGTCCGCGGCGTCGAAGGGGGCCAGCGGGACGGTGCCGATGTTCAGTGCTCCGAGCGTCTGGCTGGCGCCAAAATTCGTGGTGGCGTTCGCGTTCACCGTCGAGGTGCCATTGGTGAATGAACCGGTGACATTCGTGGTTCCGGCGGAGGTGACCAGCAAGGGGTAGTTTTGCGGGCCGCCGAGGCCGAGGATGCCCGAGGCCATCTTCAGGCTGCCCGGTCCGCTGATGTCAGAGTTGATCTGGAGTCCCGTCTGGCCGGGCGCCCCGGCGACAGCGCCAACATTGACTGTATGCACGCCGCTGCTCAAGGCGAGGTTGCCCCGGAGCAGGGAAATCGACGTAGCCTGGATCAGGTTTGTCGCGGTGATGCTGCCGTTGAGCGTGAGCGTGCCCGCGCCGGTTTGCACAGTTGGTCCCTGATTGGAGGCACCGCCGCCATCGGCCGCGAAGGTCAGATTGCCAATCGTGTTGTTGAAACCATTCAGGTCGAGCGCGCCACCGCCATTGACGGTGACATTCGCGGTCGAGGCGATCTGGTTGCCTGCCAGCAGTCTCACGGTCTGGTTCGCCGCGCTTTGCGAAGCGCCGCCGTTCGCAGTGCCGCCGTTGATGATTAGATTGCCAGGAATCGCCGTGCCGGTGCTCATCAGGTCGAGTTTGACGCCATTGACGTAGGTCGGACCGGTGTAGCTGTTGCTGCCGTTGAACTGGACGGTGCCGGTCTGGCTGAGCGCATCGAGCACGACGGCGACCTGCGCGCCGTTCGGATTGTTAATGATCTGCGCGTTGATCGTCAGGGTGTTGGCCGCGGTGTGGATGAAGAGCTCGCGCGTCCCGGTGGAGGCCGTACCGCCGGCGGTCAGCAGGCCGGAGTCGGGAGTGCCGCCGAGGAAGCGGGCGTTGTTGTTGCTCGTGCTGAGGAGGCCGCCACTTTGAAGATTCAGCAAGTCGCCAGGCGTGGTAAAAGTCAGCGTTGTCGAGGTCGTGGTGCCGAGGCCGCCGAGACGCAACGCGTTGATCATGGTCTCGCCGGTCGGCAGGAAGGTGCTGGCAGGTCCGGCGGAGTTGTTCGGCTCCAAGTTGACATTGGCATCCACAGCGAAGGCCGCGGTGTAGGCGGTCGGGCGGAAGCCGGTGGCCGGATCGTAGGTCGCGAAATCGAAGTTGTTGTTTCCGCTTGCCGGGTTGGCGCTGTTGAAACCCTGCGTGGTCGCCCAGCCGCCCACCAAGCCATTGCTCAACGCCGGCGAGCCGGTGCCGAGAAGCACGCGTGGGTTGTCTCCGAGCTGAACATTGTTGTTCGCGACGGCGGTGAAGTTGATCGTCGCGCCTTGGCTGCGGGCGAGGCTGGCGATGTTCACCGTGGAGGTTCCAGTGGCGGCGGTGCCGCCGCCGCCGAGGTTTTGCTGGATGAGCGAGGCCCCGCTGTTCAGCGTCATCGCGCCGAGACTAAGTACATCCTGGGTGCCGCCGGAACGACTCTGGAAGACGATCCCACCACCGTCGAGGGCCACCGGCGCAGCGGCGTTCAAACGAGTCGCGACCTGCAAAAGAGTGTCGTCGATCCTGAGCACCGCCCGGCGGATCGCCAGGGAGGAGGTATTGAGGAGACCGCCGGCGTCTTGCAAGGCCAGCACTCCGCCGGTGAGTGTGGTCGAGCCGGTATAGGTGGAGGGCGAAGTGAGGAAGATCGTGTCAATACCATCGCGCTGAATGTTGAGGTTTCCGGCGATGACGGTTGGGACGATATTGGCGGTCGCCCGGGCAAAACGGAAGTTGGCCGTGGTCGCCGAGGTGTTGGTGATGGTGCCGGACGTGCCAGGCAAGTTAGACCCGGTCGCCGCGTTGGTCGAAAGACCGCCGATGCGCTGGTCGTTACCGTTGAGATCGAGCGTGGCTCCGGAATCGACGATGAGGGTATTCAGCGTGGGGACAGAATTGACCGTAGCGAATGTGGGTGGCGCGGTCACGGGGAAGAGAACGGTGTTGGCACCGCCCGCGAGGAAGGTCGAGCCGCCATTGAGCCGGAGGGCGCCGGTAAAGGTGTTTGGCGCGCTCAGCGTGAGGCGGCCGTCGCCGGCCTTGGTCAAACCGACCGTCGTGGTGGTGATGGGAGTCGCGATGTTGAGGACAGTCCCGGCCCCGGCGGTGTGGACGATGATCTCGCGGTTGGCCGGAGCGTTCAGCCCGCCTGTGCCGGTGATGCTTGCACTCGCTGTGGCGAGGATGCCGCCGCTGTCGAGGGTGATGGCGCTGCCGGCACCGATGGCCAGGCTGCCGCCGGTTTTAAGCGTCAGCGAGTTGATCGTGGTAGCTCCCGGAGCGGCAAGCGCAGAAGTCGCGACGATGTTGTTGTTGGCAACGATGGTCGTACTGAACTCTCCGGCTTGCAGCGCCTGGAGGCCATTCGTCGCGCTGTAAGCGGCAAAGCTCGATCCGGTACCGGTCGTCGTCGTATCCACGATGGCCCAAGGGAGAATGCCCCGGTTTAAGGTGCCCGCCGCGCCGGTCTGGCCGATAGGCGTGGGCGCAGTTCCGAAGCTGACCGAGGCAATGCCCGCAGCGCCAATCGCCGCCGTGCCGAGGCCGGTCCCGCGGATGAGCGCGGTGCCTTTGGCGGTGAGGCCGTTGCGCTGGAATGTGTTGGCGGTGAGCCGCACATTCTGGCCCGCTCCGGGCGTGAGTGTCACCACTGAGTGATGGCTGTCGATTCGGAAGGCCGCAGTACCCAGATCCTGCACGGTCGCGGCACCGGCGTTGCCGAGGATATTGAAATTGCCTCCGAGGAGCGTCAGTTGCTTGTTCGTGCCAAGTCGCAGCGCCGTGTTTGTGCCGGTGTTGTCAAGGGTCAGGGTGGCCGTGGGATTGACGGTGGTGTTGGCAGTCGCGCCGAGCGTGCCTGCGCCGCTCAGGACCAGGGTGCCGAGTTGGACGGTGCTCGCGCCGGTGTAGCCGTTCGCGGCAGTCAGGGTGACGGTGTTGCCGCCGACTTTCGTCAAAGTGAAGGCGCCGCCGATCGCACCGCTGATGGTAATATTGCCGCCGCCGGTGAGGCTGCTGCTGCCGATGCTCGTAGCCGCGGCAAGGGTGATCGCTGCGGAAGCCGTGGCGGGCGAAGCACTGCTGTTGACCAGCGCGCCAAGGGTGTTGGCGGTGCCGAAATTGGTCAGACCGACGCCGCTGATCGTGAGCGGTTCGGCGATGGTGCGGCCATTGAGATCGAGGGTCGCTCCGGCGGAGACGATGGTGTTTGCGCTGGTCGCGCCGAGGGCGCTGTCGTTCCCCAATTTCACGATGCCCTGCGAGACGGTGAAGGTGCCGGAAAACGTGTTCACGCCGTTAAGCGTGACCGTGTTTAGGCCGGTTTTGGTAAGGTCACTGGCTGCCGCGCCGGAGACGATGCCGCCGAGGGTGAGGTCGCCAAAGCCGCCAATCCGCGTGCCGGCGGCGGCGATCGAGATCGGCCCCGCGGCACTGGCCAGGGTGGAACTGCTGTTGTAAAGCGCAGCGGCTGCCGTGCCGGTCCCCACGCCGCTCAGGGTCAACGGTTCGGCACCGAGTGCGGTCCCGTTGAGATCAAGTGTCGCGCCTGCGGCGACGATGGTGCCGCCGGCGGTCCCGCCAAGGGAAGCGGCGTTCGTGACCTGCACGCCGCCCGCGCTGATGGTGAGGGTGCCGCCAAAGGTTTTCGCGCCGTTGAGGACGAGGGCTCCAACGCCGGTTTTGCTCACGGCGAAATTACTGCCGCCATCGGCGAGATCGCCGGTGAGAACGACTACTGCGGTCGTCGGATTGAGCGTGGCTGCGCCGAGCAAGGTGGTGATGCCGGCCACCGAAAGTGACCCGCTACCGCCGGAGTTGGTGGCATTGAGAGTGGAACCGGCTCCGAGCGTGAGCGTACTGATCGACCCATCCAGGCTGCTGCCCAAGCCGTCGATGATGATATTCGTCGCGGCGGCCAGAGAGATCGGTGCGCCGGTATTGCCGACATTGGCGAGGGCCGGCGCAGCGAAGAGTTTTGCCGGCGAAATGATCTGCAAGTTGCCGCCGGTGTCGGCACCCTGGTAGCGCACATGGAAGCCGCCGCCAGCGGCCGCACCGTTGTAGGCTTTCATCGTGATCGTGTGAAATCCG
>JBBQCM010000082.1:0-29746 GCA_038318725.1 Chthoniobacterales bacterium
ATGTGCATGGCGCTGCGGCCCTCGACCGACGCGCGCAGGGCGAGCAGGTGGTAGAGGATGGCGCCGAGCGCGTAGATGTCGGTGCGGGTGTCGAGTTCGTCGATCTCGCCGCGCGCCTGCTCGGGGCTCATGTATTGCGGCGTGCCCATGATCGTGCCGGCGAGAGTTAAGGATGAAGGCGGAAGGATGAAGGATGAAGAAGATGGGCCTGCGGCGGATGGTTTCGTTCCTTCGGCGCAGCCGCTCGCCACTTCATCCTTCATCCTTCCGCCTTCATTCTTTGCCGCCCTCCTTCCGCCTTCGTCGTTGAGTTTCTTCGCCAGGCCCCAATCCATCACCAGCACGCTGCCGAAGTCGCCGAGCATGATGTTCTCCGGCTTCAGATCGCGGTGGATGACGCCCTTAGCGTGGGTGAAGGCGAGGGCGTCGCAGACCTTTTTGAAAACGGTCAGCAGGACGGGCAGCGGATATTTTTTCGCAGCAGGGGCGTCGCCCGCGGCGAGCTGCGCGAGCACGCCTTTGAGAGTGACGCCACGGACCATTTTCATGGTGTAAAAAACCTGCCCCTGCTCATCCACGCCCAGTTCGTGGATGGGGACGATGTTTGGGTGGTCGAGCTGGCCGGTGATCTGCGCCTCGTCGATGAAGCGCAGCACGGCGGCTTCGCCTGCGGTGGCGAGCATGACCTTCATGCCACGGTGCGCTTCATCGCGGACTGGCGCGCATCAAGGATCGCACCCATGCCGCCCTGAGCGACCACGCCGCCGATGGCGTAGCGCCTTTCCGCCAGTAGCTCCGCCGGCAGATGCCGCGCGATGGCCGCCTGCGCGGGTGCGAGCGAAACGCCGGGTTCGCTCGGGGCGCGCTGGCGGCGGACTTCGAGCGTGATGTCGGGGCCGAGGCGGATGCTTTGGTTCGGGAAAAGGCGCGTGGGTTCCGCGACGCGCCGCTGGTTGACGAAGGTGCCGTTGCTGCTGCCGAGGTCTTCGAGCAGGAGGTGGTCGTAATTGATCGTGAGCCGCGCGTGGCGGCGGTAGAGGAGCGGGTGTCCGCGTGCAGATCGACGCCCGCCTCGCGCCAGATGACATACTCGCCCGGCGGCAGCGTGGCCCGCGCCAGCTCGGTGCCGTCGCGGGTGAGGATGACTTCCGTGAGCGGGACGTGCATGGCGCGCGGAAAATAGGGAGGCTGCGGGCCGCGTGTCGAGCAAGCGCGGAGCGCCCGAAAAACCTGCCGTCATTCTGAACGGAGCCATTGGAGGCTTTGCGACAATGGCGGAGTGAAGAACCGCTGACTGTATTGCGGGCGGAGGCGGCGGGATGGATGGCGCGTGTTCACACCCACCGCCTGCGCCCTTTTCTGTCAGCGAACCTTCACTGCGTTTCGCCCCGCCTGCGCCCACGGCGAAACTCCGTTCAGGATGACGGCGTGGTTTTTTGGATTTGGCGCTGCGCGCCTACAGCTCCAGCGGCACGCCGGGCGTGGGCGTGAGGATTTCGCTCTGGGGAAGGTCGGCGGCGAGGGTGGCGCGGAACCACTCGACGGCCGGGGCGTCGCCGTGGACGAGGATGACTTTTTTCGGGCGCACGCGGTTGACGTAGGCACGGATGCTTTCGCGGGTGGCGTGGGCGCTGAAATTGAACTGTTCGACAGCGCAGGCGAGAGGCTGAGGGGGAAACTCGGGGCTGAGCTGCACGGGGTCGCCGGGCGCGGCGGCGCGGATGCGGCCGGCGGGGGAAAGCGGGTCGGCGTAGCCGACGAAGAAGAGAGCGTGGGCGGGATCGCTGAGGACTTGGCGGGCGAAGGAGTTGGAGAGAGTTTTCTCGGTCATCATGCCGCTGGAGATGGCGTAGATGCGCTCGCCTTTGAGGGGCGTGGCGCTGGCGGCTTTGCCAGCCATGGTGAAGGGCGCGACGGCGTCGAGGATTTGCAGGCCGGGGTTTTGCCGCGGGGTCTGACCGGCGAGCTTGTCGTAGATCTCGGTGAGCTTCGTGCCGAGGCCGCCGATGTAAATCGGGCATTGGCCGAGAAGGCCGTGGCGGCGGAAGCCGTGAAACATCGCGAGGATTTCCTGCGTTTTTCCGAGCGCAAAAAGCGGGATGAGGATGCCAGCTTCGCGGTCGAACTGCGCGCGAATCGCGTCGGCGAAACGCATCTCTTCGCCAGCCCGCGTGAAACCGTCCGGCATGGCGCGGTCGCCGCGGGTCGTCTCGATGATGAGCACGTCCAGCTCGTGCTCGGGAAAACGGGCGCCTTGCATGATCGTCTGGTCGTCGAACTGGATGTCGCCGGTGTAGAAGATCGTGCGGCCTTCCGCGCGGAGGAGCGTGCCGACGGAGCCGAGGATGTGGCCGGCGTCAAAGAACTCGACGGACACGTCCGCGCTTTCATCCACGCGCAGCCGCTCTCCGGTCACGTCGAAGCGGGTATGGAGCGGCACGGGACGCCAGCGCCGCACCGCCTGCTCGATTTCGCGGTGGGTGAAAAGCGGGTAGCTGGTCACGCCTTCCTCGCGCTTTTTGAGCATGACGTTCACCGAATTGTGAAGCATCACGTCGCTGAGTTGGCGCGTGGCTTCCGTCATGAAAACGGGCGCCCCGGGGTGGCGGCGCATGAGCACCGGGAGAGAGCCGACGTGGTCCTGATGGGCGTGCGAAAGGAGGATCGCGTCCACCGAGCCGTCGGCGATCAGGCGGTGATTGGGGAGGGCGAGGTCGCCGTCGAAACGCGGATGGAGGCCGGAGTCGAGGATGAGGCGTTTGCCCGCGAGCTCGAGGCAGTAGCAGTTGGCGCCGATTTCGACCTGCCGCGTGAGATTGGTAAAGGTGATGCCGCCCATGCGCTTGGGGGCGGAAGATCGGGATGTGGAAGGGTGAAGGCAACCGTATTCCGCCGATGCGCCATCGTCAAAAAATCACGGGCCGTTTCGGCCGGCCCGCGGAGTCCGCCGTGACGAGCCGCAGGAGCACGAAGACCAGCACCGTGCCAAGCGGCAGGAGCGCGGGGAGCCAGACCAGCCATTTGTTGAAGACCGCCATCGCCACCATGACATAGGCCACGAGCGCGATGAGGCCGATGAGCGGAGCCCACCACTTTTTCAGCCGCGGCACGCGGTAGCTGATGAGCATGAAGACGGCGATGACCACGCCTTCCGCCCACCGCGGCGCGCGTCGGATGAAGGACTGGTTCTGGATCGTGGCGATGGCGGCGGCGAAGAGTTCCCCCGGCGAGCCGGTGCGCCGCGCGGCCAGCGGCACCGTGCGCGCGGCGGTATCGGTGCGGGCGAGGAGGACGATGCCGCCGCGCAAACGCTTGAGCGCCGCCGGCGGCGGGCCCCCGGCGTCGGCCTGCTCACTGGCGAGAATGAGATCGCCGTAACTGAGTTCGGCGCGTGGCGAGCCGAAGTCCACGCGCATGCGTCCGGCCAGATCGATGGGAATGCGCAGCGTCTTCCCGAGTTCGATATGAGAGCCGAGTTCGACGACGAGGTCGTCGGGCGTGAGCTTCGTCCACAGCATCACGGCCTGAAGCACAAAAGCCGGCACCACCTGCCCGCGGTAACGCAGCACCAGCGGCACGGAATTTTGGCGCTCGTAAACCGGCGGGAGATTGGCGAAGCCGATCGTCGCCGAGGCGCGGAAGATTTCCGAGGGCTGGAATTCGATGACGGGAAACTCGGGGATTTCGGTCACGGGGCCATGCACATGGCGCAGCAGCGGGACTTCCTGAAGCGGCGGAATGACGCTCGGATCTTCCGGGACGCCCAACCGCGAACCGAGGAGCACCTTCGGCGCGGTCATGATTTGATCACGCAGCATTTTCTCGTACTGCGGGAGGGTTTGGAGATCGTCTTCGGGCAGGCCGAAATACTTCCAGTCGAGGATTTCGTCGATGCCCACGACGGCGGGCTGAAAGGGCAGAACCGCCTGGAAAAAAATCGCGAAATACAACGGACCCCACGGCCAGGAACGCGTCGAGAGGCTGCTGTCATCGATGCCCACAAGCGTGACCGGGGCGGGCGGAGCGCCGCGGCGGCTGTTCATCGCGAGGAAGTCGGCGAAGGCATTGTCCCACGCCGCGAGCGGCTCCTGACGGGACCCGTGCATGAGAGCCAGACCGGCGAGGAGCACGAGGAACATAAACTGCGCTCCGGTGCGAAACATGGCGCGCAATGAGCGGGATTTCGTCCGCGACTCCAAGCTAAAAAACGCCGCCGAATTTTCCGTGAAGCAGGGCGATTTCCCCGGCCTCGCGGCAGAAAAAAGCCGCCAGAGAGCTATGACAAAGCAAGTCGGACGACCGTTGCTGCCTTCCGGCCCTGGCGGGGTTGGTCTGCCTGCAATCCGTAGTCCCTGACGGGACGGGCACTATGGAAAGCGCCGGACGCAAGACAAATGATTTCTCGCGAAAATTTGCGGGAAACCGCTTGCATTGAAAAAAGATCACAGCTTAAAGGAGCCCCGTTGAATTCGCGGTGCCATCCTTCTCCGCGATTCCCCCGCACCACTAACACCCCTCACCTTTACCGTTTCTCATATGGCTAAAATCTTCCTTGGCATCGCTCTCGCCGTCATGCTCGCCACCGCCGCCCTTGGCTTTCTCGCGAAGGGCAATGCCGACAAGCTGCAAACGACGCTCAAGGCGACGAAGAACTCCCTCGCCACTGCCGAAAAGAATCAGCAGAAGGCCGTGGCTGATCTCAAAGCACGCACGGACGAACTGACCGCCGCGACCGCGAAGGTCGAGGAGAAGGACAAGGAGATCGCCACGCAAAAGGGGGCGATGGATGATTTGAATAAGCAAATCACGGCGGCGAAAGCGGATATGGAGGCAAAGACGGCGGAGGTCACGGCGCTGAATAAGACGGTCGCCGATATGAAAGTCGCCATGGGCGACAAGACGGGAGATGGCACGGAAAATCCAGCGCTCAAGGCGATGCAAGAGGCATTGGCGAAGGCTCAAACCGAAGCTGCAGAATCCAGATCGCTGGTCGATGCACTGACCCAGCAGAAAAAGAATGTCGAGGATAAGATGGTGGCTTTGGAACAATACAAAAAATCGCGCGAACTTGGCATTAGTCGCCAGGGCCTCTCGGGGCGCATCCTCGCCGTCAACGCCGGCTGGAATTTCGTCGTCCTGAGCATTGGCGACAAGCAGGGTGCCGTGATGAATACGCCGATGCTCGTCGTCCGCAGTGGCACACCCATCGCCAAGGTGCGCATCACGTCGGTCGAGCCATCCACTTCCATCGCCGACCTCATCCCCGGCAGCGTCCTCAAAGGCGTGACCGTTCAACCCGGCGACAACGTCGTCTTTGAAGGCCGCAACAGCGCGGTGGGTGCCCCGCAGCCACCGTCGAGCATCCCCACTCCCGCTCGCTAAGGGCGGGCCCGCACCGATGCTCCGCGCTCTCGGTTTCCTTTTGCTCGCCGCCCTGCTGGTGCTTTTGCCCGCCTGCGCTGAGAGCCAGCCGAAGGATCCGAACCGCGTCAGCACGATCCCTTGGAACCGCCCCGAGAAATGGGAAGGCCAGGGACCGCTCGGCGGCTTCTCACCGAACAGCCAGTAGGGCGGGCGGCGGGCTGTTGGATGAGTGGATGGGAGGATTGATCGGAGGGAGCGCGCGTCATCCATTCCTCCGGCCCTCCCACAATCCACGTCTTTGAAACCGCGCATCCTCGTCATCCGCGGCGGGGCGATTGGCGATTTCATCCTCACGCTCCCGGCGCTCCGGCTGCTGCGCGAAAACTTCCCCGCCGCGCATCTCGAAATTCTCGGTTACCGCCATATCATCGCGCTCGCCGAAGGCCGCGCCTACGCCGACGCCACCCGCTCGATCGAGTATGGCCCGATGGCCGGCTTCTTCATCCCCCGCTCCGAGTTGGCTGCCGACCTCGTGGAATACTTCGCCAGCTTCCAGCAAGTCATCAGCTTCCTCTTCGATCCCGATGGCTTTTTTGCCTCCAACCTGCGCCGCGCCGGCGTGAAAAACCTGCTCCCCGCCTACGTGAAAATCGACGACTCCGAGCACGCCGCCCGCCAACTCGCACGCCCGCTGCAAAGCCTCGCGCTCTATCTCGAAGACCACGCTGCAACCGTCCATCCGAGCGCTACGGATCACGCCTTCGCCGATGACTTCCTCCGTGGGAGCGACGTCCCGCTCATCGCCCTGCATCCCGGCAGCGGCAGCGCGCGGAAAAACTGGCCGCTCGAAAACTGGCGCGCGCTCGGCGACTGGCTGCTCGCCCGCCAGCCGCAGCCGCGGCTCCTCCTCATCGGCGGCGAGGCCGATCACGCCCAGATCGACGCACTGACTTCGGCCTGGCGCGATGCTCCCTTGCTCGTAGCGCGCGATCTTCCCCTGCCCCATCTCGCCGCGCTGCTCGCGCGCTGCCGCCTTTTCCTCGGGCATGACAGCGGTATCTCGCACCTCGCCGCCGCGGCGGGAGCGCGGTGCCTGCTGCTTTTCGGCCCGACCGATCCCGCGATCTGGGCTCCCGCGAACTCCCACGTCTCGATTCTTCCGGCGTCGGATGGCGACCTGGCTTCGCTGCCTCTGGCCGCGGTGCAGGCTGAGGTTGCGCGCTTGGCGTGAAACCGGGCTTGTCGCGCTCTGCGCTGCTCTCCATAACGAGCGCCCGCTTTCACCGCCCATGAGCCAGCTCCAACACACCCTCACCAAATCCGCCAGCGTCAGCGGCTCCTCCCTGCACACCGGGGAAAAGGTCACGCTCACGCTGCATCCCGCAGTGCCGGGACATGGCCGCAAGTTTAAGCGCAGCGACCTCGCGGACGAGCCGACCATCGACGCCAAAATCGAAAACGTGAAGACCGTCGAGCGTTCCACGACCCTCGCCGAGGGCAACGTGAAAGTGCATACGGTCGAGCATGTCCTCTCCGCGCTCGCCGGCATGGGCGTGGATAATGTGCTCATCGAAATGGACGCGAACGAGCCGCCCATCGGCGACGGCAGCGCGCAACCGTATCTCGAGCTGATCAAGAAGGCCGGCGTGCTTGAGCAGTCAGTCCCGCAGGCGGAGTACGCCGTCACCGAGCCCATTTTCCTCGAAACGAAAAGCGGCTCGTTCATGACCATCGTGCCGGATTCCGCGTTCCGGGTGACCTGCACGCAGGTCGGGCCGGAGGGCCGGTTCACCCAGTACTATTCCACGGAGATCACGCCCGCCATTTACGAAAAAGAGATCGCCCCGGCACGGACCTTCGTTTTCTACGAGGACGTAAAGCCGCTCATGGACAAAGGGCTGATCAAGGGCGGCAGCCTCGAAAACGCCGTGGTCGTGCGCGGCGAATCCGTGCTCAGCAAAGAGCCGCTGCGTTTTCGCGAGGAGTTTGCGCGGCACAAGATTCTCGATGTGGTCGGCGATCTCTCGCTCTTCGGCCGGCCGATCCGCGGCCACGTCATCGCCATCAAACCAGGCCACGGCCCGAATACGGAACTCGCGCGTGCGGTCGCCAGACAGTTCGCGAAAACCATGGCGCTCGTGCCGCCGAGCGTCACGCCGAAGGGCGGTGACGTGCTCGATGTGAACGACGTAATGAAGCTGCTCCCGCATCGCTATCCGTTTCTCATGGTTGATCGCATCGTCGATCTCGACGGTGAAACGAAATGCACGGGCATGAAATCCGTGACCATGAACGAGTGGTATTTCCAAGGCCACTTCCCCGACCACCCGGTCATGCCCGGCGTGCTGCAGATCGAGGCGATGGCGCAGGTCGGCAGCATCATGCTGCTGCGCCTGCCGGGCTACGCGGGGAAAATCGGTTACTTCATGAGCGCGGACGCCGTGAAATTCCGCAAGCCAGTCGTGCCCGGAGACACGCTCTTCATCGAGGTCGAGATGACCCAGCGGAAAAAGGCGATCATGAAAGCGCGCGGACGTTGCATCGTGAACGGCGAGGTGGTCAGCGAGGCGGAAATGATGTTCGGAGTGGTGGACTCGTGAGCGTGAAAATTCACCCCACGGCGGTTATCGACCCAACCGCACAGATCGGCGAGGGGTGCGAGATTGGACCGTATTGCGTGATTGGTGCAGACGTGGAAGTCGGGGCGGAATGCTGGCTCCAGCATCACGTCAGCTTGAACGGACCGAGCAAGATCGGACGCCGCAACCGGTTCTTCGCCTTCAGCTCGATCGGGCAGCAGACGCAGGATTTGAAATACGCCGGCGAGCCGACGTATCTCGCGGTCGGAGACGGCAACTGCTTCCGCGAGTTTGTGACTGTGCATCGCGGCACCGCGCCAGGCTCGTTCACGCGCGTCGGCAGCGGCGGAAACTTTCTCGCCTACGCCCACATTGCGCACGACTGCCTGGTCGGCGACCGCGTCATCTTCTCCAATAACGGCACGCTCGCCGGGCATGTGGAAGTGGGTGACCACGCGATCATCGGCGGGCTTACGGCGGTGCATCAGTTCTGCCGCATTGGGGCTTATGCGCTGACCGGCGGGTGCTCGAAGATCGTGCAGGACGTGCCGCCTTTCATGATCGCCGACGGCAACCCCGCAAAGGTGCGCAGCTACAACAAGGTGGGGCTGGAGCGACACGGCTTCAGCGAAGAGGCGCAACGGCAGGTCAAGGAAGCCTACCGCCTCATCTATCGCGCTTCGCTCAATCTCCAGCAGGCCGTCGAACAAATCCGCGCGGACTTTCCCGACTCACCGGAACTCGCACGGCTCATCTCCTTTGTCACGAGCAGCCCGCGCGGCATCATCAAATGATGCGCGCGAGGTTGCCGCTTGCCCATCCGCCCGGCAGCGCCTAGCTCTAGCGCGCATATGGCAGGACGATTGACGGTGCTGACTGACGACCGACTGGACGTGCTGCGTCCGCTCATCGACGCGCGGGTGAAAGCGGCGGCCGAACTCGTGGGCGAGGGGCCCTTCGAGGAATTTTTCGATCACACCATGCGCGCTCAGCTCGTCGAGGCCCTGTCCGCCGCCCAGGCCCACGAGGGCACCGTCTGGCTGCTCGACAGGACCCGCAGCGTCCTCGTCCCGCGCTTCAATTCCGGCCCGAAGGCCGCTGAGTTCGTCAGCAGTTTCTCACAGAGTCTGCGCTCGGGCATGATCAGCATGGTCGTGGCGACGGAGCAGCCGATCTGCGAAAACGAAGTCCACAGGAATCGCCAGCAGGACAAGACCCTCGACGAGAAATTGCAACTCGTGACCTGCGCAATGCTCGCGGTGCCATTCTATTTTGCGGGCGAGTTGCGCGGCGTCATCTCCGCCGTGCAATTGAAGGCCCGCGCGGATGCGCCCAAGCCGCCAGGCTTTACGGTTGCAAACCTCGGCACGCTCCAGCTCGCGGCGTCGGTGCTTTCACGGATGCTCGATCATCAGCTCATGTCGCTCGTCCTGGGGAGGGAAGAGTTCCGATGAAAGCCTGGACCACTCCTGAAGAAGCCATGGCCGCGATCCGGGACGGGCGCGGACGCGGGGTGCGGATCGCGATTCTCGACTCCGGCATCGAGGCTGCCCACCCGGCGCTCGGCGGGCTCGAACTGGTCGATGACATCGCGGTCGTCGAGGATGGGATGAAACTCAAAGTCGTCCCCGGTGAGGGGCGCGATCTTTTTGGGCACGGCACCGCGGTCGCTGGCATCATCCGCGAGACCGCGCCGGAAGCGGAGATCGGGAGTATTCGCGTGCTCGGAGAATCGCTTTCGGCGCGCACCGCGATCATTCTGGAAGGCGCGCGGCAGGCCATCGAGCGTGGCTATCACATTCTGAATTGCAGTCTCGGCTGCGGAGTGCCCGAGCATGTGCTGAAATACAAAAGCTGGGTCGATGAGGCGTATTTGAAGGGCGTCCACGTGGTCGCCGCGTGCAACAATCAGGACTCTTCACGGCCTGAATGGCCCGGCTTTTTCACCTCGGTGATGACGGTGAACATGGCGCGCACCGAACAGAACGGAGAGCTATTCTACAAACCCGGCCACCTCGTCGAATTCGCCGCCCGCGGGGTGGACGTGGAGGTGCCGTGGTCCGGCGGCGCGATGAAAAAGGTGACGGGCAGCAGCTTTGCCGCGCCGCGCGTCGCGGGCATGCTCGCGTGCCTGCTCTCGGAAGTGCCGCGCCTCACGCCGCTGCAGGCAAAGGCGCTTTTTCACCGGCTCGCGCGTCCGTGGACGAGGGAGGTTACCGGGCCGAACGAACGTCCGGCGGTGGGCTGATGCTCGTGAGGAGACGGTACTCGGCGTCGGAGATCCGGTCGAGTTCGCGATCCACCGAATGATCGGCGGCGAGTCCGCCGAGCACCGCCAGCGCGCCGGGGCGCCTGGCACTTTCGACAATGGCCCACGTTTGCTCGCACCGCGCCCAATGCCCCGCGGCACCTTCGTCCCAGACGATGAGCGCGTCCATTTTCAGCCCCGCGTTTTCGACCCGCCAGGCCCCCGTCTGCACGATCAAATTCTGCGCCCGCGGCGGGACGAGGGTCTGGCGGAAGATTCCGTCGCGGGCAAATTCAATTGTGACGATCCATCCGGTTCCCCCTTCCTCTTCCGGCACTCCCGCGTAACGCCACGCGCCGACGACATCGCTTTCCGTCGCCGCGCGGTGCGGTGGCGAGGGCGCACGGGCTTTTCGCGACGGACATCCGCCCAAGAGCAGCGGCGCAAGCAAGAGGCCCGCGACGGTGGCTGCGCAGGAAAGGCGTTTCGACACGTCCGGGTTTTCCGCGAAGACTGGCTGGCTGTCAACGCGCAGAGCCCGCCGCGTCGCGCGCCATTTTCACCTGGTCCGCCAGCCAGCGCAGCCAGACGGGATGAAGCCGGAGCATCTCGCAGATTTCGGCGCGCTCCTCTTTGTCACACGACCCTGCGGCGAAGCGCTGGAGCTTGGCCGCGGCCTCACTGTGCGGGGCCATCAGCGCCTTGCCCGAAACCTCCGGACCAAAACGATCGAGGAAATTGACGAGGGTTTTGAAGTCGTTGCTCATCCTGCTCCTTAAACGCGCGAGTTTTTCCTTTTCCCAAAAAATCTGCGAAAACTTCCAAGTATTTTTCCCGGCGAAACATTTTTTGGGAAAACGAAGATTTTTTGGGAAAATAGAAAACTCGCGCGTTTAAGGGTCAAAGGAAGTGGGTTGTTGGGAGGAACCTTTGAAATCGACAGATGAGCGTTAAGAGATGGGGGTGCGGGCGGGGTGGCAGGAGGCCGGCTGCGTGGAAAACGTGGGTGAGCGGAGGAGGCGGGGAGGGTGTGAGGCTTTTAACGCTCATCTGGCGCGGTTTCGGGAGAGGGGGGCGCGGCCGTGGGGGCGGCCGCGTCTCCTTCCCCTCTCTCACTTTCTCGTTGTCGGCTGGCACTCTGACTCCTAACGATTCCGGCCGTGCATGACCCCCTGCCACATCCCGACGATTTCCATCTCGCGCAAGAGTGCCTCGAGGAAAAGACATCGGCCCTCGCGCATCTTCAGGAAATCTATCGCGAGCCGCTGCTGGCCTTCCTCCAAGGCTCCGGGGCGTTCCCTCATGAGGCCCACGAGATTGTGACCGAGCTGTGGTCGGATTGTATCGCACCGCAGACGGGAACCACGCCGAAACTGGCGCGCTACAATGGCGCGTGCGCGCTGCGGACGTTTCTCAACACCATCACCCTCAACACCCTGCTCACCCGGCGCCGCCGGGAAAACCGGTGGAATAATCTGGTGTCCGCCGACGTCGCCGATGGAGAAACGCCCGAAGTGGCGGCGGCTCCCGAGTCGAGGGCGAATGGCAATGAGTCGGTGGAAGCGCCGCTGCTGGAAATCATGCGCGAGGCGATCCAGGCAGCCTTCATGGCCTGCCCGGCGGAGGATTTCGTGCTGCTTCAGCTCGCGCACACGGACAATCTGCGCCTGGTCGAACTGGCAAAAATGTTCGACCGAAGCATCGCCAGTATCGGCCGCAACGTCGCGAAGGCCGGCGAAGGAATTGCCGAGGCCACCCTTCAGTACATCAAGGCCACCGATCCCTGGCTGGAGTTGAAGTGGGAGGATTTCCTCGAACTCTGCGCCTCCGCGAGTCCGGCGTGTTTCGGCGTGGAGTAGTGTCCTCAAACCACCCCGGTGGATTCCACAGGCACCGGGACAAACTTGGCCGGCCCGGGCAAAGTATTCAGCCGCTCTTGCAGGGAGGCTGCGAGCGCCTTCACCAACGGACGCTGGCTGCGGGCGAAGACAAAGGTGTATTTGGGTTTCTTCTCGAGGCTGTAGAGAACGATGTTTTCGCTCAGGAGTTTCGGCTCGTGCGCCAGCTTGTAAGTGGCGAGGTCGAGTTCCTCCGCGACCTGGCGGAAGCGACGTTTCGCCACGAAGGCGAGTTTCGGTGCCTGACATTCGGTGGCGACGAGGTAGCCGAAAAGATTCCCCGGGATGTTGCGCGCCGCGGTGCTGATGCAGGGGACGGCCCAAGCGATCGAATCGCGTTCGAGATTCACGCTGAAGTGGGCCACGTCGAGTTCGTGCGGCAGGGTTTTCGGAAGCTCGGTTTCCAGATGATCCGCCGCGGGTGAGGAGATCTTTTTCCAAATGAGCCAGCCGTGGACTTTCACCGCGCGCCAGAACTTTGGACCAAAGTAGGCGATGCAGAGTAAAATTGAGCCGAAGACGCTCAGGAGCAGCCACGGGTCGCTGTGGACGATGGAGTATTTGATCAGTGCGAGTCCGCCGAGCACAGCCGCATCTTCCGTGAGACTTACGGCGATGTTGGAAAAGGGCTCGGGCGAATGATTCACGACGAGCCGCGTGCCGGCCTTCAGGCCGTGCGTCATCAAGCTCACGCTGCCCGCGAGCAGCGCGATGATCACGTCGAAAACCGGATCCGGCGTCCCGAGCACGCGAATGGCGAGAAACGCGCCCCCAATCGGGCGGATCACCGTATGCACAGCGTCCCATAGCGAATCGACCCACGGCACTTTGTCAGCAAAGAACTCCAGCAGATAGAGCGTGCCGGCGATCGCGAGGATCGCGGGGTGCGCGAGGATCGCGAGTTCGGGATACGTCTGGATCACGTTGATCCAGTGCTGCTGGATGGCGAGGCCGGTGACGAAGACGGTGAGGTAGAGGTTGAGGCCCGCGAGCGACGCGAGGCCGAGGGCGACGCCCAAGGTTTGGAGAGTTTCCATGAGCGCGACTATTCGCGCGCCGCAGGCTTTTACAAACGGAAATTCGACCCGCCCGTCGCGCGCTCCTCGACCACCGGATTCGTCAACGCGCCGATCTTCTCGATCTCGACCGTGACGGTGTCGCCCGGCTGGAGCCAGCGCGGCGGCGTGCGCGCCATGCCGACGCCGTGCGGCGTGCCGGTCAGGATCACCGTGCCGGGCAGGAGCGTGGTCGAGCCGCTCAGAAATTCGATGAGCGCGGGCACCTCGAAGATCATGTCTCCCGTCGAGCAGTCCTGGAGCGTCTCGCCGCTCACCTTCGTCGAAATGCGGAGCGCGTTGGGATTCGGGATTTCATCCGGCGTCACCAGCACCGGCCCGAGCGGGCAGAAAGTGTCGAACGATTTCCCGCGGCACCATTGCGAGCCGCCGCCTTCCTTCTGCCAGTCCCGCGCGCTCACGTCATTCGCGCAGGTGTAGCCGAGCACATAGTCGAGCGCGTCGGCCCGCGACACGTTCTTGCAGCACCGCCCGATGACCACCGCCAGTTCACATTCGTAATCCACCTTCGCGCTGCCCATCCAGCGCGGCAGCTCGATCGGGTCGCCGGGATTCTGCACCGCCCCGGGGTTTTTGCAAAAGACCACCGGCCACTGCGGCAGCGGGGCCTTGGTCTCCGCCGCGTGCTGGCGGTAATTCAACCCGATGCCAATCAGCGCACGCGGTTCGAGCGGCGCGAGCCATTTCGCGATCACCGCCGGCTCGCCGGTCGTCTCGAGCTTCTCGAAAAGCGCGCCGCGCAGCTTCGTGGCCGTCCCATCGGCGTGCTGCCCGGCGTAGCCGATGGTACCGTCGGGCGCTTGATAGCGGATGATTTTCATGCGGCTGATTTTCTAGCCGAGCACCTCGAACTGGCTCATCCGCCGGAACATCTTGTAGCGCGCATCAATGTCCGCCTGGGCGAGAGTGCGGAGACGTTCGAGGGAAAACTTCTCCACGTTAAAGCTGGCGAGGATGCTGCCAAAGACCACGCCCTGGCGCAGCGCCTCAAACGTCACGACGTCGTGGTTCTGCGCGCCGAGGTGGCCGGCCAAGCCGCCAGCAAAGGTGTCACCCGCGCCCGTGGGGTCGTGGATGTCTTCGAGCGGATACGCTCCGCAACTGAAGAACTGCGCTTCCGGCCCGAAGAGCAGGGCCCCGTGCTCGCCTTTTTTGATGACCACATAAGCCGGCCCCAGCGCGCGGATTTTCGCCGCCGCCTTGATGAGGCTGTTTTCCTTGGTCAACTGGCGGGCTTCCCCGTCATTGAGGATGAGCAGGTCCACGCGGGCGATCAGCCGGAGCAGTTCATCGACCGCGATGTTGATCCACAGGTCCATGGTGTCGGCGATGACGAAACGCGGGCGCTCCATCTGGTCGAGGACATGGTTTTGCAAGTTCGGCCCGATATTGGCGAGCAGCACGAAAGGCGCGGTTTTATAGGCCTCGGGGAGCACGGGGTTGAAGTGCTCAAAGACATTCAGCTCCACGCTGCGCGTCTCGCGCGTGTTGAGATCCCACATGTATTCGCCGCTCCAGCGAAAGGTTTTCCCGGGCACGATCTGCAAGCCCTCGAGGTCGATCTGGCGGCTGCCAAAGTAGTCGATGTGCGCCTTGGGAAAGTCGTCGCCCACCACGCCCACGAGCTGCACCGGAGTGAAGAAGCTCGCCCCCACGGCGGCGTAGGAAGCCGAGCCGCCGAGGAGATCGGCGTGCTCCTCCACGGGCGTTTTGACAGTATCGAGGGCGATGGAACCAACAACAAGGACGGACATCCGCTTGAAATGCAAAAGCCCTGCGGGGATGACAAGGAGGAAAGTGGCATGGACCGCCACGAACATCGGTCGCTTCCTGCACGCCTGGTCATCCTGAGCGAAGTCTGCGCAGTCGAAGGAACTTTGGGAACGCGAGGTGAAGTGGGTGCGTTTGGGAACGAGGCGGAGAAAAGACCCTCGCCCTCCGCCCCGCCCCCCCGCTGCACGATGGTCAATCACCCCACCCATGAACCCGCCATGCCCTGCTCTCCAACCCCGCAGGTTTACCGTGGCGGATAAGAACACGTTAGGCGACTCAGAGCGCGTTTTATGACTATGCTTCAGAAAGTCGCCATTGTGGTTCCAGCGGTAGCCATCGCGCTACTGGCTTTCATCGCCGGAGCGGTCTTCGCTACGATTTACATGGTGAATGAGAACCTACGTTTAGCCGCGAAGCACATTGCAGTCGTCGAACCGACAATCCGCGCAGACAGTCGCTTCCAGAAGGTTCTGCTGAATACCTATACTGCTAGGCATGGCTGCATTACCGTCGATGGTGAGGTCGCTTCTGATCAGGCAATGAGCGATCTGCGACGCCTTTTGGGCGATAGTCCCGTTTCGGTTGCATGGCGGTTAGATATATCATCGCCTGAGTCCACGCCAAAGTAAGTCGCCTGACCCTGCGCTGCCGCGAACTGCTCCGCGCGTCACGGTAGGCCACCGGCGGCGGCGGCCCGGAGGGCTGGGGGAGATTAGCCGATGGTGAAACCACCGGAAGGGGTGGCGGCGGGGCTGGCCCACGCACTAGCGGGTTGGCGATTTTTATCCAGCCTTCTCTGTGAATCCCACTCAGGAATTGGATTTGTCAGTCGATGGACGAGGATTGTCAGCAGATTCCCGGCGTCTGTCAGTCGATGAACGAGGTTTGTCAGCCGACTCCCGGCATCCGTCAGTCGATGGACGTGGTTTGTCAGCCGACTCCCGGCGGCGTCCGTTTTACTACGTGTTTGAAGGGCTCACCAAACGCCGCCTCGACCTCGGGCTCATCACGGACGATGTCGCCGCGCGGCTCATCGAAACGCGCACGCCGCTGGCCACGATGCGGCGGATGCCGGCGGCGGGGAAATCCTTCATCAAGGCCAACTACGTGCCCATCGCCTTCCGCCTTTCCGTCGCCGGCCAGACCCTGCGCACCGCCGCCGAAGGCCCGCGGGCGGCCTGCCCTTTCGAGATCGCGATCCCGCTGCGCTACACGCTCACCGGCGCGTCCGGCCCGGTCTCCGACCTGCTCGATGGCACGCCTTTCGACGGCCCGCGGGAACTGGGCGCGGGCCATCACGAATTCGTGCAGACCGGCCCGGCGGACGGACGGCTCGTGCTCATCTGGGCGCAAGCCCTCGAGCGCGGCTACTCGCCTTTCGCCAAAATCAAAACCGACAGCGTCACCGCGCAGGACTGATCCCGCGCCGCCTTTGCGGCCACGTCAAAGCGGAAGGGCCACGTCGCCGGAGGGGAAGCTGGCAACTTTCCCCTACAGCGGGGGGCGGTGGCTCGCCGCACCGAAAGAGTGCAGGCGCACCTTCGGGCCGCGGCTCGCATCCACGGGGAGTTCGCGCCAGCCGGCGATGTCGAAGAAGAGCGGGCGGCGGTCGAATTTCGCGAAGAGCCGCTCGACCGGCCGCGCGGCGGTGATCGGCACGGAGGCGGTGGCGGTGCGACCGGTGATGCGCACCGAGGCCCAGCGCAGCGGACGGCCGGTGACGGTGTCGGTGACGAGCGCTTTCGCCGAGCGGCCGGGCAGGGTGACCGACCAGCGGAGGCTGCCTTCGAGGTGCGTCTCCAGCGCGAGGTGGAGCACGGTGCCGCGAAAGGTGAGGAGCGGCTTGGGGAGCTTCATTTTCAAACACAGCGCGCCGCGCCCCTGGTCGGCGCTGACGATGGGATGATGCGGGTGCCGGCTGTCCGCATCCAGCGGGACGAGGAAGGTCTCGAGGTCGCGGGCGTGGGCGAGGAAGCGTTTGCGCGAAAGCATCTGCGTCTCGTGCGCCTGGATGGCATCGGCCTTGATCGCCTTATCGGCGGGAGAAAGGCCGAGGGTGCGCACGGCGAGCGGCAGCCGGGCCTTGGGCGCATGCACGAGATAGCTGAGGACGGAGCCGCACTCGAGGCCGCGGCGGCGCAGGCGGTCGAGGACGACCTGAAGGAGGACAAAGAAGGAGTTGTGGTCGGGATGGGTGTCCTCGGCGGCGGGGGTGAAGACGCGGGTGGGCCGCCAGTCGGCGAGGCAGCGGCAGAGCGTCTCGACAGCCGCTTCGTCGGCCGCCATGAGCAGCGCGGTCACGCCCTGGTCCGGCCAGTGGAGAAAGTGCGCCTCCGGGGGCTCGCCGACACCGAGGATGGCGAGCGCATTGAGCGCCTCCCGCCGGCGGCGCGCACTCCAGCGCCCGCGGCTTTTCGGCCCGACAAAGACGCGCCACTCGAGAAGACGCTGCGGCCAGGGATTGCGGTCGCCGCTGGTCAGGAAGATGAAGCGCATTTGCGCGCCGGCGGTGAGCGCCTTTTGCACGAGCCCGCCGCCGCCGAGCGATTCATCGTCCGGGTGCGGCGCGAAGAAGAGGATGCGATCCTCGGCCGTGACGTTGAGAGGTTTGTTCACGGGGTTCTAGTCGCTCTTCGTCTTCGGGTGATCGGGCAAAAAAGGCGGCTTGTAACCGCGCTCGACGGCCTGCGACCACACGAGCACCAAAGGCTGGGTCGGCTGTTGACTTACAAATTCATGGGGACCTGCGGCGAGCAAAGCCTTTCCCGTGAAAGGCTTCCCATCGAGTTCCCCGACAGCCGGCCCGCCCGGCGTCACCAGCGTGTAGGTCGTGACGATCTGGATTTCGAAATGCACGCGCCCTTCCCCGTCCGGTTTAAGATTCTGCCCGGCGATGCCATAGCGACCGTTGGCGTGCAGGTAGTTGGCTTTCACAAAATCCATCGCCCGCCCTTGGAGTCGCTTATCGGACGCCACGCAGGTCCGGGTGGCGATGAGCCGCTCGACGATGTCGTCTTTGATCAGACCCAGTTCGATGCGCTTCATGGTAACGTCCTCGAGGGCGTAGTAAAACGGACGGCGACGAAAGATCGCGCCAGACTTCGCGTCCATGACGTAGTCGTCGGGATCGGTGTAATGCAGCACCTCACTAAGCCGGTCGAGATCATTGCCCGATTCCCGGCGCAGCCGGATGGTTTCCCGCGAATCGGCAATCTCGACGGCCATGAGTGCGAGCGGCAGCGCGAAACGCGGCCACCACGCCCAGCGCCGTGGCAGCGCGTCGGACACGGCGAGAATCCCGGGCGTCACGAAGAGCACCAGCAGCGGTGCGATGGGTAGGTAATCCTGCCCCGTAATCATCGGCCAGTAGCTGTGCAGGAGAGCGGCATAAAAGCCGGCGCACAAAAGGGCCAGCGTGCGACGGGCCGCGAGGGAGCGGGTGGGTGCCCAACGAAAAATGACCGCCGCCAAGGCGATGGAGAGTGGCACCGCGAGCGGAAACCAGATGGAGCGAAAAGCGGATTGCGTGTGGTGCGCCGCCGCTGGCAGCAGATTGTGCCCGATCACGCCGTAGTAAAGCGTGCCGGGCGCATCGTGGGCCGCGAAGAGGGCGTGCTGCGCCGCGAAATACGCCACGATCGCCCCAGGCACGATGAGCACCCCGGCCAGACCTGCTCCGAGACTGCGCAAAACCGCACGCGCCTTCCATCGACCGCCGCCCCACCACCAAAAAATAAGCGCGACCAAGCCGGCGAGCGCCAGCGCAGCGGCCAGCAGCACCGTCTTCATCGAAACGCTGAAGGCCACCCCGAGCAGCAACCCGAAGAGAAAAATCCGGCGCAGCGTCACGGGCCGACCGACGGCCACCGCCACCCAGGCGAGCCAAGCCGTGGCCCACATATCGTCCGTGCGAAACTCCACTCCTTTCACCAGCCAAACCGGGAAGAACTCGGCGAACACCGCCGCCCACCAACCAACCCGCCGCGAGAAGAGTCGCTCGCCGATTTGGAACACAAACCAAAGCCCCGCGAAGGCGATCGGGATCATCGCCCACCGCATGTAGATCATCACGTAGGCCGTTTCGCCAAACAGCCAAAACACGGGTGCGCAGAGGATGTGGAAAAGCGGGGTGTGATTATCGAAGACGTCGCGATAGGGCAGCAACCTATTCGCCCAGGCCCAGACGACATGCAGGTGCTGGGCTTCGTCGGACGTGAAGACCATCTTCCACGCCGCCACGAACCGCAGGACGAGCAGACCTCCGAGCAATCCACAGATCCAGAGCCGCTCATTCCTCGGAATCTGCGGCGCACACGGAGCCAAGTACTGGATCGTCGGGGTTCTCAGAGGACACCGACATACTCAAGTTTTCGCCTTCGGCCTAATGACTTTTCTGTCATCCAAGCCACCTAGCTCTTCCTTCGTCAAGCCGTCGTGCAAAGCGAAAGAGACAGCAGGATTGAAATATTCAGCGCACCGGAATGGCAAGGTTCGATCTGTCGGACTGTATCAATACCCAGTCAGCGAAAAGGAAGGCACCCAAGTATCAAATACGTCCTTGATACCGTGCCTTTCGATCCTCCGCAAAGTAAGTGCGGGTCTCACGTTCAAGGTAGGCGGTGGTGTCCTTGACGCTATGCACGATGGCATAACCGTGGCGCAACAACTCTGGTGGTGGGGCGCAAAGCCCTCGCCAAACGACCCCGAAAGGTTGGCCTCTATCGTTAAAGTCCGCCATCGCCATTCTGACCACACGGGTGAAAAGCCCTACGATAATGTCCTCCGTAATGCGGCGATTGAGAAACAGGAAGCAATCGTCCAACAAGCCTCGGTCATTGAATTTTTGAAGGGCCTTGGCCGACAGAGCATATCCTCCGCCCTGGCAGCTCTCACCCAAGACGTATCCGCTATGCAATGCCTCTCGGATAAGCTTTTGAATTTGACGATCACGAGACCAAAAGCCGCACTGAAAATGCCACCCATCCTTTGACTTCCAGACCGTGAATGGACGCCGGAGCTTTCCTACCCTCGGAGACCAATCCGCAATCGAATTTTTAGGAACCCCTCCGGGCTCTCGCAAGTAGCTCCCGACCAACCCGACATTGGCGTTCTGATCGAAAAAGCAATTTACCTGATCGGCGAATGGATTGATCACCAAACTATCGGTGTCCAATTTGATGACGAATTTTGCCAAAGGCATTTCCTTCGCTATCCGTCGCAATCCGGCCAGGATTCCGACCGCAAGTCCGTCGGACCAACCCTCGCCCCTTCCGTTGCGTGGGTTCTCCAGAATACCGCATTGGAGGAGATCGAAACGACTGCACAGTTCTTGCAACTTAACCGTCGAATTTCCGTCGTTGACCAATAGAAGGCCACATTCCTCCGGGGCCTCAAAGTGAAAGAGCGATGCCAGCAAATCGCTCAATCGGTCCAATTCTTTTTTCTTGGGACCAACCGGAATAAGGACAACGAATTTCATCAACAATCGAAGCGCATCTGCGCGCCTGCCGCAACCGCCTTTTGCACGAGCCCGCCGCCGCCGAGCGACTTGGCGCGATAGGGCAGCAACCCATTCGCCCAAAGCCAGACGACGTAAGCCAGCACCTTCAAGATCGGGCAAGGAAAAGGTCAAATTCTCGTTCAAAGGCAAACTCCCCGGCACTGAAACCGAACGGGACGAAGCGAAGGAAGACGCGGAGAAACAATAAGCACCCCGGGCCAGCTCGAGCGCGGCACTTACAAGGTTGCCGCGCCTTTTTGCTGTGGCGCGCTGGCGTACCATAACGAATTGTTCACCGAGACACGCGGCGTTCTGTCATCGCGCCAGTCCTAGTCTGGTCATCTATGAATTACTTCCGTGAATCTATCATGGTCGCGGCTGCTTTTGCTTTCGCGGGTTCCCAGGTAAAAGCGGATCTCGCTTTCGAGACCGAAACCGCGCGGGTGATCGGGAAAGGGAAATGGGAACTCTCCTCGGCCTTTGAATTTCAATTCGGGAGCGGTGGCAGGGAATACGCCTTCCCCCTGTCGATCGAATACGGCCTTTTCAAGGATTTTGAAATTCTCTTTGAGCCGGTGCCCTACGTTTCCTCCCATCCGAAAGGCGAAAAGAGCGTCGGCGGACTGGGTGACACAGAGCTCACCCTGAGCTACCTCGCCGTGCATGAGCAGAGCGTAATTCCAGCGATTGCCGTCGCCTGCGAAATCAAATTCCCCACCGCGCACAAGCTGCAACTCGGCAGCGGTGAGTTCGACGACAAGATGAAAGGCTGAAGCCGTGAGTGCGGGCAGAAATCCCCTACAATTTCATCCGCTGGTCGATGAGATCGGCGAGGAGACCGATGAAGAGCATCTGGATGCCGGTGAGGGCGAGGACGATGCCGAAGAGGCCGAGGTAGCCCTGGCCGTGGTAGTCGATGGCGGCTTTGCTGACGCCGAGGAGGATGAGCACGAGGGCCGGGGGGACGAAGACATTGAGCGGCTTGAAGTAGGCGCAGATGCGGATGATCAGGATGGTGAAATTTGTGAAATCACGCAGCGGTTTGATCGAGGATTTGCCGACGCGGCGGTGGTAGTTGATGGGGATGAACTTGACGTTGTAGTGGTTGGTCAGCATTGCCAGGGTGATGGTGGTGGTGAAGGAGAAGCCGTCCGGGTAAAGGGTGAGGAAGCGCAGGGCGACGTCTTTGCGGAAGACGCGGAAGCCGGAGTTGAGGTCGGGGATTTTGCGCTGGCTGAGATACTCGGCGAGGCGGGTGATCAGCCACTTGCCCGGCTTGCGCAGCGGCGGGACTTTGACGACCGCACCGGTGCGGGCGCCGACGACCATGGCATACTTCGAGGCTTCTTCGAGAAGCCGCGGGATGTCTTCGAGGGGATAAGTGCCGTCGGCGTCGGCGATGAGGATGAATTCGTGCTTCGCCTGGCGCAGGCCGTCCTTGAGGGCGGAGCCGTAGCCAGTGTTGATCTCGTGCTCGATGAGGGTCACGGGAAGGGTGGCAGCGATTTCGCCGGTGCGGTCCTTGGAGCCGTCGTTGATGACGATGATCTCCATCTCGCGCACGCCCGCCGCGTGCTGCCGGATGGCTTCGACGGTTTTGGCGATGGATTCCTCCTCGTTGTAGGCGGGGATAAGGACGGAAACGGCGAGGTCGAGAGGTTGCATCGGGTGGCGGCGTGGTTAAGCGACGGGCTGGGGTGGGTCAAGCGCGGGGGCTTTTTCTCGTGGCAGGACCAGCCCAAGCAACGCGTCGAGGCCGACGACCACAAGCACCCAGCCGACCCACTCGACAGGCTGCACGTAGCGCGGCAGGCGGTCGCCGACGGCGAAGACGGTGACGAAGTAGCAGCCCACCGGCAACCACAGCACGGAGGTCGCAGCAAAGCGCCGCGGCAGCAGGCACACCGCCAGCCCAAGCAGCACGAGGATGCCCATCCAATACGGCCGGAGGGTGAACTTGCGCCCGACATCATCGTAGTCCGCATCGAGCAGGGCAAAGGTCCGGGGCAACCGCGCGAGGAACGGCGCGGCCCCAAACGAGCGTGTTGCGCGCTCGGCGGTCAGGGTGGCGTATTGCGCGGCGTTCATCTTATAGACCAGCTCCATCTCGCGCGGGTCGTCGATCCAACGCGAGTCGTTGCGCGTGGCCTGCAGTGCCCAGAAGCGTTCGGGCGTGAAGGCGCTCTCGCTTTCCTCGTCGCGCAGGGCGATGAGGCTCTTCATGACGGTGAGCTGCGCGAACGTGATGGGATGCGCGAGGATGCCTTCGCGAGCCAAAGTGGAACAGACCTCGGAAAACTTTAGTTTGTCTTTAATCAGCTTGGCCCAGATCGGACTGACTGCGTCAGGATCAGGGTTATTGAGGCGTTTTTTATACAGGCCTTGTGTCCATGCGTAGCTGAGACCATCGCGGCGCGTCTCGGTAATCAACGGCTTGAGCACCTCGCGATATTCCGGCCACTTCTCCCCTTCCGTGGGAATCAGCGGTAAGGCCGAATTCAGCAGCAGCCAGTTGCCTTGAGAGGACTTACCCGAGGTGAGCACGACGAGCAAACCCACCCCTACCGCACCCCAGCATTTCCAGTCCCACTTCAGCGGATTGCGCGTGATCAGCGCGGCGACCAGCAGTGCCGCCAGCCAAATCCCCCGCCCATGCGGCTTGACTGCAACGACCAGCGCTGCCGCGAGCAGGAACCAGAACAAGCGCCGCCGATCCTTCAGCACGCCGATCGGGAAGGCCAACGCCGTCATTAGCACGAAAGCTGAAAGGAAAATACTCTCTGCGACAATCTCATGCTCATACCAAAGCGTGCGCGGCCAGACCGCGTAGAGCGTGGTCACTAGCGGCACCCAAAGCCCCCGGAACCGCGTGAGATTTCCCACAATCCAGCCCAAGCCGAGGATCGTCACCAACCCGACGGCGTGCTGCGCGATCGGGATGACGCGCGCAGGGCTCGGCGGGATCAGTGGCGTGGGCACGAGCAGGACCGGGTAAATCCAGCGGCGTTTGTCGCTCACCTTCAGGCTATGCTTCAGCCACGCCCGCGTCGTCGTCTCGAAATACGAATTGCTGTCCGGGCCGAAGAAGCCTTCCGGGATGGCCACGCTCAGCCAGATGCGCAGGATCGCGCCGACGACCAGCGCGGGGACGCAGAGCCAGAGGCATTGCCGCCAGGTGAAAGGCGCAGGGATGAGGGAAACGGTCATAAAACAGGTATGAGGTATGAAGGATGAGTGATGAAGAACAGACCCGCTTTTTTCATACCTCATCCTTCATCCTTTCCACAGGATAGACCCAGTAGTGGTAGAGGCCGAATTTGAAGAACGCGATGAAGAGCTGCACCACGGCGATGATGGCCTCCGGCCAGCGGGGAAAGATTCCCTGCAGGACCATGACGAGCGCGTAGTTCAGTCCGTTGGCCACCGCGAGACACACGCCCTGACGCCACGCGGAATCGCTCCAATGCCGGTCGGTCTTGAAGCCGACGACGTAGTTCCACAGGAAGAGCAGGACATTGGTGATCGCCAGGCTCAGCGCGTAGGCCACGTAGCGGTTCAAGCCAAAAACGCCATGAAACAGGCGGAACAAACCGGCATTCACCGCGATGCTCAGCACCCCTCCGAGAACAAACCAAAACAGGCGGATGAAAAAGGCTTTGGAAAGTTTCAAGGAAGCTGTGCTCTATCGTGAAATTTCGGGTCCGGGCAAGTCTTCCGTGACCGTCCGCGACGCGCTCTCCATTTGTGATCTCCACCGCCTCAACCCTGCCCGAATCCCCCGCTCCGCCACCCTCGCGGAATTTCTTCGCGAGTCCGTGGCTTCTGGCACTGGTGCTCTTCGTCGGCAGCTTCGCGCTCTTCACGCGGCACAACGATTTCCCCTACAGCTATCACCCCGACGAGGCCGGCAAGGTCGGCCAGATCATCAAAGGCAGCCGGAACTATCACCACCCGCTGCTCCTGCTTTCGGCCACGGATGTCGTCTCACGCATCGCCTTCATCCCGCGGACTCCGCAGGCCATCGTGGAAACCGGGCGCGCAGTTTCCGCGGCGCTCGCGGCCGGGACGGTAGGCGCGCTCGCGCTGCTGGCGTGGCGCGGATACGGCATTTTTGCCGGCTGGTGCGCGGGTGTCGCGGTGGCCTTGCAGGCCGATCTTTTTGAAACCGCACACTGCCTGAAGGAAGACCCCGCGCTGGTTTTCGGCCTCGCGCTCAGCCTGCTCGCCGCGCACGTCTGGTGGGAGGCGCCGGGACGGAAAACGCTGCGCTTTCTCGCCATCGCCTGCGGATTGGCCGCCGCCGGTAAATATGTCGGAATCATCGCGCTCCTTTTCGCCGTGCCGCTCGTCTTCCTGCGCCGCGACACCCGGCTCGACTCGCGCGCTCGGCTCAAGACCTTCGCCCTCGTTTTCACCCTCACTTTCCTCGTCTGCAATCTGCCGCTTTTTGCCGGGAAAATCTCGAGTCCCTTCCGCAGCATCCGCAACGAAATGGAGGGCGTCGCCAGCGGCCACCGCGGCATCACCCGCGAGGTGCCGCACGGCGAGTATCTCGGCATGCTGCGCAAAGAACTCCCGCCCGCCGTCGGCCTCCTCGCCAGCGTTTACGCGCTCGCCCTGCTCGTGACCGCCCGCCGCCGCACGCCGGCGGAGTGGATCACGCTGCTCCTCCCGCTCGGCTATCTCGCGATGATCTCCTGCTCACCGAAAATCGCCGGACGCTACCTCCTGCCCGTCAGCACGCTCCTGCCGCTCCTCGCCACGCTCGGCGCAGCGGAAATCGCCGGGCTGATTTACTGGCCCAACTCCCTCTGGTGCCGCGTCACCAGCGTCCTCGTTCTCACCTTACTCGCCGCGGTGATCGTCCTCACGGAACTTCCGCTACTTCGCGCCTCCTTCGCAGGCTTCCAGCACGACGATCCCACCGCGGTTACCGAGTGGATCAAAGCCAACCTCCCCGCCGACGCCATCATCGCCGAAGATCACCAGGTCAACCTTTCCCCCGACAAAGCCGACGGCCTCAGCACCGCCGCGCGCGTCCCGCAAAAAGTGCTCGACGCCAACTTCGCCCTCGACCTCGGAACCGTGGACGAACTGCTCGCCAAAGGCGTGACCCACATCGCCGTCTGCCGCCAGTCGTACGGTCGCTATTTCAGCGACGAAACCGGGGCCCAAGGAAGCGGCAAGCCCGGCTACGACAAACGGCGGGATTTCTACGAGCGCGTCTTCCGCGACGGCACCTTGCTCAAAGAATGGCCGCGCGGGACCATTTCCTACCTCCAGCCCGGCATCAAGCTCTACCGCCTCTCCACCCACACGCCTCCGAAATGAGAGCAGCGGCTTAGTTTTCGGGTTTAGACGCGGCTCCGTCCAAAGGCCGTGCCGCCTTTCGATCGCACGGGCGAAGGCGGCACGTCGCTTTCGCGACAGCGCGCACCTCTCCAGCGCACCTTTCGCAAACTGCGCCACTGCCCAATTGAGCATCGACCGCCGCGGCGCCAATTGATTCATCGGTCGCGATGACGAGAAGAAGCTGCTCACTGACACTTGGCAAAGGACACTACGCATGGAGCAAGGCCGCCCGCGCGTCCTCACCTTCGTCGCTCTCGGAGGTGAGGGGAAAACCTCACTCATTGCGAAATGGGCCGTGGACGCGATGCTCGCCAAAGGCTTGCCCGGCTGCGACGCCGCGTTTGCGTGGAGCTTCTACAGCCAGGGCACGCGCGAACAGGTGGCCGCGAGTTCCGACCTGTTCCTCAAAGACGCCCTCACTTTCTTCGCCAGCGGGACAAAAGAAGAGGTTGAGGAAATCAAAGCCTTTGCCGCCAGCCCCGCCGGAGCGTTCGAGAAATTGCCTCGCAGCCCTGCGGAGCGAACGCCGCGTTTCGTTTCCTCTTTCTCTTCTCCGACGTCTTCGCCATCTACTGCCCTTTCGCCCTCCGTTTTTTTTGTGAATACGAACGACTCCCAGCCACAGGAACCACCGGCACCGCTTCCCGAGCCGCGCCGGACGGGGTTTTGCAGGAGCCCGTGGATTCTCGCGATCGTGCTCTTCGCCCTCTCGCTCACGCTCTATACGCGGCACAACGATTTCCCTTTCAGCTACCACCCGGACGAGGGCGGCAAAGTCGGGCAGATCATCCTGGGCAGCCGCAACTTTCACCACCCGCTGCTGCTGCTCTCGGTCACCGATATCGTCTCGCGCGCCGCCTTCATCCCGCGCACGCCGCAGGCCATCGTGGAAACCGGGCGCTGGGTTTCGGCGGCCTTCGCCGCATGCACGGTGGTCACGCTCGCCCTGCTGGCGTGGCGGTGCTATGGGGCGGCCGTCGGCTGGTGCGCGGGCGTGGCGGTGGCGATGCAGGCGGACCTTTTTGAAACTGCGCACTACCTCAAGGAAGACCCGGCGCTGGCCTTCGGTCTCGCGCTCAGCCTGCTGGCCGCACACCTCTGGTGGCGGACTCCCAGCCGCCGCACCTTGCGCTTTTTCGCCATCGCCTGCGGGTTGGCCGCGGCGGGAAAGTACGTCGGCATCATCGCCCTCGTCTTTGCCCTGCCGCTCGTCATCTGGCACCGCGCGGCCGAACCGGCCCTCAACCGGCGGGCGAGGCTGCGCCGTTTTGCCTTCGTTTTCGTCCTCACCTTCCTCGTCTGCAATCTGCCGTTCTTTGCCGGGAAAATCTCGAGTCCCTTCCGCAGCATCAGCCACGAGGTGCATGCCGTCGCCAGCGAAAACCGCGGGATCATCCGCAAGGTGCCCCATGGAGAATACCTCAGTATGCTGCGCAAGGATCTGCCACTTCCGGTAGCCCTCCTCGCCGGCTTTTACGCACTCGCCCTTGTCGTCACGGCCCGCCGACGCACTGCGCCGGAGTGGGTCGGCGTGCTGCTGCCGCTCACCTATTTCGCAATCATCTCCTGCTCCCAGAAAGCCGCCGGCCGCTACCTCCTGCCAGTCAGCACGCTGCTGCCCCTGCTCGCCACGCTCGGCGCGGTGGAAATGGCCCGCTTCATTCGTGCAAAAGACACCCGCTTCCCGCAGGTGTCCGGCCCGCTCGTCTTCGCTCTCCTCATCGGCTGGATCATCTGGTCGGAAAAGTCACCGCTCCGCACAAACTTCGCCGGCTTCCAGCACGACGATCCCACCGCCGTTGCCGAGTGGATCAAGGCGAACCTCCCGCCTGACGCCATTATTGCCGAGGACCACCGGGTCAGCCTTTCACCGGTTAAAGCCGACGGCCTCAGCACCGCCGCCCGCGTCCCGCAGAAAGTGCTCGACGCCAGCTCCGCCCCCGATCTTGGCAGCGTCGATGAGTTGCTCGCCAAAGGCGTGACCCACATCGCCGTCTGCCGCATGTCCTACAGCCGGTATTTCAACGATGAGATCGAGGTGCAAGCCAGCAGCAAAACCGGCCATGACAAACGGCGTGTGTTTTACGAACGCGTCTTCCGCCAGGGCACCCTCCTCAAGGAATGGCCGCGCGGAACGATTTCCTACCTCCAACCCGGCATCAAACTCTACCGCCTCCCGACCGTCGCCTCCACGCAGCCCCCGCCGAATTGAGCATCGACCCCGGCGCGGAAGCTTGGTTCACTCACCGCGCGCGCACCTGAACCGGCCGAGGCGCGAATCCCAGCATTTTGCTTTCGCCAACGCCTCCCCCCTCCCGCCCGATGCCCCGCGCCTTCGTTTCCCACAGCAGTGCCGATGACCGGTATGTCGCGGAGATGGAGTCGTTCCTCCGCGCGGCTGGCTTCGAGGAGGTCTTCAACGATGTCAGCGCGATTAAGCCCGACGAGAAATTCTGGCCGAAGATTGAGTAAGGCATCGCGGAGTGCGACAGCTTCGTCGCCGTCATCACGGCCGCGTCCAACCCATCGGAGTGGGTGAAGCGGGAAGTTGAATACGCCCGCAGTCTCTCCAAGAAGGTCATCCCCGTCTGGATCGAGGATTGCCCAATCCCTCCCATATTCGAAGGCCGCGACGTCATCGACTTCCGTCCGCGCACCCGCGAGGCGCGGCCCATCGACATCTCCCGAATCGGCAAATACGCGCCCGAAGAACTCATCGGTCGGGAACCGGAATTGAGGCTGTTGAGCGACGCATAGGCCAAAGTCGTCCGTGGCGAGAAGGGCCGAACGCATGTGCTCACGTTCGTGGCCCTGGGCGGTGAGGGGAAGACCTCGCTCGTGGCCAAGTGGGCGGCGGAACTGGCGTCGCAGGACTGGCCCGGCTGCGACGCCGCGTTTGCGTGGTCCTTCTACAGCCAGGGCACGCGCGAGCAGGTGGCCGCTTCGTCCGACCTGTTCCTCAAGGAAGCCCTCACCTTCTTTGGTGACGACGCGGACAAGGAGTTCGCCGCCAGCCCCGCCGGCGCGTTCGAGAAAGGCCAGCGCCTCGCCCGCATCGTCGGCCAGCGGCGCAGCCTCCTCATTCTCGACGGCCTCGAGCCGCTGCAATACGCGCCCACCTCGCCCACGCCGGGCCAGCTCAAGGACCAAGGTATCGCCGCGCTGCTGCGGGGCTTGGCCGCCGCCAGCCACGGCCTGTGCGTCGTCACCACCCGCTATTCGCTCCCGGACCTGCGGGCGTTCTGGCAGACCACCGCGCCGGAGGTGCCGCTACCGCGCCTGTCCCGCGAGGCCGGCGTGCATCTGCTGAAGACCTTCGGCGTGAAGGGTAGCGAACGACGCGACATTCCGTTCACTCCGAGCAGCCCATCCGAAGCCCCGAAAAGAGCGTCCCAAGCCGGCCAATCCGAAGCCCCGAAGCGGGCGTCCCAAGCCAGCCCAGGGCAACGCCCTGGGTTGACCGACGAACACGATCCAGCCCTGAAGGGGCGGGACAATGCGACGCCGCACGATTGTGCCGCCCCTTCAGGGCTTGACGCCGGGGATGCGCAAACCCAGGGCGATGCCCTGGGCTGGCTTGTCCCAGGCCGTTGGCCTGAAGCGGCGGAAGCCACACGCACCGGAAGCCGTGTGCCCGAAGCAGCGGAGCGTTCATCAACCGGCGGCACGCAGTTGCTCAACGAGTTCGAAAAACTCGTCGAAGACGTGAAAGGCCACGCGCTCACGCTGACCCTGCTCGGCGGCCTCCTGAAACGCGCCTTCCGCGGCGACATCCGCCAGCGCGACCGCGTGAAGTTCGAGAAGGCCGACGCGCTGATGGACGGCGGGCACGCCTTCCGGACCATGGCCGCCTACGAGCAATGGCTCTTGCGCGACGGCGGCGACGAAGGCCGGCGCGAAGTGGCCGTGCTGCGGCTCATGGGCCTGTTCGACCGGCCCGCCGACGCCGGCTGCCT
>JBBQCM010000083.1:0-29649 GCA_038318725.1 Chthoniobacterales bacterium
GACTTCGTGGAAAGGAGCAGTCGTGCGCAAGGGCGATGTGGCCGTGGCGAAGAATTATTTGCGCGAAGGAGAGATCACGAACTTGAACCGGATCGTGACGATGTTCCTCGATTTCGCGGAGGATCAGGCGGAACGGCGGAAGCAGATTTTCCTGCGCGACTGGCGAGAGAGGCTGGATGAGTTCCTGCGCTTCAACGAGCGCGCGGTGCTGCCGGATGCCGGACAGGTTTCGCGCGAGGAGGCGGATCGTCATGCGGAGGGGGAATACGAGAAACTCGCGGCCCGCCGCCGCACGGAGCGTGAGGAGATCGGCGAGGCGGAATCTTTCAAGGCGCTCGAAAGCGAAATCAAAAAACTGCCGCGCAAAAAACACTGACCCATGCCGCGCCCACCAAAGACCGTCCCGAATCCTCCCGCGCCCGGCCAGCCGGAGCTGCCGGTGCAGGCGCAGTGCGAGGAGCCGATCATCAACGGGCCGTATGACGAGCCGCAGTTTTGGTGGGACTACGAAAAGGGCACGGGCCGGGCGATCAAAATGACGGGGCGGCGGGCAGCGTCGTATTTCTGGACGACGCAAAAGGTGATGACCGGGCAGCAGTCGCTCGAAGGCATGGAGAGCGATTTCGGCAGCGAGAAGCTGGAGTTGGTGAACCGGCTGCGCGAGGACGTGGCGCGGTGGCGGGAGAGCGACTACGAAAACGCCACGCAGACGACGAAGAAGCTGCTTCGGCACTGGCGCAGCGAGGACCGCAAGCGGCGTTTCTTTTTCTGCCAGATCGAGGCGGTGGAGACGATCATCTACCTCCGCGAACTGCTCGCCGCCGGGCGTGCGCGGCGCGGCAAGGCGGGCGTGACGCGCGAGGATTACGCGGCGCTGCTGCGGCCCGGCGCGGATGCGCTGGAGCGGACGGCGCGCGGGGAGTTTGTGGCGCGGCTCAGCGACCCGCCGTTGCGCGAGGATTGGAAATCGCTGACGCGCCACGGCTGCAAGATGGCCACGGGCAGCGGCAAGACGGTGGTGATGGCGATGCTGACGGCGTGGACGCTGTGCAACCGCGGCGCGGTGCCGGGCGACACGCGCTTTCCGCGCGCAGTGCTGGCGGTGTGCCCGAACCTCACGGTGCGCGAGCGGCTGCAAGTGCTGCGGCCCGACCTCGGCGCGGAGAGCTACTACGAGAAGTTCGACATCGTGCCATCGCAGCTCCGCCCGCTGATGCTGCAAGGGCGCGTGATGATCACGAACTGGCACGCCTTTGCCCCGGAGTCCGTGCACACGGAGGGCGGGAAAAGCTATGCCGTGGTGGACAAGGGCGAGGAGGGCGCGGATGCGTTTGCGCGCCGCGTGCTGAAGGAACTCTACGGCCTCGGCGAAGTGCTGGTGCTGAACGACGAGGCGCATCACGCCTACCGCCCCGCGCCGCCGGAAGTCGCGGCGAAGTCGAAGCGCAAGAAGAACGCGGCCGGCTTTGGCGAGGCGAGCAAGGACGATGCGGAGGAGGCGACGGTGTGGGTGGAGGGGCTGGACAAAATCAATCAGGCGGTGGGCGTGGCGTTCTGCGCGGATATGTCGGCGACGCCGTTTTACCTCGCGGGCAGCGGGTGGATCGAAGGCTCGCCGTTTCCGTGGCTGGTGAGCGACTTCGGCCTGGTGGACGCCATCGAGAGCGGCATCACGAAAATCCCGCGCCTGCCGGTGAGCGACCAGAGCGGGCGCCCCGACCCGAAGTTTTTCCGGCTGTGGGACGAGATCAAAAAGCAGTGCCAGCCCGCGCAGATGGACAAGGGCAAGCCGAAGCCGGATGCCGCGTGGCTTTTCGCGCAGCCCGCGACGACGACGCTCGGCGCGCAGTGGCAGGAGCGTTTCATGCAGCAGCGCGAGGCGAAACCGGGCCAGACCATCGTGCCGCCGGTGATGATCGTGGTGTGCGACAACACGGACATGGCGCAGCTTTTTTTCGAGAAGCTGTCCGGCGAGACGCAGGAGGAAATCGCGGAGGACGGCGGCGACGAGGAGAAACCGAAGACGAGGAAGGTGAGGCGCTTCAGCCCGACGGGCCTGCCTTTTCCCGAACTCGCCAACACCGAGGAGCGCACGGTGACGCTGCGCATTGACTCGAAGCTGCTCGCCGAAGCCGAGGCGGGCGATGGCGGCAGCAAGCTGGAGGAGGCGGAGAAACTGCGGCGCATCATCGCGTGCGTGGGCCAACCGGGCACGCCGGGCGAGCACATCCGCTGCGTGGTGAGCGTGCAGATGCTCACCGAGGGCTGGGACGCAAACAACGTGACGCAGATTCTCGGGCTGCGCGCCTTTGGCAGCCAGCTCCTGTGCGAGCAGGTGGTGGGGCGCGGCTTGCGGCGCATCAGCTACGACATCGATCCGGTGACGAAGATGCTGCGGCCGGAATACGTGGACGTGTATGGCATTCCGTTTTCGGTGATTCCGTTCAAGGGCCGCGCGTCGCAGCAGCCGGAGCCGGACGACAAGCCGGTGACGCAGGTGAAGGCGCTGCCGGAGCGCGCGGCGATGGAGATGCGTTTCCCGAACGTCGAGGGCTACGTGCTGGAGCTGAAGCGCAACCTCGTGCGCTGCGATTTGCCGAAGGTCGAGGCGGTGCGCATCCGCCCGATGCAAAATCCGCTCTCGGTTTTCGTGCAGCCGCAGGTCGGCGTGCGCGAGGGGCATGTCGGCTCGGCGTCTTTCAAAACGGAGCTGCAGGACCGGGACACCTACTACGAGAATCATCACCTCCAGACGATCCTCTTTGAAGTCGCCCGGCAGATCGTCGCGCGTCTCACGGACCCGCAGGAGGAGAAGCGCGCGAAGTTCCGCTACCAGGCGCGGCACGAACTTTTTCCGCAGGTACTCGGCATCGTGCAGCAGTTTGCCGAGACGCGCGTGGACTGGAGCGGCGCGACGGACCGCCGCGAGCTGGGGCTGGAAATTTACGCGCGGCAGACCGTGGACCGGTTGTGTCAGGCCATCGAACCCGATGAGGCCGCCGGCGAGCCGCCGCTGCTGCCGGTGATCAACCGCTTCCACGCGCACGGCAGCACGGCGGACGTGCTATTCAACACGACGCGCCCCTGCCACCCCACGCAGCGCAGCCACATCGCGCATGTCGTGCTCGACACGGACACTTGGGAGCGGTCGGCGTCATTCACGCTGGAGTCGTCGGAGCACGTCGCGTTTTACGCGCGCAACGACGACGGCGGCACCTCGCACCTCGGCTTCGGCATCCCGTATGAGTTCTACGGGCAGGCGCATCTTTTTTACCCGGATTTCCTCGTGCGGCTGCGCGGCGGGACGACGCTGATTTTGGAGATCAAAGGGATGCTCGGCGACGAGGAGGAGGAGAAATTCCAGTCGGCGAAACGCTGGGTGGCCGCGGTGAACAACTGGGGCCGCATGGGCCGCTGGGCCTTCCACGTCTGCCGCGACCCGCAGATGCTCGCGCGCGAGCTGGCGCATTTGGCGAAGTGAGCGGGCGCGCGTAGCTTGGGCGCTTAGGCCACGATGCACCCCGAACCGCGCAAAATCGTCCGCATATTTTTCGACGAGTTTCATAGCGAAAGCTGGACCGTCTCCGCCGAAGGCGCGCAGGAGATGCAACCGGAAAATCCGGCCAATTCCTCCTATCAGCGTGCCGCCGACCTGCTCGCCACCCGCGACTTCACCGTCGCCCGCAATCTCGCGCAACCGCTCGAAAGCGCCACGCTCGCCGGAGCCAGCGTGCTGGCGCTGCTCCACCCCTGCGACCCACGCTGGGAGCGCACGACTTCGGCCGGTTCGCCCGCGCTTTCCGCGCAGGAGATCGCGGACATCCTCGCCTTTGTCCGCGCCGGCGGCGGGCTGCTCGTGGTCACGGAATACGAGCACGCCAAGTATGGCGACAATCTCAACGAGCTGCTCGCGCCTGCCGGGCTGCGGATTGAAAACGGGACGGCCATTGATCGCACCGCCTGCATTCACGAAAACGCGGAGTGGCTTTTCGGCGAGCCTGCCGTCGGCTCGGTGCTCGCACACGGCGTCGGTCACGCGTGCTTTTACCGCGCGAGCTGGGTCGTGGCGAGCGAGCCGGACGCGCAGCTCGCGTGGCAGACTTCGCCGCATGCCTACCCGCCCGCCGCGGGTCTGATCGCGACGGCGCGGCTGGGCGACGGCCGCATCGTGGTGGTCACCGATTCGGTGCTCTTCGGGGACGAACGCATCGGCGCGTACGAGCACGGCCAGCTTTGGCTGAATCTCGTCCATTGGCTCGCCGCGCCGGCCTTCGGCACGGCAGGTGGAGAAGGGGTCCCCGCCAGTGCTCCACCCGCGGCTTGGGGCGATTTGAAAGCCGCGGTCAACGCGCTCCGTGCGCGGCAACTCGCCGACGGCAGTATCCCCGCAGAACACCACGCGGAAGCGTCTCGGCTTGTCGGGCAAACGGTCGCGGCCTGCGCCGCGCTGCGCCCTTCCTTTCCGCATCAGGCAGAATATCTCGACCAGCTCCCCCATGATTTCCGCGCGTGGATCGCCAGCGATTTTGCCCGTCCCGATTTCGGCGCATCACTCGCCAATTTTCATCCCGAGCGCGACCGCTGCGACGGTCGCGAGCATCTCGTCGTCGTCCCGCTCTACACGCCGAACGCCTCCGGCGACACGCGCTTCGAGGCGCTGCTCATGCGCACCCCGTGGCCCGACTGGCTCGCCACGCTCGAACGCACCGCCTACCACAACGCCAAATTCGCGCCCGGCCATCTCGTCGAATTCACCGACGGCTACGCCAGCGAATGTGCCGTGCTTTTTCCCGAGACCGTCGCGCTGGCCGGGCGTCCCTCGAATCACTTCGCCACCATCTTCTGTGACCGCGAAGCTCGCCGCCTCCAAAGCTGCGCGCTGCGCGCAGCTGCAGCCACCGGCCTCGCGCTTTTCCCCGAGCTCGAATGCTGGCTCGGCTCGCTCCCGCTGATCGAGAATACCACCGCGCTCTGGGATCTGATCCACGACGCCTCGCACAGCCTCGGCGAGTTGCCGTTCGATCCGTTTATGATCCGCCAGCGCGCGCCGTTCTGGATGTACGGCATCGAAGAACTGCGCGTCGATCTGCGCAGCTTTGAAGAAGCCGCGCGCCTCGCGGCAGGCGGCTTTCCTTTCGCCCGCTATGTCACCTGGGCCATCGTGCTCGACCGCATCTTCCGCTTCCCCATCACCGGCCCGCGCGTGCGCAACTACGACGCCCTCGGCGGCCAGCTCCTCTTCGCCTACCTCCACCAGCATGACGCTCTTGTCTGGCGCGACAACCGCCTCACGATCCTTTGGGATGCTGTCACCGCGGTTATCCACGGCTTGCGGGAAGAACTCGCCGCGCTCTACAAATTCGGCGCGGACTGCTCGAAACTCACCCTCTGGCTGACCGCGCACAAACTCATTTCGCGTTACGTCCCGCCGAATGTCGCCTCGCACTGGCAGGCCGGCGCCCGCGAGATCAACGACGAGCACGATTTGAAAAAGTGGCTGACGCTCGTCCACGAGGATGAATTCCCGCTGGGCAACTTCCACCTCAACCTGCTGCGCAAACTGCCCGCGCCCGCGGGCTGCTGAACGGCTGGAAGGTTGGGATTGCTCCGTCGGAAGAAAGTGATTAAGCCCACACGTCATGCCGGCGGAAAATCAAGGATTCAGGCGACGTATCTTTGTGGTCATGCCCTTCGGTAAAAAGGAGGTGCCGAGGAAGCCGCGCGCCGATGTGCCGGCGGAACCGGATGCCGCGGGCGAGTTGCTCAAGGTGGATTTCGACGCGGTGTATCAGCGACTTTTCAAGCCGGCACTCGAAGCCGCCGGGTTGCAGCCTTTCCGCGCCGACGAAGAGGACGCCGCCGGCGATATCCTCAAGGACATGTTCGCGGAACTCGTCACGGCGGACTTTGTTCTCGCGGACATCTCGATTCTCAATGCGAACGTTTTCTACGAACTCGGCATCCGGCATGTGGTCGGTCCGCGCGGCGTCATCTGCCTGCACGCAGGGTGGTCGGCCCGACCGTTCGACGTCGCCCCGATGCGCACTTTCAAATACAACGGCAAATTATTCGCAGCCGGTCTCGCGCAAGACGATGCCTGGAAGGCCGAGGTCGCCGCGGAAATCGGGCGCCTGGCCGAGACGCTGCGCGCCGCCGTGGCGGCTGATCGCACGACGGAAGGCAGCCCCGTCTATGGCAATCTCCCGAACCTCGTGCCGCCAGACGCCAGCCGCATCGGCACGGCGAAGTTCAAGCACTACCAGGCGCAATCCGAGGAGTGGAATCAGCGCGTCATCATCGCGGGTAAGGAAGGGCGCGCGGAAGACATCCTCACGCTTGCCGGTGACGCTCCGTCTCCTTACTACCGCCGCAAGCTCCTGCGCCAGTGCGGCGAGGCGCTGCTCGCGCTCGGGCGGTTTGCGCAGTCGGAGCAGGTCTTCAGGGAATTGCGCGACGAATTGGATGGGACCGGCTCGGTCGAAGAAATCCGGGTGAAATGCCAACTCGCGCTCATCGCGAACCGGCGCGGGCGGACGAGAGAGGCGGAGCAAAAGCTCCACGACTTGGCGCACGGGGCGTCCGGCGATGCCGAAGTGCAGGGGTTGCTCGGCCGGGTTTACAAGGACATGTGGCGCACGGCGTGGAGCGCCGCACCGACGCTGGAAGAGCGCCTCGTCCTGGCCCAGCGGCACGCCGCCGTCGCGCGCAAATCGCTCGCCACTTACGAGGTGGCCGTTCGCCGCGACCTCAGCAGCTATTACAATGGGATCAATGTCGTCGCACTCGCCGCGCTGCTCGCGCATGTGACGAGCGCCGCCAAACGGCCGCCGAGGGAAGACTTGGACGAAGCCGATCTCGCAGACGTGAAGACCCTGGTACGGGTTGCGGCGACGGGGAAACTCGACAGCGAATATGAAACCGTCTGGGCGCGCGCCACGCTTGGCGAACTTCATCTGGTCGGTGGCGACGGGGCCAGGGCGCTCGATGAATATGAACAGGCGACTGCCGATCCCAGCCTCACCTGGTTCAATATCCGCTCGATGTTTGAGCAGGTGCAGCTTTTCCAGCTCCTCGGCTATCAACCCGGAACCGTCGAGCCGGTGGCGGCGCTGCTCCAGCAAAGGCTCAGTGAGCTGCCGCATCCGTCCGCGCACTTCGACAAGATCGCCATCTGCAGCGGCCACATGATCGACGCGCCCGACCGCAAGATGCCGCGTTTTCCGGCAGCCAAAGCCGAAGCCGTCCGGGCCAAAATCGCGGCCCAGCTCGCGAAGTGGGAGATTGGCGCGGGCGACCTCGCCGTCTGCGGGGGAGCGTGCGGGGCCGACATCCTCTTTGCCGAAGAAGGTCTCCGCCGCGGCGCGAAAATCCGGCTGCTCCTCGCGCAGGATGTGGCGGATTTCGTTCGCGATTCCGTGCGGCACGCCGGCAATGATTGGGTGGAGCGCTTTCACGCGCTTCGCGGGAAGGCGGAGGTGGCTGCGCAACCCGAGCGCCTGGGTCCGCCGCCGCCCGACGTCTCGATTTACGGCCGCACCAATCTCTGGATGATCAACACCGCGCGCGTCGAAGCCGCTGACTCCGCCAAGATCCGCGCCCTGCTGGTCTGGGACGAAAAACCCACCGGCGACGGCCCCGGCGGCACGTCGGATTTCGAAGCGCGAGTCCGCAACCTCGGCGGCCTCACTGAGATCATCAATCCGCTCAACATTTCACCCACGGTTTGAATCAATCCGCCAGCCTTGATTCTTGCTGGCCGCGCCCGGGATCACGGTGAGCATATTATTGAAATCGTGCGCCACGCCGGAGGCGAACCAACCGACAGCCTCGAGCTTTTGCGCGTGGGCGTTGAGCCAGACGTTTTGGAGTGTATAGCCGGAAGCGCACGCCAAATATTCCAGCGAACTGCGGCTGCGAGCTGCATTACTCCCAGCGGATGTCGTCGAGATAGAAGGTCACGGGTTGGCCGGGGCTGGCGAGAGTCCAGACGAAGCCGGTTTTGATCCGCGTGAGGTCTTGCGCACTTACGTCGATCTCATAGCGCGTCCAGTCTTTGGTCAGTGCGGTTTTCTCCAGCTTGCCTCTGCCGGTGTCGAAAAACTTCTTCGGTTTGGCGAGCGTGCCAAACTCGAAGCCGACGCTCTCGCCGCCTTTTTCGCCGCGCGCCCAGAAGGTCAGCTTCTTCGCGCCGGTGAGATCATAGCCGCCGCCGCGGTCGCCCCAGTCGCCGGGCGGATTCTGCCAGACCACGCCGCCCCAGCCTTTGTCCGCCTCGAAATCGCAACGCAGGCTGGTCTTGCCGGTGTGCGGTTTTTCAGTCCACGCGGGGTTGAGTTTGATCGCCTTGGCGTCGCCCATCCAGCCGGCGGGAATGTAGTTCGCGGGATCGGTTTCCTCGCCATAGACGATCAGCGGCAAAGTCGCGCGCTGGCTTTTGGCGACGGTCACGGGCGCATCCACGCGCAGCGGGATATTGGCCACCGCGCCGCCGCCTTTGTCGTCGCGCACCGTGGCGAAGAGCCGGTAAAGCCCGCCGTCATTGGGGAAGACGATGGTCGCGGTTTGCTGGTCCGACTTGGTGATGGCGTCGGGGAAGGTGGGCGGCGCCTCCTCCTTGTCGCCGCCGCTGCCGTATTCGCCGTGATCGCGCTGGAGCGACCAGGTGACTTTCAGCGCGTCGCCTTCCGGGTCGGAGGCTTCGAGCGTGGCTGTGCCGGTCGCGCCGGGTTTGCCGCTGGGCGTGCCTTGGAAGGTGAGCGTCTTGATGACGGGCACACGGTTCGCGGGCGCTTTGCCGGTCCAGAGTTCCGCCACCGCCTCGGCGGCTCCGAGCCGCGTGCCGTCGGCGAGGAACATCGAAAACCAGGTCGCCGTAACTTCCTGTTTTTGCCCCCAGAGAAATGCGTATGAGCCGAGGCACAGCCCGTCCGAGCCGAGCACCGTGCTTTTGTAAGCGCGGCGATAGGCCTCCGCTTTCTCCGTGCTCGTCAACTCGGGATAGGCGCCCATGGCGTCCTTCTGCGTCTCCCAAATTCCATTCGGCCCGTACTCGGTAAGAACGAAAGGTTTCGTCCCGCCGAGTTTCTTATAGCGCTCGGCCACGCTCGCCGCGCCGCCGTAGGAATTGATGCCGAGGATGTCCACGTCCGGGCAGAGCGCGTGGAAGTTCTTCACTTTGTCGCCGCCGATCTCCGCGACCACGGTCATCGTCGGGTGCTGCGGATCGAGTTCCTTGAGCATGCGGGCGAGGCCGTTGATCTGCGTCCAGACCGCGCCGTTTTTTCCCTGCGGATCTTCCATCTCATTACCCAGCGCCCAGCAAAGCAGCGCCGGGTGGCCCTTGTATTTCTCGACCACCGCGCGGACATGCTCGCGCTGTTTGACCAAGCCCGCGGCGTCGCTCCAATCAAAGCCCTGCCGCACCTGCCCGAGCCAGATGCCCGCGGTCACGGTCAGCCCGAGCTTTTGCGCGCGGTCGAGCACGTCGCCGAGATGATCGTCGCCCCACAGCCGGATCGAATTCCCGCCTGCCTGGGCCAGCGATTCGAGCGCGTTTTCGCCGCCGCCGCCGCCTTTTATGAGGTAGGGCGCACCGTTGCGTTGGAGTTCCAAGCGCCCTTCTTTGCGGACGAGCTGCACGCCCGCTGGGGCGGCCGCAAGGAGGGTGGTCGTGAGAATCAGGAGGGTGGCGGGAAACAGCAGCGAGGGTTTCATAGGCAGGGTGGAAAAAATGTCATCCTCAGTGCGCGGGCGGGAGAATCACAATGCCGTATTGCGGGGCGATGGTGAGCAGCTTCTCGAGATCCTCGGGCGAGGGGAGTTCCGTGACAAACTCCGCCATGAATCTGTCGAAGCCCGGCGGGCGGATGAAGTGGGCGGGTGCAGGCATGAGGCATGGACTACCGGCGAATCGGCGCAATGGCGGAAAAAAATCCGCCCGCCTCCGCCACCGCGCGGGACGCGTGCGCTCCCGGAGTTCTGTGCGCCGCTCAACGGAAGTCGTGGGACTCGGCGACGGTCAGCGCGTGGCCCGGCAGTGGCAGAAAGCGCTCGGCTTTCACATGGATGACGTTCTCGTGATTCTGCAACCGGCCTTCGATGATCAGAAAATTTTCCGAGGTGATGAGCAGCCGGCAGCGCTCAAAAAGCTCCGGCAGCACGATGGCATTCGCGACGCCCGTTTCGTCTTCGAGGCTGATGAAGACAAAACCTTTCGCCGTGCCCGGACGCTGGCGGCAGATGACCTGTCCCGCGATTTGCAGACGAGTGCCGTTCGCCGCCCGCGGCAACTCTGCCGCGCGCCACGCCCCCGGCACTTGTGCGCGCAGCAGCCGCATGGGATGCGCGCCAGTGCTTAGATTCATGCTGCTGAAATCCGCCGCCATGCGCTCCCACGCATTCATCGCTTTCAGCGGTTTTGAAGCTGGGCTGTTGGGCGGCTGGAGCGCGGATTTCCCATCCGCGTGGCTGGCGGCAATCCGGGTCTTCGAATCCTCCAGCGGGACAGATGCCCGCTGGCCGCGCGGATGGGAAATCCGCGCTCCAAAGAGTCCTTCCACATCCAGCGGCAGTTCGACCTGCCACAACGCCTCGCGACGGTGCGTACTCAATTCCGCGAGGGCTCCGATCTTTGCCAGGGTCCGCTGCCCGGCCTTGCTCAGTTTCGTCCGCGCGTTGAAATCAGCAACCGAGGCAAACGGTGCGCGCAGCCTTTCCAGGACGATTCGCGCGCCGTGCTCGTGCCGCAACCCATTCACGACGCAAAGGCCGAGGCGAACCGTCGTGTTGTCGATCACCGTGCAGAGCCAGTCCGACTCCTGCACCGAGACGGGAAGAAAGTGCAGCCCTCGCCGCTGCGCGTCTTTGATCAAGGTCGCCGACGAGTAAAAGCCCATCGGCTGATTGTTGAGCAGCGCGGCGTAGAACTCCGCCGCGCGATGCACTTTGTACCAAGCGGAAGCATAGGCCAGCAGCGCAAAGCTGATGGCATGCGACTCGGGAAATCCATAGACCGCGAACGACTGCACTGACTGCACGATCTTCTCGATGACCTCCGGCGAGTGCCCTTTCGCGACCAGGCGTTCGCGCAGCTTCGCGCAGGCCTTGTGCATGCGATCATGCGAGCGATGGAACGACAGCGCCCGCCGCAGTTCCTCCGCTTCGGAGCCATTAAAGTCCGCGAGGTCCATCGACATCTTCAGCATCTGCTCCTGAAAAAGCGGCACCCCGAGCGTTCGTTCCAAAGTCGGTTTGAGGAGCTCTTCCAAGCTCGGATGAAAGTAAGTCACCGGCTCCTGCTTAGACCGACGCTTGAGATACGGATGCATGAGTCCGCCTTGAATCGGCCCCGGCCGCACGATCGCCACTTCGACGACGAGATCGTAAAAACATTCTGGCTTGAGCCGCGGTAAAGTCGCCATCTGCGCGCGACTCTCGATTTGAAAAACACCGATGGTGTCCGCCGCCCGGATCATCTCGTAAGTCGCGGGATCGTCCTGCGGCATTTCATAAATCTCCACTTTCCGCCCGCGCTGCGCGCTTAACTCGATGGTTTCCTGCAAGACCGCCATCATGCCGAGCCCGAGTAAGTCCACTTTGATGATGCCGAGATCACTACAGTCATCCTTATCCCACTGCGCGACGACGCGGCCGGGCATCGACGCATTCTCCAGCGGGATGAAGGAGCTGAGCTGATTTTGGCAGATGATCATCCCGCCGGAGTGCTGGCCGAGATGCCGCGGCAGGCCGTACATGAGGCCGTAGAGTGAAGCGGCGGCCGCCGCGCGTGGATGACTTACGGGCAGTCCTGCTTGCGTGAGTTGAGTTTGGAGATCGAGGGTATGCGGGAAGTCTCCGTTGGCATAGAGATCGGAGAAACGGCAGAGCAGGTCGGGCGAAAAATTGAGCGCCTTGCCGATCTCACGCATCGCGCTGCGGCCGCGGAAAGAGATGACGTTCGCGGTCATGGCCGCGCCGTGTTTTCCAAAGCGGTGATAGACCTCCTGGATCACCTTCTCGCGCCGGTCGCCGCTCGGCAGATCGAGATCGATGTCCGGCCAGACATTGCGCCCCTCGGCGAGAAAGCGCTCGAAGAGCAATTTGTAAGCGATGGGATCGCACGCGGTGATCCCGAGCGAATAGCAGACGGCGGAGTTCGCGGCGCTGCCGCGGCCTTGCACCATGATTTGCTGCGACTTGGCGAACTGCACGAGATCCCAGATGCAGAGAAAGTAACCGCAGAATCCGAGCTTCTCGATGAGCGCCAGTTCCTTTTCCAACTGCGCCCGCGTGCGATCGTCGAACTTTTCGCGAAACCGTCCGCGAGCTCCTTCCATCACCCGCTGGCGCAGGAATCCCGCTTCCGTCTCGCCGGCCGGAACGGGAAATGTGGGGAATTGGTAGCCGAGATCGCAGAGTCGGAATTCCAGCCGCTCGGCGAGCGCGACGGTATGGTCGATCGCCTCTGGAAGATCGCGAAACAGCGCCGACATTTCCGCGGCGGATTTGAGGTGCCGCTCGTCATTCGCGCTGAGCAAACGGCCTGCGGCGTCGAGGTGCGTGTGATGCCGCGCACAGGTGAAGACATCGAGCACCGCGCGCTGCTCACGTTTCGCGTAGAGCGCGCCGTTCGTCGCGAGCAGTGGCAGCCGCCCGGCACTGGCGAGGTCGCGGAGCTGGCGGATGCGCCGCTCCTCGCCGCGCCGCAGATGCCGCTGCACTTCGATGAAAACATTCCCGTCGCCAAAGGCCTCGCGCAGGCGCGTCACGCGCTCGTGCGCACCGGCAGGATTGTCTTCAACGAGGCAGCGGGAGATGGGCCCTTCGTCATCGCCGGTGAGCGCGACCAGGCCTTCCGCAAACTCCGCCAACTCATCCCAACCCACCGGCGTGCCGGCTTTGGTTGGAGCGCCGGCTTTCAACCTTTGCGATCCGCGGGAATCCGGGCTGTGCCCCGCCCGCAGTTTCGCCCGCGTAATGAGCTGGCAAAGATTGCGGTAGCCCGTGCGCGACTTGACGAGCACCGGCAGCACCGCGCCGCCTTCGAGGGTGAGTTCCGCGCCGAGAATGAGCCGCACGTTCAAGTTGTCTTCCTTCCCCTTCCCATAAAACCGCGGCGCGCCATACACCCCATCCCGGTCGCACAAGGCCACCGCCGGCAGTTCCAGCTTTTCCGCCTGCTCCGCGAGCTGTTCGGGAAAACTCGCTCCGCGCAAAAAGCTGAACGCGCTGCGGGCGTGCAACTCCACATAGTCACGCCGCATAGCAGCCCTCCACAAACCAAGTCTGGTGCAGCTTCGAGAGGCGGTAGAGAGCGCCGTTGGCGAGTTCGATGTCCCACTCTTCCACACTCCAAATTTCGCGATCCCACCAGCCGCCCGAGACGCGATACGGGCCGGCGGCGTCAATGACCTCTCCGTGCGCTTTTTCCGAAAAAACGAACGCGGGAACATGGCGCTGAAGATCCACCTGGGCAGGAAACGGCGGGCGAAAACGGCGCAGCGGCAGGCCGAGCGCCGGGCTCTCCGCCGGTGCCGGCACGGAATCCACGGCCACTTTCTCAAACTGTGGCGGCACGAGTCGAAAACTGTCGGGCCGGTGCGTATCTTCCATTTGCACGACGCCGACGCTGCCCTCGCCCACGAGCGCCTGGAGCCGTCCCAGCGTTTCGCCGAAGCGATGCGGATCGCGCAGCGCGCTCTCGAAAAGCTGCTGCTGCCGCGACCCGGCGATCCCCGGCTCGATCCGCAGCCGAACGCCGGTGGGCTGCTGATCAAGACGTAGATTTTCCAAGTGTGTGTGGAGGATGTGCAGCAGCACTTCGAGATCGCCGGTCGGCGCAGGAATCGTGAAGAGGCGTTCGTAAGCAGGGCCGCCGTCGAGTGGAATGCTGAGGGTCATTTGCGCGGCGACGCGGAGCGCCTCGCGCAGCCGGAGCGTGAGCTTTTCAAGCTGCCGGCGGAGGATGAAAAGGAGCGGCTCGGTGGTCTCGACAGGGGTTTCAAAATCGAACGCTTCGCCGAAAGTTTCCGCCGGCCGAATCAGCCGCAACTCCCGCCGCGCGCGGCCGGTGGCGCGCTCCCAGAGCAGGCCGGCTTCTGCACCGAGGCGCTCGACGAGATCGTGGCGCGGCAGCCGCGCCAGCTCTCCGAGATGGCTGATGCCCCAGTCGCGCAAGACCGCGACCAGCTCCGGCGGGGCATCCACTTCCGCCACGGCGATTCCAGCGAGAAACGCGCCCGGATGCTGTACGACGAGCACGGGTTCCGCGCGCCGCGCCGCGAGCACCGCGAGCTCGGGATTCGCCGCCAGCCCGACCTTCGCGCGCAGCTCCACCGCCGCGCAGCGCTCGACGATGCCGCGCGCCCACGCCTCCCAATCGCCCGCTTTCACCTGTCGCAAGTCAAGCACGCACAACTCCGCGCCCGTCGCCTCGACGAATGGCGAAAAGGCGAACGCTGTCTCGATCAACAGCGCGGTCAGCGTTGCTTCCTGCACCAGCGAGCGCGACCACAGCCGCAGCGCCGGACACCGCGCCAGGGCCTGCGTGGAGACCATGCTCCGCACGACGCCCGTCGCCGCCGCCGCCTCGGTCATCTCCAGCACGCGCCCTTTTTCCGTCCCACCTTCGACGACGGCCACCGCTTCCGCCCACGCCTCGGCGCGCAGCCGCAGCGCCGCTTGCAGCGGAAATTGCGGGAGCAAAATGGCGGCAAACCAGGACATCAGGCAGTGCGGATGAGCGGCTCGGCAGCGGGCTGCGTGGCGCGGCCGCGGTGAAAAACCTGCACCTCCATTTGGGCGAGCAACTCCACCCGCGGGCGGCGCAAGGCGGACAAATTCCACCGCCCGCGCAAAGCGATCCGGACGCGCGCCGCTTCGACCATCGGCTGCGGCGTCAGCACCACCACCGCCGTCCCGCTGCGCTCCACGAGACGCTGAAACCGATGCCAGGTGCTCGCCGGAATCCGCCGGAGATCGCGCAGCGGCGCGGTTTGCAAATCGAGCAGCACGAGCGTCAGGTTTCCATCGCGCAGCAGCAGATCCGCCGCCTTCACCGCCTGCCCGGTGTCCTGACAAAAAACGCCGAGCACCCGTTCCCAGCCGGCGTCACCGTAGCTGGCAAAATCCACCGAGCACCCCGCCTCGATCAGCCCCGCCCAATGGTGATTCAGCCGCACCGCCGGGAGCACGCGATCCAAAAACAACCGTCCGCATGATTCTGCGCCGCAAACTTCCGCCACAGCGCCCAGGGGAATCGCGCCTTTCAGCGCTGCCCAGCCCGTCTCCCAAAACTGTGCAGGCCGCGCGGCAGCTTGAGGAAACCGCTCCGCGAGGACGGCGCGCACTTCGGCGAGAGAGACGATTTTCGAGATCATAGAACATGTTCGCGCGAACACATGTCTTTGGTCAAATGCCGTCATTCCACAGGGGGAAAATAATGGCAGGCCGCGGGCCGCCTTCCGGCTTGTCAGGCCCCGCCGATCCGGCAAATCTCCGCGCGCCGCAGGGCCACCAGTCTAGGGCGCGCAATGACATCCGAACCGAATCCTTCTTCCTCATCACCCATCCGCGATCAACTCGAAGAGTTGCACCGCGAACACGCCCAAATCCACGAAGGCGAAGTCGCCACCTACATCCCCGAGCTGGGCAAGGCCGATCCGAACTGGTTCGGCATCTGCGTGGTAACGACCAACGGCGGCGTGTACGAGGTCGGCGACTCGCGGCAGCAGTTCACCATCCAGTCGCTCTCGAAGCCTTTCGTCTATGGCCTTGCGCTCGAGGACCACGGCCGCGCCGAGGTGCTGGCGAAAGTCGGCGTCGAGCCGACCGGTGACGCCTTCAATTCCATCTCCCTCGACCCGGTCACCGGCTGCCCGCGTAATCCCATGATCAACGCCGGGGCCATCGCCAGCACCGGCCTCGTCGAGGGCCGCACGCCGGACGTGCGCCTCCGCCGCATCATGGAAATGTTCGCGCACTACGCCGGGCGCGAGCTGGCCATCGACCCGCAGGTCTATGCCTCCGAAAGCGCCACCGGCCACCGCAACCGCGCCATCGGCCACATGCTGCGCAATTTTGGCATCCTCACCGACGACCCGATGCCCGTGGTCGAAACCTACTTCCAGCAGTGCTCGATCCTCGGCCACTGCCGCGACCTCGCGACCATGGCCGCCACGCTCGCCAATCGCGGCGTCAATCCGCTGACCGGCGAGCAGGCCATCCGCGGCGAATACGTCGAGAGCGTGCTCGGCGTCATGGGCACCTGCGGCATGTACGACTACGCCGGCGAGTGGCTTTACGATGTGGGCATGCCGGCGAAAAGCGGCGTCGCCGGCGGGGTCATCGCCGTGCTCCCCGGCCAGCTTGGCATCGGCGTCTTCTCCCCGCGGCTCGATCCGAAGGGCAACAGCGTCCGCGGCATCCGCGTGTGCAGCGCGCTCTCGCGGCGCTGGGATCTCCACCTTTTCAACCGCCCCGGCATCGGCAAAGCCGCCATCCGCCTCCGCCTGAACGCGACCGAATTCAACTCCAGCCGCGTCCGCTCCCCCGCCGACGCCGCCGTTCTCCGGGACCACGGCCGCGCCATTCAGGTCTATCAGCTTCAGGGCAATTTCGTCTTCGCGACCGCCGAACTTATCATCCGCGAGATCGCCGCCCTCACCGAACTCGAGAGCCTCATCCTCGACTTTCGCCACGTCCTTTCCATCAATGAAAGCGCCGCCCACCTTTTCCACGACATCCTCCGCCACCTCCACGGCACCGGCGTCACCGTCCTCTTCACCGGCCTCGAAAGCGGCTCCTCCCTCCGCCGCCTCATGCGCGCCCGGCTCGGCACTCGCTTCGAGGAAATCTTCCGCACCTTCGAGGACTTCGACCCCGCTCTCCAGTGGGCCGAAGACCGCCTAATCGCCCGCCTCCACCCCGGCACCCCCGACACCAGCATCGCCGTCACCCAGTATTCCCTCCTCGACGGCCTGAGCCGCGAGGAAGTCGCCGTGGTCCACGGCTTCCTCGAACGCCGCACCTACGAGCCCGGCGACGTCATCATCCGCGCCGGCGACGCCGCCCGCGAACTCTTCCTCCTCTCCCGCGGCCTCGTCAGCGTCTTTCTCCCACTGGAAGGCGGCGCGCGTAAACGCCTCGCCACCTTCTCCCCCGGCATGGCCTTTGGCGAAATGGCCATCATCGACCGCGCCCCCCGCAGTGCCACCATCACCGCCGACACTCCCGTCTCCTGCGACCTCCTTAGCCTCGCCCGCCTCACCGCCCTCGGCGTCACGCATCCGAAGATCAAAATCCGCCTCCTCGAAAACCTCAGCCTCGACCTCTGCCGCAAACTCCGCAAAGCCAACCGCGAAATCGCGCTGCTCGTGTGAGCATGGTGGAGTAGGACGAAACGCTTTTTTAAAAACCGGCCCCGTCACGCGCCCGACCAGGTAGGCCGTCATTCGTGCAGACACCACGACATCCGGTGGGCGAAGTCCGCTTGGAAAACAGGGCGCCAGCGATACACGGCCTCGCGCGGATCAGGGCCGGGGATGTCGCGATACCAGCCGCCTGACGATTTCCGATACTGGCCGCCCCAACCGGGCTTCGCCGGGTCGGCGGGGTCGTTGCCGCCGAGCGGCAGGAAGAAAAACCACGATGGCGTGTCGCCTTCCTTCATGCAGGCGTGGGGGTTCGGCGCGGTCCACGTCTTTGTCGGGTAGAGCGCGCCCAGTGGGCCTTTGCTGCGGACGTTCGCTTCGATCCATTCGCGGCTGGTCAGCGCTTCGTCGCCGCCCAGATACATCCCGCGATAAGTCCCCTCGCGCTTGTCTTTCCCTGGCGGAGCGTTCGCGAGGACGTATTGCAGGCCGGGAAATTCGGCGCGCATCCAGTCGGCGATGCGGTCCTGATCGTTAATGTCGAAGACGCGGAACCGCTGCACGAAGTCGGCCAAGCCCCCGGCGTCGCGATCGTGTTTCACGCGCCAAAGCACCTGTGCGAGATCGGTCTGGCCGCCCCAAATCGCGATGTTCAGCGGACGCTCCGATGTGCCGGCGTCGATCCGCTCCATCAGCCAGCGCGAGCCTTCGGTATCGTGCCCCTCGCCGATGTACTCGCGCCCGCGCTGCGGGCTGCCGGATTTGATCCGCGCCGCGAGTTCCTCTTCGGCCGGCCAGCCCTGCGCATGACGCGCGAGATTTCCGCGGACCTTCCCGTAAGCCGCCACGATCTCGCGGATCAACCCGGGCTTGGTGATCGCCTCTTTCAATTCTCCCGGCGTTCCCGCGGCGCTGGCGATCAGCCCTTCGATCACAAACTCATTCGCATACACCATCAGCCGGATCATCGACTGCTGATCGTCCGGATCGCCGCCGATATCCGTGAGCACACAAAGGCGCGGGCGCTCGGCAGCAAAAGCCGAAAACGCGGCGGCGAGGAGCAGGAAAAGCGTGTGTTTAATCATTTCAAAGTGAGCCGTTGATTCGCTTTCACCGCTTTTCGCGAAAGCGTTCCCTGGCCATGCGGAAGGATGACTTCAACGTCCACGAGGGGTTTCGTCCCGGAGGCCGAAGTGCGCGAGCGCCGCTGAAATCACCCGGCAACCTGCCTGCGAGTTAGGCCACACGAAATCGACTTTCATGCCGAACCCATAATGGCGAAGCAGGAGATCATAGGGTGATTGCGTGGTTAGTGGAGTGATCGTTCGGCTCAAGCGGGAAAGCCAGCCAGGTGCGCGGCCTGGACCTTCTGCGCCGCCACGGCCTTCCCGACCTCCTGCATCTCGGTGAGGTGCTCCACCGAATCCATCTGCTGGACATGGGCGGGCACGATCTTCGAAAGGCCCAAGGCATCGAGCCCCTCGCGGGAAAGCTCGGCGTTGTAGCGGGCGTAAGTGAAGAGTTTTGGCGCATCCTTGATGCCCTGGCCGATGACATCGCCGATCTCGCGATCGAGTGGGTCGCCGGCGAGGCATTTACCGAAGACGCGGCAGAGGAAATCCTGCTCGTGCAGCGCCGCCGCCATGAGCGCGGAGGGGATGGTGCCGGCGTTGTAGAGTAGGTTCATTTCCTCCGGGCTGAGGTTGGCGTTGGCATTGGCGCTCGCGCCGGTGCCGACCGAGACGATGAGCATTTTGTCCGCGCCGGTTTCCCAGCACAACCGATACGGCTCGCTCGTGGCCATGAGGAAGAGCTGGAAGGCGGGGTTGTTGTACATCGTGATTCCGCCATCGACGAAGACGAATTCCTTTTCTCCGACGTGGATGACTTCGGGTGGAAAATAAGTCGGCGCTGCGGTGCTCGCACGGACGAGTTGCCAGAGTTTCAACTCGGAGTTGCGGCCGGTCGCGCCGGGCAGGTTGTATTTTGCCTTGGGATTGTTGGAGAGCGGCCACGGCGAATCCGTCGTGGCATTGCGCAAGACCATCATGAGCAGGGTGCGCAATTTGCCGGACCCGAAGGTCGTATCCGAGCCGATGATCGCGGTCAGCATCCCCGCGAGCTTGTCGTCGCGGAACTTCGTCTTGAAGCGTTCCCACAGCCGCGCCTTTTGGAACATCTCAGCGCCGCTCTTGATGTAGAACGCCCGGATTTCGTCCACGCTGAGTCCGAGTGAGACGAGCGTGGCGATGATGGCGCCAGTACTGGTGCCGGCGACGTAGTCGAAGTAATCGGCGAGAACGAGGTTGGGCTTGCCGCTGCTCGCGCGCAAGTCGGCTTCGATCCTGGCGAGGATTTCGACGGCGATGATGCCCCGGATGCCGCCGCCATCGCAGGCGAGGAGTTTGCGGGGACCGGTTTTCTGGAGTTTGTCTTGCAGGCTCATATGGATGGTTTGGGTTTGCTGGAGGGGGTTCGAGAGGATCGGGCGCGCGCTGATTTGCCGGGGGTGGGTGTGGGAGCCTTGGGACGGACGGCGGCTTCGCGCGCGATTGCCCGGACGATCCGCCCTCGCGCCTCCGCGCGCCGGCTCAGGCGCACATCTTCCTGCACCTGGTCCAGCCATTCCAGAAAGCCCTGGAGCGCGAGGCTGGTGGTCGTTTCGTCCCGGCAGTTGGCGAGGAAGACGATCTGGATTTTTTGCACCTCGTCGGCCACATAAACCCACGAGCGCGTGGAAACGACGGTGGCATCGGAAAAGCCGAGATGTTTGAGTGATTGCGTCTCCGTGGCGCCGCGGTGGCAGGCGATCAAATGCACGGGACCGGCCACCGCATCGTCCGGCAGCGCGAGGTGATCCCGCAAAAAAGGCTGGCCCACCGACTCCCGTGCCGCTGCCACAGACAACGAGGCCGGGATCGCGTGGAGGCAAAACAGGATCGACAACTGGAGGAGAGGGAGGGCCACGGCTTGGTGAGAAACCGCGCGGCCTCCGCGGATGAGCAGCGCCCGGTGCATCGCGGCGATCATGAGTTCCTGACGGTGCGCGAAATCGAGCCGGCTCCATTCCAGCGCGTCGCCGGTGTGAAAGTTCCCCTTGCGCGCCTCAAATTTCCCCAGCTTCACCATCTTGCTGACCGCGGAGCGCAAAGCCTCATTGCAACGCTGCCGCAGCTCCGCCGCGTTCCTGACCGGTGAGCCAAAGAACTGCTTGTCCGCAAAGTATTCGCGATACTCCGCATCGCGTGGCGATGCCGGTATCGCGCCCTCCAGCGCCACGTTGATCGGGAACACCTTCGCCGGTGTTTTAGACCAGCCTTCATGGAACTCCGCGTGACAAATGCCGATCGTGCCGCCGGCCTTTACCCAGCCGCTTTCACCCGTGTAGAGCGCCAGCACGATGTCCGCGTCGCGCACTTCCTGGAGGCATTTCTCCCACAAATCCTGCGAAGCTTCGACGACCGGCTCTTCCTCATTGATCCAGACTTCGAAGAGCGGGGAGTCGTCGAGCAAGCGTACCGCTTCCCAATGCTTCTTCAGCCCACGGCGCACCTCGCTCAGTTTGACCGATTTGCCCGCGCCATCGGGAATGGCCGCCTCGCAGCGGCTGGAGATCATCACGCGGATGCGGCTGAGAGTCGGCATGGAAAAACCCTCAATCCCTTAATGAAACAAACCAACCAACCTCACCCCAGCAGCTTGTATGGGTCCGGATGCCGAAACTCATGCCTCTCACTCTCATGCCCTGCGGCTTTAGCGCGCCGCGACACGAGTTGTCACGAAAAATCTGACGACATCGCCCGACCTGCGGGGCTCAAGCGAAAGATGTCCAGGTGGGCTGGGCCACGCCGAGATCCTTTGGCGGGCGGTAGTTTTTCAGAGTGTCGCGGAGGGGGTGCGCAAAATCCCAGTCGCGACGCGAATAACTGATGAACGCGTCGTGCCGGGTGTCGGCTTGCGGGTCGTATCACGCCGCCCTGCGGCAGACGCGGGTGCCGGAACTGGCCGAGGAAGTCGCCCAGACGGTCTTTGCTTTGCTCGCGCGAAAGTCGGGCGGCCTGGCCCTTGGAACGGTCATCGGCGGCTGGCTTTTCAAAACGACTCGCTTTGTCGCGGCGCGGGCGGTGCGCGACGACGCGGGTCGCCACGCGGGAGGCAAGCAGTCGCTAGGAAGACAAAGATCAAATCGCCCGACTCGAAGCCGAAAACTGGCGGCTCACCGATCTCGTCGCCCAGTCGAACGCCGACCAACAGCGGTTGGAATTAGCCAGACGGGAAGCTGAGGAGAGCGCGAATAGCTAAATTCCTTCCCGATGATCTTCCCGAGACAGACGAATGCGCGAGGGGAAGGAATCCCCTCGCGCATTGAGTGACACGGCAGCCGCTCGCCGCTGCCGGGAGCGGGTATTTTTACCGGCCGTCGCCGTCGGCGTCGCCTGGTACTGCGCGCTCGACACGATGCCAGGCATCCTTCGTCGCGTGCTTGGCTTTCTCCCATCCGAGTCGGGAGTTGCCCTTCACCTTTTCCCAGTCCGCTTTCAAGTTGGTTTCCTCGTCTTGATAAGTCCGTCCAGCGGCCGCTGCGGCGCTGTATCGGCCATAACCCAGCTTGTAGGCGGGTTGATAGTCTTCGTAAGTGTGTTCGCCTCCGCGTGCATATTCGCGAGACGAGTAGTTGTCCCGCCAGTACGCGTCTTCGACGGTTGGATCGAGATTTTCGGCCACGCCTTTTCCAGCGGCTCCGCCAGAGACCGCGCCGACGACCGCGCCGACGACCGCCCCGATCGGGCCTCCAACGGCACCGCCAATCGCAGCGCCTGCGGCTCCGCCCCCGGCGGCACCCAGACCGGTGCCCACGGGATGAGAGCCCGGTTCTCCGGTGATCGGATCGCGATTCGCGTCCGGATGAGGATCAACTGAAGGTTCGTTTGTCATAATTATGGGTAGTTTAAGGTTGGCGCAGAGGGATTTCCGCGCCTGAAAGATGATCGCGAATCGCGGCGCAGTTGGTCGGGCGTTTTTGCATTGGTAGAATCCCTTCGTGAGGAGGCACCTCCGTCCGAGGTTGCCAATGTCCTTTCGCAAGGCGCGGATGGCTCGCGAGCCGCTCTACCAGCTCAAGGGGGAACACTCGATGGGAACGCTTCTACGCGGCTTCTGCTCCCGCGCCGTCCCCAACGTTTCTTGGGAATGCCGTCCACCGATACTAAGCGCCGTGCGGCGCGGATTTGCACCGCCGGATTCAGGCGCGCCGCCCTTTGATCGCAGCCAGGAGCTCGGCCACCAGCTTCCCCGCGCGGCTGGACGCCTTGCGGGGCCCTATCCGTGGATGCGCACGGCGACGCTGGCGGCGTCGAGGTCGCGCTTGCCGAGGACGAGCATGGTGTGCGCTTTCTTTTCCTTGGCGTGGGCGATCTTGGCTTTGATCGGGCCGCTGGTGAGGTCGATGTAGGCGCGGATTCCGGCGGCGCGGAGTTCAGCGTGGAAGGATTTCGCGTCGGCGATGACTTGTTGCGTGTCGGCGTTGTCTTCGTCTTCTCCGCCGATCGGCAGCGCGCGAACCTGCTCGGCGGCCAGCCAGAGGGGGAAGTTGCCGGCGCAGTGTTCGATGAGGAAGCCGATCAAGCGCTCGTGCGTGCCGAGCCGCGAGTTTCGAACTGCATGGCGAATGCCGCCCGTAAGCCAACTCAACACTTGGATTCTGATTCGCGCGTAGCTATGACGCCCTCAAATGGCGAACCCCGTGGACCAATTCGACATCTTCCTGTCGCACAATAGCGAGGACAAACCCGTGGTCGAAGCGCTCGCCCACAAACTGCGGTACGCCGGCATCAACCCGTGGCTCGACGAGGAGCGCCTCGTTGCTGGCGCCGTGTTCCAATACGGCCTCGCTGATGCCCTGCGGAGTTGCCCGACGTGCGCCGTTTTCGTCGGCCCCAAAGGCTTGGGCGATTGGGCGCGCGAGGAATTGCTCGTCGCGCAGGATCGCGCGGCGAAGGAACCGGCGTTCCGACTGATCCCGATCCTGCTCCCGGGCGTTGCCGATCCGTTCGATTACAGCCAGCTTCCTCCCTTCCTCACGCAACGGACGTGGATCGATTTCCGCCAGGGACTCGACGAAGAGCGGCCGCTGCGCGCCTTCGTCAACGCGATCCGAGGCAAGCCGCCCGGACCCGACGGACCCGCCGCGCGAGCCGATGACATCTGCCCCTATCGCGGCCTCGACACCTTCGAGGAAAACGACGCCCGCTTTTTCTTTGGACGCGAGCGGGACATCCAGCGGCTGCTGGAAAAGTTCAAGGCGGGTCGCTTTCTCGCCGTGCTCGGAGCGTCCGGCAGCGGCAAGTCCTCGCTCGTGCGCGCCGGCTTGCTCCCCGCGTTGAAAGCGGGCGCCCTCCCTCTGGGAGCGAGGGCTGGGCAGTCAAAACAACAATAGGATAAATAGACTATGGCGGATGTCTTTATTTCCTACGCGCGGGAAGACAAAGAGTTCGTAGAGCGGTTGGCGAAAGGATTAGAGGTTCGCGACCGCACTCCATGGGTCGATTGGACAGGCATCCCTCCGACCGCGGACTTCATGCAGGAGATTCTTCGGGCTATCGAAGGCACCAACACTTTCATCTTCGTGCTCTCGCCCGATTCGATTGCCTCGAAGGTCTGCGGCATGGAGATCGCGCACGCCGTTGCGCGCAACAAGCGAATGGTGCCGCTCGTCGCGCGCGACGTGGAGGACGGCAGGGTGCCCGAGTCGCTGGCAAAGCTGAACTACATCTTCTGCCGCGAGACGGATGATTTCGAAGCGAAGGTTGGCGAACTCATCATTACACTCGACACCGACCTCGACTGGGTGCGCGCTCATACGCGGTTGCTCACACGCGCCGTTGAGTGGGAGACGAAGGGCAAGAACAACAGCTTCGTGCTGCGTGGCGATGATCTGCGCGCCGCTGAGCAGTGGCTCACCGAGGCAGGCAGCGATAACGAAAGACAACCCACCGCACTCCAGACCGAATACATTATCGCCAGCCGAAAGGCCGCGGCGCGCGCGCAACGGATGCTATTGGGCGCCTCGGCTACTGCTGCTGCAGTGGCGATCATTCTGGCCGCGCTAGCATGGAATCAACGCGAGAAAGCCGTCACGTCTGCCAGCATTGCCAAAAAGAATGAGGAGGAAGCGACCCGCCAGCGCAACACGGCGGTCGATACGCTAAGCCGATCTTATTTCGCGGAGGCCAATCGTCTCGCCGAAGAAGGGCAGGGCGCGCAGGCGCTCGCTTACTGCGCGGCTGCCGTGCGCAACAACGGACACCAGCCTGCGGCGACTCGCATCGCCACGCTGCTAACCGATCGCGTCTGGCCCCGGCCGCAACAAATCCAGCGCGTGGAAAATGCGGTCCGGGCATGGTTTGCTCCCGACGGTTGCCATGTGGTTGCGCTGCTTGCGGATGGGTCCGTTGAAATTCGCGATGCGGCCACCGCAAAACCGCTCGCCCAGCCGATCCGGCTCGCCAGCGCGATTGACGGCGTGTGGTTCTCGCCGGATGGCGCGCGAGTGGTAATCGCCTCGGAAGTTGCCGGAGAGGTGGAGAAGGCGCAGTCATCCCTCCAGCGCTTCGAATGTCAAAACGGTCGCGCAATCGGGGCGCCCATTGCGGCGATAGGCGGGATCGACGGCGTATCTTTCAGCCCCGATTCGCGCCGGTTCATCGTTAGTGACGCTGCATCCCTCTTCGCTTGCGATGCCGAGAGCGGCAAAGTGCTGTGGAAGGGACCGCGGGCCGAGAGCGTGCGCTTTTCAGCCGATGGGAAACGTCTGGTTACGACGGTGCATGAAGAAGGCGCACAGGTGCGGGACGCGAAAAATGGCGCCCCCGTCGGTAAGCGGATCGTGGGCGACGATGAGTGGCAGGTTGAATCCGCGGCGCTGAGCCCGGACGGCACGCGCGTTGTCACGGGATGCACGTCGATCTCGGAGGAAGGTGCGATCCGGATTTGGGAAGTGCCTTCCGGGAAGCCGCTCAGCGGCTGGATCGAGCGGGAATACAACGTGAATGAGGTTGCCTTCAGTCCCGACGGAGCATGGGTTCTCGCCGTGACGCGGACGGCGGCCCATGTGTGCGATGTCGCCGGCAAGGCGTTGCAACCTGCCTTTCGTCTGCCAAACAACGAGGGAGTGAAGTCCGCGTCCTTCAGCCCGGAGGGTGAGCGTGTGGCGATCGGCGGAAGCGACGGAGGCGTGGGCGTATGGGACGTTCGCACCGGGCGGATCGCCGCTGAGTTCTGGACGCAGCGCGGCCTCGAGACGATCGCCTTCACCGCCGACGGTCGCGCCATCGCGACGACCAGCGACCAGCAGCGCGAGCGGCAGGTGCATCTGGTGCTGGCAGGCATCGGCCGGCCGGCGCCACTCGATGACCTGTCCCTACACAACGAGGATGGCCCGCTGCTCCTGTTCATTGACATCGTCGACGATGTCTCGGGCGAAGGACGGAAGCGCGCTGTGCGCGTCAGGAACATTGACACGGGGAAGACGGTTTTCGAGACGGCGATCGGCACCGGAAAAGCGCACGTCGCGGCGACGGCATTCAGCCACGACCGCGCGCGAATGGCCCTGGCGTTCGGAAAGACGGTGAAAATGTGGGACCTTTTTTCCATGAAGGAACTGCCGGAGTTCCGCCACCAGCAGGAGGTGGTGTCTCTCGAATTCCACCCCGGCGGCGAGAAGATCCTCACAGGCGCGGGCACCGCGATGGTTTGGGAGGTGGCGACTGGAAAACAACTCTTCGAGCTGAAAGCGCCGGCTCCGGTGAATTCCGCGCGCTTCGTTCCGGATGGCACATCGATCGTCACCGTTTCCGACGATGGCACTGCACAGGTTTGGAACGCGGATAGCGGTGCATTGGGCGGGGAGTCAAAAGGCAAACCCGGCAAAGTCGTCTCGCAGAAATTCAGCGCAGACGGCAAGCGCGTCGTCATCCACGAGGCTGACGACCACAAAGGATGGGTCCGCCTGCTCGACACGACGACCGGGCAGCCATTGGTCGAGCCGATCGCGACGGGCACGCAGCCCGAAGCGGTGACCCTCAGCGCAGACGGTTCGCGACTGGCGGTTGCGAGCGGAAAGACTCTCAGGATCATCGATTTCGGGAGCTGCGCCGACGCCTTTCCGGCAGTCCCGCTCAGCGACCTCGAGTCAGAGGTTTCCTTCAGCGCGGATTCGCGCTGGTTCGCTACCGTGGGTGACGCGTTCCAGATCTGGAATGCGGCGACGGGGCAGCCCGCGCTCAACGCCACCAAGCCTGTCGTGAGCGCGCGCTCGGAAGCGCGCTTCGAAAGGGTGTCCTTCAGCCCGGATAGCCGGTGGCTGGTGGCTTCCGCGATCATTGGCCATCATGAAGCGGAAGCCAGTTCCATCCGTCTCTATGATTTGCTCACCGGAGAGCCGCTCTCGGATGTGCGTGAAATGAGGCCATACGACGGCAAGGCGCGTTTCACCTTGGATGGACATCGGCTGGTTTTGGGCGCGGGGCAATGGCTCTGGGAGGTGCCGCCGTCCGCGACGCCTCCGTCCTGGCTGCCTACGCTCGCGGAAGCCGTTGGGGGCGTGCGGCTCGACGCGCGAGGCATCGTGGGTCCGCTCGAAAATCAGCCGCAGGTGCTGGCGGATATGGCGACGAGCTTACTAGCGAAAGACGAGCACGATCCGTGGGTGCAACTCGGGCAGTGGTTTTTCAGCGAATGGAAAGCGCGCGCGGTCGCGCCGGGCTCGGCGATGACGGTGAGCGATTACGTCGCGCGAGGCTTGCGGTCGGACGACGTCGATGAACTCGAGGAAATCCTCCGCGTTGCGCCCGACCAAGCCGCGCTGCACGCCAAGCTCGGCGAGAAGTGGCTTGCGAAGGAAGAGCAGTTTGGTGCGGAAGCGAAGATGCGCGCCGATCGCGCTTCCTTACTAGCCACGCTGCTGGAGCCAAAGTCTTCGGATGTTTGGAAATCGCGCGCCCGGGTTTTGCAAGCACTCAAGCGCCGCCAAGAGGCAGGTCAGGCCGCCGCGAAAGCCGCGTCGCTCGGTGCGAGGTAGCCGCGGACATTGCCTAAGCTGAGTGGCCTGCACTATGCGCAGAAGAGGTAAGCAGCGAACGTCAATGGCTTTGCTGCGCTAACCATTTGTGCCTTCGGTGGAATGCACTGACTGATGCAACGGCACGCGCGGGCCCCCCGCATTCACCCGAGTCGGAGGCTCCGCGAACTGCATGGCTCGGCCAGAAAACACGCGGCAGCGATAGTCAGTCCCTGCGCTGAGAAATCGCGTTCCGGAGATCGAGTATCACATCCCCACACGGCTTCGCGCCTAGGTTGCCTTTGCCGTGGATGCGGACGGCGACGTTGCCGGCTTCGAGGTCGCGTTTGCCGATGACTAACATGGTGTGGGCTTTCTTTTCTTCGGCGTGGGCGATCTTGGCTTTGATCGGGTCGCTGGTCAGGTCGATGTTTGCGCGGACTCCGGCGGCGCGGAGTTCGGCGTGGATGCTCTTGGCGTAAGCGATGACCTGCTGCGTGTCGGCGTTGTCTTCGTCTTTGCCGCCGATGGGGAGGATGCGCACCTGTTCGGGCGCGAGCCAGAGCGGGAAGTTGCCGGCGTAGTGTTCGATAAGAAAGCCGATGAAACGCTCGTGCGTGCCGAGCGGGGCGCGGTGGATGGCTCTCTCTTCGCTCATTTCTTCAGCCGCTGCGCGATGGCAAATCCATCCAGTCTTCAGCGGGGAGAGAAGCGGACGGAATTCGCGGGCTTGGGTGGATGAGTCGCCACGATGGCCCGCGTGTCGGCGATCATTTCCTCGAGCATGCGGAGCTTTTCGCCGACGGGCAGGGCAGCAACGTGTTTCCGCCAGGCCAGTTTGCTTTCGCGGAGGCGGCGTTCGAGTTCGGTCATGACTCTCCACTGGTGCGGAATTGCCACCATTTTTCAAGGAGCTGATGACGCTGGAGGATGTCGTCGAGTTTTGCGGCGTCCAAAGCTTCATGCTCGATGAAGCGCGCGAGGCGGTCGTGATCGCGCTCGCGACCGACTTGCAGGGAAATGGCGGCGAGGTGTTCGGCCGTGAAGACGCGCACCGGGACGCCGTTCACATCACGCGTGACGGCCTGCGCCAGCGCTTCCTCGACGAGCGCTGTACCCGGCGGGACGAATTCGACGAGCCAGCCTTCCATCTCGATGTGTTGTCCGCGGGGCTGATAGCCGCGAGGGAGGAGGTAGTCGTAGATCGGGGTGAGCGTGAGCAAGGCACCGCCCGAGTAAGTCAAGCGCGCCCATCGAAACAAATGTCATCCTGAGCTTGTCGAAGGACCTCTATCTTTTAGTGGGCGGAGGCGGGACGGAGCATTCGCCTCCTGCGCTCCGCACCACCGCTGCCCACAAGAAGATAGAGGTCCTTCGACAAGCTCAGGATGACGGGTTTTGGAAGGGTGGCCTGTGGGCACGAGCGGTGCCGCTGACTTTCAATATCCCCTCTACTAAGCGCGGCGTTCTTTGATCGCCGCGAGAATGTCCGCCACTACTTCTCCGCGAGGTTTGGCGCCGAGGTTACCTTTGCCGTGGACGCGGACGCTGACGTTGCCGGCTTCGAGGTCGCGGGGGCCGATGACGAGCATGTGGTGGACTTTCATCTGCTCGGCGTTGGCGACCTTGGCTTTGATCGGGTCGGTGGTGATGTCCACGGTGGCGCGGACGCCTTCGGCGCGGAGTTCGGCTTGCAGGGCTTTGGCCGCGGCGACGAGCGGTTCGTCGTCGCCGAAGGACATGATGCGGACCTGCTCGGGGGCGAGCCAGAGCGGGAAGTTGCCGGCGTAGTGTTCGATGAGGAAGCCGATGAAACGCTCGTGCGTGCCGAGCGGGGCGCGGTGGATGCAGAGCGGGGTCTTCTCGGTGTTGTCCTTGTCTTTGTAAACGAGGTCGAACTTCTTCGGGACGGCGAAATCGACCTGGTTGGTGGCGAGGGTGAATTCCTTGCCGATGACGTTCCAGATCTGGATGTCAATCTTCGGGCCGTAGAAGGCGGCTTCATTGGCGACTTCGACAAAGGGTGCGCCGCTGGCGACTAACACATCGCGGACCATCTTCTCGGTCTTCAGCCAGAGTTCGCTTTGATCGACATACTTTTTGCCGAGTTCCGCCGGGCTATGGGTGCTGAAGCGGAACTGGTAGCGATCGACGCCGAAGATTTTGAAATACTTCAGATACATCTGGTTCACGGCCTCAAACTCGGCGGCGAACTGCTCCTCG
>JBBQCM010000084.1:0-28505 GCA_038318725.1 Chthoniobacterales bacterium
AAGGCTTTGAGCTGCGCCCTTGCCCGCCGCAGGTCCTGCACGGCGTCGGTCCGCGCCCGGCAGAGGTCGCGCATCGCTTCATCACTCGCCTCGGGCACATGCACCGCGGTCAGTTCGCCGGCCCGGTGCAGCCGCGCCAGGTTGCCGCCGCCCTCCGGCGGCTCCCTTCGGGCAAAGGCTCCGCCCTTTGGCTGTCTCGCTCCGCTCGGCTGAGGGCGTCGCGCCGGTCGGTCTTGATCCGTTCCCCGGGACGCGTGGGAATCAGCGAGGGGGCGACGACCGTCCAGGAGATCTTCAGTTGCGCCAGTCGCCGGGCCAGGACAAAGCCGGTCGGCTCGGCCTCGTAGCAGACTCGCAGTTCGACGCCCGCGGGGGCCTTCCGGAGCTTGGCGAAGACCTTCTCCAGGGCATGCAGATCATTGGAGATCGTGCCGCAAAGACGGGCGGCGCCGCCGTCGCCGGGGGCCACGCCGATGGTGATGTTTTGCGCGTGGACATCGAGTCCGACGAAGAGTAGGGATTTTTTCATGGTGTGCTTGATGTGTGTAGGCTCATTCATTGGTGACGCCGCTTCGGCGGTGATCCCGCATCGGCGGCTCTGCACGGCTTTGCCGCGTAATCCGCTTTCTGGCCACTCCTTCAAGCACACCGCTTCCCCTTTCAAAACACGCTGCGCTCCAACGGAGGACAGCCATAGAGTCTAGGCGCTTCTACGCTTGCTCTGAAACGGAATGACACTAAAGTGGCACTTTATGCGAACTGAACTCGTCACCACACTCAAGCGCAAGGCCACCGAAATCATCGCTGGCCTTGAATCCGACCAAGACCCGGTGCTCATCACTCAGCACGGCAAACCAGCAGCGTATCTGATGGCAGTCGCTGCTTTTGACACATTGAACAGACGCCTCGGCATTCTGGAGGGTATTGCCCGGGGCGAACGCGCAGTCGAGGAGGGGCGCGTCGTCACTCACGCCGAAGCCAAGAAACGCATGGCGCGATGGCTGAAGTAATCTGGACCGAACCAGCTCTCCATGACCTCGACGCCATCGCCGACTATATCGCGCTCGATGACCCGCAGGCGGCACGCCGTCTTGTTCAGCGCGTCTTCCAGCACGTTGAGCAGCTTGTGGAGCATCCCGAGAGTGGTTCGCGTCCACCTGAGATGCGGCAGTCGCGCTACCGTCAGATTGTCGAAGCTCCCTGTCGTGTCTTCTACCGCTACGACGGATCGAGAGTTTTCGTGCTCTACGTCATGCGCGGCGAGATGCGCCTCCGCAAGACTCGACTTATCAAGCGTGACCGAGACAACCGCAACGCCTAACCCGTATGAAAGGAGTCAAGAGAGTGAGTAAGATTTCTTTCTTAGGTTACATGGTGGGCGGGGAGTAATGATGCCCTCAGAGGAGGGGGTTTGGGGGAACCGGCTCACCCGCCCACCAACCTCCGCTGGTCCCTTCCGCCGCTTCGGTGGTTCCCCCATCGTGCCGGCCGGGCGGGCCAGCGGTGGGTGGTCGGATCTTTAGGAACGCTTCCCCTTCGCAGGAGTGGGCCGAAGGCCTTCAGCTTCCAAACTCGTATGCGTGCATGTCCCGGAGGACAGCACAAGATGACTAATAGGTCGGGTGAAGCGGAACGGCTCGCCCGCCCGCCAGCCTCCCTTGTCCCTTCCGCCTCCTTCACCTCAATCCGATCCGCGCCCGGATGGTCGGCTTGGAGGAGCGTCTTTTCGATTACGTCTGGAGCAGCGCCGTGTTGTCCCGGCGTCAGCATGAAGTGGATATAGCGCTCCAGATGATCATCCGCGTCGTAGCCACCGCACGCGATCAGCGACTCGATGAGGACCTTCGCGAGTTGAAGGTTGAGGGTATTTTCGCCGGCGCGAAGGAACTGGTGGTAGTGGATTCCGCGCTGTCCCCAGTATTGCGCCTGATCGTGCAGAATGTCGCCGCGCTCATTCAGTGGAGTGTATTCCGAGCGCCAGAGGATGCTGTCGGCATGGACGCCGACTCCAGCGCAACGCATTGAGGCTCGGGATCAGCACCCGTTTTCACCGCGCGTTCCGTCACCACCATGATTCACGTCCTAGAATCCTCACAAATCATCCCGACCACCATCGAGCGCGCATGGGATTTCTTCTCCGACCCGCGCAACCTCGCGAAAATCACTCCTCCCGAACTGGATTTCACGATTCCCACCGCGCTGCCGGAGTGCGTGCATCCGGGCATGATGATCGAATACCGGGTTCGCCCGCTGCTCGGCATCCCCGTCCGATGGCTCACCGAAATCACGCACGTCGAGCAGAGAAAACTTTTCGTGCCGGGAAGTCCGGGATGGGAAACTCCGCAATGCCGACAATCGCCCCGGAATCGTTGATCGCGAGCGGTTGCGGTTTCTGGCCCTGCAATGTGGTGCGCTGGCCCTGGCTCCAGAAGAACGCCGTGGGATGATCCGGGGTGCCCTCGGCAGGCGGCACCATTCCGACGGCTTCGCCCTTACCATTGATGGCGTTAATGGTGCCGGGGCCGATGTCGATCAGCGCGTCGGCGCTTTGGGCGTTTTGCGGGTCGCTGCCGATCTCCATTTCCTCACCATTGGTCAGCCCATCTTCATCCCAATCGCCTTCGGGGTCGTCGGCGGGATCCTCGCCACCGGGATCGCCTAGGCCACCACCGCCGGGCCCTTGGGTTTTGACCCGAAACTCGGCTTGGACAGGGCGTTTGCCGGAATGGGCGGTGACGGTGATGCGGCAGCCCACGCGGGCCTTCGCGGGCTGCCGAAACCAGACCTGCGCCCGTCCGGCGCTGTCCGTGAGAAGCGACACTTCGCGAGTCGTATCGCCAGAGTCGAGGACGATGTCTCCGCCGCCCACGGCGACTTTGAAAGTGAGCGGCGCATTCGCCAAAACGTCGTTATTGCTTTTCTTCCTGATCTCCACGACGAGCGCCTGGGGCAGCACGAGACCGGGCGCGGGTTCCTGCGCGTTGCCACTGACCAGAGAGATGACGGGCAGCGCGCCGTTGTTGAAATCGCGCGGATCGGTGCCGCCGAGATACTTCTGGAGATTGGTGAGGCCGTCGCCATCGGGGTCATCGTTGGCATCCTGATCGTTGTTTTTGGCAAATTGGTGGAGCACTTCCCACCAATCGGGGATGTCGTCGTGGTCGGAGTCCGCGTTGGGCAGAGGGACGGAGTTGCTGGCGACAGAACGGCGGGGGCCGAATTTGTAGTATATGCGAATGCTTGCGGTTTGGCCGGGTCGAGAGGGAGCGAGACAGTTCGGGCGTGGGCCCTCTGCGTGGCGGGAACGAAGGTTTCGGCGGCGGGGAAAGTGTCGAGGAACTGCCACGATCCACCGGCGCTTTCGCGGCGTTCAAGCTTGAAAGCGGCTTCGGTGGAGATGGCGGCACAATCCCAGTCCAGGTCGAAGGTGCCGTCGGCCCGCTCAGTGGCCGTGAGGTTGTAAGGGTGTGCCCCGGCTACCTTAGCTATGATCACGTTGGTTTCGACAAAGACTTTCTGCGCTGACTGGGCGAGTTCGTCCTCGATGACGGCTTACGATGGCTTCACGTACACACCCACGAGCGGTCGCGGATACGGCGTGCGGGAGACAAAATCGCTGACGAAACCCTCCGCCGTCCGGATCTCCACATGCCCGGCATCCGGCCCTCCATAGACGACGATCGCGCCGACCGGCGCCTTGTAGGGATTGCTGATCCTGAGCTTCGTGAAGCCGTGATTCCGGCACAGCTCGTCGCCGGCCTGCTTCGCCCACGCGGTTGTCGGGCGGCTGGTGATCACGTCGGCGGCGAGGAGCGCGTCCTTCACGTATTTCCAGCAGTGCCAGGTCATCTGCGGATGCGCGCGCTGCTGCGCAATCTCCGCGGCGCGGATCATGCGCGCATCGTAGGTCAGCGAGCGGGATTTTGGGCCGAAGAGCGACCATTGCTCCTTCGTGAGCGGCTGGGCGTGCGCCTTGTCGAGCAGCGAGTCTTCCGCCGACGCCAATCCCGCCATGCCGAGCATGACCGCGGTGAAAAGGGAAAAGGTGAAGCGTCTCAAGAGGGGCGGCGAAAGCGCGGAGCTTAGCGGCGGGATCTCAGTCGTCAAACCGCTTTTCACCGTCGCGCCGCGATGAATCCTTGACGCTCCCGGCGGTGCCCGATTGATTGGCGCGCGATTTTTTTCGCACTCAAAACACCAACACCAAACACCCATATCATGATCAAAATCGGCATTAACGGCTTCGGACGCATCGGACGCATGGTTTTTCGCGCCGCTGTGCAAAATTTCTCCAAGGACATCGAAGTAGTCGGCATCAACGACCTCCTCGAACCCGAGTACCTGGCCTACATGCTGAAATACGATTCCGTGCATGGCCGCTTCAAAGGGGAAGTCTCTGTCGAGGGCACGACCCTGGTCGTGAACGGGAAGAAGATCCGGCTGACGGCGGTGAAGGATCCTGCCACGCTGAAATGGGATGAAGTCGGGGCCGACGTGGTGGTCGAATCGACGGGGCTTTTCCTCGATGAAGCGACCGCCAGCGCGCACCTCAAGGCCGGGGCGAAAAAGGTCGTCCTCTCCGCGCCGTCGAAAGACGAGACGCCCATGTTTGTCTATGGCGTGAATGACAAAACCTACGCCGGCCAGGCGATCATCTCGAACGCGAGCTGCACCACGAACTGCCTCGCTCCGCTGGCCAAAGTGGTCCACGACGCCTTTGGCATAAAGCGCGGCCTGATGACGACCGTGCATGCGGCGACGGCCACGCAGAAGACGGTGGACGGCCCGAGCAACAAGGATTGGCGGGGGGGGCGCGGCATCCTCGAAAACATCATTCCTTCCTCCACCGGCGCGGCCAAGGCTGTCGGCAAGGTGATTCCTGAACTGAACAAGAAACTCACCGGCATGGCCTTCCGCGTGCCGACTTCGGATGTCTCCGTGGTCGATCTGACGGTGGAGCTGAACAAGTCCGCGACCTTCGACGAAATCAAGGCTGCCATCAAAACCGCGGCGGAAGGCCCGATGAAAGGCGTGCTCGGCTACACCGAGGACAAAGTGGTTTCCACCGACTTTGTCGGCGAGGCCACGACCTCCGTCTTCGACGCCGAGGCGAGCATCGCGCTCGACGGGACGTTCGTGAAACTCGTGTCCTGGTATGACAACGAGTGGGGCTATTCCAACAAGGTGCTGGAGATGGTCCGCGTCGTCTCGAAGTAACTGCAAATCCCACTTCATGGGCAGAGCCTGCGGCCCCCGCGCCGCAGGCTCCTGTCTTGAAAACACGCACCCGAACTAGGGCCAAATTTTCCCTCCGCGACGTCGATTTCGCCGGCAAACGCGGCTGTCGATCAGACGCCGAGACGGACCCGCAGGATCGTCCATTCCGGGTCGGAGCGGATCAACTCGACGTCGCCGTGATGGGCCCGCGCGAGCTCCCGCGCGAGGCTTAGACCAAGGCCGTGTCCGGGCAGATCGGGAGAGGGACTCGAGCGAAAGAAGCGCTCGAATAGTTGGGCCGCGTGCTCCGGCCTGATCCCGGGTCCGGTGTTGGCCACGGTGATCGCGATCTCACTTCCATCGATCTCACCCGTGATGCCTACTCGACCACCGTCATGGTTATACTTGATCGAGTTATCCAGCAGATTGAGGAGGATTTGCGCGAGGCGCCCGCTGTCCACGCGCCCCGTGAGAGTCGCGGGAACCCTCCTTTCGATGCTGATATTCCGGCTCTCCGCCATGATCGTCGCGTCGTCCGCACAGGCATCGATGACTTCGGCGACATTCGTTTCTTTCAAATCAAGTCGAAGCTGGCCGGCGTCGGCACGGGAAAGAAGCAGCAGGCTCTCCGTGATGGAGGAGAGGCGGCGGGTTTGTTCCAGGAGATTGGAGATGGTCACATGGTCGGACGGCGCGAGCGTCGAGGATTCGAGCAGATCTTCGATGCTCGCCCGGAGCAGCGTCAGTGGCGTTTTGAGTTCGTGCGACGCGTCGGCGCTGAAGCGCATGGCTTGCCGGAAGCTCTTGTCGAGACGTTCGAGCATCGCATTGAGCACCGTTGTCAGCGCGCCGATCTCATCGCTCACTCCGGTGAGTGGCAGCCGTTGATCGAGGTGCTCGGCGGTGATTCTCCGGGCGGCGGCGGTGATGTCATGCACCGGAGCGAGCGCCTTGCGGACGATCCACCAACCGCCCACGGTCACGGTCGCCAGCAGGAGCGGCAGGCCGACGAGAAAGCCGAGCAGGATGCTTTTCGTGTCGGCATCGACCTCGTCGAGATCAGCGGCGAGGTAGAGCGTGAGCCCATTTTCATGAAAGACACCGAGCCGCACAGCGTCGCCACCGATGTCGGTATTCGAGAGTTTGCCGGCGGGAGCGGGGATCGCGTTTTTTCCGTAATTCGCCGATCGGTAGAGCATGCCTCGGGCGTCATCGACGATGGCCACATAGCGCTCGGTGAGCGTTATCGGGAGCAGTTGCCTGACTTGCTCCGCGGCGTGCCAATCCACTTCCCCAAGATGCCTGCTGACTTCACCAAAAAAGAGATGGGCCTCGCCTTGCAGTTGCTCGTCGAGCGCGTCGATCTGTTCCGTGCGGAGGAAGATTCCCGCACCTACGCCGCAGAAGAGCAGGCCCGCCGCAACGATGAGCGCCAGCCACGCGGCCAGCTTTGCGCCGAGGGGCCAGTGCTTCACTCGGGGCCTTTCAGCATATAGCCGACTCCGCGCGAGGTCTGGATCAGTTTCACGTCGTGGTCGGCGTCAATTTTCAAGCGGAGGCGGCGAATATAGACATCGACCACGTTGGTCCCGGTATCGAAATGGTAATTCCAAACTCCCTCGCACAGGCTCGTGCGCGAATGGACCTGCCCCGGTGCCCGCATGAAAAACTCGAGCAGCGCGTACTCCCGCAGCGCGAGGTCCACCTTCTGACCAGCGCGCGTGACCACGCGGGTGAGCACGTTCATCGAGAGATCGCCGACTTTGAGAAGAGTGGCGCGCTCGGGCGAGGCGCGGCGCGTCAATGCGGCGACTCGCGCGAGGAGTTCGCGCATCGCAAAGGGCTTGGCCATGTAGTCGTCGGCGCCAAGTTCCATCCCTTCGATGCGCTCGGAGACTTCGCCACGCGCGGTGAGAATCAGCACTGGGGTGAAGACGCTTTTGGCGCGCATCAACTTGAGCACGCTGAGCCCATCCCGGCCGGGCATCATGATGTCGAGGATGACGGCGTCATATGGCTCTTCGATCGCCTGGTGCAAGGCAGACTCGCCGTCGTGGACTTCATCGACCGAGTAGCCGGCTTCGCAGAGGGCCTTGCGGATGAAGCTGGAGACCTTCTTTTCATCTTCAGCAATTAGAACGCGCATTGGGTGGAGGGTTTGAGGGAGCCAGCGTCGCCCCCCCAGTATCTACCGGCAAAGCTCGAGATGACAATCGCTCCCGTCTTGTCTGACACCTTTGTCATGGAAAGGCGCTCGTCCTCGTAATACGCGTCCGATAAGCTGAGACGACGGTGAAGTTCCTTCCGCCTTGTGGACGGTGCTCCTCCTCCAAAAACAACCTACCCGTGAAACCCCCGTCGATACTCACTTACACCGCCACTCTCAGGGCGCTGCTCGCCACCCCATCGCTCCGTGCCGATGATCCTGCCGACGCGGCCAAAGGCAAGAAGACCGAGGTCGAGTACCTCGAAGACGGCAAGCCGAAACCGGAGGAGAAGTAGCGCGTGCGCCGGAAATTTTCTTTCGCCATCGCACTCGCGCTCGCGGCCGCCGGCTGCGTGCGCTACACGCCGCAGCCTTTCACCGCGGAGCAGGGCGCGGCAGACTTGCAGGGGCGCGCGCTCGGCGGCGGGACGTGGGATCGCGAGCGGCTCTCGGCGGCGGCGTTGAAGATGCATCCGGACATCGAGATCGCGCGGGCGAAACTGGCCACGGCGCAGGCGGCTGTCATCGCCGCTGGCGCACGGCCGAATCCGACGCTGGCCTTTGATGCGACGAATATCTCGCGGCTGCTCGGGGGGGCGTCGCCGTGGACGAATGGCTTTACGCTCGACGTGCCGATCGAGACGGCGGGCAAGCGGGGGCAGCGCGTGGCGCAGGCGCGGGCGCTGGTGAATGCGGCGGCGCTCAATCTTTCCACGACCGAGAACACGGTGGCGTCGCGGGTGTGCCGGAGCATGTTCGCGCTGTTCGCGGCGCAGCAGCGCGAGGAGCTGCTCGGGACGCAGCAGGGGGATCAGGAGGAGACGGTGAAGCTGTTCGACGCGCGCATCGCGGCCGGGGAAATCTCGCGCGTGGAGTCTTTGCAGGCGCGGCTGCAATTCAACCAAAGCCGGCTGCTCAGCCGCGACGCGCAGAAACAAAAGGCCGAGGCGCGGGCCACGCTCGCGGCGGCGCTCGGCGTCTCGGTGCATGCGCTGGACAAGGTCACGCTGTCTTTTGCCGGCCTCGAAAATCTGCCGCCGCCGCCGAGCGAGCGCACGCTGCGGCGCAACGCGGTGGTGGAGCGCACGGACGTGCTCGCCGTGCTCGCGGAATACGCCGCCGCGGAGGCTGCGCTGCGGCTGGAAATCGCGAAGCAGTGGCCCGACCTGCACCTCGGGCCGGGCTACGCCTTTGACCAGGGACAGAACAAGTGGACGATCGGGTTCAATGTCGAGCTGCCGTTGCTCGACCAGCACCGTGGCCCCATCGCCGAAGCGCTGGCGAAACGGCGCGAGGCGGCGGCAAATTTCAACGCCATCCAGGCCAAGGCGCTCGGCGAGCTGGAATTCGCGCTGGCGAGCTATCGCGGCGCTCTGACGAAACTCGACACCGCCAACCAACTCCTCGCCGCGCAGGAAAAGCAGCACCGCTCGATGGAGGCTCTTTTCAAAGCGGGCGAAAACGACCGACTCACCATGGTCAGCGCGCAGGTCGAGTTGCAGGCGGCGCGGCTCTCGCGGCTCGACGCGCTCTTTGGCGCGCAGCAGGCGCTCAATGCGCTCGAAGACGCCGCGGGCCTGCGCTGCTCATGCGCTGACCTTTTCCACTCAACCCACCACCACAAAACCAACCCATGAAACTGCATCCCATCGCCCTCACCATCACCGCCAGCCTGCTCACCGCGCTCACTTTACGCGCCGACGATGCCGCCGTCGCCGCCAAGCTCGCCAAAATTCCGCCCGCCGCGGCCGAGGCGCTGAAGAAAGCCGCGGGCACGGCGAAGATCGACAAGGTCAACATCGAGAAGGACGGCAAGACAACCGTCTATGAAGTCGAGTTAGTCGAGGCCGGCCAACCCGCGCGCGAAGTCTCCGTGACCGCCGACGGCAAAATCAACGCCGAGGAGGAAAACACGCCCGTGGACAAGCTGCCGGAAGCGGTGCGCAAGGCGGTGGAAGCCGGCGCCAAGGGCGCGAAGATCGAGCGTGTCATGCGGATCAAACGGGCGAGCGGCGTGACTTACGAAGCGGCCTATGTGAACAAAGGCAAGAAGTCCGAGGTCGAGTATCTGGAAGACGGCAAGCCCAAGCCGGAGGAGAAGTAAGCCCGTTCCCTTGCGCCTGGCTGATCGTCACTCGCAGTGCTGCCATGAAACGTAACTTCGTGATCTGCGTCCTCGGGCTTGTTGCCCAGGCTGGGATGGCTGGTTCGCCGATGCCTCCCGTCATTAAGATCGTCCATCGTTACATCTGGCCGGACGCCTCAGCGCAGGCCTTCGCGACGAAGCCGAAGACGCTCTACATTGGCGGCGTCAAGTATGCGCGTGTCGAGGAGGAACCGGACCCCGAGAGACATATTCATGGACTGACGATATGCAGCGAGCCTGACATTTGGATGATCAATCTGGACGGGCGTCGCGGACAGCATATTGCTGATCCGGGGCCGACCTATGTGACCCATCACCCCATCATTGGAAGAGATGCCCCCGGAGATCTGCAAACCCTGGAGTTCGGAAAGGAACTCGATTTCTTTCAACGTCATGGTGTCAACGTCCTCGAACCCCGGATCATCGACGGTTCGCGCCACGAGGCCTCCGAGTTCACGCAGGCCGGCTATCGTGTCGTCCTTTGTCTCCGGTCCGACAACCGCCTACCCTTCCAGCTTGATGTCTTCAAAGGAGGGAAGACCGCGTTTTCCATCAGGTATCTCAGCTACGACACGAATGTCCCCTTCAACGCCACTCTCTTCAAGCCGCCCTCAGGCATCACCATGACGGAGGTATCATCCACCCCCAAGTGACCGCCACCCAGATTTGACCCACAGGAACCCAACCAAGCAACGCAACCAACCTGAAACCCACCATTACCACCTATGACCTCCACCCATTCCCGCCGCCTCCTCACAGCACTCTCCGCCGGCCTCGCACTCTCCCTCCCCCTCCGCGCCGACATCGTTCTCGAAACCGAGACCGCCGAACTTGGCAAAAAAGGTGAGATCACCATCAGCAATGGGGTGCAGTTTGAAAGGGAGCGGGATGGCAGTCGCACGGCCTTTACCCTCACGCAGTTCGAGTATGCCATCACCGACCGCGCCGAAATCCTGATCGAGCCATTCTTTCAAGAGTGGGGCAAACCGAAGGGCGGCGAGTCCTTTCACGGCATGGGTGACCTGGAAATTACGCCGTCTTACATGATCGTGCTCGACGATGAGAAAGGCTGGCGTCCGGCGGTAGTGCTGGCTTTCAAAGTCAAGGTGCCGACGGCCAAGAACCGGGACATTGGCTCTGGTCTCTTTGATTACTATCCTTACGTTATTCTCGGAAAAAAATTCAGCCATTGGATTTTAAACGCGAATCTCGGGGTCGATTTCATCGGGCGGCATGCGGACGACCACGAAACGAAGAATCAACTCATCTACGACTTCTCGGTGGAGCGTGAGATTACGGACAAATGGAGCGTCTATGCGGAAGTCTTCGGCAACTCCAAGGCGGCGGCCGGAGATGTGGGCACGTTTGCCGGGGCGGTGGCCACCGAATACAAGTTTACCGAGCACTTCAATGTGTTCATCAGCGTGGGCTATGACAGCGACCATCTGTTCAACATGCGGCCAGGCTTCAACTTCGTGTTCTGACCGGCTGAATCGTGCCCGACGGGGCGGCGGGCTGACTGCATTCATTTGCCTCCACAAAGCCTGCACCATCCGGTACAGCTCCTGACCGCATGAACCGCCCATTCCGCCCCGCCGACCAATGAAGAAGCTCGCCAATTTCATCCTCACCTGCTGTGTCGTCTTCGGGCTCGGCTGGACGCTGTGGATCGGGGTGCGGAAGCAAAAGGAAAAGCCGAAGTCCGAGGAAGCCGCCGACGCGGAGAAGAACGCCGACGGCACGCCGAAGGAGGAGGAGAAGCCGGAGGATTACGTGGTGAAGTTGGAGAAAGAAAAATGGCAGGCGCTCGACATTGACAAGGGCGAGCCGGAGAAAACCGAGCTGAAGCCGCAGCGCATCGCCTTTGGCAGCGTGCTCGACCCGTCGGCCATCGTCACGCTCGACGGCGATCTCGCGAGCGCGGAGGCGGCGCTCGCGGCGTCGCGCGCGCAGTATGAGCGCTCGCAGGAACTTTTCAAAAACGGCGAGAACCTCGCACGCAAGGCGTTCGAGACTTCCGAGGCGCAGTTCCGCGCCGATCAGATCAAGACCGACGGCCTGCGCCGCAGCGCGATGCTGCAATGGGGCGCGACTTTTTCCGCGCTCGACGCGGCGGCGCGACGCGAGTTTGTGGAGCGACTGGTGCGCGGCGACTCGGCGCTCATCCGCGTGGACATCCTCCCGGGCGACGCGCTCGCCGAGCAGCCGAAGTCTGCGCGTGTGATCGTGCTCGGCCGCGAGGAGCAGCCGGTCGAGACGCAGAACATCACGCCCGCCGCCGACGTGGACGCGAAGACGCAGGCGCAGGGTTTCATCCTGCGCGTGGACAAGCCGGTCTTTCCGCTGCGCCCTGGCATGGCGCTAACCGCGTGGCTCGAGCTGCCGGAGAAAGCGCGCGCCGGTTTCGCTGTGCCACGCTCCGCCGTGCTGCGCCACGATGGGCGCGCGTGGGTTTATGTGCAGGAGGAGGAGGAAAAATTTGTGCGCAAACCCGTGACGCTCGACACGCCGCTCGATGGCGACAAAGGCTGGTTCATCGCCGAGGGCGGCGGGATCAAGGCGGATGATTTGCTCGTGACGACGGGCGCACAGTCTTTGCTGTCGGAGGAACTGAAAGCGCAGGGCGGAGGCGGAGCGGACTAAATGCTCCGCTTCATCGTCCAACTGTCGCTCCGCCATCGCGGCATCGTCATCGCGCTGGCCATCGCGCTGCTGGCGTGGGGGAGCTACATCGCTTCGCGCGCGTCGCTGGATGTGTTCCCGGAGTTTGTCGCGCCGCAGGTCACGATCCAGGCGGAAGCGCCGGGGCTGAGCGCAGAACAGGTCGAGGTGCTGGTCACGCGGCCCGTCGAGAGCGCGGTGAATGGCGCGTCGGATCTCGCTTCCGTGCGCTCGGAGAGCATCCAGGGGCTGAGCATCGTCACCGCGGTTTTCAAGGACAACGCGGACATCCACCTCGCGCGGCAGTCGCTCTCGGAAAAGCTCGGCACCCTCGCGCGCCAGCTCCCTGACGGCGTGCGCGCGCCGACGCTTTCGCCACTCACGTCCTCGACGATGGACCTGCTGAAGATCGGCCTCGTCTCGAAAAAAATGTCGGGCCGCGACCTGCGCACTTTCGTCGATTGGACGCTCAAGCCGCGCCTGCTCGCGGTGCCCGGCGTGGCGCACGCGAATGTTTTCGGCGGCGAAGTCGAGCAACTCCAGGTGCAGGTGCTGCCGGAAAAACTCGCCGCCTTTGACCTCACGCTGACCGACATCCTCGAGTCGGCGAAAGCGGCGACCGGCGTGCGTGGCGCGGGCTTCATCGACACGCCCGGACAGCGCATCGTCATCCAGACCGACGGGCAAATGTTCACGCCCGAGGAGCTGGGCGAAGTCGTCGTGCGCAAAGGCACGCCGGTGGTGCGCATGCGAGATGTGGCCATCGTGAAGCTCGGCGCTGAGCCAAAATTCGGGGCCACGCTCATCATGGGCGGGCCGGGCGTGCTCATCACCATGAGCAGCCAGTACGGCGCGAATACGCTCACCGTCACGCACGCGCTGGAGGCAGCGCTGGCGGAGCTGAAGCCGGTCTTCGCGAGCCAGGGCATCAAGGTCTATGACCACCTGCACCGGCCCGCGACCTTCATCGAGACGGCGCTCGGCAACGTGCAGGATTCGCTGCTCATCGGCGGCGCGCTCGTCGGCATCGTGCTGCTGCTTTTTCTGCTCGATCTGCGCATCGCCTTCATCTCATTCGTCTCGATTCCGCTCTCGCTGCTCACCGCGGTGCTGGTCCTCGACTGGTTCGGCGTGTCGCTGAACACGATGACGCTCGGCGGCTTCGCGGTCGCCATCGGCGTGGTCGTGGATGACGCGATCATCGGCCTCGAAAACATCCTTCGCCGTCTGCGCGAAAACGCCGCGCTTACGCCGCCGCGCCCACTCTGGCGCGTGGTGCTCGACGCTTCGCTGGAGGTTAATAATTCCGTCGTCTATGCGACTTTCATCGTCGCCGTTGTCTTCCTCCCGGTGCTCACGATGTCCGGTTTGCAGGGCCGCTTTTTCGGCCCGCTCGGCGTTGCTTTCATCCTCTCGATCATGGCGTCGCTCGGCGTCGCGCTCACGGTCACGCCGGTGATGGCGCTCGTTTTTTTGAGCCGCGCAAAACCGCACGACGAGCCGGGCTGGGTGCGGTTTTTGAAATCGATCCACGGCGACTGGGTGCTGCTTTTCGCCCGCCAGCCGCTGCTCACCGTGGTGGGCGCGCTGGTGCTCGTGGCCGGGGCATGTGCGCTGGTACCGTTCTTCGGCGGCGAGCTGCTGCCGGAGTTTCGCGAGGGGCATTTCGTCATCGGTATGAACGCGCGGCCCGGCATGTCGATCGACGAATCGCTGCGCACCGGCAAGCTGCTTTCCGACAAGATGCTGGCCAACGAACACATCGCCACCGTCGAGCAGCAGATTGGCCGCGCGGAGCAGGGCGAGGACACCTTCGGGCCGGAGCGCAGCGAGTTTCACGTCGAACTGAAACGCGGCACCACGCCCGCGGAGGAAGTCGAGACGCAGGCGTGGCTGCGCGATCTGCTGAAGGATTTTCCCGGCGTGAACAGCGAGGTGATGACCTTCCTCGGCGACCGCATCGGGGAGACCATCTCGGGCGAGACCGCCGCCGTCGTGGTGAACGTGTACGGCGAGGACCTCGACCAGCTCGACGCCACCGCGCGGCTCATCGCAGCGCAGCTTTCCGCGGTCAAAGGCAACGCCGATGTGCAGGTGAAAGCGCCGCCCGGCGCGCCCGTGCTCGCCGTGCATCTGCGGCCCGAGCGGCTCACGCAATTCGGCTTCCGCCCGCTCGAAGTGCTGGACGCCGTGGAGACGGCTTTCCAAGGCGCGGACGTGGCGCAGATGGTGCGCGGCAGCCGCATCCACGAACTCGCCGTCATTCTCGCCGACGAGGCGCGGCGCGATCCCGAAACCGTCGGCAATTTGCTCCTCACCAATGGCGACGGCCTGCGCATGCCGCTGCGCCAGCTCGCCGACGTGGAACTGACGAATGGCCGCCCGAGCATCCAGCACGACGGCGCGCGCCGCCGCCAGACGGTGACGTGCAATGTCGAGAAACGCGATGTGACTTCCTACGTCACCGAGGCCCGCAAGCGTGTGGAGGAAAAAGTGAAACTTCCCGGCGGCGTGTATGTCGAATGGAGCGGCGCGGCGGAGGAGCAGGCGAAGGCGGGTCGCGAACTCATCATCCATTTTTCTGTCGCCTTCGCCGGCATCCTGCTGCTGCTCTCGCTCGTCTTTCGCCGCACCAGCCACGTCGCGCTCGTGCTGGCGAATATCCCGTTCGCGCTGGTCGGCGGCGTGCTCGCGGTATTTGCCAGCGGCGGCTCCACGTCCATCGGCTCGTGGGTCGGGTTCGTCACGCTCTTCGGCATCAGCACGCGCAACTCGATCATGCTCATCTCGCACTACGAGCACCTCGTGGAAATCGACGGTGCGGCGTGGTCCCTCGAAACCGTCGTGCGCGGCGCGAGCGAACGACTCGTGCCGATCCTGATGACCGCGCTCGTCACCGCGCTCGGCGTCCTGCCGCTCGCCATCGGCAGCGGCGAGGCGGGCCGCGAGATCGAAGGTCCGATGGCGACAGTGATCCTTGGCGGGCTCATCACCAGCACCGCGCTGAACCTGCTCGTGCTCCCTGCGCTCGCGTGGAAGTGGGGGCGCTTCAGCGCCGACGAACATGTGACTGACGTGCCGTAGGGCGTATTGCAAGCGACGCCCGATCTCGCGACCGTCGAATTGTCACATGCGGGGCGGAGGTGGAGCCTGAGCGACCCGCCGGTGTCGTGTCAACGCGGAGGCGGCCCGGTGGCGCGCGGATGCCGCTTAAGTGGTCTCGTGGTGCGGGCAAAGCAGGACAAGTGTGCGAGCAAAGCAGGACTGCGCAGCGCCGGGCTCGGCAGGGATTGGTTCGCCCGGTTGCGTCGCAACGAGATCACCGCGAGCGAGGCGACCACCCCGAACTCCAACTCAGCCGCAGTCGCCTGTACGCGCTCTACGCCGCCTATCCGCGCGCCGCCAGCGCAGTTGGCGCCCCGGTGCTTCGGGCGGAGATTAGGTGCCTGCGGCACTTCATCGTTCGAGGTGGTGAATGAGAAGATCGAGAAGAAGGGCGCGAAGTATCACCAATTTTTCGGCACCGCCCACGATTTCAGCACGCCGTCGATTCAGCCGGAAGTCAAGATGCAGACGCGAGGCGGCATGCTTCTGCACCACGAAGATCGCCGTCGCTTTCGGCGCACGGCTTCCGCGCGGCGACGAGATCGATGACGTTGGTGGCTTTCACGCCCTTGGTCTTCTTCGACTTCGCCACGTCCTTGCCGCCGACGGCGACTTTCTCCTCGATGACTTCCGTGAGCGCCTCCCCTGCGGTTCGGTTTCTAGGAGAAAAGCTTGCGCAGCCGACGGCGGGTGTCGCGGAAGAGGCGCTCGACGCGGGCTTCGCTGCTGTGCAAGCCTTCCTGCAAAGCGTCGGCGCCCTCGCTGGCGAAAAGCCCCGCCTTGCGAATGGCCGGATCGGCGGCATCGCGCAGCCGGCATTCGAGGTCTTCGAGCAATTGCGCGACGCGATGTCGGGGTGACGGCCCAGGACGCAGAGAGCGAACGAGCAACCCGATGGCCAGCCCGGCGCCGACGGCGAAAAGCAGCGCCGTGCCCGGATTGCGGCGCACACATTGATCTACTTCCGCGCAGCATTCGGCTGTCGCGGTGGTGGAAAATTCTTCGAGGGTGGGCTCATTCATGATGATCAGGAGTTGGATTTTGACTGCGGCAGAATTCAAAGGCCTTGAGCAGCCCGAGGAAAAGGAGCACCGGCCGGACGAAGGAGAACGCGATGCCGACCAGCATGGCGGCGATCGCGCCGAGGGGCAGCAGATTGAGCAGGAAGCCCGCGCCGAACGCGGAGACGACGGCCTTCGCCGGCTCGCGGCGGGCGAATTCGTCGGCCCGCTGCATGAGGTCATCGAGCGGGGGCGGTGGAGTTCTTGTTGGTTTAGCCATTGCAACCAGAACATCGCGGCGTGGCCCGTCCTTGCGCGTATTGAGATTTAAATTTCCGAATGGACCAAACCAACTGCCAGTCGCCGAGCGATTCGGCTGACTGGGAAAACCTCGCATCATCCCCGATGCCCGCCCTTCACCCGACACTTCTCATGGAGCAAAGAACTTTGTTGATCATCGACGACTCCGTCGAAGATCGTACGCGGGTTATCAACCACCTCAGTGGTGACGCAAACTTCGAGTATCGCGTGATCGAGGCGGGGAACGTCGCGGAAGCCCGGACGGCGCTCGCCGAAACGCGCCCTGATTGCGTGCTCCTGGCACCCCTGCTCCCCGACGGGAACGGCCTCGATTTCCTGCGAACCGTCGGTGCCGAGCACGGGCGTCTGCCGTTTCCGGCCCTCATTCTCACGAACACGGGCGACCATGAAACCGCGGTGGCGCTCATGAAAGCGGGTGCCCTCGACTACATGATGAAGTCCAATGTCGCTGCGGACTCCATCCGTCGCGCGGTGAACAGCGCCATTTACAAAAGCCGCGCCGAGCGCCGCATCGCGGAGCAGCGGTTGGAACTCGAACGTTGCTATGCCGAGGCCCGCGCCAACAACGACGCCCTCCGTGCGGCGAATGCGGCGAAGGACGACTTCCTCGCGATGCTGAGCCACGAGTTGCGCACCCCCCTGACGCCGGTCCTTTCGCTGGTGTCTTCGACGATCAAGGACACTCCGCTGACACCTGATCTGCGCGAGACCTTTTCCATGATCCAGCGCAACGTCGAACTCGAAGCACGCCTGATCGACGATTTGCTCGACCTGACCCAAATCGCCAGCGGACGGCTGAAGATCGACAAAAAAAATGTGGACGTACACCGCTGTATTGAGGCCGCTCTCGATATTTGCCAGGAGGGCTTCGCGGAGAAACGCATCACCATTCGCGTCGAACAAACCGCCGCGGAATCGACGGTAATGGGCGAATTCGCGCGGCTCGATCAGGTCTTTTGGAATCTTCTGAAAAACGCGGTCAAGTTCACCAAGGCGAACGGCCATGTGACGATCACGACGACGAACGAGGGCGGCGACGTCATCGTCGAAATCCGCGATGACGGCATGGGGATCGAGCCCGAGCGACTGGCTTCGGTTTTCGGCGCATTCAATCCGATCAAGCCGCAGCCCACCGCCACCGGCATTGGCCTCGGTCTGGCGATAACGCGCGCCATTGTGGAGGGTCACGGCGGCTCGATTCGCGCGGAGAGCGACGGCAAAGGTTGTGGCGCGGTTTTTCACGTCCGCCTGCCCACCTCCAGGATCGCGACGCCCCCGGCCGAGGAACCTCCGTGCGTCTCGAGCTCCGCCGTGCGCGGCAAAACGATCCTCGTCGTGGAGGATCACGAGGACACGCGGCGGGTTCTTTCCCGGACGCTGCGGCGCAAGGGATTTGGCGTCACCGGGGCCGGCAGTGTCGCGGCGGCGGCCGAGCAGTTCGCCGACTCGCCGTCCGACCTCATCATCTGCGACATCGGCCTGCCGGACGGCACGGGTTGGGATTTGATGGAGAAGCTGTGCGCGCGCGGTCCGGTGCGCGCCATCGCGGTCAGCGGCTATGGCATGGATCACGACGTCCAGAAAAGCCGCGAGCTTGGCTTCATCGCCCATCTCACCAAACCGATCGACTTTCCGAAGCTGGAAAGCCTGATCGTCGAATCGCTCGCGCCGGCGCTGCGCTGATGCGCGCTTTTCACACAACCGGGGCAAGGTTGTGTCGCGAAACAGGAGGCATGAAACACTTCACTTTCGACAATCACTGGGACGCGATGAAAGGCCAGCTCAAGCAACGCTACGGCCAACTCGCCGATGACGATCTGATCTTCGCCGAAGGCAAAGGCGACGAACTGTTTGCCCGCCTCCGCACAAAGCTCGGGATAACCGCAGCGGATTTGAATGCGCAGTTGGAGGAACTCCACGCGCAGGCAAGCGGCACGCTGGAGCAGATGAGAGCCAAAGTCGGTGAACTCGCGAGCGACGCCCGGGCCAAGGCCAGCGCCATGGCTGATGACCTGAAAGCGAGAGCCGGGGTCGTCGGCGACGAAGCCAAAGCGCAGGCCGAAGTGGCCTACGATCAGGCCCGCCAGCGCGCCCGCACGCTCCTCGAGGACGGCGAGCAATATGTCCGGCAAAATCCCCGTGAATCGCTCGTGGCAGCCCTCTGCGCAGGCTTTGTCGCCGGGTTGTTGATCCGTCGTTAGACCGCGCTACGGCGGCCCACTGGCAAGGGCGTACGCGCGGCGACGGAAGATTGGGAATAAGAAGCCATCTCCCTGGTTTTTTCCGGTCGCGTCCGCGAAGGACGCATCGCGCGCAATCCCTTCAATCTCGCTGGAGGCTGGATGGACTATGAATTCGACAAAGCTTTTAAGCTGACTGTCCTCAAGCTATCGACGGCAATTTACCGCAGCCGGGCGCGGCGCGTTTCCATTAGCCAACCAGCCTTCCAATTTCCCCGTCTCATCCGTCTCTCGCACCGGGCTTGCCATTGGAGAGGTGCCCGATAGAGTCCCGGCCTATTTGCCATGGGCCTTTCGCATTTCGTTCGCTTCCTCACCTGCCTCGCGGCCCTCGCCATTGCCACCACCGCGCCGATCCAGGCGCAGACTCGGGCTTACGTGATCGCGGATAGCACCACAGGCTTTATCCTCGAACAAAGTGAGGCCACCAGGAAACTCCCCGTGGCCAGCCTCACGAAAATCGCCACGGCCATGGTCGTGCTCGATTGGGCGGCGCAAAACAAAGCCGATCTCGGTCAGCTCGCGACGATCCCCGACGCCGCCACCCAACTGGGCGCCGCGCAGGGCGTCGGCTTTCAGCCCGGCGATCAGTGCTCCCTGCGCGATCTCCTGTACGCCGCGCTGATGCAGAGCGACAACGTCGCCGCCGTGGCGCTAGCGGAGCATGTGGGCACGGGCCTGCGGAGCACGCGGATGCCGGCCGCGGACGCCTTTGTCGCGCAGATGAATGCCCTCGCCCGCCAGCTCGGCATGACCCGCACCCGCTTCATCAATCCCCACGGTCTCGATAATCTCGAACGCACCGTCCCCTTCTCCACCGCCGAAGACCTGGCCCGGCTCACCGCCTACGCCATGGCCAATTCCGCCTTTCGTTTTTACGTCTCGCAAAAGGAGCGCAAAATCAGCCTCACCACGGCCGCTGGCGAGCCCAGTGGCTATCTACTGCGCAATACCAACGAGCTCCTCGGCATCGACGGCATCGACGGCGTCAAAACCGGCACCACCGCCCGCGCCGGTCAGTGCCTCATCATCTCCGCCACCAAACCCCCCGAAACCCGGCAGGAAGGCGGCCAGCACATTATCACCCCGCGCCGCATCAATGTCATCATCCTCGGCTCCGCGACCCGCTTTGAAACCGCCTCCCGCCTTCTCCAGCGCGGCTGGTCCCTCTACGACGGCTGGGCCGCCACCGGCCGCCCCATGAAAAACAAACGCTGACCAACCATGAGCAAACGCATCGGAGTTCTTACCAGTGGCGGCGACTGCCCCGGCCTCAACGCCGTCCTCCGCGGCGTCGTCCGCGCAGCCAACAATCTCGGCTGGGAAGTCGTCGGCTTCATCGACGGCTACGAAGGCCTCCTTCCCGAAGGCGGCGAATCCATCGTCCTCACTCGCGCCTCGACCGCCGGCATCATGCAACTCGGCGGCACCATCCTCGGCACGACGAACAAAGGCCACTTCATCGCCAAAACCGGCGACGGCAGCCGCACCCACGTTCCGCCCGAAGTCGTCGCCCAGACCCGTCGCACCCTCGCCCACCTGCGCATCGACGCCCTCATCACGATTGGCGGCGACGGTTCCCTCACCACGGCCCAGCAGCTCCACGAGGAGGGCATCCCCGTCATCGGCGTCCCCAAAACCATCGATAACGACCTCGAAGCCACCGCCATGACCTTTGGCTTCGACAGTGCCGTCGCCTGCGTGGCGGACGCGCTCGACCGCCTCCACACCACCGCTTCCTCGCACAAGCGCGCCATGGTCATCGAAGTCATGGGCCGCCACGCCGGATGGATCGCCCTTTACGGCGGCCTCGCCGGCGGGGCCGACATCATCCTCATCCCCGAGATTCCCTTCTCCCACGAAAACGTCGCCTCCGCCCTCCGCCAGCGCGACGCCGAAGGCTGCCTCAGCACGCTCATCGTCGTCGCCGAGGGCGCCCTCGAAAAACACGGCCACAAACGCATGCACGCCGTCGCCAGCGGCGAGAGCAAATTCGGCGGCATCGGCCAAAACGTCGCCGACGAAGTCGCCCAGCGCACCGGCAAGGAAACCCGCACCTGCGTCCTCGGCCACCTTCAGCGCGGCGGCGCCCCCACCACCCTCGACCGCATCCTCGGCACCCGTTTCGGCGTCCGCGCCGTCGAACTCATCGCCGAGGGAAAATTTGGCGAAATGGTCAGCTACCAAAACTACGAGGTCAAAAGCGTCGCCATCGCCGAAGCCGTCCACCGCATCAAACTCGTCCAGCCCGACAGCCAGATGGTCCAGACCTGCCGCGCCGTCGGCATCAGCTTCGGCGACTAGGCGACGGTGTCGGGAGCGCTACGCTGATCCCGCATCGCCGTCCGCCTCCGGAACAGCTTCCTCCACTTTCCGCCGGACGTTGATGACCTTCCAGATTTCGGCCAGCGTCTCTTGGTCGATGTGCATCTCCCGGATGCCATTGGTGGACGTCTCGCTTCCGCCTGGCAGTCCGGAGGCGGAAGGTGGCGGTGCGATGATCAGCGTGACCGGTGCCGGGGGCGGAGAGTTGCCATTATGGAGACCGGTAGCGAGGACTTCCTTGATGGAATCGATGCCTTCAAAACACGCGGCGAGTTGCCGGACAACCTGCGTCACCGGATCGCGTTCGTCGCCGCCGCGCAGAAGCTGGTTTTTGCGGAAGGTCTTGCGGATGTCGTCGAGTCGGACCGTTTCAGCAGGCGTGAGGGCATTGGTGAGCTCGCGAAGCTTGAGCAGGTTTGCTTCTGCGCCGGTGGTCAGCGTTTGCGCCTCGTTGCGGTAGTGGGATTGAATGAGCGCCTCGAGTTCGCTGTCGTTCATCACCGGCGCGACCTTCTCGGCGAGGCGGTTCATGTTGCGATAGGAGCCTTGAAGTTTGAAGGGCGGCTCGGTGCGGTAGGCGTCAGCCTGCGCGGCGGAGCGGATGTATTCCTCATTCACCCGCAACACGACATCGCGCAGACGGAGCATCTTCTTCATCACCCCTGCGAATTCGTTCAGCTCCCCGGGGGAATACGAGACCTCAAAATCGAGCCCTTCACGCGGGCCGGTTTCGGCGAGTTGGATCAGCGCGAGCAAATCCTTGTGGCTGCGACTGGCGACGCGCGCGAGCGAGGGATTGGAGGTCGCGGCATTTTCGAGGTAGCTCGATTTGAAAACCTCCGCGTGGCTGCCCGCGACGTCGCCGAGGTTGTAGGTATCGGCGCGGTTGGCGAGCATGTCCGGGATCTGAAACTTGTCGCCGCTCTCGGTGTAAGGATTGCCGGCCATGACGACGACGACCTTCTTCCCGCGCAGATCGTAGGTGCGCGCCGCGCCGCGATAGACGCCTTCGATCCGGCGCGACCCGTCGCAAAGGGAGATGAACTTCTGCAAAAACTCGGGATTGAGATGCTGAATGTCGTCGAGGCAGACCATCACGTTGTCGCCCATCTCGAAGGCGAGGTTGAGTTTGGTCAGTTCCTCGCGCGCGGCGGCGTTCGGCGCTTCGCCGGGGTCGAGCGAAGTGACGCGATGGCCGATGGCTGGTCCGTTCACTTTCACAAAGACGATGCCGAGACGGCTGGCCACATATTCCACGAGCGTCGTCTTGCCGTATCCCGGCGGCGAGACGAGCAGGAGCAGGCCCATGCGATCGGTGCGTTTGGCGTCGCCGGTCGCACCCATTTGTTTCGCGAGATTGTCGCCGACGAGCGGCAGATAGGCGGCGTCGATGAGGCGGTTGCGGACGAAGGAAGTGAGGACTTTCGGGCGAAAGTTCGCGAGCCCGAGCCGGGCGCGCGCCTCGGCGATCAGATCTTTTTTCAACTGCTGGAAACGCTCGAAGACCGGCACCACCTGCGTCTCGTGGGCGCGCAGCTTCTGCATGAAGCCGACGTAAGCGACGCGCAGCCGCCCGCCCAGGATCGCGAGATGGCTGCCGGCCAGCCCTTCGATTTCCCGCTGCGCGAATGATTCGATGACCGCCGTGCCGAGCGGCGCATTGCGGAGCAGCAGCCAGGCGGCCTCGTCGAGATAGTCGTGCGCCGCCGCGTCTTCATGATTCGCGAGATAGCCGCGCACCCAGTCGCGCAGCAACTCGAACAAGGTCGGCAAATCACCTTCGACGGACTGACGCGCTTTGGAAAATGCGTCGGTGAAAGCGTGCGCGCTGAGGTGCTGCTGGAAATGTTGGAAGACCTCCGCAGCTTCCGGGCTGATCACAAATTCTCCGCCGCGCTTGATCTGGAAATACAAATACTCCGCCGCGTCCGCGAGGCTGCTCTCCGGAAAAAGCGCGGTGCGCTGCACCCATTCGCGCAGGGCGGCTTGCAGCTCGCGAATGTAAGCAGCCCGCGTCTCGCCGCTCGGAAAAAGCTGCTTCATCGTGGCGTAACCGCGGAGCTTGGCGGTGAGCAGCGTCTTGCGATCGCCCTCGGGAAACTGCTGCCAGAAAACCGCGGCGCACGCGCGCGCCGAACTGGCGTAGCGGAGCAAGCCGAGGCTGGTGTGCATCTCGGCAAGCGCCCCGAAGATCTTCGCGGCGTCCTGATCGTGGACGCCTTTCACGTAACCCTCGGCGTAACGAGGGGCGGCGAATTCGCGCACCTTCGCGAGCCGCTCCTCATCGCTCCACTTCACCGCTTCCTCAGGGCGGATCGCGTTGAGCATTTTGAAAGCGAGATATTCCGCGCGATAGATTTCGGCCGTCTCCGAGACGACCTCGAGCGGCCAAACGGGCTGCGTGCCAAGGAAAGCGGGATCAGTGATCGGCTCGAAGAAGTTCGTGCCGGTGAGATGCAGACACATCTCGTCGCCGCGTGGGACGACGGTCAGGTCGAGTTCCTGAGTATTGACGAGAAAGCGATGCCGCCCGAGTTGAATGACATTCGTGCCGCCAGCGAAGAGTTCCTGGCGATCCTTGAGCTGCCGCACCGCGTCTTCGCGCACCGTCTTAAGCCGGCTCTGGAGGTCGTCGGCCTTGACGCTGTCTCCGAGGGCGATGAGTTGCGCGATCTGGTCGCGCACCTTTTCGACCATGCGATCGGCGGCGAAATAGCCATTGATCGCGTCGAGGGTTTCGAGGTGATCGGCGCGGTGCTTGACGCCATTTAAAATGCGCTCGGCGGCAGTGAGCAGCGCGCTGGCTTTGCGGTTGCGCGTCTCGATCAGCTCGATCTTGCGCGCTTCGAAAGCACCTGAGAGAGCGCTCCGCTTTTCCGAAAGCTCGACGACAAATTCATCGAAGTCGGCGAAGCGCGCCTCGAGTTCCTCGATCTGGACCATCAAGCGATTGAGGTATTCGTCGCACTTCTCCGGCGAAGAGCAGAGGTCGAGGTAGTTCGCGAGCGCCTGGTCGAGCAGCCGCGATTGCGAGCCGAATTCCGCGACCGCCTCGGTGCCGCGCAGCTCGCGGACCCTCTGCTTCAATCCGGCGCGCGCCTGATTTAGCACGGCGTAGATCGCAGAGATGTTTTCGATGATCCGGGTGGTCTCAGTCGCGTCCTGGATCTGTAGATTGCTGACCGTCTCGACGAGCAGATCGAGTTCCTGCGCCGCCCCGGTGATGTCTTCCTCCAGCTTCTGCGCCTCGGTGACTTTCGCAAGCAGCGGCACCGCAACGTGCAGCGCCTCGACGCGCTCGCGAAAGGGCACGAGCGCTTCCGGCTTGAGCAAAAATTCGACGGTGCGCTGTGCCAGCCCCTCCGCGGCGCTCGCGACATCGCGCCCGGTTTGCTCGACCAGCGGCAGGTCGATGTAGCGCAGTTCCTTGAGCGAGATCAGTTCGCCGCGCACCCCGCGCAGTTCCGCGAGCCGGACGACGAACGCGCCGATCTTCTCGAAGAGGTCCGTGGCGAGCGCGTCAAGAATGCCTCGGGCTTTGCCAATCGTGTGCTGCGCCGACGCAGCCGTGCTGCGCTTGACGCCCGCCACTTTATCGAACTCCGCGAGCGCGGCGGCCGCCGCTGCCTTGATCTCGACGAGCGGCGCACGGAGTTCGCCCGCATCCGCCCGATCCAGCCAGAAATAAGTGTCGAGGATCGCCCCCGCTTCGCGCACGAGATCGAGATAGAGACCGGCGTAAGTGTCGTCCTTGCCAAGCAGCGTCAGCACCTGCTGACACTCGGCCATGGCGGCAACGAGGGTGGGGTTGCCGATCTTGTAAAGGTAACTCGTCGGTTGCACCGAGGGCTGCCACGATGCACCGACATACGGCGTCTGCCAGATCTGCACGACGTGATGTTTCTGCGCCTGGGCGTCCGAGCGGAAGAGCGCCATCTCGCCATTTTCGAAGAGCGAGAAACCGCTGCAGGCGATCGGCGTTTCGACGGCGCGAGCGATCAGATTGTAGGAAAGCAGGATGTAGTCGCCGCGCTCACGCTGGTAAAAGGCGAAAAGGGTGTCTTCCCCGTTGGGCGAGGCAATGCGCTTGTAGAAGACCATGTCTTCCAACGAGGCGTCGAAGAGCTTGAACTCGCCGCTCTGCAGGTAATACCCGTGAGCGAAAATGATGCCGTGATCGTCCGGCAGCAGCACGCAGGCATCCTTGATCGCGTCGATGCGGCGGACTTCCTTCAGCTTTTCGTTGAAGACAAAATGACGCGTCGTCTTCTCCTGATAGGGCCGAACCTTGAGCAGGATCAGGCTGCCGACGAGAGCATAGAAAATCTCCGCGTCGTCGAGCGTCTGGTCGGCTTGCTCGACGGGCTCGCGGTAGATGCCTTCACCCGTTGCGGTGTTGTCCTCGATCTTGATCGTCAGGTCGCCGCCGATGCATTCGACGAAGAGCCGGTCGGCGATGGAAATGTGTGGGTGCAGCCCGTGGCGATGCAACTCGCGATGGGTGCGCGTCCAAGCGAATTCGTGCTGTGCTGGAAACAGGTATTCGTGGTCGAAGCGGTTGCCGAGATAGGCGAGCGCGCCATCCTGCATCAGCCACTTGAAGGTCTTGATGTCGGTGACGCTTTTCCCGATCCGAAACTCCATGAAGAGGTGCGGTTCAAGGATCGAAAACTTCGCGAAGACGGTGTCCTTGTAATAGGTGTAGAGGCTCTTGAAATCAGCCTGAAATTGCGCGTCGCCGAGCGCGTCGAGCGGCAGTTCCCGAAAGGCGCGCTCGTGGCATTCATAGACGGCAAGGACATCCTCCAGCTTGATCTCGCTGCGCAGGCCGACGTGGACGTTGTAGCCGAGCAGGAAGCGCCCGCCGCCGATCGGGATGATGTCGCGCGGCGTGCAGTTGTTCTTCGTCGTGACGCGTTCGGTCGCGAGCAGCGCGGTGGGGATGGTGCCAAAGACTTCCTGGCGCGCGGCATTCAGCTTTTCCAAGCGCGTTCGCAGCTCAGTGCCGTGCGTCGCGAGGCGGGCGCGCAGAATTTCGTAGGTTCCTTGTTCGAGCACCGGGCCGGCCGCCGGAGTGGGAGCGGCGTTGGGGGTGGCGTCAGACATCGTCAGTCAGCGAAGGAGGCGCAGCGCGCTCCAGAGGCGCTTAGTTGCCGGCACGGACGCCGCCGTTTTTCGGCAGGCTGGCCAGCGGTGAGCCGTCGAGGCCGAGGCGTTTGGCGTGGCCGAGCAGACCGTTGATCAGCCCTTTGGTTTTCGAGTCGTCCGCGAGCGTCAGCATCTGCGTCAGTGCCGCGGCCACGCTCAGGTTTTTCACGTCGTCGCTGGTCAGGCCGAAGCGGTCGATGTAACTGCGGACCTGAGTGTGGAAATAGTCGGCATCGCCGTTGAAGAAGGTTTCCTTCATGTCAGTCAGAGCTGCGCTGTTATCGACCAGCCGGTCGAGCGCCTTGCCGGCGGTGATCGCGCCGGTGATGCGGTCGAAGAACTGCACGTCGCCGCCCACGATGTCGATCTTCGCGGTCTTCAGCGCCTCGCCTACGACCGCTGCCTGGCTGCTGGCGATGTCGGCCTGCACGCGAATTTGCGCGAGCTCCACTTCCTTGTCCTTGTTCAGCCGCAGCTTGAATTCCTCGTGGTCCTTGCCGACGGCATCGAACAGCTTCATCGCCTCCGCCTTGCGGGTGATACCCTCGGCTTCGGCGCTGGCTTTGAGCTGCAGCACTTCCGCCTCCGCCGCGCCTTGCTTCTGCACAGCCACGGATTTCGCCTCGAGGACCTGCGCTTCGGCCAGACCACCGGCAGCAGCTTCGGCGGTCGCAGCTTCGGCGAGCATCTTCTTCGCGCTGGATTCCTTGGAAGCGGCCGCCTCTTCTGCTTCGGCGGTGATCAGCCGTTGCTGGGCGTGGCGCTGCGCCGCTTCCTTCTCCGCTTCGGCGTGGCGCACCGTGGTCATCATGTCCTGATCCGCGCGCAACTCAGCGGCCTTCTTGGCCGCTTCCGCGGCTTTGATGTCGCGGATGAGCACCGACTCGGCGTCCATCTCCGCGGCCGTCACCGCCACTTTCTTGGCGCGATCCGCCGTCGCGAACGCCTCGGTATCCTTGATCCGCTGCTGTTCGACAACCACCGTCTTTTCGACTTCGAGCCGTTCGCGAATGACGTTCTGAATCAGCTTTTTCTCCGCTTCGATGGCCTTTTCCTTGGCGATGGTGCCGAGCGCAACGAGCCGCTCGCGTTCAATCTGCTCAAGCGCGCGATCTTTCTCGACGCGCTCCTTTTCCACGCCATCCGTCCGCTCCTTGTTGCGCTGGGCGACAATGATCTGGCGGCTCTTGTTTTCCTCCGCGACTTGCAGCTCTTCATCCACGGCAATGCGCGCCTGCTCCGAGCGCAAGCGTTGTTCGGCCTGCACTTTCGCGGCCTCGGCTTCTTCGCGTGCCATGATGCCCGAGATTTCGCGCTTCTGCTTTTGCTCGGCCTCGGCGAGCTGGCGATTCAGTTCGAGGATCGTTTCCGTCGCTTCGACGTTTTGTTTCGTGATCGTCTTCTCCCTCTCTCGATCGATCTGGTTCGCCAGGATCTTCTGCGCCGCGGTCAGTTCCGTGATTTTCTTGATGCCCTCGGCGTCGAGGATGTTGTCGTGGTTGAGGAAAGTGATCGGCGTTTGTTCGAGATAATCGATGGCCACGTCCTCAAGCACAAAGCCGTTCAGGTCCGTGCCGATGGTTTGCAGGATGCCTTCTTTCAGTTTATCGCGGGAGTTGTAGAGATCGACGAACTGGAACTGCCGACCCACGGTTTTAAGGCCCTCGGAGAACTTCGCATCGAAGAGTTCGATAATCGCGTTCAGGCTCGACGCCCGCTCGCAGCCCACCGATTGCGCGACTTTCAGCACGGCCTCGGGCGTCTGGTTCACGCGGACGAAGAAAGCCACCTTGATGTCGGCGCGCATGTTGTCCATGCAGATGAGGCCGTTCTTGCCGTTGCGATCGATCTCCACGCGCTTCACGGAGATGTCCATGTATTCCGCTTTGTCGATGATGGGGAAGACAGTGAGGCCCGAGAAAGAAACGCGGGTTCCGCGCAGGCCGTTGCGAATGATGGCGCGACCCTGCTCGACCTTGCGGAAACAGGTGAGGATGCTGAAGAGTCCGCCGAGGAGGATCAGCACGATCAAGGTGCCGCCGACTCCGAAGAGGGCGTCGAGGAAGGCAAGGGTGGTAGTCATGGGTTGGTAGGGTTGGTGGTTAAGGAAGCGGGTGGCGAGGCGGCCCTCATCC
>JBBQCM010000085.1:0-28376 GCA_038318725.1 Chthoniobacterales bacterium
AGTGATCGTTCGATTCGCATCCACGATGCTTCCGAGGCTCACAACACCGAGATTTGAGGCAACATTAATCCCCGCCGCGCCAGCCAACGACGTATTAGAAAAATCCGCCGATCCACTGACCGTGAGCGTCTTTCCAGCAGCGATGACCACGCCGGCAACCGAGGCGCTCTTCGCAGCAACTTCAAACGTGGAATCCTGCGCTACAGTGATGACGGAGGCGTTTCCGCTCGTGTTCACGTCGCCGGCAAAGAGCACGCTGTTAGGAATGATCTGTTTCGTGCCTCCCTGCGGTGTGTAGCTGACGGTAAGCCCTGCACCGCCGCCCCCCTCGTAAAAGCCAATCTGAATATCATGTAGCCCAGCCGTGAGGTTGACTGAACCAGTGCGCTCGTTTGCGCCTTGGAAGGCGTTGTTGTTCACGATGCGGATGCCGTCAATATAAAGAACACTGCCGTCGTCACTCGAAGTAAAGAAGTCCGTCTGGCCTGCGTTCGTGATGAGGATTTTGCCAGCGAAATAGGCGCGGAGTTGATCGCTATCACCAAAGCCCTGATCGGCGAATGGCGCGCCGCCGCCGAAATTTGCATTGCTGAAATCCAGGTTGGTCCGTCCAGCAAAGGTCGTGCGGTTGCTGACGACGGGAGTTTGTCCTCCAAAATAACCGGCGATGCCCGAACTAGTGGCCACAAGATCGATCGGCTGATTGCCCGCACCGGTAAAGTAATCGCCCTGCAGGCCCTCATGACCGAAACGGAGGGTGCCCCCGGTGAGCGTGAAATTTTCGCCTGCGGCGAAAGAGCCTGGCGCAAGCGTGAGCGTCCCAGAGGGGATCGCAATCGTCGAGGGCAGCACGTTCGTGCCACCTTCATTGGTAAGAGCTAGCGTGGCCCCATTGGAGATGGTCGGCACATTTGCGAAGTTCGCAATACCGCTCACGGCGAGACGTCCGTTGCCCGCAACCGTTAGATTACCCGCAGTCGCGGTAAGCGATGGAACTTCGTAGCGCGTCGAAGAAAGACCGACGCCGATCGTGCCATTCCCGGCCCCGATCACGATGCCACGGCCGTCAGTGAGGGTTGCGCCGTTGTAGTTGAAAGTCGCACCATTCGAAACATTCGTACCGGCCGCTCCGGCTGCAAGCTTGCCGACAGAGAACGATCCTCCAGTAACGGTAATGCCACCGGTGAATCCCGTGCCGCCCGTGCTTGGCAGCGAGAGTCCACCAGGACCGGATTTTAGGATACCGCCGGTGCCAGTGAAGCTGCCGGTCAGAGTGAGGGTTTCAGCCGCCGTAGTAATAGCGATTTCGCCACCATTATCACCCATCACGAGGGACCGCCCATACGAGGCGGTGCTCCCTGTGTAGTTGAGCTTAGCATCGTTCGCCCCGACGCCAGCGTCCCCGAGCGTGATGGAACCTCCTTTACCCAAATTCCCAGCCGCAGCAGGTCCGCCGATCGTCGAGACGTTCACCGTTCCATGCTTGATCGTCACCGCGCCGGAGAACTCGTTCGCGCCGGTCAGCGTCAGCGAGCCAGCGCCGTCTTTAGTGAACGGACTGCCGGCTCCGAGGATTGGCCCGCCGGAAATCGTATAGGGGTTCGCGGCGGAGTTATTAACATTGATCTGCCCAGCAGTGACTCCGGCGGCATCGACGTTCACCGTGCGTGCGCCTGCCGTTCCGAGGTCGCCGAAATTCGCCTTATCGTTTGTCGCGAAAGTTGCATCACTCGCACCATTCGTATTCAGCGAGCGCCAGTTTTGCGTCACCAAATCCCACGTGCCAGTTCCCGCCCCGCCGTTATAAAACTTATCGGGGCCCGCAGTCGGAGGGAGTTCCAAAAGCTGAAACCCAGACAGACCCGCACCGTCGCCTCCATTTCCTGCATAGAACATCGTCAGCTTCAGTTTCCCGGTCGCATCCGCGAAAACCGTATCCCACTGCACATAGTCCACTCCCGTGGTACGATTTGCGGCGTCAGTGCTCGTTCCCTGAGTAAATGTGCCGTCAAAGTTGGATGACTGACGCACGAAGTACGTGCTGTAAGTGATATCACCAGCGAGCGTAAAATTGACGTCGCCGGTGTTCCCATTCTCCTGTCCATACGCGAGGAATTTATAGCCAACGCCTGGCGTCAGGTTGTTCAGAGTGAAATCGACAGTATTCTGGTTATTGTTCGCTTTAACGATTCCCTTCATCAGCTTGTCGTTAGGCGTCGCCGTCGGGCCGTCTGAGTTCCACGAGTCCTGCGCACCGACACTGAAAGTTACAGCGCTCGTCCCGAGCGTACCGGCAGTTCCGTTGTCAGTGAACAGCGCCTGACTAGTGAATGGTCCGTTTCCTCCATCCGCAAACTGAAACTGATTGCCGTCGTGCGTATTGCCGGTGATCCCGGTATTTCCCTTGAGATTGTTCCAATCCTGCTGGGCGAAGACACCCGCCGAATCATCGATGGCGAGAAACTGGTCGCTACCGCGGCCCACAAAAGAGACGCCGATTTTCAAGAGTTGGCCGTAGCTCATTCCTTGGAATGCGGCGGTGGCGAGGAGGGCGGCGGCGGTGGCTTTGCCGAGGGTGAGACGGGGGCGTAGTGATTTCATAGAGTTGGTTGGGGATTCTGCGGGGTTTTTGGGGAAACGGGGACGAGGCTCGGGCAGCCGAGAGAGTGGACTTTCTACGTGTAAAGTGTCTCGGTCAATAAAAATTTTGCTTTTGACGAAAATTTGTTGCTCGAACGTCACGTTTGTGCGCTTTTCCACTCTCAAAATATGTCGCCCCTTTCCCTCCGGCGGTTCATTCCGCTCCTCCTCGCACTTGGCTCGCCCGCGCTCTTCGCCGCCCCGGAATCAAGGCCCCTGGCTGTTTCCGCGCCGGGCCATGCCGGATTTTCGGTGATCGCGCCGACGGATTCCGGCGTCACTTTCGAGAATCAACTCTCCGACCTCGGCGGCGCGCGAAATCGCACGCTTTACAACGGCTCCGGCGTGGCGGTCGGCGATTTCGACGGCGATGGGAAGCCGGATATTTTCTTTTGCGGGCTGGAAAGTGAGTGCGCCCTCTATCGCAATCTCGGCGGCTGGAAATTCGAGGATGTGACGCGCTCCGCAGGGGTCACGATGCCGCATGAATACAGCCGGGGAGCGGTTTTCTCGGACGTCAACGGGGACGGCTCACCGGAGCTCCTCGTCTCCGTGAGCGGCCACGGCGTCGTGGTTTTCATGAATGACGGCAAGGGCCACTTTTCAAATGCCACCGCGGCGGCGGGTACTGAGAGCCGCTTCGGCGCGGTGACGCTCGCGCTGGCGGATGTGGATGGGGATGGCGACCTCGATCTTTATGTGGCAAATAACCGCCGCGAGGACTATCGCGACCAGCCGGAGCTGCATCTGATTCAGGTCGATGGAAAACTGACGATTCCCGAGCATTTGCGCGACCGTTTCGTGCTCGATGAAAAGGGGCAGGTGCAGGAATACGGCGAGCCGGATCAGCTCTATCTGAATGACGGAAAGGGCCACTTTTCTCCGGTCTCGTGGACTGACGGGGCGTTTCTGGATGAAGATGGGAAGCCGCTGGCGCGCGCGCCGCTGGACTGGGGACTCACGGCGCAATTCCGCGACATCGATGGCGACGGCGCGCCGGACATCTACGTGTGCAACGACTACTGGACGCCCGACCGCTGCTGGATGAATGACGGCCACGGCCACTTCCGCGCGATCGACCGGCTCGCGATCCGCAGCACATCGGCGAGCTCGATGGGCGTGGATTTCGCCGACGTGGATCGCGATGGCAACGTCGATTTCATGGTGGTGGACATGCTCTCGCGCGACCATCAGCGCCGCAAGATGCAGATGGGCGCCATGAAGCCGACGCCACTCGGGCTAGGCCTCCTCGACAACCGCCCGCAGGTGATGCGCAACACCTTCCTCCACGGGCGCGGCGACGGCACCTTTGCCGAGATGGCCTACTTCTCCGGCCTCCAGGCGAGCGAATGGTCGTGGCAGCCGCTCTTTCTCGATGTCGATCTCGATGGCTATGAGGACGTGCTCGTCACGAGCGGGCACTCGCGCGATGTGCAGGACGCCGACCAGAGCAATGAGATCAAGGCGCTCAAAGCCGAGGGCAAGCTCATCGAAAAGGCCGGCATCAAGAACTTCGACCTCTTCAAAAAGGACGACGTCCACACGGCGGAGCTGCTCGCGATGTCGAAGCTGCGCCCGCGGCTGGAGACGGCGGTGCTGGCATTCAAAAACATGGGGGACTTGCATTTCGAGCCGCGCGACTGGGGCACGGGCGCGCTCGGCGTGCATCACGGGATCGCAGCGGCGGACTTCGACGGCGACGGCGATCTCGATCTCGTCGTGAACAACCTCGGCGCACCCGCCTCCCTCTTCCGCAACGACTCCCCCGCCCCGCGCGTCGCCGTGCGCCTCCGCGGCCTCCCCGGCAACCCCACCGGCATCGGCGCGCGCGTCACCCTCCTCGGCGGCGCCGTCCCCGTGCAAAGCGGAGAGATGGTCGCGGGCGGCCGATACCTCTCCGGCAGCGACACCGAGCTCTGCTTCGCCGCCGGCAGTGCGAAAAGCATGTCCCTCGAGATCCTCTGGCGCAGCGGGCGGCGCAGCGTCATCCCGGAGGTGGGGCTGAACACCCTCGTCATCGCGGATGAAAAAGAGGCCCAGCCTTTCACCAAGAGCCTCCCTGCACTTGCGAAGCCCCTCTTCACCGACGCCAGCGCCCGCCTCGGGCATACCCATCACGAGAACGGCTTCGACGACTTCGCGCGCCAAGCCCTACTTCCGAACCGCCTCTCCCAGCTCGGCCCCGGCATCACCTGCACCGACCTCGATGGCGACGGCGCGGACGACCTCCTCATTGCTTCCGGCGCGGGCGCCGGCACCGCGGCCTTCCTCGGGGACGGCAAAGGCGGCTTCAAGCCCTTCGACCTCCCCCTGCTCTCCGAGAAATCCCCACGCGACCAGACCTCCCTCCTCGCCTTCAGCGCAAAATCCGACGAGACCTCCATCCTCGCCGGCGTCTCGAACTTCGAAGACGGCCAGGCCACCGGCACCGCCGTCGTCGGCGCCCCGGAAATCCCCACGACCAATTCCGCCACCGGACCCCTCGCTCTCGCGGACATCGACGGCGACGGGCAGCTCGATCTCTTCGTCGGCGCACGCAGCATCCCCGGCAAATACCCCGCGCCCGCCACGTCGCGACTTTTCCTCCGCAAAAACGGCCGCCTCGTCCCGGACGAACAAAACGCCCCGCTTTTCCGAGACCTCGGCCTCGTCTCCGGCGCAGTCTTTAGCGACCTGAACGCCGACGGCGCGCCCGACCTCATTGTCGCGCTCGAGTGGGGGGCGGTCCGCATCTTCATGAACGACGGCCACGGCCGCCTCACCGACGCCACAAAGCAGCTCGGTCTCGCCGATGCCCTCGGCTGGTGGAACAGCGTGACGACGGGCGATTTCGATGGCGACGGACGGATGGACATCATCGCGGGGAATTGGGGCCGCAACTCCAAATACGAGCACCACTACGAGCCGGGACATCCGCTCGGCATCGCCTGGGGCGACTTCAATGGCGACGGCATCACGCAGGTCGTCGAGAGCCACTTCGACGACGCAATGCATAAATTGGTCCCCGAGCGCGGCCTCTCCTGCTCCTCCCTGGCCATGCCCTTCATCCGCAAAATCACGCCCACCTACACGAAGTTCGGCGCCGCGGGGCTCGAAGACATCTACGGAGACCGCCTGAAAAATGCGCCCTCGCTCCAGGCGAACACCCTCGACAGCATGATTTTTTTGAATCGCGGCGACCACTTCGAGGCTCACGCGTTGCCGATGGAGGCGCAGCTTGCCCCGGTCTTCGGCATCGTCGCGGCGGATTTCGATGGGGATGGAAAAGAGGATCTCTTCCTCGCGCAGAATTTCTTCTCCGCTCAGGTGGAGACGCCGCGCATCGATGCCGGTCGCGGGCTGCTCTTGCTCGGCGATGGGAAGGGTGCCTTCAAAGCGGCGAGCCCGCGCGACTCGGGCATCACGGTGGATGGTGATGCCCGGGGGGCTGCCACCGCGGACTTTGACAAGGACGGACGCCCCGACTTGGTCGTAGGGCAGAACGCGGCCGCCACGCGACTTTTCCTGAATACCGGCGGCAAGCCGGGCCTGCGGGTGCGCCTCACCGACTCTGAGGGGAACGCGACCGCGCTCGGTGCGCAAATCGGCCTGGTCTTTGCCGACGGCTCCGCGGGGCCTCTGCGGGAAATCCACGGCGGCTCCGGCTACTGGTCGCAGGACAGCAGCACGGTCGTCCTCGCCACGCCCTCGGCCCCCACGAAGCTGCGAGTCCGCTGGCCGGGCGGCAAGGAGACGGTGACGGACATCCCGTCGGGCGCCAAGGAGATCGCCGCTCCGGCACCGGCCCGGTAGTCGGCGCGGGAGGTTCCGGAGGTGTCGCCGGGTCGGGCGACGGGTGCGGCGTTACTCTGGATTGTGTAAAAAGCGACAGGGAACTCTTTCCGAGGGTTCCGAGGAGGTGGCGAATCCTATCCGCTTTTTTGCCTACGAGGTTTCCGGTCGCCAGAACGTCATCAGCATTTTTGCCAATGAGTTTTCGGGACGCCGGAAAGGCACCGGCATTTTTTTCCGGTGACGTTTCCAGTCACCGTGGGGGAGGTGGTATTCCGAAGGACGGAAGCCGAGGGGGCGCGTGCCGCTGGCAGGGGCGCAGGAAGCCGCCCGGTGCGATCTTAGCCGCGCCGACGGAAGCGCTGGAGGCCCAGCAGCATGCCGAGGCCGCTGGCGATGGTGGCGAGGGTGCCGGGCTCGGGGACGGTGACGAGGACGCTGACGTCGTTGCCGCCGCTGAGCTCGAAGGCGGGGGTGGAGGCGTCGTCGCGGTAGCTGAGTTGGACTTGGTAGCCACCGGGGAGGTTGATGAGCGCGCCGTTGGCGTATCCGGCGAAGAGGCCGGGGTCGGGGTCGGCGCCGTTGTTGAGGACGAGGGTGAGGATGTCGTTGACCTGGAGGGTGCCGAAGACGCTGAGGGTGAGGGCGGCATTGCCGAGGTCGATGTTGTTGCTGGCGATGACGATCTGGTCGTAGTCGAGGCCGCCGATGGAGCTGCCGGGGGTGGCGCCGCTGGAGATCTGGAGCTGGACGGTGGTGGCGGGGCTGGCGACGAGGGTGTTGACGGTGAGTTTGCCGACGGCGTTGCCGGGGGCGATGGTGCCGCCGGTGGGGGCGAGGAGGTCGCCGATAGTACCAGTGCCGCGAAGGGTGCCTCCGGCGAGGTTGACGGTGCCGTTGATGGAGCCGCGGATGTCGAGGGTGCCGGTGGAATTGACAACGACGGAGCCGCCGCCGCTGCCGGGGAGGCCGATGGCGTCGGTGCCGCGAAGGAGGACGGTGCCGGCGTCGATGCGGAGGATGGAGGCGTTGCCGAGGCTCTGCGCGGTGGCGTCGAGGATGCCGGCGCCGTTTTTGATGAGGGTGCTGGAGGTGGCAATGTCGAGGTGGGCGGCGGTAAGGGTGTTATTCGCGCCGAGAGTGAGGGTGGAGGCGGTTCCGTTGAGATTGGTGATGACGTCGGTGGTGCTGGCGGTGGCGGTGGCGCCGGAGTCGAGCTGGAGGATGCCGCCTGCGCCGGTGAAGGAGACGGTGCGGCCGTTGAGGAGGGAGCCGGCTTTGATGGTGGCACCGGCATCGACCTGGAGGAGCGCGCCGCCGGTGGGCTGGCCAAAGGACCAGAGGCCGGGCTGGGAGCCGGGGTTGATGATGTTGCGACCCCCGCCGTTGTCGAAGACGCCCTGGAGGCTGGAGCCGCCGCCGGTGTCCTCAACGGCGATGAAGACGTTGTAGGTCTGGCCGCTGACGAGGTTGACGAAGGCGCCGGTGTCGAAGCCGCAGCAGCCGTTGTTGACGAGGAGTTCGTTGCCCGCGGAGCCGTCGGTCTCGTAGACGCCGTTCTGGTTCAGATCGACCCAGAAGACGGCGCGGTCGTCGTTCTGGGTGAGGCCGAAGTATTTGGAGCCAGTGGAGGCGGCGGTGTAGCGGCCGGTGAAGCTGGCAGTGAAAGGGGCGTCGTTGCTGGCGATGGTGGGCTGGTTGAAGAAGGCGGCGAAGGGGGCGTCGCCCTGGCCCTGCGGGGTAAAATCGAGGGGCCCAGTGAGGGGAAGCGTGCTGGTGGGGGGAAGGGTGCGGGCGATATTGACGGAGGCCGCGGTATCGATGCCAAGACCGGTGGCGAGATAGACGCTGGCGCGAAGGGCATCCGGAGTGGCGGTGGAGGTGATGGGGGTGCCGACAATGGCGGAGGTCCCGAAGTCATTGACGCCGCTACTGGCACGGAGGGTGCCGCCGTCGAGGAGGAGGCCGCCGGTGACGGCGTTGCCCCTGACCTGAAGAGTGGCGCCGTCGCGGACGGTGGTGCCGGTGTTAGTCGTGAGATTGCCGCCCGGTGACAGGGTGGCGCCTGCTTTCAACACGATGCTGCCAGCGGACATGGCGCCAATGGAGGTGACGGTGCCGGCCTCGATGGAGAGGGGGCCGGTGCCGCTGACGGGGCCGGCGAGATTCAAGGAGCTGCTGAGGGGGTCGATGGTGCCGCCGGCCGCGCCGACATTGATGGCGCTGATGACGGTGAGGTCGGTGCGGAAGAGTTCGTTGTTGTTCAGAAGGCGCCGGGTGCCGCCGGGCGCGGTGACCTCGACGGACATGGTGGCGCCGCCGTTGCCTTCGTTGAAGGCGATGGCGATGTCGTGGTAGCCGGCGGTAAGGGTGATGGAGCGGTCGCGGGCGGCTTGAGTGTTTTCATCGACGCCCTGACCGAAGTTGTTGTTCACGAGCGTCGCGCCATCGACATAGACGAGCGTGCCGTCGTCCGAACGGGGGTGAAAGGTGTAGCTGCCGGCGGTGGGGGCGTAGAACTTGCCGTTGAAAAAGGCTTCGATGGTATCGACGTCGGTGGAGCCGTGGATGCGGAAGGGGGCGCCGTCGAGGGGGGCAGCGGGGTTCGGCGGAGTGGGGTCGAGGTAACGGATGACTTGGTTGTTGTCGGCGGCGGTGTTGGTGACGATCGCGGGGGTGAGGCCGGCGAAGTGGATTTTTGCGCCGGGAAGGGTGTTGAGGATGCCGCCGTAGGCGCCGCTCGGGGTCGGATCGCTGTCGTAGATTTTGAGGGTCAGTCCGGGGTCTGCAAAGCGGACGGTGCCGCCATTGAGGGTAATTGGGGAGATGCCGGCAGCGGTGGTGGTGAGCTCCAGGACGCCGCCGGTGACTGTGAAGGCATCGGCATTGGTCGCGCCGCCGAGGGACTGCACCGAGGCACCGCTTTTCACGATCTGAAGCGAGGTGCCGGGCGCTGCGAAAACGCTGCCGCGGTAGCGGGTGAGCGCGGTGCCGGAGTTGCCAATCGTGAGGGTCGCCGGGCCGGCACCCGTACCGACGGTGACGGTGGAGGCGCCGGTGCTGGCGTTGGCGAGGGAGGCGATCGAGATGGTGTCGGCTGTAACGATGAGGTTGCCGGGGCCTGCAGCGGAGCCGGTGGTGACGGCGAGCCCCTGGAGCGCGGTGCCAGTATCCGCGACGACGGTGCCGCGGTCGATGATGGCGCTGCCGCCGCCGGTCGCCGCGCCATTGACGTGGAGGCGGTAGTTGCCCACGGAGCCCAGCGTGATGCTCTGAGCGGCGGGGACATTCAGGCTGCCGGAGAGCGTGATATTCACAGGCACTCCAGGCGCGCCGGAATCGGAGTTTGTGCCGATTTTCAACGCGGTGATGACCGGGCTGCCGGTGAGCGTGGGGAGCGCGTAGGTCTGGTCGCCCGCGCGGCTGCTGAGCGCGAGGCCACCTCCGGCGAAAGTCACGCTTGCGTTGCCAAGGGGCGCGTTCGGGCCGCCGAGGACGAGGCCGAGCTGGCCTGCTTGGACGGAGATGGTCCCGCCGGCCTGGAGGATCGGGCCTGTGGGATCGAGGGCGAAGATGCCCGCGCCGGTCTTGGTGATGTTCACCGGCGCGCCGCCGGAGTTGATGGCGTTGGCGATGAAGACGTTCTGCGCGTCGATGATGCCGGTGGTGAGCGCGAGCGTGGTGGCGGTGAGTTCGCCGCCGGTGGTGCTCAGGGTCTTGCCCGCGGCGAGCGTGATGCTGGAGGCGATGGAGCGCGACAGGTTGTTGCCGATGACGCTGATCGTGGAGCTCTCGGTGAGGCTGATCGGGTTGTCGAAATTGAGCGCGCCGCCGGAGCTGAGGACGGCATTCTGGAGATTCTGCCGTCCGAAATTCGGCCCGGTCCAATCGACGACGAGGGAGTTATCGACCGCGCCCTCGAAATACCCGATATCAATCTGATGCGTGCCGGCCGAGAGCGTGAGCGAGCCTTCGCGCCGCGTCGCGCCTTGGTTGAAGTTGTTGTTCACGACCTGCTGGCCATCGATGTAAAGCACGCTGCCGTCGTCGCTCGTGGTGCCGAAGGTGTAGCTGCCGTCGTCTGTCACCACGATATTCCCGAGGAACCGTGCGACGACATTATCAAGCCTCTGCGAGCCATAGACGGCGAAAACCGGGCCGTTCGCCGGGGCGGGGACATAGTTGAGTTCAGTGACGCCGTTCGCCGCGCTCGAAGTCAGGATCTCCAGGCCATTCTGCCCCACCGTTGTCCCGCGTCCGCTGAAGTAATTCGTGTAGTTCGCGAAGCCGTTGAAGTTTGCCGTCGCCCCCGCGTCGTCCCCGCCGAAGATGAATGTGCTCAGGCCTGCGGAGTTGCCGACGATGCTCAGGGCACCGCCGCTCAGCGTGACCGGATTGCTCGCCGCCCCGAGCGCACCGGGCAACACTTCCAACGTGCCGGTGGAGATGTTCGGCGCCGGGATGGAATTCCCCCCCGACGAATTCAGCAGCGCGAGTGTGGCCCCGGCAGCGATCGTCGGCGCATTGGTCAGCGTCGTCGGGCCTGAAAAAGCGACGCGCCCGGCGTTCACGGCCGTATTCGTCACGGTGGCCGTTCCAGTGATCGCCGTGGTACCTCCGTTGTTCACGAGGCTCCCGATGAGCGTCGTCCCGGCGGCCAGCGTGGAAGTCCCGGCGTTGTTCGTGAACGCATCAAGCGCCACATTTCCCCCAAACCGCACCGCACTGGCGCCGATTTTATTGATCGACCCGCCGGTCACCGTGCCCGCCACCGTCAGTGCTCCGCCCGTGTTCTCGACCGTAAGCGTCGTCCCGCCCGAAATGAATACCCCATTCGCCCCGCCCACCGTGTCCGTCCCAGTAGCCGTGTGCTGCAGCGTCCCGCTCGCAGTCACGAAAAGCGCATTGTCATACGTCGCCGACGCCACCCCACCGATATTCAGCACGCCGCCAGCGCCACTAATCGCGAGCCCGCCAAGATTCGCCGCGCCATTTCCCGACACGAAGACCCGCCCCCCCGCGCCCGCCGCGATGATTGCCCCTGGCGCGGTATTTCCCGAAGTCGAGTCGAGGATCAGCTTCCCCGTGCCAGCGTACGTCAGCGTCACGCCGGTAAAGCCGCCATCGCTCATCACCCCGAGCCGCACATCCGCGCTGCCCGCGATCGTGTTCGACTGCCCATTCGCCGTTGCCAGCGTCGTGCCGTTGGTGAATCCGATCGTCTTGTGGACTCCCGTGCCATCGTTCAGCGTCAGCGTCGCGCCCGTCGTCTCGAAAATCAGCCGCGGCTCGATGATCGACGCGTTATTGCCATCGAGCGTTCCCGTCCCCGAGGCCTGGACATGGATCGTATCCGTAAAGCCAAAGCCCGTCTGATAGCGGAACAGCTCCGGCGTCCCATTCGCCACCTCGTAGCTCCCCACCCCAGCCAGACCATACGTATAAGCCGCCGCATTCAGGCTCCCCGCGAGATTCTGAAAGCTCAGCACCGCCCCGATCGTATTCGTCCACCCCGTCGCACCATTGATATTCTGCGCGCTCGGCCCCGCACCACCAGCCCCGGTATCCGCCACACGATACTCGAAATCCACCCACGTATTCGGCGTCAGACCCGTAACCACGCTCGCGAGCGCCGTATTGTAGGCCGCATCCGTCAGCACCACGTTCCCGTTGATCTTGAACCAATCCGCATCGTCGTTATTCGCCGCTACCGAGATCGTCCCATTCGGCCCTGTAAAAATCTGCCCCGTATAAATCCACGTCCTTGGATTCGCCCATAGATCAGTGCCAAAAGCGGTCGTCGTCGCCATCCGCAGCCCCAGCTCAGGACTGCTGTTGTTGGGATTCACCGTCGTCGTGTCAAAAGACAGATTCGTAAAGCCCTCGATGAGACCCTCCTGATACACCGGCGACCCACTGTCGGAGTTCAGGTTGAAATTTCCCGGCACGATAATATCTGCCAGCGACACCACGCCGACCAGCGCGACAGGCGCGATCGCGGCAGTGAGGATTTGCCGCTGCCAGCGTGGCAGACGAGGGGCAACACGACGGGAGGAGACGCAGTTCTTGCGCATAAGATGGGATCTTGTGGGGGTTAAGTTGGGAGGATCGTCGGACCACAACCACGTTTACGGTGCAACGTTGCGTGAAATATTCAAGCGCCTATCGCTCTGCAAGCGCATTTTTCTCAAACTTTTCGCAGCGTCTCCTCTCACACCTCGCGCCTCGCATTTACAAGCCTCCCGCACCGTCTATACTCCCCTCCCCGCGCCCCGAAAAATGCCCACCTTTCTCGACCGCCAGCCCACGCCCATCCTCCGCCGCTTCGCCGCGCTCCTCGAGCCCGCCAGCGACTCCCGCCTGGAGGCCATGGCGCGCGACTCCCAAGCCATCACCCGCCGCCACTTCGGCAAAGCCATCCGCCTCTTCGCTCCGCTTTACCTCTCCAACGAGTGCATCAATAACTGCGCCTACTGCGGCTTCTCCCGCGACAACGCCATCCTCCGCGTCACTCTCGAAATCGACTCCATCCTCACCGAAGCCCGTCACCTCGCCAAAGAAGGCTTTCGCAACATCCTCCTCGTCGCGGGCGAACACCCCAAATTCGTCTCCAGCGGATACCTCGAGCGCTGCGTCCGCGCCCTCGCCGCCGAAGTCCCCAGCATCTCCCTCGAAGTCGCCCCCATGGAAGCCGACGAATACGCCACCCTCGTCCGCGCCGGAGCCGAGGGACTCATCGTCTATCAGGAAACGTACGACCGCGCCGCCTACGCCGATTTTCACACCGCCGGGCCGAAAAAAGACTTCGACTGGCGCCTCGCCTGCCCCGAGCGCGCCTACGCCGGAGGCTTCCGCCGCATCGGCATCGGCGCCCTCTTCGGCCTCGCCGACTGGCGCACCGAAGCCCTCGCCCTCGCCGCGCACCTCGACCACCTCCTCCGCACCTGCTGGAAGGCATCATTCACCGTCAGCCTTCCTCGCCTCCGCCCCTGCGCCGGCGAATTCCAGCCCCGCCACACCCTCCCCGACCGCGAATTCCTCCAGCTCATCTGCGCCTTCCGCGTCTGCTTCCCCCAAGTCGGCATCGTCCTCAGCACCCGCGAGCCCGCCCCCCTGCGCGACGCCCTCCTGCCCCTCGGCATCACCATGATCAGCGCCGGCTCGCACACCGAGCCCGGCGGCTACACCGGCCAGGGTAGGAGCGACCTCCACCTCACCGTCGGCGGGCGTAAAATCGCACCCGATACCTCCACAGACGGCGCCGGAGCCACCGAGCAATTCTCCATCGCCGACCACCGCACCCCCGCCCAAATCGCCACCTTCCTCCGCACCAGCGGCCTCGACCCCGTCTGGAAAGACTGGGACGCCGCCATCCTCGCCTCGTGAAAATCACCCTCAACGGCGAGCCCCGCGACCTCGAGAACATCCGCACCCTCGCCGACCTCGTCGCCCACCTCTCCCTCGAGCCCTTCACCCTCCTCATCGAGCACAACACCGAGCCACTTCGCCGCGACGAATGGCCCACCCGTCACCTGACCCCCGGCGACCGCATCGAACTCCTCCGCATCGCCGCCGGCGGCTAGCCCCGCGCCAAGTTCCCGCTTCAAACACACGCGTCGGCGACCCTCCGACCGTCCGGTCGGAGGCAAAAGCGAGCCATTTTGTCTCCAAAACCTCCCTCGGAGGCGAAATCAATCGTGCACCCGCCGCAACAGCACCGCCGCACCGGCGCAAGTCACCCCCGCCCCCACTAGCAGAAACACCAAGTCGCCCACAATCCACGAAATCCCCGCATCGTGGAGACTCACCAAACGGAACGCGTGGCAAAAGTGCGTCAGCGGGAACGTCGCCGAAATCACCCGAATGCTCGCCGGCAACTGTTCGAGCGGCGCAAAGGCCCCGGACAGCGGAAACACCGGCAGCAAGTAGAACACAGCGAGTTGGATCGCCTGCGTCTGCGTCGTGCTGATCGCCGAAATCAACAACCCGAGACCTAGCGAGCAACAAAGGAATAGGAAACAAATCAGCCCGAGAATCAGTGGCTGATGGAACAACACCCCGAAGTGAAAGTAGGCCACCGCCACAGTCATCCCGATCAAGAACAACGACAGCACCAAGTAAGGCAGGACCTTTCCCACCACGATCTCCCCGCGCCGCAGCGAAGTCACCATGAGCTGCGACAGCGTCCCGGACTCCCGCTCTCGCGCGATCGTGCAAGCCATGAGCGTCACAGTCAGCAACTGCAGGATGAGCCCGATGATCCCCGGGATCACATAGTCGATGAAGCGCTTCCGCGGATTGTAAAGAATCCGCGTTTCCACCGGCCACTGCTCCATCGCCGAGACAAACTCCTTCCGCACCGCCACGGGCATCTGCTCCGCCAAGTCGAACACCTCCGCAGGCAAACCATCGATCATCGCCTGGCGCGACGACATCTGAAAGTCCCCCACCGCCCCCATCAGCGCGCCTTTGATCTGATCCCCCGTCGTGGTGTCACTCCCATCCACAAAGAGCTGCAACGCCACAGGCTCGCCGTCCTTCAGCCCTTTCCCCCACCCCGCCGGAATGACCAAGCTCGCCTGAGTCTTCTCCTTCAACAAATCCGGCTCACTCTCATCCCCCGCTGGCTTCTCCTTCCAGGTAAAAGTCTCATTCGGCCGCACAAACTCCACAAACCTGCGGCTCGCCTCGCTGCCATCGCGATCTTCGATTGAAATAGGCGCGCCCGTCAGAGCCGTGACCTCAAACGCGTGCCCAAACATCAAGGTCATCAGCGGAGGCAATAACAAGACCAGCACCATGATCCTGCGATCCCGCACGATGTGCAGGAATTCCTTGTAAGCCACACTCATCACGCCGGCGAAGGACTCTCTCATGGGATGGGACGCAACATTTGATGATACCCCTGCGAGTAAGCCTTGAAGACATCCTCCATGTCCGGCTCCACCCAACGATGACCTTCCAGCTTCACATCTTCAAAAGGCCACTTCGCCGTCCACCTTTCCAGCAAAGCCTCCGGCTCCCCCGCATAGATTCGCGCCCTGCCGCTCCGCAGCGAGACACCCAGCACACCTTCCGCCTCGCGCAGCTTCACCAGCCCCGGCATCACCGGCGACAACTGCAACTCCAGCAACCGCGCGCGAAAGCTATCCTTTAGCTCCGAAGGCGAACTTTGCACCAGCAACCGCCCCTGATGCAGAAAGCCCACACGCGTGCATCGTTCCGCCTCATCCATGTAATGAGTCGTCACAAAGATCGTCGTCCCGCCATGACTCAGATCATAAAGCAAATCCCACATTTGCTGCCGATGCACGGGGTCCAGCCCCGAAGTCGGCTCATCGAGAAAGAGCAGCACCGGCTGATGAATCAACGCGCAAGCCACCGCCAGCAGTTGCTTCATTCCGCCCGAAAGCCCGCCCGCCGCCGCCTTTCGCTTCCCAACCAAATCAGTCACCCGCAGAAGCTCTTCGATCCTTGGCTCCAGCTTCTCACGCGGTACCCGGCACGCTCCGCCGAAGAACCTCAAATTCTCCAGCACACTCAGCTCTGGGTAGAGGCTGAACTTCTGCGCGACATACCCGAACTTCGACCGAATCCCCTGCCGCCCCGTCCAGATGTCCTCCCCCGCGATGAAGCCCCTCCCGCCCGAAGGCATCGTCAGACCGCTCAGCATCTTCATCGTCGTCGTCTTCCCCGCGCCATTCGCCCCGAGAAAGCCAAAGATCTCCCCCGCCGAAATCGACAGCGACACACGATCCACCGCCACCACGTCGCCGTAGCTCTTCTGAAGTCCATCGAGGACGATGATCGCGTCTGCCATCGAAAACCCCGACCATCGCACAACCCACGCATCCAGCGCAACGCCCTCCCGCTGCCGCGCGCAAATTGACACCCCTGCAGCGTCTTCTTACCGTCCCAATCCCATGAGCCATATCCGCATCCTCCTGCTCACCCTCATCCTATCCTCGACCGTCCACGCCGCCGACCCCGTCGTGGAACTCGGCAAATTCTCCGTCTTCGAGCAACTCGACCTCAGCAAGCTAAGCGGCGGCAAAGTCCTCGCCGCACGCGGCCCTGCGATGGCCTCCCCACGCGACCTTTCCGTGCAGGCCGTCTATCTCGTCCCCGCGCCGCTGCAAAAGACCGTCGATCTTCACCGCCAATGGAACGCCTCACGGCACTCCGACCTCAAAGTCCGCCTCCACAGCGACATCTCCGGCAAGATCGCCGCCGAAGACTTCGGCAAGCTCTCCTCGGCGCCAAACAACAGCGCCATGAAGTCCTTTACCTCCGCAACCCAATCATTCCCCGACAGGTCTTCCCTCCAACTCAGCAACGACGAAGCCAAGTCCTTCACGAAAGGCCAAAGTATCACCGACTTCTGGACACAAATCCTGACCCAACGCGCGCAAGCATTCGCCAGCCGCGGCCTCTCAGGGCAGCCAGGCTACGACGTGGGAAATCAAAGCATCCGCCCGGCTGAGGAAGCTTCGCGACTCATGAAGGAGCTGGGCAAAGTCAAAGCGCAATTCCGCACTCTCATCGACCAGACGCCACTCGGCGGCGGCAACGGCTCCTTGTCTCCCTCACTCTATTGGGAACTCTTCGACACCGAAGGCCAGTCCGCCCTCTCCCTCGGCGCAATCTATTCCAAAGCAGACGCCGACAGCGCGCAAATGCTCGACCTTCAATACTATGCCAGCGGCGGATACATCGCCTTCGTCACGCTCTACCAGATGTGGCCTGTCACGGTGGATGGGAAAACTGCCACGCTCGTCTGGCGCGGAGACAGCCTCTCATCGATCGCGCTCAGCGAATTGAAAGGAGTCGAGCGCATGGGCTCCGGCGCCGCCGTGATGAAAGAACTCCAAAAGACCGCCACCGCATTCGTCAAGGACGTGTCCAAATGAAGCGGCTCATCCGTCTCTTCTCCGCCGCGCTACTAGCATCGGGAAGTATAGCATCCGCCGGAGAACCCATCACCACCGAGCCATCAGAGCCACCCGCGTCCACCTTCAAGCTCTCCTACGAAGCAGACGCGACTTACGAATACGTCGGCGGCGCAAAGACACGCTTGGGCGGCGACCGCGAAGGCCGCGTCTCCGAGCAATACAGCGCCGCGCACCTCGTCCTCACGCCGCAGTGGAACTCCGGCATACTCTACCGCGTCGGCTTCGACTGGCAGCGCTTCTCCTTTGGCCTACCCAGCGGCGCACCGCTTCCGAATACCCTGCAGTCCTTCAGCGCAGTCATCGGCGCGGACTTCCAGCTCTTCGACTCCTGGCTCGTGCGCGTCGAGGCGCAGCCCGGCTTCTATGGCGACTCCAATGACCTTCGAGGCCGCGACTTCAATGTGCCCTTCATCATCGGCGGCTCCTACATCGCCAGTGCAGAGCTTCAGTGGGTCGTAGGTCTCAGCATCGATGTCAACCGCCGCTACCCAGTCATCCCCGCCATCGGCGTGCGCTGGCAATTCGCCGACCATTGGACCCTAAACGCCATCCTACCTAGCCCTCGCCTTGAGTATGCGTGGAGTAAAGGTCTCACCCTCTTTGCAGGCGGCGAAGTCCGCGACTCCACCTGCCATGTCCGCTCCGATTTCGGCACCGATCTTGGCAAGCCGCGCCTCAACAACGCAGTCGTCGAATACCTCGAAGTCCGCGCCGGCGCCGGCCTTTCTTGGAAAGCCACCAAAGAACTCTCGGTAGAACTCCAAGGCGGCTACCTGCCCTACCGCGACTTCGACTTCCACCGCACCGGCGACAACGGCGAAACCCAGTCCGGCGCTCCCTACGGCCAGCTCTCCATCAGCGCGCGGTTCTAGAGCCCACAATGCCCGCCTGATGAACTCGAATTTCAAAATCGTGCTCGGGATTTACCTGAAGCACGGGGACTTCGAGCTCGACCTGCACAATACTTACGACTTCGAGGAAGTTGTTTATTCGATCGTCGATCGGCGAGTAACGCTGCGTTGGCGAAGATCGCGTCGGGAAGGGATGGACCAGACGTTGCCCGCGGCGTTGCGGGTGGACTTCGAGGAGGTGTCAGAGTTTCGCTTTTTCCCGCGAGACGCGGAGATGCCTTTTACTGAGGATGATTGTTTGTCGAACTTTGGCTTTTGGACGGAGGAGGAGTGGTGTGGCGATGGAGTAATGATAATGGACGCGGAGCCGCTTACGGATGGTCTGATGACGGCATTGGATTTCCAATCGGGAGCGATGATTGCGCTACGGGCCGAGCGCGCGATGGCGACAATCTTGGTGGACTCACACCCGCTCGAAGGATTTCGCGCGTGAGAGGCGGTTTTGGAGGCGGGCAGGTATGTCCGCAAAGATGCGGGCGCTAGTTCATAACCCCTGCCGCCCTCCGCCCCTTTTAGAAATCGAACTGGTCGACGTTGTCTTTGGTGAAGATGAAGGGCTGGCCTAGGATGAGGTTGTCGCCTTCGATTTTGATTTCGCCGAGGCGGCCCGCGGTGAAGGTTTTGGCACCGGGCTTGAGGTTGCCGTTCTCAAGCGCGGCGGCGGCGCGGATGGTCAGGTAGCCGAGGTCGATGGTCTTCCAGAGGATGACGCTCTGGGTGACGCCTTCGTGGAGGTATTTGCGGTTCTCGCTCGGGAGGCCGAGGCCGATGACTTTCACCTCGCCGGTTTTGCCTGCTTGCTTGACGGCTTCGGCAGCGCCGGGGACGGCGGGGGAGCAGATGGCCATGATGAGTTTGAGGCTCGGATAGGCGCCGAGGAGGGCGGTGGCTTCGTTCTGGGCTTTGTCCTTGAGGTCGTCGCACGGCTTGGTGGCGACGAGTTTCATGCCGGGGTACTTTTCGGCGAGGCGCGCGTCGATGTGTTTGCGCCACTCGTTCATGTTCGCGGCGGTGAGGGAGGCGGTGATGATGGCGAAGTCGCCCTGGCCGCCGGTGAGGCGCGCAGCTTCGTCCATGAGGGTGTTGCCGATGCCCTCCGGCGTGGCCTGGTTCACGAAGAAGGCGCGTGCGTCGGGGTCGGCGTCGGAGTCGAAGGTGATGACTTTGATGCCTTTCTGCTGCGCTTTCCGCAGGGCTGTGGAGATGCCCTCCTTGTTCTCGCATGCGACGGCGATGACATCGACGCCGAGCGTGATCCAGTTCTCGACAATCTCGTTTTGCTTGGCGGGATCGGGGTCGGTGGGGCCGTCGAAGATGAGCTCCGCGCCGACTTCTTTGGCAGCTTCGTCGGCGCCTTGTTTGCAGGAGATGAAGTAGGCGTTGCCTTTGCTCTTCGGCATGAGGCCGATGGTGAGGGGCTTCGCGGGTCCTGTGTCGGAGAGCTTTTGCGGGCTTTTATTGCAACCGACGGCGAGGACGAGGAGCGCGGAGAGGAGGAGGAATGGGAGGCGTTTCATGGGGAAGTGGGAAGTGGCGGAGTGTGTCGGCGGAGGCGGAGTTGAGACAGGAATTTCGCGAGGACGGTGCTGCTGAGAGCTAGGAGAAGGAGGACGCCGGTGAGGATACCGGCGACTTCGCGGGTCTGTCGGGCGTGGACGAGGCCGTTACTCAAAATGGCGATGGCGGCGACCCCGAGGAGGGTGCCGTGGATGGATCCGATGCCGCCGAAAATCGAGGTGCCGCCGAGGACGACGGCGGTGATGGCGAGGAGTTCGTAGCCAGTGCCGGCGTCGGCTTTCGCCTGCCCGAGGCGCGCGGTGTAGATGATGGCCGCGAGCGCGGCGACGGTTCCCGCAAGGATGTAGGCGGTGGTGACGCGGCGGGTGACGGGGAGCCCGGCGTATCGCGCGCCCTCCGGCGCGAAGCCGATGGCGCGGCATGATCGGCCGAAGGTGGTGCGGTGGACGAGGAGCCAAAAAAGCGCGGCGAGGGCGGCGAGGATGAATGCCTGGGCGGGAACGCCAAGCCAGCGTTCCTGGCCGATGAACAGGAACGCGGGTGGAAAATTCGTGAAGGTATCGACGCCGTGTGTGAGGGCCTCGGCGAGGCCGCGGAACAGGGAGTAGGTGCCGAGCGTGACGATGAGCGGCGGGAGGCGCAGCCATGTGATGAGGCCGCCATTGAGGGCTCCGGCGAGGGCTCCGAAGGCGAGGGTGCATGCACCCGCGGTGACAGGTGAGAGGCCGCCATCGCGCCACATTTTCCCAAAGAGAACGGCACACAAACCGAGCAGGGAGCCGACGGAGAGATCGATGCCGCCGCTCAAAATGATCGGCGTGAGGATGATGGCGAGGAGGCCGATTTCAGTGGAGTGCCGGAGGATGTCGAAGGCGTTGTCGAGGGTGCCGAAGCGCGGGCCGACGGAGTTGAAATACGCGATTTCGGCGAGGAGGACGAGGAGGAGGATCGTCTCGTGGCGGAGCAGCGTCGCGCGCCAGATGCTGTGTTTATGAGGGTTCGCGGGCATCGGTCAGTTTTTCTCGCGGCGGGTGCGGAGGCCGTCGACGGCGACGGCGAGGAGGATGATTGCACCTTGGATCGCCTTTTCCCAATACGGCTCGATGTGGAGAAATGTGAGCGCGGGATTGATCGTGGCGAGCAGGAGGAGGCCGGCGAAGACGCCCCACAGGCTGCCGCGTCCGCCGGAGATGGCGACGCCGCCGACGACCGCGGCGGCGATGGCTTCGAGCTCGAGGCCGGCGCCGGATTTTGGATCGACCTGCGGGGATTGGGCGATGTTCATCACGGCGGAGAAACCGGTGAGGATCCCCATGAGGACGAAGACGGCGAAGGTGGTGGTGCGCGGGCGGAGGCCGGCGAGGCGCGCGGCTTCGGCATCGGAGCCGACGGCGTAGAGGAAGCGCCCGGCGGAGAGGTGTCGCGTGGCGGTGGCGAGGACGATGAGGACGGAGAGCGCGGCGGCGATGAGGGTCCACTGGCCGGCGGTTTGGCCGAGGCCGAACCATTGGAAGCGGTCGGGGAGATTCACGAACTGGCCCTGGCGAATCCAGCGGAGGGTCTCGCGTCCGATGACGGCGGTGGCGAGCGTGACGACGATGGACGGGAGACGCAGGCCGGCGGTGAGTGCGCCATTGATCGCGCCCTGCACTGCGCCCGCTGCGAGTGCGCCGCCGATTACGACGAGGAGGGGCATTTTCGCGGCGGCGAGGAGCCCGGCGCAGACGCTGCAGACGGCGAATTGTGAGCCGATAGAAATGTCGATTTGGCGCGTGACGATGACGAGCGCCATGCCGCACGCGGCGACAAGTGCGGGGGCTTCGCGGGCGAGACGGGAAAGGAGCGGCTGCCCGGAGAAGAAGGCTGGCGCAAGGATTGCGAGCATCGCGAGGATGAGCGCGAGCGCGGCGACGATCGACCACTCGCGGAAATGGCGACCCTTCATTGCGGCTGGCCGAGGGCGGCGGACATCAGGGTGTGCGCGGTGACGCCGCGGTCGAATGTGGCGACGATGGTGCCGCCGCGCATGACGGCGATGCGGTCGCTCATGGCGAGGATTTCGGGCAGGTCGCTGGAGATCATCAGGACGGCGAGGCCGTCGTCGGCGAGGGCGCGGATGATTTTGTGAATCTCGGATTTTGCGCCGATGTCCACGCCCTGCGTCGGTTCGTCGAGGATGAGGAGCTTGGGCTTTGTGGCGAGCCAGCGGGCGAGCGCGACCTTTTGCTGGTTGCCGCCGGAGAGGGAGCCGCCGGCTGCGGATGAGCCTGCAGCCTTGATTTGGAGATCGCGGATGAAATCCTGCGCGAGTAATTTCTCCGCGCCGAAGCGGAGCCAGCCGCCGGGAAAGATGCGCGGATGGATGGCCATCGTGATGTTTTCGGCGATGGGCATTTCGAGGATGATGCCGTGGCGGCGGCGATCCTCCGGGACGTAGGCGATGCCGTGGGCGACGGCTTCGCGCGGGGTGCGAATTGGGATGGGCCTGCCGTTCAGGGTGATGGTGCCTGAGGTCGCGGGGGTGAGGCCGAAGAGGGTGCGGGCGAGCTCGGTGCGGCCCGCGCCGACGAGCCCGGCGAGGCCGAGGATTTCGCCCGCGTGGACCGCGAGGGTGATGTCGTGGATGGCGGCTTCGGCGCACGCGACGCTGTCCATAGCGAGGACGGGATTTTCACCCCACACACACGGAAGCGCGGAGCAGGCTGTGGTTTTAGAATCTTGAACTGTGGCCATTTCGCGGCCGATCATGAGTTTGATAAGGGAGGCTTCGCTCATCTCGGAGACGGAGTGGGTGCCGACGGATTCGCCGTCGCGGAGGACGGTGACACGGTCGGCGATGGCGAAGATTTCCTCGAGGCGGTGGGAGATGTAGATGACGCCGACGCCGTGCGCGCGGAGGTCGCGGACGACGGCAAGCAGGAGCTGCACTTCGGCGTCGGTGAGCGAGGCGGTGGGCTCGTCCATGATGACGAGCTTCGCGCCGGCTCCGAGCGCCTTGGCGATTTCGACGAGCTGTTGCTCGGGCATCGACAGGCGGCGCACATCGGTGTCGGGTGAAATGTGGGCGCCGATGCGGTGCAAAAGCTCGGCGGCTCGAGCGCGGCGAGCAACCCAGCGGACGCGGTGAAAGGCGCGCGGCTGCTCGAGGCCGAGGGCGATGTTTTCGCTGACAGAGAGATCTGGGAAGAGCGCCGGTTGCTGATAAATACAGGCGATGCCGAGGTCGCGGGCGGCGCGCGGGGTGAGGTGCGCGAGCGGTTTTCCGGCGAGTGAAATCGTTCCGGTGTCAGGCGGTTGCGCCCCGGTGATTGCTTTAATCAGTGTCGATTTTCCCGCGCCGTTTTCGCCGAGTAGCGCGTGGACTTCTCCGGCGCGCACGTCGAACGACACACCGCGCAGGGCGCGCACTGCGCCGAATGATTTCGTGAGATTCGTGAGCTGGAGGAGGGGCGTCTCCATCGCGCTCTACGATGCGCCGACGGCTTGGACGGTGCGGAGTTGCACATCGCCGACTTGCAGTCCGAGCGCTTCTTCGGCGACGCGGAGGAATCCGTCGGTGGCGTCAGTGGCGGCGACTTGCAGGCGACCGAGGCGGGCTTTTGGCGCAGCAAGTTTTTCCTTTTTTAAAAGATCGCGGACGGCGAGCGCGCAGTTTTCGGCGGAATCGACGAGTGTGATTTCGGAGCCGATGAAGCGCTTGATCGCGTCCCGAAGCAGCGGGTAATGCGTGCAGCCGAGAACGAGCGTATCAATTTTTTTGGCGGCGATCTTTTCCAAATACCGTGCGATGACCTGGTCGGAAATCGGGTCGTCGAGCCAGCCCTCTTCGATCAGCGGAACAAGCAGGGGACAGGCTTGGGAGACGACTTCGATTTTCGAATCGAGCGCGTGAATGGCTCGCTCATAGGCGCGGCTGTAGATCGTAGCGCGCGTGCCGATGACGCCGATGCGGCCGTGGCGCGTGGCGTTCACGGCGGCTTCCGCGCCGGGGGCGATGACGCCGAGGACGGGGACGCGCAGGGTTTGCTGGAGGCGCGGGACGGCGAGCGCGGAGGCGGTGTTGCACGCGACGACGATGACTTTCGCCTGCTCGGCCAAAAGGAGGCCGCTGATTTCCATGCTGTAGCGCTCGATGGTCGCCGCGCTTTTGCCGCCGTATGGGACGCGCGCGGTGTCGCCGATGTAGAAAATATCCTCGGCCGGGAGGAGTTGCCGGAGCGCGGCGGCGACGGTGAGGCCGCCGATGCCGGAATCGAAGACGCCAATCGGACGCGCCCGGGTGGAGGCGGCGGGGGCTCGGCTCGGCGTCTGCGCCACGCTCAATTTCCGGTGTGCGTGACGACTGTCGGCTCGGCGGCGGCGTCCGGCTCCGCGGGCTTTTCCTCGCTCAACGGTGGCTCGCGCAGCTCGACGTGCGCGGCGGACACGACGTTGATTTCCGGCGTGACGGCGCGGCGATAGGCATGCACGGCGCGCACGATCGAGGCGGCCATCTGCTGCCGGTAGTCGGTGGTCGCGATGATTTTTGCGTCGAAGGTATTGCTCAAAAATCCGCCCTCGATGAGCACGCCGGGGATCGTGATGTCGCGAATGACGACGAAGCGGGCGCGCTTGATGCCTCGGTCATACATCTTCGATTTCACGACGAGCGAGGCGTGGGTCGCGGTGGCGAGCGCCATGTTTTCCGCGTCGCGCACATTGCCTTTGCACGGGTCGAGGTCGGAAATGCGCGGGCCGTCGGCCATCATGGAGGGCACGCCGCGCGGGGCGAGCGTGTAGGTCTCGAGGCCGGTACCGGCGCCTCCGGAGTTGAAATGGATCGCGATGAAGAGCGCGTTGTCGTGGCGGTTCGCGATGCGGCAGCGCTCCTCGAGCGGGATGAAAGTGTCATCGCTGCGTGTCATCACGACTTTAAACCCCGCCTGCATGAAGAGCATTCGCGCGCGCTGCGCGACGTCGAGCGTGTATTGCTTTTCCCAGCCGTAGGGGCTGTAGGCGCCGTTGTCGTGCCCGCCGTGACCGGCATCGAGCACGACCGTGTCGATGAGTTCGGCGTTTTTGATGCGGTTCGGGCGGAGGACGGGGTCGATCACTTTCGTGAGATCCATCCGCGAGATGCACAGTTCGCCGTCGTGCTCGGTGATCGGGTAGCTGAGGTTGAACTTGAGGTTATTGATGAAGAACTCGACCGAACCGGCCTGCCCGCGGAGGGTGCGCGCTCCGGTGCGGAGGGCGAAGGTATTGCTCACGCGCTGGACGCCGCCGAAGCCGTAGAATTGCGCGACGTTTCCGAGGGAAACGTGGTCGCGTCCGCCGATTTTGATGAGGTTCCAGTCCGCCGCCGACGCGATTCCGCTGCAAATCGCGAGAGTTACGAAAAGGAGAATGAGCCGACGCATGGCGGAGCGCACCGTATCGCCGGGGAGTGGCTTGGCAAGCCGATTCGCGGGCGGCGGGAGATGATGCGGTGCGGAGACGCGGAGACGGATGCCGCGGCTCAGAGATCGACGTTTTCGAGCCGTCGTTTTTCCGAAGATTCGCGCACCTCTGCCCGCTGAGGGTGGTCGAGCACATGGCAGAAATACATCTGCGCCAGCCAGCGGGCGCGGCGGAAAATGCGGCTCTGCTCGAAGAACGGATGCCGCTCGATGAGCCGCAACGGGTGGTCGCGATTGTGCTCCGCAAGAGCGAGCCGCTCGCCGCAGGCGCTGTTGTGTCGTTCGCACCACACGTCGTCGAGATAGACCGTCGTGAGCGGCAGGTATTGCTCGGCTTTTCCAGAGAAGATGCGGAGCGCATCCACGGCGGAGTAGTAGTAATCGACATCGACGACGACGTATCCGATCGGCTCCGTCGCGGGCAACTGCGCCAGAAAGTCGCCGACGGTCCCGGAGATTTCCCCGAGGTGCAGGTGCGCGTTTGGCGGGAGCTTGCGCCGGAGCCGGTCTGCATCCATCGCGAAGTCCCCGGCGGCGTACATGTCCGGGTGGTCGCGAAAGTCGCGCGCGGGCGGCATCCCCTTCCCCGTGTCGAAGCCGTGGAGCTGAAACTCAACACCCGTCGCCTCCGTCGCGCGCGCGGCGAGATCCGCCATGTTCATCAGCCCTGCGCCCGTCGCAACGCCGAACTCCACGAGCGACACCGTCTTCAGCCCAAGCCCGCGCGCCGCATCCGCGGCTTTGAGGATTGCGAAAGCATTGTGCTGCCGGACCACCAAGTCCCACTTCGTCCGCATGCGGAACGACCCGAGCGCCAGCACACCGAGCGACAGCACGTTCAGGTGCAGCGGCTCCGTGAGGCGCTCCATGAGGATGCGGTCCCAGATATGTCTCTGCGCGAGCTTCTTGAAAAAATTCATCCGCCGCATCGGCTACGCCTCGGCTAGGCTCGCGGCGACAAAAAAACGCGCACATTTCACAAAACTGCGCTTGCGATTCGTCGGTAGTTCTCCTGATAGTGCGGCCCGCCAAAACTCCCGGCGCTCCCCCTTCCGCCGACTCGCAAGCCGCTGCCGATGAACAACAACGGAATCCTCCGCAAACACTGGTTCCACGTCGCCCTGCATTTCTGCAGCGACGTGGCTCTGTTTGTGTTGGCTTTCTTCCTCGCGATGGAGCTCCGCTTCGGTGCCGAGGCGGACAATTCCCTCTGGACTCACGGCCCGTTCCTCTTCATCGGCGGCATCGTCTTCGCCGCGGTCACCTACATCGCCGGGCTCTACTCCACGCACAGCGCGACCCGCGGCATCTTCGAGCGCGCAGTGCTCGTCGCCGGCTGCATCACCATCGCCGTCCTCGTCGTCATCGGCATCACCTACGTGGCATTCGCACGTCCGCTCGGTCGCGGCGTCATGCTGATCGGCGCTCCCACCGCCTTCGGTGCCATCGTCACGCACCACATCTTCCTCCTCCACGCCCTTCGCAATTCCCGCGAGCGCGTCGCCTACATCGTCACCAGCGCCTTCGACGAAGCCGAGACCCGCCTCTTCTCCGAGTTCGGCGGCCTCAATCTCGACCTCGTCGGCCTCGTCTCCGGGTGCGGATACCAGCCCAGCGGCACCCAGCGCCTCCTCGGCAACCTTGGCGACCTCGACGACGTCGTCCGCCGCGAGAAAATCGACCGCGTCCTCTGCACGAGCAACAACCTCGGCAACGCCACACTCACCCGGCACTTTTGCCGCCTGCGCTACTCCGGCACCTCCGTCATGCCGCTCATCATCCTCTGCGAAGAGATCGAGCAATACGTCCCCCTCGAGCTCGTCAGCCACGAGTGGCTCCTCAACGCCAGCGGCGAGCCCCACCTTTTCTACATCAAGAAAATCAAGCGCCTCTTCGACATCATCGCCTCCGCAGTCGGCCTCATCGCAGGAGCGCCCCTCGTCGCCCTCGGCGCCCTCGCCATCAAGGCCACCTCCCCCGGCCCCGTCTTCTACCGCCAGACCCGCAGCGGCCGCTTCGGGCGCGCCTTTGCCATGACGAAACTCCGCACCATGCGCGTCGATTCCGAGAAAGAAGGCGCCGTCTGGTCCGCAAAATCCGACCCCCGCGTCACCCTCGTCGGCCGCTTCCTCCGCCGCTACCGCATCGACGAAATCCCCCAGCTCTGGCAAGTCCTCTGCGGCCACATGTCCTTCGTCGGCCCCCGCCCCGAGCGCCCCGAAATCATCACCCAGCTCGCCCGCGACATCCCATTCTACGAAGAGCGCCTCATGGTCCAGCCCGGCATCACCGGCTGGGCCCAGGTCAGCTATCCCTACGGCGCCTCCGTCCTCGATGCCCGCCGCAAGCTCGAGTACGACCTCTACTACATGAAGCACATGAGCGTCTTCCTCGACGTCTTCATCCTCCTCGACACCGTCCGCACCATCATCTGCGGCGGCGCCCGCGTCGCGGAAAAGCGCACCACCTCGCAGTCCGAGACCGTCCTCGAATGGGAACGCCTGAAAGCCGAAGCCCCCGCATCGAGCCCCCTCAAACTCGAAACCGCGTAGCTCCCGCAGTGGAACTCTCGAAGACCGGCGAGCCTCGCAAAAAGATCGCCTTCATCAAGCGCGGCCTCTTCTCGTACTCCAACGTCCGCACCGGGGAGCAACTCCGCAAACACTTCCCCGAGTACGACATCGAAGAGCTCGACGTCGTCGCCGACCTCCTCAAAAAGCACCCCCTCATCACCTTCGCCAACCTCCTCTGCACCCTCTGGCAATACTGGCCCCTCCTCCGCCGCCGCCGCTGCACCATCGACGTCGCCTCCTACCGCACCCCCTACATCTTTCGGAAAATCCGCTCCCTCGTCCGCGCGCGCCTCACCCCCCGCCTCCACGAATTCGCCTTCACCCTCCAGACCCAGTCCCTCTACGACGCCAGCCTCCCCGGCCTCCCCCACATCGTCTATACCGACCACACCCACCTCGTAAACCTCACCTACCCCGGCTACTCCCCCCGCGACCTCTACACCCCCGCCTGGATCGCCCTCGAGCGCGAAATCTACCCGCACGCCGCCCACATCTGCGTCCTGAGCCCCCACGGCCGCGCCACCCACAACGACCACTACGCCAACCGCCCCCGCCCCCCCCCCGGCCGCGAGG
>JBBQCM010000086.1:0-28224 GCA_038318725.1 Chthoniobacterales bacterium
GCGCAAATGGGCGGTAGTCTTGAAGCGCTCGCCCGAAGATGCGGACTTCACCATTACCTTTCGCCCTCATTGGCGAAGCCTGCCCACGTCGGCCGAAAAGGAGCGGCTTGCTGCGCTGCTCGGCAAATCATGGCAGGGCGAATGCCTCCGGCTAAGCGTTGAGGACGCGCAAGCGTTTCTGGCCAAGGCGGCGTAAGGCAGGGGGTATTTTCCCGACCGATACGTGCAGGCGTGCGCGCGCGAGGGACGGCCCTGCCCGGCAGTCCCAACTGCATCGGACACGGAGTGCGCGGGAGGAGAATTCCCCGGATTCCGCGGTGCGCGCGAAGCCAGAGCAGGGCTTGGAAGCGAAAAAGTGTCCAAGAAGTGTCCAAGCGAAGAAAACTTTGTCCGGTGATTGGGAAGGCCAATCGCTTGCAAATATTGACGGACAAAGGATTTAAATCTGGAGCCAGTGATGGGATTCGAACCCATGACCTGCTGTTTACGAAACAGCTGCTCTACCCCTGAGCTACACTGGCTTTGCTTGGTGCGAGGGCGGCAGGTATCGCAGAAATTTTTTGCGCCGCAAGTGCGGTTTTTCGCGGATACTGTGGTCGGCAATTCCGCTTGCGAGGCTGAGGGGCGCGGGCCTAGCGTCCGCGACCCTCGCATGAACGTCCGGCCTTTTTTCCTTCTGCTCACCACGCTTCTTTGCACCGCGCGGCTGCAGGCGCAGTTCACCATCGAGCAACTCGCCGCCGATCCGAAGCTGTGGCCGGCAGAGATCAAGCTCACTCAGGTTGTGCCGCTTCAGCTTTACCAGAATGGCAAGAAAACCGGAACGATGCAGGGCACCGTGGGGCTGGCAGTGCGGCTCAAGCGCGTGGAGGCCGCGCGGCTGACCATCGAGATCGCCAACGCGGTGGCGTTTGTGCCGCCGGGCGCGACGGATTTGCTGGCGCGGATGGCGGCCCTGCCACCGGCACCGGTGGTGGCACCGCCAGTCGGGAATTTCCGCACGGGCTGGAAGATGCCGCGTGGGAAGTGGACGGTGGTGAGCGATACCGAGATAGCCCAGATGGACGTGAAGGACACGGTTTCCAGCGCCTACACCACCATCCCGCAAAGTGGCAAAATGGAATACCGGCTGAAGCAGCGCTACTTCGGCGGCAAGTCGGCCTGCACCACGATCTACATCATGTGCGACGCGGGCGAAAGACTGGAGCGCGGCAACGGCTACCTCATCGCCGATGCGCTCAATGAGAAGGGGAAGGCGGAGGTGTCGATCTACAAGGTCGTGAACGACGGGCCACGGAGCATGAAGACCTTTCCGGCGGAGGCGGCAAACGGCGTGTGGATCGACCTGCGCATCATCTGCGACACGGGGACCGGGGTGATCGAAGTCACCCGCAACGGCAGAGTGGTCGGCTCGTGGACCGATCCCGATCCGATCAAGACCGGCAAAGATTTTTCCATCGGCACCTGTCTGACGAAGGCGGCCTTTAAGGACATCCAAGTGCGGTCGCTGCCCTAGGACTGAGGATTCGCGCTTTCCTTCGACGCCCGCGGGCGGCATTGATGGTTCATGCGCCTGTCCTTCCCCAGACTCGCCGCCTGGGCCTTGTCGCTCATCGCCGGTGTCGCGCCTGCCGCGGAAGCGCCGCCGGCTTTCATCGGCCAGCTCAGCCTCGTGCGCTACGACCTGCCGCTCGGCCTGAGCAATGGCCTCGCGCCGACGCGGCAGCTCGCGCGGCGCGATGTGGAGGCGCCGGATGCTGTGGATTGGCCGGACTTCACTCTCGATGGCCAGCCGATTTTTCGCGACGTCGCGGAGAAAAAGGTGCCGCTCAAGCTGCGCTCGGGCGCGGAGGCAGCGTCACCTTTCCAAATGCGGGGCGACAACGTGATCCAGCCTGGGAATCACTGGCTCCGCGCGATGGAGTGGCGCGCGGGCCGACGGCACCTCTACACCGCCGACGCCACCGCGCGCTGCGCCAATTCCAGCGAAGCGATGAGCGGACGTTACGAGCTTTGGCTTTTCCCCGTCCAGATCAAAGGCGAAGGCGGGCCGGTGGTGAAAAATGTGGGAGTGAAGGCGGACGGGAACGTGATCTACCACAAGGCCGGGCCGTGGCGCTCGCTCACGCTGCTCCTGCCGCAAAATGTGCCGGGGCATCGCTACGAGCTAAGCGTGGACGGGCGTCCGCCGGTTCTGCTCGATACGGGGTTGCAGCCGGTGAAGCTGGGCAATCCGCGTGAGGTGCTCTTCGCGCTGAACACGCCGCTCGCGGGCGAGGGGCCGCGGATCACGGTGCAAAACCTCACGCGGCCGGAGAGCTTTCCAAACCCCAAAGAGTGGGCCGCCGACCTCGGCGCGCTGGCGCAGCCGCGGCCCGCGGATTCTGTGCCTGAGCCGCCCGCCGGCTTGCAGCGGCACTTTGGAATGGACGTTGCGCGCTCCCCGCTCACCATCTATGCGGCGGCGCTGCCGCACGGCATGAGCGGCGGCTTTTTTAAAAAGCGCGATAATGCGGCCGAATACGCCGGGCGCGCCGCGGAGCTGGGCTTGGACACGATCTTCGATCCCGCGCAGACGCTGCCTGCGCCCGCGGAGCCGGACAGCTTTGAGCAGCGCGCGGCGGCGCTGGCCCGGCACGGCGTGCGGCTCGGGCTGCAGTACGACAACAACTGGAACCGTCCGTCGCTGCAACATCCAAACCTCGCCTTCTTCGCGCATACGGTGCCGGACTGGCACGCGCCGCTCTACCGCAGCCTATCGCTCGCCGCGCAACGTTTTGCCCGGCTGCCGAATTTCGCGGGCCTCGACATAGGTGCGGACAACGGCGGCTATGTCTCCTCCTGGCACTGGGCGCCGCCGATTCCCGACCGCCCGTGGGGCGAGGGAATGAGCGCTTTTTTCGGCTCGCCGCAGCCGCGTCTGCCGCGCGCGCCAAGCCTCGGCCCGCGCGAGCTGCCATATGAGGAGCCGGTGAAGACAACGCTGGAGTTCATCAAATACGTCGAGCACTACGAAACGTCGTTCCGACAGTATGGCTACTTCGCCGAGGCGGTGCGCGAGGTCGATCCAGCGCTCATTTTCACCACGGCCTCTTTTGGCAGTTCGCCCGGCTGGGGCGGGCGCGGCGGCTGGCCGTGGGCGAGCATTCCCGGCCGCTTGATGTTCGAGGGGCTGACCACGCAGCAGGCCTACGACTGGAACGAACTCCACGCCGCGAAGCCGCTGCACAACGTCGCGCTCGTCGATCGACTCCGCAGCTACTCGCCGAAAAAGCGGACGTGGACCATTCTCGACAACTTCAAATTCCTGTACGGCCGCGAAGCCTGGCAGCGGGCCTGCGCGTTGGCGCTGACGCGCGGCGTGCAGGGCGTGGGGACCAACTTTCTCGCCAGCGCGACCGGGGATGCCGCGCGGGCTGACGTGTTCGCGGCCCAGCAAGAGATGAACGCGTGGATGCGCAAATACGGCGGCGTTTATGCGCGCACCGAGCCCCAGCCGGTGATTGGCATTCTCTACGGCCACCTCCAGACCGTGCTGCGCCGCGTCCTCGCGCGCGAAGGCGCCAGCGCGGAGGAATTGCTCCAGGGTTCGCATGAGGGCAAAGTCACGGAGGCGCTCTTTCTCTGCCACGCCGCGGGTTGGCCGGCGCGCGTCATCACTTATCAAGAGCTCACGCGGGGGCCGCTGCCACCGTCGATGCGAGCGATCCTCCTCACCGGCCTCGACCAACCTGACGCAACATGGACCTGGGGACCGGGCCTCGACCAGCCGCTCCAGCATTTTCTCGCCGGTGGTGGGCGCATCCTCGCAGATGACGAGTCGGTCTGCCCAGTGCCCGCGACGAAGACCGGGCTGCAGATCGCCGCCTACACCCCGCAGACAAATGTCGATGCAACGGCGCTGCTTCTCGCACGCAACGCGACGAATATTGCCAGGCTGCGCGCCGCGATGGAGGGCGTGCCCGGGCCCATCGCTGCGTCAGACAGCCCGGTCGTTTGGGCGATTCCGACACAGTGCGCTGACACGCAATACGTGACCGTGGTGAACCAGGCATTCGCCGAGGGCGATGAGTCGAAGGAGTTTGTTCGTCCCGCCGATCCGCGCGCGACCAAACCCGAACTGTGGAAGACGAAAGCCAACGCCAGCCTTTACGTAAAGCCCCAGACCGGCGTGCTACGCTGGAACACCGAACGCCCGATTTACGACGTGCGTCTGGGACGAAAGATCTCCCCGGAGGAAGCCGCGACCGTCGATCTGACGACCGACGGCTTTCGCTGGTACGCGCTCCCGCCCGGCGAAGTGACCAAACCGGAGGTGGCTGTGAACAAAGGCTCCGCGGGCTTTTACGAGGCGCTGGTCACGATGCCCGGCGCGCCACCGATGAACGGCGTGCCGGTCGAAATCACCGTCACCGGCGTGAACGACAAAGCCACCGTTTACTCCACCACCGGGGCGACCACACGCCTGCCGCTGAGCGAAGCGGACGCCGGCGATTACCTCGTCACGGCGACCGAACTGCTTACTGGCCTGGCCGAGTCCGCGCGCGTGGAAATCCGTCCGACGATCCGCATGGAGCCGCCGGTCACGGTGCGGGTGAACGAGCCCGCGGAAGTAAAAAAATTCGCCGCGCGAAAGAACGTCGCGCTGACCATCGCGCTCACGCCCGAGCAGCAGAAAGACGCGAAGCTCACCGCGCAGGTGAAGACGCTGCGGTCTTTTTACGAGCAGCAGGGCCGCATCGTCAGCGAGGGCACCGTGGCACCCGGCGGAGTCGTCGAGAGCCTGCAGCCGCTGCGCTCGCCGCACCGCTATCCGCAGTGGAGGACGATCCCGAGCGACCTCATCCTCGTCGGCACGCCGGCGAACAACGTCTTGCTCCTCGACCAACTCCGTGCTGAAATCTTCCCCCGCGGCTTTGTCATCCCACCAACCGCCGAGGCCGCGGTCATCAACACCCGCTCGCCCTTCGTCGGCGAATACGACGCGCTGAACATCATCGCCACTGATGCTGCCGGGGTGGCCGCCGCGGTGCAGACGATCACGGCTCCCATACGCACCGCCACCGCGCGCTAGCGCAGCGAGATGACCGACTGAGGGGGGGACGCGCCCGCTGTTTTGGCTCTTCCACCATCTTCTATCAAAAACGCACAAATCCTTTTCCCCACGGCTTCCCGCTGTTTGTATGCCGTCCCGCGTTTTCCCCAAGAGCGCGCTTTTTCAAACGCAAAACCCAACCACCCACGATCATGCCCAATCCCTGGACCGGAAAAGGAAATCCCTACACCCGCCTCGAAGTCCGCGCCCGCCTGCAGGCCGCGCTCGACCGTGGGGAACCCATTATCGCGGCCGGCGCCGGCACGGGCATCAGCGCGAAGTTTATCGAGCGGGGCGGGGCGGATATCATCATCATCTACAATTCGGGCCGCTTCCGCATGGCCGGGCATGGCTCAACCTGCGGGCTGATGGCCTATGACGATGCCAACCAAGTCGCCATGGATATCGGCGAATACGAGGTCCTCCCCATCGTTGAGGAAGTGCCCGTCATCTGCGGCGTCCACGCCACCGACCCGCGCCGCCGCATGTGGCACTGGCTGGGCAAAGTGAAAGACATGGGCTTCAGCGGCGTGAACAATTTTCCCACGCACACCATCGTTGATGGGCAGTTCCGCCGCGTGCTGGAGGAGACGGGAATGAGCGTGGAAAAGGAGTTCGAAATGGTTGCGCTCGCGCACCGGATGGACCTTTTCACCATCGTCTATGTCGCCACCGCCGAGGAGGCGAAGCGCATGGCCGATGTCGGCGCGGATGCCATCATCGCGCACGTCGGGACGACCGTCGGCGGGAGTATCGGCGTGACTGGGGCGCTCTGCTCGATGGACGATGCGGTGCGCCGCACTCAGGTGATCATCGAAGGCGCGCGCTCCACCGGGCGCAAGGACATCTTCTTCCTCTCCCACGGCGGCCCCATCGCCACGCCCGACGACGCGGCCTACGTGAACCAGCACACCGATTGCGTTGGCTTCGTCGGCGCGAGTTCGCTCGAGCGCCTGGGCGTCGAAGGCCCGCTCGTGGAACTCACCCAGCGGTTCAAGAAAATCCCCGCGCCCGCGGCGAAGCGGTAGCCAGCGGCGGTCCATCACTCACCCCATGGATTGGTGCGACGAAGGAGCGCCTATGGTGATTTGCAATCTCAATGCTTGCTGTCACCCAACCAGATTCCATGGACCACTGCCCCTGATGTGATTCTCAGAATAACTCTCATATAATGTTCACGGACTTAGTTTACCCCCCTCCACGTCAAAGAGTTATCTTTTGAACGCGAAAGACTCGCCGCCACGGTGGGCGTCCTAGGAGCCTTGCGCTGAGCTTCAGGCATCTGTATCCTGCACTCGCACTCCGCCAACACGGCGGTTGACTACATTATGCCAAACGCAATGGTTATCGGCCTCGGCGGAGTCGGATCCGTCATCGGGCGCAAGCTGCACGACTACGAGTGCTTCGACCGGATCATCCTCGCCGACATCGATCCCACCTATGCGCACGTCTTGCATAACGCCACCAGAAACAGCCGATTTGAGGTCATCACCCTGAACGCGATGGAGACGCCGAAGGTCGCGGCGGCGATGACCCAGCACACCATCGCCGTCACCCTGAACGCCTGTAATTGCTACACGAACTACTCGATCCTCGATGCCTGCATGAAAGCGGGCTCGCATTACATCGACATGGCCGCCGATATTTACTCGGCACCCGGGGTAAAGAAGGCAGGCAAGAATTCGTTCGAGGCTGAGATCGAAAAGTATCACCAGCCCTATCTCGAGCGCGATCTCGCGGGCCTGCTCTGCATGGGCTGCGATCCCGGGGCCGTGAATATCTTCGCCCGCTGGGCGATGGACCGGCTCGACACCGCCAGCAGCATCCGCGTGCTGGATGCCGACAACGCCATCGTCAAAGGCTACCGCCTGGCTGTCCTCTTCTCCCCCGAGACTCTCTTCGAGGAACTCAACGCCGTACCTTACTACGTAAAGGACGGCAAAGTCACTGGCGGGCGTCCGCTGGAGACCGAGGTCGATTGGTACCGCTTCCCCGATCCGATCGGCCTTCAGCAAACTTATGCTGTCGCCCACGAGGAGGGCGTCTCCCTCGGTATCTACCCGCCTTTCGTTGAGAAAGGCGTCAAGTATTCCGTCTTCAAATACGCCATCTCCGACCAGATGGTGAACGTGGCTAAGTCGATCGACCTGCTCAACCTCGACACTTGGAAAAAGGTGAAGGTTGACGGCGTCGAAGTTGCCCCCATCCGCGTCGCGACCGCGAACCTTCCCAAGCCCGCCCAGCTCGGCGCGACCGTGGACGGCTTTTCGTGCGTCGGCACGGAAGTCCGTGGAACAAAGGAGCGTAAGCGCGTGGAATACTTCATTTATACGATGGACAGCCACCGCGACACCTACGAGAAATGGGGCTATTCGCTGACCGTCGTGCAGACCGGCATCCCGCCCGCACTCGCGGCGAAACTGCTCGTCACCGGCAAACTCAAGGAGCGCGGGGTGCTCATGCCCGAGGCGCTCAACCCCGAGCCGTTCATGGAAAATTTCTCGCGCGAAGGTTTGCAGATCTTTGTCGAGAGACGCGAAGTCGAGCGGATGTAACGCGCAAAAAGCGAAAGCACGGCAAATGCCCGTTGCATATCGCCGGATGCACATTACTTTGCCGCCTCCTCAAAAAGGGGGCGTACTGGTTTCGACTGTTGGTTCGAGACACAGGCCGCATGCCGAGGAAGCCTGGTTGGCCTCGTTAAACTCCCGGGCAAACAAATAAACGCGAACGATTACGAAGATCTCGCTCTTGCGGCTTAATTGACCGCTTCGTCCCCGCCATGACGCCTGCTAGCGGCGGGGGCGACGACAGCAGGCTATCCCGGAGGCGGAGCGACCGCGCCCGAGGGAGAATCGATTTCGTGGACGCTCGGGAGAGGGCAGTTTGCCCGCCAATCGCATCTCTCCCTAAATCAAGGACGGGCTAAGCATGTAGAAACCTGTGGCGAGAGACATCAGGACAAGGGTTCAACTCCCTTCGCCTCCACTTCCCTTATTATCAGTTACTTACGGATAGGAATTGCCTTAAGTAGGATCATTAGTAGGAACATTTCCGCCAGCGTCCACTGTTTTCCGCCTCCATCCAGCGGCGTGCGCGGATTCGCTCTTTTTTGCTCGGGAGTTCCCGTTGACGTGCGCAAACCGGGGATGCACTGTCCCACCGTGACCAAACCGAAAAAGCGCGCCATGGCGGCTCAGGAAAAAAAGACACCGGGCACCGTCATCGTCGAAAAGTACCGGCCCGCGATGAACAAGTTAACGGACGCCGAGCGCGAAAGGTTGATGGCGGTCGCGATGGTCACGATCTACGGCGAGCCGGAGAATGCTGCTCGCCGTTGATTCCAACGTCCCGCTCGATCTCGCGCGGGAAGTCGGAAATGTGGCGGATGCCGTGGGCGTCATCCGCGAGCGCATCGCGGGCGCACGGCTGATTGCCCCGCCCACGGTCGTCCTCGAACTGGCCTACCTGCGCGAGTTCGCCGCGGAGGAGGACGTGCGGGCCGCCGCCCAACCGCGCTTCGTTCGCTCGCCTTGAAATGGGGCATCCAGCCCGTGAACCTCGTGCCGGTAGGGCATGGCATCGTCGAGGTCATCGCGGCGACTGTCCGCGCGCGCGGCCTGCTGCCGGATGAGGAGGCGCACGATGCGCTCATCCTCGCGGAAGCGGCCTTGCTCGGCTGCGGCATCCTGCTTACGAGCGATGCCCATTTGCGCGGCCTGCATTTCCAACGGCTGACGCTGCTCTTACGGGATTTCGACGTGGCCGCCCCGGTCATCGCCACGCCCCGCGAGATCGTGCGGAAGTTTTTCCGCTGAAATTGTTTGCGGCGCTCGGTGAGTGGCGACTCAAGCCCACGCTAATACCAAACACAGTTGAAAACCGACACCTTCCAAAGTCCGAGAACCGAAGGAAATCGCGCAACGCACCGATTCGTATCGTCCAGTCTTCAACTGAGTTTGGTATAAGACGAACGACGAGAAGGCGGTGGCCATTGACGACTGGCGATAAAAGGTCCGACTGGCGATAAAAGGTCTGTTCCTAGGTCTGTTCCTTTGTCTTTCTTACTTTGTCTTTCTTAGGTGGTGCCTCGTCCGCGTCCGGGAGTGCTGGCCGTGGAAATTCGGGTCTTCATTTTCCTGTCCTCAATTGTTCTGTCCTACTGATTCTGAGCCGGGCCGGGAAACTGCCGCAGCCGGATGTTTTTGAACTGCACTTTCATCACCGGGCCGGTGTGGACTTGCAGGGCGAGCAGGCCACTGAGGGCGCGGCGCGGGTCGTGGTCGCGGACTTCGCTCATCACCACGTCGTTGATGCGGAGGAGGATCAAATTGCCGCGCACGATGACGTGGTAGTCGTTCCAATCGTTGTCGCGCACGACCTTCAGCAACTCCTTCGGGTCGCCCACGGAACCGGCATCTTTGCGTTCGCCCTGCTCGGTGTAGAGGACTTTGCGGCCGCGCTCGGCGAGCTTTTCGCGGAGCAAATATTCCATGACCACGCCGGTCCAGACGTGGTCGGCGGAGAAGTCCGCCTGCGGGCCGACGAGCATTTCGGCCTCGCTGCCGGGCGGGCGTTCCTTGCTGTGAAAATAGATGCCGGAGTTTCCGCCTTCGAGTTTGTAGGAGAGCTTGATTTCAAAATCCGCCGGCTCGCCGCCTGTCCAGATGAGGAAGTTGTTTTCCGAAATCCCACCCTGCGGCGTGATGCCGGTGATGCAGCCATCCTGCACCGACCAATACTTCGCGTCACCGCGCCAGCCGGTCAGGTCCTTGCCGTTGAAGACGGGGACGAAGCCCTTCTCCAAATCCGCTTCCGGCTGCGGCACGGGCGTGGTGTTGGCGGGCAAATCGCCGAGCGCGAACTGCACGCCGTCTTGCAGCAGCCGGAGAAACGCGGGATCGCGGAAGGCGTTTTTGTTGTGGCCGAGCGCGGTGTAAAAGCTGCGGCCCTTGCCCACGGATTGAATCCACGCGAGCGGATAATCCTTGTCCGGACGCTGGCCTTTATCCGCCGTCTCGCTGAGGTCGAGGCCGAAGAGCACGCGGACTTTTTCGCGCGAATACGGCGGGTCGAATTGATACAACTCATCGCGCCACGGCAGCGGCAGCGCGGCTTTGCCAGCCCACGCGGCATTGAGCGGATGCGTGGGGTCTTCCACGCGAAGGTGCGCCGCGTCGAACTCCCACGGGTGATTGCGGAAGCGCCCGCCGATGAGCTGGCGGAACTCCGTTTCGGTCGCGGTGGCCGCGTCCTTCTCCCATACGTTCGCGGCGTGGATGCCGACGATGCCTTTGCCACCGCGCACGAAATCAATCAGCGCCCGCATCCTCGCTTCCTCGGTTTCCGGCGGGCCGAATACGTTGAGCATCGTGTTGTTCATCACCACGGCGTCGAACACGCGCAGCATCTCCGGCGTGAAGACGCTGGCCTCGAAGCTCGCCGTGGTGGTGAACGCGCCGGTCTTTTCCCCCATCAACTCCAGCGCCCGCGTGGCCCACGCGATGGCTTCATCGTGGTAGGTGCCCCGCGTGAAATTGTAGATGAGCACGCGTCGCGGCGCGGCAGGTTTGGCCGTGGCTTGCGCGGGGATGCTTTGCCGCAAGTGCGCCACGTCGGCGTCGGACACGGGCGGCATCGGGCGCTGCGCGAGCAAAGGGGTTGCCCCGAAAATACCGCACGCTGCGATGGCAAGTGATGGAAGGAACCGAGTGATGGAAAGTGTTCGTTTCATCGGGTGAAAAATCAAAGGGTCCAGCCGTTGTTCGTCGAACGTTTGAGCATCGCATTCGCCGCGTCGTTGCCGATGAACTGCTCCGCCTTCGGGTCCCACTTGAGCTTCGTTTGCAGACGCGCGGCGATGTCCGCGACCATGCCCATGTAAGACGCGGTGAGCGTGGCATCCACATCCGAGACTGGGTCTTTCCGCGAGCGCACGCACTCGATGAAGTTGCCCTGATGATGGTCCGATTTGTGGAGCGGTTTGTCCTCGGGCTTGAGTTCGATTTTCAGATTCGCGTTGGGCGCTCCTTCGATGCCGGGCCGGTCGACGTGAACCCAGCCCGTCTCACCGTAGAAACGGCAGCCCGTCTTCATCTGATACTGGTCTTTGAAAATCAGCCTCAACCCGTTCGCGTAAGTGTAGGTCGCGTTCCATTGGTTCACGTTGTCAGTGAAACCTTCATCCCGGTAACTCGCCTTGCACTCGACCTCGAACGGCACCGTGCCCAACTCCGGCAAACCCCACAGCGCGATGTCGAGATGGTGGACGCCCCAGTTCACGATGAAGCCGTTGCTGTAATCATTGATGAGGAACCAGTCGCCGCTATGTCGCGCAGGATGGTAGTCGCGTTCCGGAGCGGGCCCCTGCCACAGCTTCCAGTCAAAGCCCGGCGGCACGGGCGGCACAGGCTGCACGACGCGCGGACCTTTGTAGCCGGCCTTGAACTGCGGCCCGTCCGTGGAGACTTCGACGGTGTGAATTTTCCCGAGGTAACCATTGCGCGCGAGTTCGCACGCCTGCCGGAAATGCTTCTGCGAACGCTGCCAAGTGCCCGCTTGAAACACGCGCTTCGCGTCCCGCACCGCCTTGCGAATCGCCTGTCCCTGCTCCAGCGAAACACCCATCGGCTTCTCGCAATACAAGTCCTTGCCCGCCCGCGCGGCGTCTACGGCGAGAAAGGCATTCCAATGGTCCGGCGCGGCAATCGAGACGGCGTCAATCTCCTTCCGCGCGAGCAGTTCGCGGAAGTCGGCAAGCATCGCGCAACCGGTGTCGCCGTATTTTTCATCCACCAGCTTCTTCGCCTTCGCGCGTTTTTCTTCCGACACATCGCAGACGGCCACGACCTTTGCGCCCGAGAGGCCGAGAAACTTCTGCATGTTGCTCGTCCCCATGCCGCCCACTCCGATGCAGCCGACGGTGATTTGATTGCTCGGTGCCGTCTGCCCCTCCGCACCGAGCAATCGCGAAGGAATGATTTGCGGCAGCGCCACCGCGCCCGCGAGCAGCGATGAGGATTTCAGGAAGTGACGACGGTTGATGGATGAGTTCATAAATTATTTCTTGGAAATGGTTTTGAGCTTTGCGGTATTCGCCGAGCCGATGGTGCGAGTGGTTTTGGCGGGAGCCGCCGCGGCATCGCGACGCTCCGCTTCCGTTTTCAAAAACTCGACGATGTGATTCGAGTGCGAAGCCAGCAGCGAGGCCGCGAGTTTTGGCTCCCCGCTTTCGAGTGCATCCACAATGGGGATGTGTTCCCGCGCGATGGCCACCGGGTCGAAGCTTTGGAGATAATCCATCGTCCACCGCGTCCGCACCTGAAAGAACAGCGAGTCCCAAGTCTTCAGCAAAATCGCGTTCCCCGCCGCCTCGACGATGGTGCGATGAAAAACCTGATTGTGCTCCTGAAACGCCGCGAAGTCCTTGCGCCGCGCGGCCTCTTCGATGCCTTTCACCTCCCGCCGCAACGCCGCAAAACGCCCCTTCAATCCACCAATCGCCGTGCGCCCCGCGAGGGTCTCCAACGCGCCCCTCACAAGGAAAGCCTCAATCGTTTCCTCCAGCAAAACCTGCCGCACCGACGCCCCCTTGTTGTTCTGCGCATCCAGCACCCCCATCGCCACCAGTTCGCGAATGGCCTCGCGCACCGGCGTGGCGCTGATGGCAAACTCCTTCACCAAAACCGCCTCCACCACCCGCTGCCCCGGCGGCAAATCCCCGCGCGCAATGCGGTCGAGCAAAGCATCGCGAATGAACTCGCGCAGGGACTTCACGGGAGGGACCGAAGCCGCGCCCGCGCCGTTGAAAGGACGCGAAGCGCCCCGAGTTTCGGGTTGCTGAATCAAGGAAGTGCCGCTGGAATGAATCATGGATTGTATATCATCCATGATATGAAAATGCGTCAAGCGGCTATTATCGCGATTTTCATTGTCACGCCTCGAGCCAGTAGGGCGCGGGCATAAGCCAGTCCGGCTCGGAATTACTTCCACCCCGCTTGCCAGAGAGCGCCCGTGAGGAGGAACTCCGCGCGGCGCTGCATCTTCTTTCACTGGATGTTGATGGCCGCCTGGATGCGGCGGTCGTAGCTCCCCACGCTGGTCACGTATTTCACCGCGTTTGTGAGGATGATGCGGAAGACGCGGAACGTGTTGATGACCGCCGCCGGGCTGCGCTTGGAGCCGTGGCGTGCTACCCAAGGCGTTCCAACCGGCGGCGAGCTCGCCAATGCGCTTGAGCAGGTCGCGCTTGAGGGCGCGCAATGCCGACGCGTTCCCAGGATATGGGCTTTTGAGATCGCGCGGAGTGATGCGGCCGGTGGAAGGATCGCGCAGGCGTTGGTGAATGCGTGCCGCGGTAGCGGAATTCTGCACCACGCGGAGCGCACTCTGCATGGACGCCGGAGCGTCACTCTCCGCCGGATCGCCGAGCGTCACGCCTTCGCGCCGCGCACGAACGCTCCTTCCTCGATCACGGTTGCACGCGCGAGTTGATTGTAAGGGGGAAAAGTCTCCCGCGATGAGATCGACCCTCGGAGAAAATCATTCAAAGCGGCGAAAATCGGCGCGATTGTCCCGGCATGAATCGTCATTCCGCAGCGCTCGCTTTCGCCCTCATCTTCACCTCACTGCCGCTGCGTGCGGCGATGCAGGATTTCAAGGTCACGGCCAGTCACTGCGTGGATACGACTTCGCCGGAGAATATCGTGCGCGACGTGACGGCGCAGGCGGGCGCGAAGACGAACGATGAGAAGGCGGTGGCCATTTACGACTGGTTGCATCACGCGATTTTCCACCAGGCCTACGCGACGGAAAATGCGCCGCAGAGCGTGGGTCCGCTGAAGCTGCTGAATGTCTATGGCTGGGGTCTTTGCGGTGGTCAGCACACGGTGCTGAAAGCGCTTTATGAAACGGCGGGTTGGGAGTGCCGGTATGTCGGTTGGTCGGATCCCGGGCACACGACCGTGGAGGTGAAATACGACGGGAAGTGGCATTACTTTGACGTGTTTCTGAAGTGCTATTTTTGGTCGAAGGACAAGAGCCACATCGTTAGTCAGGAGGAGATCGCGGCGGATGCGTCGCTCGTGATGGATGCGGTGAAAGACGGACGCGCCGCGCCGTCGCACCTTTGTTGCGGCGACTCGCCGGAGGGAATCATCACCGGCGTGAAGAGCCGGAAAATTGCCGGCGACTCGAAGGGCTGGGCGTCGGTAACTTGGCGCGACGAGGGCTATTCACCGAAGCTGCGTTTGCCCTGCGGCTCGACGCTGCGGCTGGAGTGGAAAGGCGAGGACAAGGCGTGGGCGGTGAGCGGGGGCGCGCCGAAGCACAGTTGCGGCACGAAGGATTTTCGGAACGATCCGGTGCTCGGGCCGGTCTTCGAGCACTACGGACCGAGATCGTGGGCGAATGGGAGCTTTACCTATCGACCGGATTTTTCCCAAGGTCCGGACGTGGCGGACATCAGCCTGGCCGAGGCCAAAGCCAGCGGCGGAGGATTGACGGCGACGGGAGGGAAAGGCGCGGCCGTATTTCGTCTGCCGCTGCCTTACGCATGGGTGAGCGCGGAGGTGCAGGCGACGTTCGATGGCGACGGCACGCTTTCCATTTCCACGGACAACGGGAAGTCGTGGAAGCCCTGTGCCGCGGGCGACGTTTCCAAGCTAGTGAAGCAACAATACGACGTTTGCTTTCGCGCGGAGTTTGCGAAGGCGCTGCGCAGCTTCGCCGTCGTCGCCGTGGTGGAGCACAATCGCGGGGTGCTGCCTTATCTAAAATCCGGCGCGAACCGCGTCACCGCATCGGCGGACGCGCCGCCTCCCGCGGGCGCGAGTGCGCGGGTGACAATTGCCTGGCAGGACGCCACAGCTCCGGCGAAACGCCCGCAGTTCAACGGCGCCGGCGTGACCTACGGCGCGGAGCAGACCGTCACCCGCGAACTCACCGGCCCCGCGACGATCTTCGACATTGCGACCGGTGGCAATACGCCGCCGAAGATGCTCTACGTCGAGCGTTCCGTGCGCAGCAAGGGCGCGGCCAATTAACGCCATGCGCGGGTTCATCAGCGCCGTCATCCTTGTCGCATCGGCAGGAGTTTCATGGGCCGCGGATGTCGGCAAGCCTTACCGGCTTGAGAGCGTGGATCTCAAGCAGCGCATTCTGTGGAGTGCGGAATGTCGCGAGCCTGCGGGCAGCGGTCTCGCGTTTGGCGGGCAGGATCAGCAGGCGGACGATGGCAGCGCGCACACGCGGATTTTGGAGAACGGCGAATGGAAACCGATTCACGAGCAGCTCCGCGCGGCGAATCCACTCCAGCCGTTGCGGGAGCGCGTGTGGGCGCTGCGCAGCGAGGCGAAGAACATCCGCGCCGCGGTGCGGCATCATTACTTTGAGGGCGATCCAGTCGCCGAAGATGCGGACTTTGCGCGGCGCGAGATCGCTCCGCGGCAGGCGGCGTTTTCCAAGGAGATCGCGGCGCTCATCGCGGAGCAAGAGCGCGCGCGCGGCGGTGAAAGGCAGGCCGTCACCTTCGCTCTCGTGCATCTGCGACGTGCCGCGGAAGCGATGGGCCAGCCGATAAAAAGCATCACAACCGACTTGTTGAGCGCGATGGCTGGCGCGCAGGTCCAACTCGAACTCGCCGCCGAATCCCTCGATGCTGAGCCTGCCCCGCGCTCCATCGTTTGCGGTCGAGAGCAGCGCGCCGATGGCATCGCCTACGACGCGAAGACGCGGCTCTACGTCGTCTTCGGCGGCGATCACATGGACTGCCTCACCAACGACACGTGGGTCTTCGATCCGGCGGCGCGAAGGTGGTCACGGCTCTTCCCCGACGGCGCACCGCCGCCGCGCGCGAATCATTCCCTCGTCGCTGCGGGCGATGGGAAAATCACGATGACCGGCGGTTACACCTACGCCGCGAATACCGACTACGTCGGCGGCCAGTATCGCGATCTCCACGACGGCCCGTGGACGCTCGATCTCGAAAAGCGCGCGTGGAGTGGCGGCGAACTCGTCCCCGCCGACAGTCGGACCTATCGTACCGGTCCGCTGCATCCCGACTTCTATCTGCAAGGCCCGCGGCCCGATGCCGCCGCATTTCAAGCCACGCTCCAGGCGCTCCCGGCCAACGAATGGACCCTCACCAATCCCCCGTTCCGCCCGAAGCTCAATCGCGACTGGGGCACCGCCGTCCTTGATCCCGACCGCGACCTGCTGCTGCGCTGGAGCGGCGGACACAGCGCGCACGGCGGTACCGACGTTCCGCATTTTCACTTCGTCACGAACCGCTGGGAGCTGCCATTCCCCGTCGAGTTCCCGCTCGGCCAACTCTACAGCAACACGAGTTACCCCGATGGCTTCAACTACAACCTCCGCCCGTGGATGACCGGTCATACCTATCAAAACTACTGCTACGATCCGCCGAGCCGGCTCATGGTGAAAGCCGGACGCCCGCGCCATTTCTATCTCTACGATCCGACGCTCGGCGACTGGATCGGTCGCGGCGACAAGCCCGCCGCGATGAGCTACGACAGTTGTTTCTACACCCTCACGCTCACCCCCACGCCGCTTGGCGCGCTATGCTGGGGGCAAAATGGGAAGGTCCACCGCTTCGACCACGCCGCCGCGCAATGGAACGAACTCGCGCTCAACGGCGACAAGCTGCCCGGTTCGGAAGTGGACAATTCCACCATCGCCTACGACGCGAAACGCGACCGCGTCCTCATGTTCCGCAAGCCCTACGGCAAGGCGCCCTACGACGGACAGGTATGGTCGCTGGATCTAAAAACGCGCACCGTCGCCGCGCTCACCCCGCCGGGTATGAACGCCGCGCATCGCATCGCCTTCATCGACCGCTGCGTCTATGTGCCCGACGGCGACTTCATCCTCATGGCGTCCTATCTCAACGACTCTGGCGACCAGACATCCACGCCCGCCTTCGACTGCGCCGCCAACCGCTGGGTCACGCTCGATCTCAAATACAAGGCGACCAAAAACAGCGACCGCACCGAGCGCGAATTCCCACACGGACGATCCTGCGGCCTCGTCTTTGATCCGAAGCGCCATCGCCTCTGGGGCACCGACACGAACAGCCAGATCTACGTCCTTCGCCTGGACGCCAAAACGGCAAACGTCCAACCGCTCGAATAGCCCAAGCGCAACCGGCCTTGAGGTAACACCCTTCGCCGCCTCACTCTCGTGTATCGAAACGTGGCGCATGACATTCTCGGATAAGGCCGGCACAGCATCGGCATCGCAGCATTGAGCACGCGTCAAAAGGAACTCCGCACGCCGCGCCCAGCTTGATGTAGAGCGTTTTGAACCCGCGCCGCTCAATCCACTCCTCCACCGCTAACGCCACGAACTGGCCCGTTGTCTCTGCGAATATACTCCGGCACGCTCCCGCGCGAGGCCACCGCCTCGTCTAGCAGCCTGTCGGGCATCCAAAGGCTAGGTTGGTGAGTGGGTTGAAAGAATAAGCCCGCGCGCTTCGTCAACATCGACCGCGACGCTCCGCTTTTGCTGCCGCCCGATCTGCGCGATTGGGTGCCGCCGGATCATCTCGTGCATTTCATCATGGACGCGGTCGGGCTGCTGGATTTGAGCGCCGCGCGCGTCAACCACAGTGGCAGCGGCAGCGAGCAGTATCCGCCTTCGCTGATGCTCGGGCTGCTCATCTACAGCTACGCCACGGGTACTTTCAGCAGCCGCAAGATCGAAAAGAACTCCCACGAACCGGTCGCCGTGCGGCTGCTCTGCGCGGATCATCGTCCCGATCATGACAGCACGCCGCTCGAAGATGAGCTGACGGTGCCGGCGGAAGTGGCCCGCCGGCAGAATCGGGGCTCGAAAAACTGCGCGCCGCCAAAGGGCCGCGAGCCAAGGATCAATACAACTTCACCGACCCCGAGAGCCGGATCATGAAGACCGGCGCGGGCTTCGCGCAGGCTTACAACGCGCAAGCCGACCCCGGCGCGAGCCCCGCCGCCGTGATGGCTCACCGACTCGCCACCCAAGCCGGGCGCGCCCTCTACGCGCTGCGCAAGCAGACCATCGAGCCGGTGTTCGGGATCATCAAAGCGGCGCTGGGGTTCCGGCAGTTCAGCCTGCGCGCCCGAGAAAGTGCGCACCGAATGGACCCTGGCGACGCTGGCCTGCAACCTCAAACGGCTCTTCCACCTCGATGCACAGCTCCAGCCCGCCCTGAAGCCGGACGAAAACGCGCGCTGCGCCTCCCTGCCAAGGCCCGCCCACCCCCGCTTCTCCGCGAACCACCTCCGGCGAGCCACTCGCCGCGGTGCCCCGCCTTTCAATTTTCCCGCCCCCCCCGCTCATCGCTCCGCGAACAACTGCGATGTCCGACAGGCTGCTAGAATGCGGATGACATCCTTGACTTCCATGCGCCGCTCGACTTCGAAGGCCACCAGTTCCCGGCTGAACTCGTCTCAGATCGGCAGCCACTTCACCTGCCGGCCGTCTTCGATTTGATCCATTACGAAAGGCTGTCCTGAGCGCAGTCAAATGGGTCGTGGCTCCAGACATGGTTCACTCGCTCGGCACTCAGCCGCGTCGTGCCGTTCTCGCTCTCCCCAGCCACCGTACGCTGGAGCTGGCGTTTGGGCACGCGCAGCCCTCCTGCCGCCACAACCGTTGCACTCGCTTGGCGTTGATCTCCATCCCGGCCCGCCTCAGCAGTGCCGTCTCCATCCGGCAGCCGGCTCGCGGATGCACCGTGGAGATGCGCCGAAACTCGGCGGCCAGCGCCGCGTCCTGAGTGCGTTTTCGTCCACGGTAGCGTTGCGTGCTGCGCGGCCGGCGCGTGGTCCTGAAAGCCCGGCGCTCCGACACGCTCTTTATCCTGATCCTCAAGAGTTTCGATCTGCTAAGGCGTGAGCTGGAGGCGGAGGAATTTTTTGTTGGCGCCGGGCAGGATCGAAAATTTCACGCGCACGCGCGGGTCCCCCGTGATCTCGTCGGGCGTTAGCTGCTCGGTCACATCGGGCACGACTGTGGTCCAAGTGCCCGCGCCGAGCGTTGGGGAGATTTGGTGCTCGACCAGCGAGAAGGTCGCGCGGGGATTCGTGCGGTAGGTCAGCGTGAGAAATTGCGGCGTGCCGGTAGCGGGCTCGATGCCGACTTTCGGCAGCGCGTCGCGTTCGGTGGCGGTGAACGGCACATTCGGGTCGAGGTGGTGGAACAGTTCCTGAATGTTTGTGACGCCATCCGAATCCGGGTCGGCTCCGGGCGCGGCGTTGCCGCCGGTGAGGCTGTTGCTGGTGGCCCATTGCGTGAAGTTCTGCGTGACGGTGAGCTTCGCGACGCTGCTCGGGACGATGCCCGCGGTGTTCGTCGCGACGAGCGTGTAATTTCCGTCATTCGCCGGTGTCACGGCATTGACCGTGAGGCTCGTGCCGGTCGCGCCAGGGATGTCGGTGCCGTTGAATTTCCACTGGAAAGTCAGCGGTGCTGAGCCGCTCGCGGTCGTGGTGAAAGTCACATTCGCGCCCTGCGGCACGGGCTGGCTCACGGGCTGGAGGCTGAAGCTCGGCGCGGGCGGCAGCACGTTTTTCGCCGCTGGAGTCGGGATGAGGCCGGGTTGAATCGCGCCTCCATCCGGGATGCGGCCCTGGCTCACGCCGGTCGTCTGCTGGCCGAAAGTAACCGCGTCGATCGCGGTGAAATTCACGTCGTTGTTCGTGAGCCGGATCGTCTCGGCATTCGCGTCGAGGCTGAAATTGACATGATTGCGCCCGAGTCCCGGCGTGCTGTTCGCACGCCATTGCACCCAGCCTTTCGCGCCGATGAAACTCAGCAACGCGACTTGGAATTTCGTGCGGCCGAGCTCGCTCGGGTCGTCGGTCAAAAAAAGGCCGTCCATCGCGACGGGAGCCGGATCGAGATTGTAGAGCTCAAACCAATCGGTGCCGCTCGCGGGGGCGGCGAGCCATTCGTTGATCCGCAGATTTGCGACCGCTCCGAGCGCCGCAGCGGCCGAATTCGCCGCGCCGAGGGTCGGCGAGGCGAGCAGTTTCCACGTCCCGCCACTGAGTCCGATCGAAGTATCGGTGATTTGAAATCCCCACTCTACCTTGTTCACGAGCTGCCCGGTGGAGTTGAAAAGATACGCGCCGCCGCTTGTCGTCCCGAGGGCAAAGCCGGTATTGAGAGCCGCACCGGCCACTGTGCTCGCGGGTTGCGACACATCGCACCAGAGGACGATGTAACTCCCGGCAGCGATGCTGGTTCCCGCGGGAATCGTCCACGCGGTGGAATAGTCTGCCGCGGCTCCGAGCCGCATTCCGCCGAGAGCGAATGCGCTTGCTGTTGGATTGTAGATTTCCATCCACCCGGCGTGAATGCCCGCGGGGCTCAACGCGCCGTCGACATTGCTCGCGAGCGCTTCGTCAAGGACGGGTCCGGTCCAGTTTGCGACGTAGTTCGCCGCGCCGGGGCTGCCGCTTCCGGGGAAGCTCGCGATGGTCGCCGAACCGTCGGGATTCCGTCCCTGCGAAACGCCCTGCACCTGCGCGCCGAAGCTGACGGAATCAAGCGCCGCGCCCGTCGAGTCGAGGAGCGAAAGCGTTGTGCCGCTGGCGGGCAGGGTAAAATCGACGTGGTTTGCGCCGGGCAGCTCATCGGCGAAAAGCTGAAGCCAGCCCTGCGGCGCGACGAACGCCAGCGCGGTGATTTGGAAGAGCTGCGAGCTGGTCTGGACGAAGAGATTTTTCAGCGCGACCGGCTGGGTCGCGCTTTTGTTGTAAAGTTCCAGCCACCCATTCTGACCGGCCGGCGGATTGGTCAGCCACTCATTGACGACGAGATTCCCAGCCGCGGATGCGGTCGCCGCCGAGTTGTTTGCCGCGCAAGGACTGGGAGCGGTCAGCCCCCAGACACCGCCCACTTTCCCGATCGAAAAATCGGCGATTTGATTACCCCAACCGATGCCGTCCGCCCACGTGGAGGAGGCGTTGTAGAGCTGCAGTTTGTCGCCTGCCGGCCCGCCATTCAGCGCGAAGCCGGTGTGCAAAAGGGCACCGCCGAAACCGGTGTCGCAGAGTACGGAGAGGTAGCCATTCGCCGCGATGCTGGTGCCGGCGGGGAAGACGAATTTCTGCACGTTGCCGTCATTGCTCAGGCTCCAGCCCGCGAGCGAAATCGCCGCGCCGGTGGTGTTGCGGAGCTCGATAAACGGGGCGACGATTCCGCCGATGTTGATCGAGACGTTTTTCACGAGCACTTCACTGAGTTCGATGGATGCAGCTACCGGCACGGAGTTGGGCAGCCCCGGCGTTCCATTTGCCGCGGCGCTGGCGCGCCAGTTGGCGGGATCATTTGGATCGCCAATGGCGTCGTTGACTTCGAGCGAAGAGCCGCCGCCGTTCGCGGCAGCGGGCCAGCCGTGGGCGTTCGAGTAGGTGACGGAAGTCACCGTGTTGCCGTTTACATCGAGAAGCGCGATGCGCTCCCCGCTATTCGAGAGGGATCCATCGAAGTAGCCGACCGCCGTGACGCTCGGATAACGAGCCTGCCAGGCGGCGACGTTTCCATTCGAGCCGAGCACCACGCGCGCACCCGGGGCGAGGATCGTGCTCGGGGGAAAGAGGAACGTGATCCCAATGAAAGAATATCCTCCGAGATTCACATCGACGGAGCCGACGTTCTTAAGTTCGACAAATTCGAAGTCCGACCCGCCGATCGGATTATACATGAGCTCATTGATGCGAATCGCAACCGCAGGCGAATCGACGGCGAAGTCCGCCGAGACGACCGCGCTCCACGTCGAGCCATTGAGCACGCGCGCCTTTACTGTCCCGCTGGCGATGAGTGAGAGCGGGGTGGAGTAGATTTGCGCCGAGCCGCCATTCGCGGCGGTCGCCGGTAGGCCGCTGCCAAAGACGCGCGGGTCGGTGCCGTTGGTGGTGTAGTAAATGGTGCCGCTCGTGCCCGCGGGGCGCGTCATCGTAAGCATTGTCCCGGACGAAACCCGCCCGCCGAATTTGCTGAAGATCGGCGCTCCCGCAGTGCTTGCAGGGAAGAGGCTCCGTGACTGAAATTGCGGGATGACGTTCGCCGAACGGGTCGGGAAATAATTGTTCGTGTAGCCCGTGTTCGCTTGGAGCCCGAGTAGGTTGTTCAACTCGGTGAGCCATTGATTTCCGCGCGTGTAGGTGGCACCGCCAGTTATTCCATAAAAGATCGTGTATGCGCCCCATTTCGCGGATTCCGCCGCAATGGCGTTGTTGATCTCCGTGATGCGCCTCATGTAGAGCGCTGCCGGCCGATCCCATTCAGGATGCGTCCCATCGTAAGCTGGATGCGCGGGATCGACGAAGCAAACGCCCCCGTTGAAGAAATGCTTTTGCACGCGATCCGCGAAGAGAAGCCGGAACTCAGCGTTCTGCCGCAGATTTGCCCACAACTGCCCCGGTCCATTTGCATCTGTCGCATCGAACTTTCCGTAATAAGTCGCTGACTTCAGAGTGTGTTCCGCGTCCCAGATCGTAAAGTAGAACTTCCCGCCCGGCACTCGACGTCGCGAACCGTAGAAGTTATGGTGTGGCCAGTCGTCATTGCCCGTGTAGAAGTTCGCGATCATATAGTCGCAAAAGGCCGGGACATCGAGATACTGCTGAATTTGCTGATACTGTGCGTTGTTGGAAAGGCCGCTATTGGCGAATGCCATCATCGCGTTCCATGTGACAAGATGCGGATCGTTTGGAACGAGCGACTGCGTCACGAAGCCCTGCGTGGTCGTTTGCACTTCAAGTGTGCCGATGGTCGTATTTCGCACGACGTCGTAGTCTTCTTTTTCGCCTCCAAAATAAGTCGCCGCAAAGCTCCGGTCGCTCCGTTCGTGGATGTAATTGAGCCCCCAATAAAGCCCGTTGATGTAGAGGTGCATGAACCGGCTGTGAAAGCTCGGCCAGCCCATCGCATTGAGAAGATCGCTGGTATAGGCATCTCGCACCTGCTGCGCGCGCTGGCGTTGGTCGGTGGGATTCGACGCGCCCACGTAGTCCCAGGTGTAGTTTGACCCGCCATCGATGACGAAGGTGTCGAAGTCAGTGACCGGTGAATCCAAGTAGAGCTTTCGGCTCAGCTTTGAAGTGCCGTAGTCGTCCTTGAAACTGAGGCGGAAGGAATGCTTGAAGTTTTTCGACTGCGAACGGCTTGAGCCGCCTTGAATCTGGATGCCGCAGTCGAGTTGCGAGCTGCTCTCGGAGCCGTCGGGAAAGAGCAATTCCATCGATCCGCCGCGCTCCCACTGCGGGCCTTTCGACTGCGGGTGAGAATAAATCCCGGTCGATGGATCGAACAAATCTGGGATCGGAAGCGTAATCGCCATCGTCGGGATTTGCGCTAACCCGGCGCGGATCGTTGCGTTGTTTGAAGCCACGATTCCCGCATCCACCTGGTAGTAGGCGCGGCTGCCGTTCTCGATTGTGCCGGGATTGGGCGTCCAGACGTTGCCCGTTGGGTAACCGGCGGGGCTCGCGGGCTGCGAAAGGGTGCTCGCTACGTAGATGTAGCTTTGCGTGCCCACATCCGAGTTCAGCATATTCGTCGCAAACGCCGCTGCACGGACGACGGTCGTCGCGCTAACTGCAAGTGGTGCCGAATAAACCGTGCCGTTCGTTGCTGTCGGGACGCTCCCATTTGTCGTGTAGCGAATGGTCGCCGCTAGAGTGGTGGTCGAAAGGACGAGATCGAAGGCGCTGCTAAAGTAGCCGCGTTTCACGGAAAAACTCACGGGCTGCGCGATGCCTGCGATCGTGCTGGTGCCGTTCCCCGCTCCCGGCGTCGGCGTGCTGAAATACTTGAGCGCAGCCGCAGAATCAAAGCCGTAGCTCACGTCCCCACGCTGCACGGGGTAGGTTGGCGAAAACTGGTGCACCGCCTCCCGTGGCAGCGCGGCGCTGAAAAGCCCGAGGTATTCACCGCCCGCCTTGAGGGTGAAGTTGGTGTGCATTTTCGCCCCGCCTGTCGGCGCCTTCCGATCTTTTCCGTCGCACCAGATGACGAGAAACTGCCCCGGCGCGATGATCGATTGTGCGCCGGTCGGAAAGACCCACTGCCCGGGCTTGCTCGCATCGTCCGTCAGCGACCATCCAGCGAGATCGACCGCTGCCGCGCCGCGATTCGTCAGCTCGATCCACGAGCTGAATGCCCCATCTTCATCCACGAAAGGGTTCACCTTGCTGTCGAGGCTCACATTGGCCGCCAGCACCTCGTTGATGACCACATTCCCGGTCGCCTGCGCCGTGTTCATCGTCACCGTCCAGCTCCCACCGGCGAAGGCATTGGGCAGGGTCGCCGCGTCCGTGATGCCGTGCGCGGGAGCCCACGCGAAATTGATCGTCCCATTTGCAGGCTGTGGAAAAGTGAAGACAAACGGCCCCGCACCCACGCCACTGACGCTCGTCGCCGCCGTGCCATTCACGAGCAGGTCGCCCGCATCCACTCCGAAGACCTCCTCGCTAAAGGTTACCTCGCACTGCGTCAGCCGGTTCACCGTCGCGCCCGGCGGCGGACTTTGTGCCGTAACGGTCGGCGCGACCGAGTCTGTCAGAGTGTAAGTCCAGGACGAACCTGGTACGAAAGCTACGCCGCTTTGATTCGTGATCGCATGATCGACATCCCAATAAACCAGAACCTCTCCGGGGTATGGCTGCGTGAAATTGAACGTCCACTTTGCGCCGCTCCCGTCCGCCTGCACCACACTGTCGGCGCTATTCCCGGCAATGAGCAGATCTTCCGCGTCCACGCCCGCAACTGATTCGTTGAAAGTCACGGTGATGGAGGTCAGCGCGCTGAGGGTCGAGCCTGCCGCTGGGTTCAGTGTCGTGACCGTGGGCACGGCGGCGGCTGGGAGGATCAGCGCGACGAGAATTGTGAAAAGGGCGAGGACTCGGGCGGGCGAAATCATGGGAAGAGGGGAGGGAACACGGGGGGTATCATGCCCCGTTAGATTGCCATCGTAAGCCGAAGCCTCTCCGGCGCAACCGCCTCCGCGAATTTTTGCCCTCGTTCCCAAGCTCCGACTCAGTAGGGTTCGGTATCCTTTTTACGGTGATCTTTGGCACGGGATAGTCATGGATTTGCCATCAGATCGTCATTGGTATCCTGGGTGGACCTCCGGCTTGCTGCGGACGTGCCCGAGTTGCCTGCCATTGCTGAGACCGATCCGCGCCGTTGGAGGCTGCTGGAGACTTTCGGACCGCGGGTCGGCGAACTGGCCGCCGAGCGAGGGGTGAAGGCGAGTTGGGCGGACGCGCGCCTGCACTTGCGCCACGGGCAGTACCTGAGCCTGTTTCTTTTCTGCCTAGTCAACCCGGTCCTGCGCACGATGCGCGCCCTCTGCGCCGCCAGCGGGCTGGAACGGGTGCAGCGCGAAGTGTGCGGCCAGCGCGTGAGCCTGTGCAGTTTTTCCGAGGCCCAGAGCTTGGTGGAACCGGCGTTTTTGAAGGCGCTTTTCGGACGTCTTTCCGACGAACTGCAGGGGCCGCCGCCTAGAGCGTTTCAAGAAATAGTATAGCCGTTTTTAGGTATTTGGTGTAGGGACAGGAATGCGTAATCGAAAGACGACTTCGGTGGATTTACGGGAGAGGATTCTGGCGGCTTACGATGAGGGGGAAGGCACTCGTGAGGAGGTGGCCCGGCGCTCCCCCGTTTCGCTGAGTGTGGTCAAAAAACTGCTTCAGCAGCGCCGTCACACTGCCTCCATTGCTCCCCGCCATCACCTCGCGGGGCGCAAGCCCCGGATCGTGGCCGAGCACCGGTGCCAGATGCGCTCCTTGCTGGGTGAGAAGCAAAGATCGCACTCTGCAGGAATTGCGCGACGCCATGACCTTGGAGTGCTCCCTGCAAGCCATTCATGTGGTGCTGGCGAAGATGGGGCTCTCATATAAAAAAGACGCTCCGCGCCACCGAGCAGGACCGTCGGGACATCGCCCACGCGCGCTAGAAATGGCGGCGCCGCCAAGGCGGGTTCGATCCGGCGCGGCCGATCTTCCTGGACTAATCGGGGGCCAAAACCAACATGAGCCGCCCGCGCGGACGCGCCCCGCGTGGCCAGCGTTGTCATGCCAGCGCGCCGTGCGGCCACTGGCAAACCACCACCATGATCGCCTCCATCCGCCGGGACGGCAGCACCGCCGCCATGGCCATCCCCGGAGGGGCGGAGGCGGGCTCGGGAACAACGGCGAGTTCGCCGGTGGCGAACAGGTTCGAGCTGTCCCAGCTCAGACCGGTGGCGAGCGCGGGAAGCCGGATATTCCCAAAGGTGCCAGTGCGGCGCGCGGGATCGAAATCGAAGAGATTGAAGGTGTCGCCGGATTGCGGGGAAAAGCCGTTTTGCAGGACGACATCCAGCGCGCCGCCGAGCGTGAAATCGCCGGTGACGTTCAGCGAATCGTATTGGACGCCTTCGCCGCGACCGGCCAGTTCCATGGTCAGCGTGGCGATGCTCGCGAGCGAAACGTTGGCGTCATAAGTGACGGTCGCCGGGCTATTGCCGGGACGCAGGTCACCGGCAAAGAAAATATCGCCGCCGCCGGTGATGCCGCCCGCGCCGCTGAAGCTGCCGAGGAAGACGGCGACGCTGCGGTGGCGCCTGACGCGCTCACGGTGAGTACGCGGTTTTGGATCACGTCATCGTGAAAGATGGCGGTCTGCGTTCCGCCCGCGCCGCCGCTGCTCACGACGATGCTGCCGGTGTTGACGATGTCGCCGGGGATGTCGCTCGTGCCGGCGACGATGGCGAGCGCGCCGGGATGGGTTAGATGGCCAAATCGGAGCGTGGCATCGCGCGCGGTGATGATCGCAGCGGACACGGAAGGATGCTCGCAGAAACGGTGCTGCCTACTCCCTCCGACGCGCAATTCTTGAGCGACCGCGATCCGTCGGGCGAGACCGACGCGCGCCCTCCCGCGCCGGTGCCGGCCGTGAGGAGCGATTGGGACGGGAGAAGCCGGTCACGAAAAAGCACTCGTCTTCCCGGTCCAGGGAGGGCGGCGGGGACGTGCCGGACGCAGTAAAAGCTTTGGTTCGCCAATTCGAAAAAACCAGCTCGCGGCGAACTCCGATTATACGTTGCGGACGAGATCCGTCCTAGCAGCCTGTCGGGCATCCAAAGACTAGGTTGGTGAGTGGGTTGAAGGAATATGCCCGCGCGCTACGTCAACATCGACCGCGACGCTCCGCTTTTGCTGCCGCCCGATCTGCGCGATTGGGTGCCGCCGGATCATCTCGTGCATTTCATCATGGACGCGGTCGGGCTGCTGGATTTGAGCGCTGCGCGCGTCAACCACAGTGGCAGCGGCAGCGAGCAGTATCCGCCTTCGCTGATGCTCGGGCTGCTCATCTACAGCTACGCCACGGGACTTTCAGCAGCCGCAAGATCGAAAAGAACTCCCACGAACCGGTCGCCGTGCGGCTGCTCTGCGCGGATCATCATCCCGATCACGACAGCATCTGCACCTTCAGCCGCGAAAATCGCGCGCTGCTGGCCGGCAGCGTTCATCAGGTGCTGGAGACGGCGGTGCGGCTCCGCGTGTTGCGGGGCGGCGACCCCGAGAGCCGGATCATGAAGACCGGCGCGGGCTTCGCGCAAGCTTACAACGCGCAAGCCGCCGTGGAAGTCGAGAGCCGGCTGCTGGTCAGCCAGGCCGTGATCGCTGCGCCCAACGACAAAGCGCAACTCGAACCGACCCTGACGGCGACCAGCCCGGCGATCAAAAGCATCGCCACCGTACTAGTGGACAGCGGGTTTACAGCGCCGCGGCCGTGGCCGCCGTCGAATGCGGGCGCGACGGGCAGCTTGGCCCGACAGTGTATGCGGCCACCGACCGCCAGCCCCACGGACGCCGCGTGGAGCAACTCGAAAAGCGCGCGGACCCACCCGCGCCCGACCCCGGCGCGAGCCCCGCCGCCGTGATGGCTCACCGACTCGCCACCCAAGCCGGGCAATCGGGGCTGGAAATCTCGTCGCTCTTTCCGCAACTCGCCAAGCACGCGGACGACCTTTGCGTCATCCGCTCCTGTCATCACGACTCGTTCATTCACGGCCCCGCGTCCGCCATCATGAATACCGGCTCCACCTTACTCAGCCACCCCAGCATGAGTGCATG
>JBBQCM010000087.1:0-27173 GCA_038318725.1 Chthoniobacterales bacterium
CGTCGAGGCGCGCGCGGAGGGCGAGGAATTCTGGAGTGTGCGCTTGGGCGGACGAGCGTGGCCGTGGCACCGGATTCTCGATGATTTCCCGAATTCCGCCTGGATTGACGCCGAGCACAAGGATGCGGTCCGAGAGGTGGATGGCTTCGTCGAGGTCGTGGGTGATGAAGAGGATGGTGACATTCACCTTTTTCCAAATCTGCAGCAGGTAAGTCTGCATCTTGCAGCGGGTCAGGGCGTCGAGTGCGCCGAAGGGTTCGTCCATGATGAGGACGCGCGGTTCATTGGCCAGCGCGCGGGCGATGGCGACGCGCTGCTTCATGCCGCCGGAAAGTTCGTGCGGATAGCTTTCCTCGAAGCGCGAAAGGCCGACCATTTCGAGCCACTCGCGCGCGGTGGCCTCGGCCTCGGTCTGGTCTTTGCCCTGCATTTCGAGGCCAAACATGACGTTCTCCTTCACCGTTCGCCACGGGAAGAGGGTGTAGCCCTGGAAGACCATGCCGCGATCCGGGCCGGGGCCGTGGATGGGCTGGCCGTCGAGGAGGATTTGGCCGCCAGTGGCTTCGTCGAGGCCGGCGGCGATGCGGATGAAGGTGGATTTTCCGCAGCCGCTCGGGCCGATGATGGTGATGAATTCGCGGCGGTGGATGTCGAAGGAGACATGGTCAAAGACCGTGTGCTGATGCCCCTCAGGGCCGAATGTCTTCTGCAGATTGCGCACGGTCAGGACGATCGGCCGCTGCTGGATCTTCGCAAAGCGCGCGGCGACGGCGGGGTCTCGCTTGCGGTAATCGGGAAGGTCGAGGTTGGCGGACATGGTCGGGGTTATTCGGCAACGCTCACTGCGGGTCATTCAGCGAAATGTCGCCTTCACGCCCGCCGCCAACGCCGCGGTTCGCGAAGCGTCGAAAAAACCACGCCGTCATCCTGAACGGAGTCCGGGAGTCTGCGACCCGGACGGAGTGAAGGATCGCTGACTGTCTTTGGGCGGAGGCGGTCTGGTGAATGGGCGTCGCGCCTGCACCCACCGCCGCCGTCTGCGTTACGGTCAGCGATTCTTCACTCCGGCTTGGTTCGCAAAGCCTCCCAAGCCTCCGTTCAGAATGACGGCGTCGTTTTCCAGGGCACCCACGGCGGCAGATGCTCAGATTGGTTCGCGAGGTGGTGGTAGTCATGCGCCGGTGTTCGTCAGGGTTGCGCGGGTCTCGTGGCGGCATCAGGCGGGAGCGGCACATCAGTGTCGGGAAGCTCAGCGGATTTTCCATCCACCCGAGACTGCTCGCTTTCCGCCGGGTTTTCGTCGCCGCGGTTTTGTTTTGCGACCATCGAGACGGGGATGGGTTTGGCCCTGCGGGTGCGGCCCTGGCGTTTCCAAGGGAAGAGCACGGTGCCAAGCCAGCCGAGGAACATGTCCGTTGTCAGGCCGATGATCCCGATCATGCCGATCGCGGCGAAGACGTTGTCGAAATTCCGGTAACGGGCCTGCTGGTTGATGAAGTAAGTAATGCCGCTCATCGTGCCGACAATTTCGGCGACGATGAGGTAGGTCCACGCCCAGCCGAGCAGGATGCGCATGTCGGTATAGACATCGGTGATCGACGCCGGGATGACTACGCGCCGCATCAGCTTCCAGCCGCGTGCGCCGAGCGTCTGCGCGGCTTCGATCAGCGCGGGATCGACCTTGCGCACGGTGTTGCCGATGACCAGCACCTGCTGGAAGAACGTGCCGATGAAAATGATCGCGATCTTCGGCCCGTCATCGATGCCGAGAATGGCGACGCACAATGCGCCGAAGGCCGGCGCGGGCAGGTAGCGGAAGAACTCGATGAACGGCTCCTGCAACCGCGAGAAAAAGCGGTAGGTGCCGCACAGAATCCCCAGCGGGACGCCGACGAGCGACGAGAGGAAGAAGCCCCAGAAGATCGTGCGAATGCTGTGCCCGAGCGATTCGTGGAGCCACGGCTCATTGGGCAGTCGCGGCTCGGTGGTGAAGGCGGTGTAAAAAGCGCGCGCCACTTTGTGCGGCGCGGGGAGATAGACGGGATTGACCCGCTCGCCCTCGGGCGGCGCGCCACCGGCGGCGCGCACTTTCTCCAGCTCGCGGGCAAAGTCGGCGCGCGGCAGCTCCATGTCTTCGATGAAGTAATCGACATCGCCCGGCGCGCTGATGCGGACATTCGGATGCCACAGCCACGGCACGTAACTGACCGCACACCACAGCGCGAGCGGCGCGAGGAAAGAGACCGCGGTGAGCAGCACCTTGCGCCGCTGCGGCAGCTCCGCCTTGAGTCCGAGCCAGTCGCGCGAAGCCATGATTAGTGCCGCAGCCGCCCGGCACGCAGAGTTACTTCATCTCATTCACGATGCCGGGAACGAGGTAGCTCTCAGGCTTTTGCGAGACCTTATAGACCTTGTTATCGAGGTTGAACTTATTGCCGATCGTCATCGCGCCGTAGATCGAATCAAGCCCGTCGCCCTTCTTGAACGCCGCTTTGGCCTCGGCCAGCGTAAGGAAGTGTGTGCCGGGAATGGCCTTCGCGTATTCCGCGGCGTCCGCGCCGACCTTGGCCGACATGATTTTCGCGGCGTCGTCCGTGGTCTTCGGGTCCTTGAGGTAATCGACGCACTTGTAATAGATGGCGACGACCTTGGTCCAATCGGCCTTGTGCTTGGCAAAGCTCGTGGGATTGACCGCGAGGCAATCGTAGATCAAGCCCTTGGCATCAGAGCTGGTGAAGAGCGCCTTCGATCCCGCAACCTGTTTGAGCGCCTGGCCGGAAACCGGATACCACGCGCCGACCGCGGCGACCTTGCCGCTCGCGAGCACCTGCGGCGTGTCGTTCGTGGGCGTGTTGACCAGTTCCACGTCGGACTGCTTCAAGCCCACGGACTCGAGCCCCTTAAGCAGCAGCAGGTGCTCGACGAGCGTGAGTTCGAGGCCGACCTTCTTGCCTTTCAAATCCTTGAGCGAATTTACGCCGGGAGCGCCGATGATCATGTCGCTGCCTTCGCTGTAATCGAGCAGGCAAATGATCTTGCTTTTGGCTCCGTTGGCTCCGTTCACCAGCGCGTCCGTGGCGACGACGGTGACGGCATCGACCTTGTTGGCGGAAAAGGCGTCGAGCGACGGGAGATAATCGAACCACACGAGTTCCACCTCCACGCCCGCTTCCTTGAACCAGCCTTTTTGCCTGGCGACTTCGAGTATGGTGAAGCCCGGCCAGTCGGAGTAGGCGATCATGAGCGGTTCGGCGTGGGCGGCGAGGGCGGACGCCAGGGCGAGCGCGGCGGTGAGCAGGGATTTCAGTTTCATGAAGTTTCGGTGATGGGTTGGTGGTTCGGAGACCCGTTTGCAATCTCCGTGCCAGCGGGTGCGGCGGCGGTGGTCGCTGCCTGAAAACCATGTCCGTATCAGGCTTGGCAGCAGCGCGGTGACGGCGGGTGTGGTGGCGGAGGAAGTACTACGACTCGCGGCGGAATTCACACGCTGGCTAATTCGCCGCACCGACGCTGTCTAATTTCAGCCGCCAGACTTGCGCGGAAGTGTTACGAATCTCGTAGGAAGTAATATTGTCTCTGGACGTGTTTTTGCGCGCATGCTAGCTGCTTTCCCGCTCGCACCCTCATGGCCCGACTGCCCAAGAGACTCACCGCAGCCCGCATCAGCGTCTCGCTGCCCGTGACGCTTTTCGACGAACTCGACGAGATGGTGGCGAAGTGCGGTTACGCCAGCCGTTCCGAGGCAATCTCGAAGATGATCAGCGAGCAGCTTGTGACGCATCAGCAGGAGCTGGGGAGGGGAATCATGGCCGGCACGATCACGCTCATCTACGACCACGCCAAAGCCGGCCTCGCCACCCGGCTGCTGAACATCCAGCACAAGTGGCTCAAGGAGGTCATCTCCTCGCAGCGCGTGCATCTGGAGAACCACCACAGCCTCGAAGTGCTGCTCGTGCAGGGGCCGGGCGTCCGGCTCAAGCAGATCGCCGCGGAACTCATCGCCTGCAAAGGCGTAAAACACGGCTACCTCACGGTCACGTCCACGATTCTCCCGCCCATCCATTGATCCATGTCCGCGCTTGATTCGTCGCTCATCCGTTTCGAGGAGGTCGTGCCTGCCGGCGCGAACTGGTCGCATGTCCTCAAGCGGGGCACCACGCTCCGCATCACCGACATGGAAGGTGGCGCAAATGTGTCGGCGCTGTTCTACAATTTCGAGCTGCTCTGCGAGCGCCTAAATCTGCCGGACACGCTCAAGTGCCAGCATATTGCCCGGCTGACTAAAGGCGCGTGCCTTTACTCCGACATGGGCCGCGTCCTTATTTCGATCACCGAGGACACTTGCGGCTGGCACGATCCGCTGGCGGGTTGCTCGAATGCGAAGATCGTCACGGAGAAATACGGCGAACTGACCTACCAGACCGCGCGCAACGCCTGGCATCGCGATGCACACAGCGGTCTTCTCCGCGAGCTGGGCAAATACGGCATGGGCGAGCGCGACCTGGCGATGAATGTGAACTTTTTCCAGAAGGTGACGGCTGATGATGAGGGCAGGCTGGTTTATCACGCGGGAAACTCGAAGGCGGGCACGTTTGTCGATCTGCGCGCGGAGATGAACACGCTCGTCGCGCTGAATACCTGCATCCATCCGCTCGACACCGCGCCGATCTATTCGCCGAAGCCGGTGCATCTCGCGGTCTGGACTTCGCCAACGCCGGGGCCGGATGACTTCTGTCGAAAATTCCGCCCTGAAAACGAGCACGGTTTCATCCTCACGGAACGCTATTTCCTATGATGCGTGAGCTCATTCTAAACGTCATCCTGAGCGGAGTTCCGGGTGGGCGAAGGGAGGCCAAAAGGAAGCGAAAACAAACCAGCCGTCATCCTGAACGGAGTTCCGAGAGTCTGCGACCGGGACGCAGTGAAGGATCGCTGACTCCCCGTGGGCGGAGGCGGTCTGGTGGGATGTGTCTGCATTCCACCAAACCGCCTCCGCCCATTACAGTCGGCGATTCTTCACTCCGGCTTGGTTCGCAAAGCCTCCCAAGCCTCCGTTCAGAATGACGGCGCGTTTTTTTCTATGACCACCCTGACCGAAAGCCCGCACGATCCGGCGGACGCGATTTACGATTTCACTTTGCCCGCGGGCGAGCCGTGGATGCATGAAATCAAACGCGGGCAAACCTTCCGCATCCTCGATCTCGAAGGCAACCAGGCCGCCGACACACTCTTCTACAGCGCGCACGATCCCGCCGACCGCTACAGCGCGCAGGACACCATCCGCGAGCAGGGCGCGCTTTACCTGACGACGGGCACGAAGCTTATCTCCACGCGCGGCAAGGTGCTGCTCACCATCACCGCCGACACCTGCGGCCGGCACGACACGCTCGGCGGCGCCTGCGCGTGCGAGAGCAACATGGTGCGCTACGCCATCGACAAACGCTCGATGCACGCCTGCCGCGACATCTTCATGCGCGGCATCCAGGAAAACCGGCCGACTTGGGACAAGCGCGACATCACCCACAACATCAATTTTTTCATGAATGTGCCGGTCACGCCCGATGGCGTGCTGACTTTCGCCGATGGCATCTCCGCCAGCGGGCGCTACGTGGAAATGCGCGCTGAGGTGGACGTGCTCGCGCTGATCTCGAATTGCCCCCAGCTCAACAACCCCTGCAATGCTTACAATCCGACGCCGGTGCGGCTGCTGATCTGGGACTGATGTTCACCAAACTCCTAATCGCCAACCGCGGCGTGATCTCGCGGCGGATCACGCGGACGCTCAGAAAACTCGGCGTCGGCAGCGTCGCCGTTTATTCCGAGGCGGATGCGCAGTCGCTGCATGTGCGGGATGCGGACGAGGCGGTGCTGCTCGGGCCGGCGGCGGTGGCGGAGAGCTATTTGAAAATCGAGCGCATTCTCGCGGCGGCGCGGGAGACGGGGGCGCAGGCGATTCATCCAGGCTACGGCTTTTTGAGCGAGAACTCGGAGTTTGCCGAGGCGTGTGAAAACGCGGGGCTGGCCTTCGTCGGGCCGACGCCTGCGCAAATGCGCGCGTTTGGTTTAAAACACACGGCGCGGGCGATTGCCGGGCAGCTCGGCGTGCCGTTGCTGCCTGGCACGGGCTTGCTGGCGGATGCCGAAGCAGCGGCGGTCGAGGCGGAGCGGATTGGCTTTCCGGTGATGCTGAAGAGCACGGCGGGCGGAGGCGGCATTGGGATGCGGGTCTGCTGGTCGGCGGCGGAACTCACCGAGGCGTTCGCGTCGGTGCAGCGGGTGTGCGCGAGCAATTTCAAGGAGTCGGGACTCTTTCTGGAAAAGTTCGTGGCGCATGCGCGGCATATCGAGGTGCAGATTTTTGGCGATGGAAGGGGACGCGTCGTGGCGTTGGGCGAGCGCGATTGCTCAGCGCAGCGGCGCAATCAGAAGGTCATCGAGGAGACGCCTGCGCCGGGTTTGTCGGAGGAGCAGCGGGCGGGGCTTTTCGCGGCGGCGATCAAGCTGGGCGAGGCGGTCAGCTATCGCTCAGCAGGCACGGTCGAGTTTGTCTTCGATGCGGATAGCGGGGCGTTTTATTTCCTGGAGGTGAACACGCGGCTGCAAGTCGAGCACGGCGTCACCGAGGAGGTCATGCGGGTCGATCTGGTGGAGTGGATGGTGCGACTCGCGTCGGGCGACAGCAGCTTTCTCGATGGCTTCACACCGGAGCCGCGCGGGCACTCGATTCAGGTGCGGATCTACGCGGAAGACCCGCATAAGAATTTTCAGCCGAGCTGCGGAGTACTCACCGAGGTGGCCTTTCATCGCGACGCGCGCAACGAGACGTGGGTCGAGAACGGCACCGAGGTCACGCCGTTTTACGATCCGATGCTCGCGAAGATCATCGTCCTCGCCGACGACCGGGCGACGGCCATCGCGCGACTTTCGGTGGCGCTGGAGCAGACGGCGTTTGGGGGGCTTGAATCGAATCTCGCGTATCTGCGGCAGGTCGTGGCTTCACCCATTTTCGCGGCGGGAAAGGTGATCACGCGCTCGCTTGGCGAGTTCACCTATGCGCCGCAGACCATCGACGTGCTCGACGCCGGCGTGCAGACCACGGTGCAGGACTGGCCCGGGCGCGTCGGCTTTTGGAATGTCGGCGTGCCGCCGTCGGGACCGATGGATCACCTCGCCTTCCGCTACGCAAACAGGCTCCTCGGCAATCCCGAATCTTCTGCCGGTCTGGAGATCATGATGACGGGGCCGACGCTGCGCTTCAACGCGGCGACCGAGATCGTGGTGACGGGCGCGGATTTGCAGGCAGAACTGAACGGCATCCGCGCGCCGCGCTGGCAGGTCATCGCGGTGGAAGCGGGAGACGTGCTGCGGATGCGCGGCGTGAACGGGCCGGGCGCGCGTGGCTATCTCGCGGTGCGTGGCGGACTACAAACGCCGCGCTATCTGGGCAGTCGCGCGACGTTCACGCTCGGCAACTTCGGCGGCCACGGCGGGCGAGCGCTGCGGCTCGGTGATGTGCTGCATCTCGGCACGAGCGACGCGGACTCGACGGTCGGCAAATCGCTGGCGACGAAACTCATCCCGCGCTACACGACCGCGTGGCAGATCGGGGTGCTTTACGGGCCGCTCGGGGCACCGGATTTTTTCACGGACGAGGACATTGCGATGCTCTTCGCGACGGATTGGAAGGTGCACTACAACTCGAACCGCACGGGCGTCCGGCTCATCGGGCCGAAGCCGGAGTTTGCGCGCGCGGACGGCGGTGAGGCGGGCCTGCATCCGTCGAACATCCACGACAACGCCTACGCCATCGGCACGATCGATTTCACCGGCGACATGCCGATTATCCTCGGCCCGGACGGACCGAGCCTCGGCGGCTTCGTCTGCCCGGCGTGCATCGTGCAGAGCGAGCTTTGGAAAATCGGCCAGCTCAAGCCCGGCGACACGGTGCGCTTTCGCTGCGTCTCGCTCGCCGAGGCCAATGCGCGGGAGCGGGAGCAGGATCGCGAGATCGCGTCGCTGGTGGATATGCCGGACACGCCGCGGCAGGCCATGAAGGTCGGCGTCGAGGATGCCGTGGAGCATCGCATCGCCGCGGAGCCGGGACGCGTTGCGGTCTGCTATCGGCGGGCGGGTGACAAGTATCTGCTCGTGGAATACGGGTCGCTCGTCCTCGATCTGGCGCTGCGTTTTCGCGCGCATGCGCTGATGCAGTGGCTGGAGCAAAATCGTGTGCCCGGCATCCTCGATCTCACGCCGGGGATTCGGTCGCTGCAAATTCACTACGATGGGCGGGTGCTGCCACTAAAGGAACTGATGGAGCTGCTGCTGCATGCGGAGGCGGTGCTGCCGGACCTCGAAGCGATCGAAGTGCCGTCGCGCATCGTGCATCTGCCGCTTTCATGGGACGACCCGCAGACGCAACTCGCCATTCAGAAATACATGAGCGGCGTGCGCGCGGATGCGCCGTGGTGTCCGAGTAATCTGGAGTTCATCCGCCGCATCAACGGGCTGGCCGACATTGACGAGGTGAAGCGGATCGTTTTCGAGGCGAGCTACATGGTGCTCGGGCTGGGCGACGTGTATCTCGGTGCGCCGGTGGCCACACCGCTTGATCCGCGGCATCGGCTCGTGACGACGAAGTACAATCCCGCGCGGACGTGGACGCCGCAGAACGCGGTGGGCATCGGCGGCGCCTACATGTGCATCTACGGGATGGAAGGGCCGGGCGGGTATCAGTTCGTGGGGCGCACGGTACAGGTGTGGAATACGCACCGCGCGACGGCGGACTTTGAGGCGGGCAAGCCGTGGCTACTGCGCTTCTTCGACCAAGTGCGGTTTTACCCGGTGAGCGCGGAGGAGCTGCTGCAACTGCGCGCGGATTTTCCGACGGGCCGCTTCCAGCTCCGCGTCGAGGAGCAGACTTTCCGGCTGAAGGACTACCAGGATTTTCTCGCACGGAACGCAGACGAGATCGCGGCGTTTCGCGCGAAGCAGCGCTCGGCTTTTGCGGAGGAGCGCGAGCGCTGGGCGGTGGCGGGGCAGAATGTCGTGGAAACCGGGCCGGAGGCCCCGAGTGTGGAAGGTGAGATCGATCTCCCGGAATACGGACGACTGGTCAGTGCGCATCTGCCGGGCAGCGTCTGGCAGGTGGTGGCGAAGGAGGGCGACGTGGTTGCGGAGGGAGACAAGCTGTTCATTCTCGAATCCATGAAAATGGAAACGGCGATCACTGCGCCATGCGCGGGGACGGTCCAGAGCATCCTCGTGGCGGCGGGGAAGACGGTGGAGGCGGGGCAGGGTCTAGCGGTACTGATCGAGAGTTGAGAGATGCGTCTTTGCAAAAGCGGCGGGCGAAAATAGAACGCCTTTGCTCCTATGCGCATCCTCCGTCACACCGACGCCGATTTTTCCACGCAACTTGCCGCGCTGAAGCGCCACGCCGAGGCGCATCCGCAGGTGCGCAAGACGGTGCAGGATGTCCTCCACGCGGTGCGGACAGAGGGCGATTCGGCGCTGCTGGAATTCACCGGGCGCTTTGGCGGGCCGCGGCTCGCGGCGCAGCAATTGCGCGTGACCGGCCAGCCGAAAGTCGATCCCGCGACGAAGGAAGCTCTGGCGACCGCGCGGGCCAACGTGCTCGCTTTCGCCCGCAAAAGTCTGCGCGAAAACTGGACGATGAAAAACGCGCAGGGCGCGACTGTGGGCGAACGCTTCGATCCGTTTCAGCGCGTGGGGATTTATGTGCCGGGCGGGACCGCGCCGCTGGTCTCGACAGTGGTGATGACGGTGACGCTCGCCGCCGCGGCCGGCGTGCCTGAGATCGTCGTGGCGACGCCGAGCGGGCTGGATGGGAAGGTGAACGACGCGCTGCTTTTCGCGCTGGAGTTTTGCGGGGCGACGGAGGTTTACCGCGTGGGTGGGGCGCAGGCAGTCGCGGCGCTGGCTTATGGCACGGAGAGCATCGCTCCGGTGCAGAAAATTTTCGGGCCGGGCAATGCGTATGTCGTCGAGGCGAAGCGGCAGGTCTTTGGTCAAGTCGCCATCGACCTGCTGCCCGGACCGAGCGAAATCCTCGCCCTCGCTGATGCCAGCGCGAACCCGGCGTGGATCGCCTCCGATCTGCTGGCGCAAGCCGAGCACGGCAAAGGCAGCTCGATCCTTTTCGTCACGACCTCAGGGAAACTGCTCAAGGCCGTGGAGCAGGAGATGACCGCTCAGCTCGCCACGCTTTCGCGGCAGGAGCACCTCGCTGGCGTGTTGGCCGCCGACTGCGCGCTCATCCTTGTGAAGTCGCTGAAAGATGCGGTTGCCCTCGCGAATGATTTTGCTCCCGAGCATGTTTCCGTAGTTACCAAGGAAGACGACAAGATCGGCGCTCAGCTCCTCACCGCGGGCGCGATTTTCCTCGGCGGTTACTCCCCTGTCGCGGCGGGCGATTTTCTCGCCGGTCCCAGCCATACGCTGCCGACCGGCGGCGCTGGGCGCAGTTTTCCCGGCCTGACGGTCGATATGTTCCAACGCCGCACGAGCATCGTGCAACTCGATCCGAAATCACTGCGCAAATCCGTGCCGACGATCGCGAAGTTCAGCGAAATCGAAGGGCTCGACGCGCACGGGCGGAGTGCGGCGATTCGATTTGAGTAGCGCTTCGCGGCGTGCGCCGTGCTTTATTGGGAGCGCATGAAGCTCTGCATTTTCATCGGCGTGAATGTCGGCGGCATCGTCGGGTGGTGGCTCGGTGAGCATGTCGGCATCATGACTGCCTTCCTCGCCAGCGGTGTGGGCAGCATCCTCGGCGTCTATGGCGGCTGGCGCGTGGCGCGGGAATACCTGGCCTAACGCGGCAGGAACATGATGCAGACGGGCGCGCCGACTTCGAGGCGCTGGCCGGTGGGGGTGGGCGTGCCGGTGGCGGGGTCGATTTGGAAGACGGCGAGGTCATTGCTGTCCTGGCCGGCGGTGAGCAGCCATTTGCCGGTCGGGTCGAGGGCGAACCCGCGAGGCACTTTCACGCTCGCAGGCGTGTGGCCGGCGAGGGCGAGCTGGCCGTCGGAGGAGATGGCAAAGGTGGCGATGCTGTCGTGGCCGCGGTTGGAGCCGTAGAGAGTTTTGCCGTTTGGGTGGACGAAGATTTCCGCGGTGCTGCTTTGGCCATCGAAGTTTGCCGGGAGTGTTGAGACAGTCTCGATGACCGTGAGCGCGCCGGTCGCCGGGTCACGGCGGAAGCCGGTGATGGTGCTGAGCATTTCATTAATGACATAGACGGTGTCCTGCTGCGGGTGGAAGGCAAGGTGGCGCGGGCCGGAGCCGGGGGGGACTTTGGCGCTGGCCGTCTCGTCGAGCGTGATGGTGCCCTTGGCGGCGTCAAATCTGTAACCGTCGATGCGATCCGTCCCGAGGTCGCAGCTATAGACAAACTTTGCCGCCGGGTCGGTGTAGATGGAGTGGGCGTGCGGCTCTTTCTGCCGGCCGGGATCGACGCTCGATCCGGTGTGCTGGTGCACGCCGGTGGCTTCGCCGAGGCTGCCATCGGCGTGGATCGGGAGGACGGCCACGCTGCCGGAACCGTAGTTGGCGACGAGCACGTTTTTGCCCGCGGGATCGACGGTAATATGACAAGTACCGCTGCCTTTGGCGGACTGGCTGTTGAGGAATTTTAGCGAGCCGTCGGGGGCGATGGCGAAAGCCTGCGCCTCACCGCTTGCGCCCTCGGTCGCGGCGTAGAGGAATTTTCCGCTCGGATGGATGGCGAGAAAGCTGGGATTCTGCGCCTCAGCGACGAGTTGCAGGTCGCTGACCTTGCCGGTCTCGAGATCGAGCACGCCGCGGTGGATGCCCTTGCTGCCGCCCGGCTTCGTGTAGGTGCCGACGTAGAATGGCGCGTCGGCGGCGAAGGCGGCGGAACCAGCGAGGGCGAGCAGGGGGGCGAGGGCAGGGAGAAGTTTCATGCGCGCAGATTGTGCGCACCGCATTTCAGGCGGGCAAGTGCGGAAGCGGCCACTAAGGAGTCGGCGGGGTGAAAATCTGGAGGAGTTTTTCGCGAAGCGAGAAAAGCGTGAAGGGTTTTTGGATGAAGCCCGCGAGCCCTTTGCCGGTGAAGCGGGCGATGGCTTCCTGCTCATTGAAGCCGCTCATCAGCAGCACGCAGGCGTCCGGCCGCAGGGCGATGATCTTGTGAAAGGCCTCCGCGCCGTCCATGTGCGGCATGGTGAGATCGAGGACGACGAGTTTGATGACGTCGGGCGTTGCGCTGAATTCCTCCACGCCAGTGCGGCCGTTGTCCGCGAGCCGGGTGGAGAAACCGCAGGCTTCGAGCATGCGGGCGGTGGTCACGCGGACAGTCTCTTCGTCATCGACGACCAGGGCGAGGCCGGCGCCGCGCCAGTCGGCGCTGGCGGGTTTTTCGACGCGCAAGAACTCGGCCTGGCCTTCGGCGCAGGGCAGGAGGATTTTGAAAGTCGTCCCCCAGCTCGCTTCGCTGAAGACCTTGAGCGCGCCTTTGTGCCCGCGGATGATGCCAAGCACGGCGGCGAGCCCGAGGCCGCGCCCGGTGAATTTCGTCGTGAAAAAAGGATCGAAGATGCGCGCCTGGACGTCGGGGGGCATGCCGCCGCCGTTGTCCGCGATTTCGAGATAGAGGTAGTCGCCTTCGGGCAGGTTCGGCGCGTAAAATGTGCCCGCGAGATAGGCGCGGTCAGCGCGCGTGAGGCCGGTGGTGATGCTAATGAAGCCGCTCTTTTCGCCGATCGCCTCGGAGGCGTTGATGACCAGATTCATGACCACCTGGCGGAGCTGGGTGGCGTCGCCGAGCACCGTGGGCAGACCGTCGGCAAGGCTGAATTTGAGGACTGCGCGTTTGCTGATCGAGACCTGGAGCAGCCGGGTGGTGTCCTCGATCACGGCATTGAGGTCGAGCCGCTGGACGACGAAACGGCCCTTGCCCGAGTAGGCGAGCATCTGCTTGCACAAATCCGCGGCGCGCAGGGCGGCGGCTTCGATCTGCTCGAGCAAAGGCTGGACGGGCGATTCCGGAGGCAGATCCATCCGCGCGAGGCTGGCATTACCGAGCACGCCGGTCAGAAGGTTGTTAAAATCGTGGGCGATGCCGCCGGCGAGGACGCCCAGACTCTCGAGCTTCTGGGCTTCCTGCAGCTTGCGTTCGAGGGCCTGGCGCTCCGCGGCGACCTTGCGCCCGGACTGCTCGCCGACGATGCGATCGGTCACGTCCTGAACGAGTGAGAGGATCGAGACACTGCGCTGGGGGGCGTCGTGCAGGACGGAGTTTTGCCAGGCGCAATGCACCACGCGGCCGTTTTTCGCGAGGTTGCGGTTGGTCGAGACATTGCGCTGGTCGCGGCCATCGACCAGCCGCGTGCCAACGACGTTGACCTTTTCCAGATCGTCCGGATGGACGAAAGGAAAATCGAGGAAGCTTTGGCCGACGACCTCCTCCGCGGACCAGCCGAACATATTCTCTGCCTGTCCGGCCCAGCGGGTGATGCAAAAATCCGGCCCCCATTCGATGACTGCGAACGGCGAGTTTTCCACATGATAGACGAGCCGCGACTGAGTCTCTTTGAGTTCCTCGGTCGCCCGCTTGCGCCGGGTGATGTCGCGGGCGATTCCGACGAGACCAATGATGGTGCCTTGCTCGTCGCGGAGGGGAAATTTCGAGGTCAGAAACCAGCCCTTTTCGCCGTCGGGCTTTTCAAATGGTTCCTCGCGATTGATGACCGGCTGGCCCGTCTGCACCACGGCCATGTCGTCCGCGTGATAAAGCGCCGCGTGGGTCTTGAGGCCGGAAAGCTCGAAGACGGTCTTGCCAAGGCTCTCTTCATTACCAGTCGCAAACATCTTCCGGTTCGCTTCGTTGTGGAGCAGGTAGCGGCCGGCGATGTCCTTGCAGAAGATGGGGTCGGGGACGGCGTCGATGAGGGTGCGGAGGAGAAAGCGTTCGTCGGTCATCAGCGGCTGGTCGGATCGCTGAAGGACGGGGCGTGCATCCGTTGGTGGAGCCCCGGCTGCAAGGCTATCGGCCTCGGGTTGGCTGTAGGCGAGGAGGGTCCCCCAGACATTGCCCGCGTGGTCGAGCAGTGGCAGGGCCACCGCGGAGCACCAGCCTTCCATGCCGTCCTTGCGGACAAAGGCGATCCGGCCACTCCAGCGGCCCTCGCGCACGACCACTGCTTGAATCGAGGGCCAGAGCGCCTCCGTGTCCGCGGGGCGGTGCAGCAGTGCGGGGGTCTGGTGGAGCGCCTCCGCGCGTTTCCAGCCAAACATTTCCTCGGCGCCGGAATTCCAGTCCGTGATCGTGCCGTCGGGGGCGGTCACGACCATGGCGTCGCAGATATGATTGAAAATGAGCGCACGGCGAAGCAGAGCGTCGAGACGCTCGATGTCGAGATTGGCGTGGGGGTGAAACTCGCTCATGCCGGTGGCTGTCATCATTTGCCACAGTCGCCGCGCGTTTGGCTAGCGTGAGAAATGTAGTGGCTCAGTTCAAAAACGATCTGTCGTCCTTAGGCGGAGCACCAGCGGAGTCGAAAGCCTCTCCGAGCCTGCCCACAAGAGACCTCTCACTTGCTTGCGACGGAGGTAGTGAGTGAGACAGCGTCGCTACCCCCCGCCGCCTGGCCGTCCCGGCACCCGCTGCGGGATTATTCCCGGATCTGCCCACTGCCGCGGAGCACGTATTTGTAGGTCGTCAGCTCCTCCAGGCCCATCGGCCCGCGCGCGTGGAGCTTGTCCGTGCTGATGCCGATTTCCGCGCCAAAACCAAACTCGCCGCCGTCGGTGAAACGCGTGGACGCGTTCCAATAGACGGTCGCGCTATCGACTTCGGCGAGGAAACGCTCCGCCGTCTCCGCGTTCGCGGTGACGATGCCGTCGCTGTGGTGCGAGCCGTGTTCCTCGATGTGAGCGATGGCTTCGTCGAGTGACGCCACGACCTTTGCCGCGAGGATGTAGTCGAGAAACTCGGTGCGGAAATCCTGCTCGCTCGCGGACTTTGCCCGGCCGCCGAGCAACTCAACGGTGCGGGTGTCGCCGCGGATTTCGACTTTCTTTTCGAGCAGGGTCTTCCCCGTCGTTGCGAAAAAACTCTCCGCCACGTCAGCATGCACGAGCACCGTCTCGATGGCGTTGCACACGCCCGGCCGCTGGCACTTCGCGTTGACGACGATGCTCTCGGCCATCGCGAGGTCGGCTTCGCGGTCCACATACATGATGCAGATGCCGTCGTAGTGTTTGATCACCGGCATGCGGGCGTGGCGGACCACGGTTTCGATCAGCCCTTTGCCGCCGCGCGGCACGATGACGTCGAGCCATTTGTCCATCTCGCAAAGGTGCCGCACCGCTTCGCGGTCGGTGGTGGGAATGAGCAGCACGCTGTCCGCCGGCAAGCCCGCCTGCGCCGCGCCGCGGCTGAGCGCGGCGGCGATAGCCATATTCGAGTGGATGGACTCGCTGCCGCCGCGGAGGATCGTGGCGTTGCCCGTCTTCGTGCATAGCACCGCGGCATCGCTGGTCACGTTCGGGCGCGATTCGTAGATGATGCCGACGGTGCCGATGGGCACCCGCACTTTCTGGATGCGCAGACCGTTGGGGCGCGTCCAGTCACGGATAATCTCGCCGACCGGATCGGGCAGGGCGGCGACCTCGCAGATGCCGTCGGCCATTGCCGCGAGCCGCGCATCGGTGAGCGTGAGCCGGTCGAGCATCGCGCCCGAAAGGCCGTTCGCTTTCGCCTTCTCCAAATCCTGCGCATTCGCCGCGAGGATCTCGGGCGCGCCGGCGACGATCGCATCCGCCATCGCCAGCAGTCCGCGATCTTTCTGCGCACGGCTCGTTCGCGCGAGCAGCCGCGCGGCGGCGCGGGCGCGGCGGCCGAAGTCTTCGATCTGAGTTTTCAAGTCCGACATGCCCGCACCTTTCTACAGCGTCTCGCCTTTGGCAACGAAGCGCGTGCCGAGCGGCTTGCCCGCGACGATGCCCGGGATGCGCCCGGCCTTGCGCCCGCTGGCGATGGAGGTGGAAATGCCCGCCTCCACCGCGAGTTTCACCGCCTGAAGTTTCGAGATCATCCCGCCCACAGAAAACTTTCCCTTTTCCTGCCGCGCCAGCCGCGCCACGGCGTCGATGTCCCCGACCACCCGGACGATCTTCCCGTCCTCATCGAGCAGCCCATCCACACTCGTCAGCAGAATGAGCAGGTCGGCCTGGATGAGCAGAGCGACTTCCGCGGAGAGCCGGTCGTTATCGCCAAACTTGCCGAGTTCCTCCACCGCCACGCAGTCATTCTCGTTGATAATCGGCACGACATGCTTCTGCTCGAAAAGGCGCCGCAGGGTGTTCTGCGCGTTGGTGTGGCTCACGCGGCTGTCGAGGTCGCGATAGGTCAGCAGCAACTGTGCGACGACCAACCCGTGCCGCGCGAACATCATGCCGTAGAGTTGCATGAGTTTGGACTGCCCGATAGCCGCGCACGCCTGTTTCGATCGCAGGTCGTCAGGCCGTTCCTTCAGCCCCAACTCGGCGAGCCCCGCCGCGACCGCACCGCTGGAGACGATCACGCACTCGTCGCCCGCCTGCACCAGCCCGGCGATCTCCCTGGCCAGTCGTTCAAACTGGCGCTCATCCAGCGCCGTGCCGCGCGCGTTGGCGAGGATGCCGGAGCCGAATTTGACGACGATGCGTTTGGGATGTGTGGACATGGGTAAAGTGGGAGCTTAGCCGGGCGGTCAAGCGGCGCGGGGGGAAGTTGCGAAGCCTGCGTGAAAAGCCGCCAGCGCGAGCGTGGCACGCCCGCGAGTGCTGTGGTGAAGCGGCCCGGCAGGTTGCGCGGCGTGAGGTCACGGATGAAAATCCGGCGCACGCTGCCTGGCAGCCTCGCGGCGATCCGTCCATAAATTTCCGGGTCGTCCTCGCCCGAATCGCCCACGAGTACAAAATCGCTGCCCGGATGCGTGCGGATGATTTTTCGGATCGGCGCGGATTTGTATTCGCGCGGCGCTATCGGGAAGCAGGGGTTCAAAAGGACGCGTCCGTCGGGGAATCGGTTGTCGCGCAGAAAGCGTGAAACGTGCGGGCCATAGCACCACGGGCCTTTCGAGAGATAGACGAACTCCACCGGCTCGCCCCGAATCCACGAGCGATAGCGCGCGGCCATGCCGGGCACCGGCCGCCACGCACGGAACGGATCACCCGCAAGGTGCGCGTAGTCCTTCCGATAGGCCGCCGAGGGAGTGGCGCCCGGGATTTCGCGGACCACACCGGTGTCTTTGATGGTGTCGTCGATGTCTGAGATAACGATCACCGGTCGCGGCGCGGCCCCGGCTCGCAGGCCGCAGGTGAGGCTGGCAGCGAGGAGCAGGGCGGCGAGCCACGGGAATTTCATGGGACGAGACTGGCGGGCGCAGCCGTGGGCTGTCGAGCGCGTCCCCGCATTGCGAAAATGTGGCGGCCCAAAATTTCGGTGCGGCCTTTGGCAACGCCAGATGTGGGCCATTTTGCGCGATTGCCCTCGCGCGGCAGGGTCCATAGGATCGAAGGCGTTATGTTCAAACGCATTGCCAATTTGTTTCGCGGATTTCTCGGATTGTTCGTTTCGGGGATGGAGCGGGCGAATCCCGAGGCGCTGCTCGAAGTCGAGAAGGAAAATCTGCGCAAGCAGATCGCCAACTACAATCAGGGGCTCGCCTCGCATGCGGGCCTCTGCGAGCGGCTGATGACGCAGGTGAAAAAGCTCGAAACCGAGGAGCGCGAGTTGCGCGCCAAGGCCACGGCGAATCTGCGCGCGGGCAATCGCGAGTCGGCGGGGCAGTACGCGCTGCGCTTGCAGGCGGTGACGGCGCAACTCGCCGAGAATCGCACGCAAGTCGGCCAGGCGGAGAAGACGTATTCGGAGTTGATCCGGGCGCGCGATGTCTCGATCAAGGCGGCGCAGGACAAAATCGAAGCGCTCAAATACAGCCTCACGGATTTGAAAATCAAAAAGGCGACGGCCGAAATGGCGGAGATGGCCACGGGGATGATCAGCTCGATCGGCGGCTCGGGCGACACGCTCAACCGTCTGCACGAAATGGTCGAAGAGGACCGCGAAAAGGCCGCCGGCCGCGCACGGGTGGCGCGGGATTCGATCGACCTGAGCAGCGTGCAGATGAAGGAGAGCGAGCAAAAGGCGCTCGCGGATCAAGCGCTGGCGGACTTTGCCGCGCACGAGGGCATCGCGCTCGAAACGCCGGCCGCGGATGCCGCACCCGCGCCGGCCGCGGAGAAGACGATGGGGCCGGAAGTTTGAATGTATGTATCAAGCAGCTCCCGCGCTTTTTTTGAAACGCAGAGACGCGGAGACGCAGAGAGCGCAGAGGAAATTTCCGTGTCAGGTTCGCTCCCCAAGGAGTCAGCCGCTCGTTCGCTTCTCTGCGAACTCTGCGTCTCTGCGTTAAAATCAACATCCTAAAGGCATGGATACGACATGACTGCACGATGAGCAGCTCAGCACTGCCTCAATGGGCGGCCGAATTGATCGCGCTTTACGAGAGCCATGCGGCGAATCAGTTCATTCTTTACGGCAACGTCGGCGATCATTTTCTCCTGCCGCTCGGCGGGCAGACGGCGCTCGGCACGATTGACGATTTTCTCCTCAAGGTGCTCATGCCGCGCTTTGACGTGATCCTGAGCTACGACCTCGGCAACGGGCTCCGCGTCGAGAAAGGTGGTGAGATTTTTTCGCAATGGCGGAGCGCGCAGGAAAGCATCGACCGGCGCTCGCCGCGCGGCGCGATCGAGGCGCTCACGCTTTACTTTCGCTACGCGTCGAATCTCGCGCTGCTCGGGCAGAAGCCGGTGCAGATCGGCTGTTTCATCCGAGCCGCGCAACTCGTCGCGCCCGCCGTGCCGGGCGCGCTGAACTACGACCTCAACGCCCTCGCCTCGCTCATGCGCGAGTGGGCGGCGGACAAGGCGCTGCGGCGCACGTCGCTCGTCACGTTTCTGCTCGTGGACAATCTCAACGACCTGCACCCGCTGCTCGTCAACAATCCGAGCGCCGCCGCGATCAAGCTGCCGCTGCCGTCGGTGGCGGAAATGGAACGCGCGTTTGCGATCCTCGCGCCGGGTTATCCGACCGCGCTCAGCGAGTGCGCGGACAGCCTGCCGGCGGTCGCCGCGCAGCTCACCGGCGCGACCCTTTGCTCGACGGAAAACATGCTCAAGCTCGCCGAGCATCGCCGCGAACCGCTGCGCCCGGCGAACCTGGTGAAGCTGAAAAAAGCGCTCGTCGAAAAGGAGTGCAACGGCCTCATCGAGTTCATCGAATCGCCGCGGACGCTCGATGATTTGCACGGCCAGGAAAAGCTCAAGGAGTGGCTGCGGCAGGACATCGCCCTTTGGAAAGAAAACGACCTGCGCTCGATGCCGATGGGCTACCTGATCTGCGGGCCGGTCGGCACCGGCAAGACCTACATGGTGGAATGTCTCGCCGGCGAGGCCGGCGTGCCGGTGGTGAAAATCAAAAACTTTCGCGACAAATGGGTGGGCAGCACCGAGGGCAATCTGGAAACCATCTTCCGGCTGCTGCAAGCGCTCGGGCGCTGCTTCGTTTTCATCGACGAAGCGGACCAGGCGCTCGGCCGGCGCGACGCGGGGAGCAACGACGCGGGCCTGTCGGGCCGGGTCTATTCGATGTTTGCCAAGGAGATGAGCAACACCGCGAACCGCGGCAAGATCGTGTGGATCCTGGCGTCGAGCCGGCCGGATCTCATCGAGGTCGATCTCAAGCGGCCCGGTCGCGTGGACGTGAAAATCCCGATCTTCCCGACGACCACGCCGGAGGAAGGCTTCGCGCTCCTCCGCGTGCTGGCAAAGCGGCTCGACCTGCAAATCGCCGAAACCGATTTTCCCGCGCTGCGCGACCTCATCCCGCCGCTCCTCACACCCGGTGCCGCCGAGACGCTGGCGATCAAGCTTTACCGCAACGTGAAAACCAGCGGCGCGCCGCTCGACGAAGTCCTGCGCCGCGCGCTGACCGGCTATCAAAGCGCCGTCGCCCGCGAAATCATGGACTTCCAAATCGGCCTGGCCGTTAGCGAGGCGAGCGACATCGATTTCGTCCCGGAAGTCTTTCGCATCGCGCCAGCGACTCCGGGCAGCCGCTAGCCGCTCCGGCGCTCGGTGAGGATCAAGTGGACGGACGCGCTGCGAGATTGAGCAAGACCGCCAATTTCGCACCGAGCATTGCGCGCAACTCTCGTCGGATTTGGAAAGGAGGAGGATTCTGCTGTTTTTTAGCGTAACGGACGACGTTGAGCAGCGTCGGCCCTTGCAGTCGCAACGGCAGGCCGGTGCCTTGCGTGAAAGCGCTCTCGTAGTCGCGATAGACCTGCGACTCGGAAAGAATTTACAAACTCGCGCTGGCCGGATTTGGGGTGGTCGCCGTGGTTCCTGGGCTGGGTTTCAGCGCATAATTTCGGCCTTCAAGACGGGTGCTTCCTTGGATCCAGATTCCCAAACGATCACGGCGAAGCGGCCATCCGGCGAGGCCGCGAGGCTGGCGGCGCTGCCTTTGGCGTCGAGGATTCGCGCCGTTTCGCCGGGGCGGCGGACGAGCAGGCCGGCTTTGCCTTGCCACGCGATCACGGGGCCGCGGGTGGTCGCGGCGACGGCGGCATCGCGACCTTCGCCGAGCGATTCTTCGGGCGCAGCGGGGCGCGCGAGGTAAAGCGTGCCGTCGCGCCGCCAGACAGTGAAAGGCTTGCCGGGTTCGGCACGGAGAAAGGTGAGGCCGCCACCGTCCATCGGACACGCGTTTAGTTTCCAAGTGCCGGTGCCGAGTTTCGCCGCCGAGCCGAACGTCGCCCCGCCATCGCTGCTGAGCGCCGCGTAAAGATCGCGCGCGCCGCCGATGGCATTGCGCCACATCGCGGCGAGTTCACCTTTCGGACCAAACGCCAGACTTGGCGCGCAGCATTGGCAGATGGAGCCGTCGGGCGATTGATAGATGCGCGCGTCCGGCTCCCAAGTCGTGCCGCCGTTCTTGGACAGCGCGCCCCAAAGCTCCGTGCCGCCATTCCGCAAATCCAGCCACGCGACGGCGACACGCTCGCCGCTTCCAGCCATCGCGTGCAGGCCCTCGCGTGCGGATTTCGGCGCCGTGTTCACCGGGGCCGGCCCCGTCCAACTCACGCCACGGTCGGCGGAAGTCCAAGCCAGCAGATCGCCTTCCTCATGCGAAATGGCGGTGACGACCAAGCGCTCCCCGGCCACGGCAATACGGGGTCCGCGATGCATCCCCAGAGCGAGCTTCGGCAGCGCGCCGATCTTCACCGGCGCACGAAACGTGCGCGCTTCGTCGGTGGAGACGGTGTGGTAAACCGCGCCCTCGCGACCGAAGACGACATGGATTTCCCCGCGCGCGCCAACCGCCACCTGCGGCTGCTGCGCGCCGCGCCAATCCGGCGGGGTGATTTCCACCGGCGCGGCGGCGAGCGACGCGGCAAAAGTGAGGGGGAGAAGGATGTGTGGCAGGAGTTTCATGGGATGAGTAATGACGAGTGGAGGGTGAAAGTCACCCGTGATGCTCATGCTTCATCGGCGCGGAGCCTTTTGGCACCACATCGGGGACGAAGCCGAGGTCGCGCTTCAGTTCATCGGCGCTGGCGGTGTCGGCGAGCGTGCCGGCGGGCATGGGGTACCAGCCGGGGTCTTGATCGTAGTTCTCCAGATGGTCGCGGATTTTGATGTTCGTGTACATGCCGCCCATCGTGATGTAGTCGAACTGCCCTCGCGCGCCGATCATCGGCAGGCTGTTGCGCGGGACTTTCATCCCCATCTCGCCCATCTCACCCATGCCGGCTTCGCCCATCGTCATGTAGCCGGGGACGGATTTGCGCACGCGCTTGTCGAGGCCCTCGGTGTTCACGCCGATAAGATTCGGCAGGCCGTGGCCCATCTGCGTCATGACGTGGTGGGTCATATGGCAGTGCATCGCCCAATCGCCGGGATTGTCGGCGATGAATTCGACGGTGCGCGTGCTGCCGACCGGCACGAGCACGGTCACTTCCGGCCAGCGTGCGCTCTCGGGAATGTCGCCGCCATCGGTCGCGACGATCCACCAGTAGTGGCCGTGAAAATGGATCGGGTGATGGTCCATCGCGGAGAGATTGCCGATGCGGATGCGCACGCGATCGCCGGTCTTCGCGAGGAGCGGCGCGGTGCCGGGATAGACCTTCGCATTGAGCGTGAGCACGTTGAAATCCGTCATCTCCATCGGGTCGGGCCGCATCGTGCCGGGCACGATTTTCCACTCGCTGAGCATATAGACGTAATCGCGATCGGGCGGCGGCCCCTTTGGGTCGCGCGGGTGGACGACGATGATACCCATCAAGCCGAGCGCCATCTGCGTCATCTCGTCGTGATGCGCGTGATACATGAAGGTGCCGTGCTGCCAGAGCGTGAACTCGTATTTGAAAGTCTCGCCCGGCTGAATGGCGCGCTGCGTGAGCCCGCCAACGCCATCCATTCCGTTCGGCAAAATGACGCCGTGCCAATGCACGCTCGTGGCCGCGGGCAGATTGTTCGTCACGTAAATGCGCACGCGGTCGCCTTCCACGCACTCAATGGTCGGGCCGTGGACCTGGCCGTTGTAACCCCAGCAGTGCGCCTTCAAGCCAGGCGCGAACTCGTGGTTGCGCACTTCCTCCGCGATGAGGTGAAAGACTTTCACGCCGTCCACGAGTTTCCACGGCAGCGTCGAGCCGTTGAGCGTGACGGTCGGCGTGTAATGTTTGCCGGGTTCGCCGGGCTCCGCGTGCGGCGCGCGCGTCCAGACGGGCGGCTCGGATCTGCCGTCGGCGGGTTTCGGTTTCGCGCTCGGATGAATGGCGGGCTCCTGCGCGCGGGCGGCGCGGGGAAGTGCGGCCGCGCCCGCGAGGGCGGCGGCGCCGGTGATGAGTTCGCGTCGGGTGATCATAGGGCGTGTCATTTCGAGGTGGTCTTGGTGGAAGTGCGGGCGCGCAGATTGCCGCCGACGGTGCGTTCGAGTGCCGCGCGTGTCGTCCAGTAGTCGCGCAGCGCCTCAATGGATTTGTGCTCGGCCTCGATTTGCTCGGCGCGCGTGGCGAACAGCTCGTAGTTGCCCATGAGCATCCCGTTGTATTGAAGCAGCATTCCGGCAGTGATGACGCGGCGCGTCGGCACGACTTCATTTTCGTAAAAGCGCGCCGCCTCGCGCAGCGCCGCGAGCTTGTCGTACTGCGCGCGCACATCGGCTCGAATGCCGATGGCAAGGGCTTCGACATTGCGTTCGGCGCGGCGGAGTTCGGCTTCGCTCCTGGCGATGCGCGCCTGGCCTTGATTGAAGAGCGGCAGTTCCAGCGAGAGCCGCGGGCCGGTGAGGTTGGTGCGGTCGGTTTCGCGCTCGGTGTCCACGCCGAAGCTCAGCGCGCCGATGTAGCGATAGGTCTTGGTGAGGCCGAGCGCGCGGACGACGCCCGCGAGTTCGCGTTGCGCGGCGGCGAGGTCGAGGCGCTGCGCCACGGCGAGCGATTCGAGCCCGCGCAGCGCCACGTCGCTTTCCGGCAGCGGCGGCAATCCACCGGCGACTTTCCAGGCCGTGTCGCCGCCCCACAGGCTGAGCAGACGATTCAGCTTCTCGCGGTGCTCGCGCTGCGCGTTCTCGGCCATCGCGAGTTCGAGCCGTGCCGTGTTGTAAGCCGCCTGCTGCTGCGCGAGCGCGAGGTCGGTGATGTTGCCCGCCTCGTGCTGGCGCTGCGACAGATCGAGCGCGCCATTTCCGATGTCCGCAACCGTGCGGCGATGCGCGAGCAGGGCGTCGTCGGCCTGGAGGTCATACATCGCCATCTTCACGTCCGCGACGAGCCGCACCGCTTCATCCGCCACGCGGAGCTGCGCCGCGGCGAGATGCTCGGCAGCGACCCGCTTGCGCAGCGGCAGCATGAGCAGGTCGAGCAAGTCGAACGCAGCCGCCTCTTCCCAATTCGAGCGGAACGGTGCCCGATCAGGAAACCGCACGCTCAAATCGAAGCTCGGATTTTTCCACATGCCCGCCTCTCTCAGATCCGCGGCCGACACGCCCACGTCCTCGAAAGTGGCGAGCAGTCCACGGCTGTTGAGCAGGGCGATCTGCACCGCGCTGTTTACGGTCAGCGGCTTTTTCAAAAGCGCCCGCACCTGCGCCAGCGCCTCCTCGCGGGCAGCGGCGTCCTGCTGCCAGCGCACCGCGAGGCCAGTGCGTTCCTTCACCGCGCGCTCCACCGGGCGCGACGCGGGTTCTCTGGGCGCAGCCCACGCGGGCAGCGCGAGCGCGACTACGGCGAAAAGCGAAAGCGGCTTAGTGCTCATGTTTCATGTCCATTTTCTTCATGTCCATTTTGCCCTTCGTCTTCGGTGCATCCTCCGACGTGCCCGACACGGGGCCGTAGTCGTCCCAATGCTCCTGCTCCTTTTGTGCAGCGGAAAGGAGTGCGTGTGTTTTGCGCGTCGTCTCATCGGAACGCAGCGAGGTCGTGCGGGCGAGGCGCGCACCCTCGGGAGCCAGCGGGCTGGCGGGACTCGCCGCACGCAGCGGCGGTGGCGGTGCGGTCGCGCAGCCCGCGAGCAGACTTGCGGCGGCAAAAAAAGTGATGAGGCGAATCATGGAAGCGGCGGTCATGCGAGGCGAGGGCGAGGCCGCCCGGCGATGGCGCGCCGGACGGCCTGACCAATCAACGGCGTTACTTTTTCGGCGCGGCGTCCTTCACCATCTTGGTGAATTTCTCGGGATCTTTGTTGAAGTCCTTCACGCAGTCCTTGCAGCACAGATACACATCCGTGCCGCCGTTGGAGACCTTCACGACTTTGCCGTGTTCGCCGAGCGCTTCGTCGGAGACGACGCACTTTTTCAGCGGATAAGTTTTCGGCACACCTTTCGGCGTGGCGGAGTCGGCGATGGCGAAAGTGCTGCCCAGGAAGACAGCGGCGAGGATGGCGATGGTGGATTTGGTTTTCATGTTTTTAATGTGATGACTGATTCAGGTCTGCCGTTGGTCTTGAGGTTCGTCGCGTCACGCGGGCAAACGAGCGCGAGCTGCGACGGTGCGGATTGAGCGAAGGGCACGCGGGCACACCGCGCCCGCACGGGCGCAGGGCTGCGTGGCGATACGGCTGGACTTTCCCGCCGACGGCGGGCGCCGCGTCGCTACGCGACGAAGGGGGGAGCGTGCGAGCGCAGGCTCCGGTGCAGGACGAGTTCGCTAAAAGACGCCGCTCGTGGCGGCGGGCCGGTACCGCTCGGGAGCAGGAGCAGTTCGTCCGTATGCGCTTGCAGGGTGGGCATCGAAGCGAGCACCGCCACGACTGACATCGGCGGCGTCATGGCCACGGCCTTCACGACACCAGGCATTACGGCGTGAAGCGATTTGCAGCACTGCATCGCTTGCTTTCCATCGGCAGGCTCATTGGCCCGTTTGGACGTGCCGTTGTGACAACAGGCGTGTTCCTTTTTTGCCTGCACCGTCTGCGCCATGCGGCCCAGCGCGCAGTGATTCGAGAGCACAAACCAACCCATGAAAGTCACCACGACGATGACCTTGCGGAGGATGCGGTTGGTGCGGATGGAGTTCAAAACCGGATGTCTGCTTAGCTCTTCACGGAGGAAGGAGCAATACAGCCTTCCCGCAAAGCAATCGTCTTTCATTACCCGCCGGATGCATTAACCCTCGTATTTTGCAGGTTATTTTCCGGCAGCTCCCGGCTGCGCAGCCAAAGGAAGATAACCGGGGTGACGATGAGGATATGGAGAAGGCTGGAGAGCATGCCACCGATCACGGGTGTGGCGAGCGGCTTCATCACCTCCGCGCCCTGGCGGTGGCTCCACATGATCGGCAGGAGCGAGGCCACGATGGTGGCGACGGTCATCACTTTTGGCCGCAGGCGGAGGCGCGCGCCGTCTTTCACGGCTTGGACGAGAGCGGCGTAGTTGAAGGCCGGGCCGAGCGCGGCCTGGCGGGCGCGGACGGTTTCCTCGAGATAGACGACCATGACCACGCCAGTCTGCACGGCTGTACCGAAAAGGGCGATGTAGCCGACCCAGACCGCACCGTTGAAATTGTAGCCGAGCAGAGCCTGAAGAAAGACGCCGCCGCTGAGCGCGAAGGGCACGGCGAGCATGACGTGGGCGGCTTCCAGCGCGCTGTGATAGACGAGATGGAGCAGGACGAAGATGACGAGCAGCACGAGGGGAAAGACGAGGGTCATGGTTTGCACAAAGCGACGCTGGTTTTCGTATTCGCCGGTCAGGCGCCAGGACATCCCTTCCCAGTTGATCGTGCCCAGCTTTTGCTCGACCTCGGCGACGAAACTGCCGAGGTCGCGACCCTCGACATTGGCCTGCACGAAAGAGCGCAGGCGGCCATTCTCGCTGGCGATTTCGTTCGCGCCGATCTCGCGGGTGAGCTTGGCGACCATGCCGAGCGGGATGTAGGCGGGCGGCGCTTCGGCGGGAGTCATCGCGCCGGCGGCGGGCGTCATGCCGGAGCGGGTGGCGATGAGGATGCGGCCGAGCTTTTCCAAGTCGTCGCGCTCGCCACGCTCCAAGCGCACCTGGATGGGGTAACGCTCGCGCCCTTCGATGGTGACGCTGACGTTTTTTCCACCGATGGCGACTTCCACCGCATCAAGCACGTCGCGCGCGCTGAGGCCGTAGCGGGCCATGGCGACGCGATCGACTTTGATGTTCAAATACGGCTTGCCCTGCACGCGCGACGGCGAAACGCCGGTCGCGCCGGGGATGGCTTTGATGAGCGCCTCGACCTCGTAGGCTTTGCGCTGAATCGTTTCGAGGCTGTCGCCATAAATCTTCACGCCGACCTGCGCGCGGATGCCGGTGTAGAGCATGAGGATGCGGTTCTCGATCGGCTGGAGAAAGGCGGGCACGTAGCCGGGGACGAGCTTCATTTTCTCGGTCAGTTCGACTTTCAACTTTTCGACAGTCATGCCTTCGCGCCACTCCGGGTTGCGCCGCACGCGGAAGCGCCCGTTTGGGATGTATTCCGGCTTCAGCATGATCGTCGTCTCGAGCATCTCCGTCGGCGCGGGATCGGTGGCGCTCTCGAAACGGCCGAGCTTGCCAGCCACGGTTTCCACCTCGGGCGTGGCGGCGATGATCTGGTCCTGCC
>JBBQCM010000088.1:0-26838 GCA_038318725.1 Chthoniobacterales bacterium
TCTCGCTGTCCATGCGAGCCACGAGAAATGCGCGCAACCGCACTTGCGACGCGCGACTCAAAGCCGCCGCTGCCGCCGCCGTCGTGGTGCTCTCGAAGTCCGTCATTGCAGTGGGATTGGAAATGGGTGCGAACAATGCAATCACACGGTACGAGTGGGGGAGGGTTACGGAAGTGTTTGGCCGTTTGAATTCCTTGTCCACCAACAGTTTAACCGCGTATAAGCGCGACGCCACGATTTTGGAATCGGAACTCGGATTCGCTTTCGTATCCGTAAGACGGCCTTCTTCATTGTAGTAAAAAGTCTCGCGTTCAAGATCCTCGATTTTCGACCACTCGGTAACCTGAACCATCGAATTAAGCCCCTGCATGATCCACGTTTCATTACTGACATCAATCGCGGTTCGAAATACTCCCAGTCCCACAGGGAGCAATCCCAAGAGAGCCACAAACGCGAAGGCGACGATCCCCAAAGCTAACGCGACTTCGACGATGCTGAAGCCGCCCGCTCGCCGCTTTTTGGGCGAGGGCGCACTGAGGAGGGAAACGGGCGTGTGCATGCATTGTCATTACAAGCGGACTCAATGCGGTGTCAACCAATTGTTTCTTTACCACCGCATTTTTCTGAGGTTCCCCTACATCCCGCGCGGATGGCGGGACACGAAGCCGCGGGGGCCGCGGTCATTACGTCGCCAGCGCGGCCCTTCATCGCGCCCGCCGTTCCCGGTGGTGTCCAGGCGCACGCCACAGACGATGGCGAAGGTGTGCCCATCGCGCGCATAGATCGTGATCCAGCGGCCCGGTCCCGGCTCGCCGTAGTCTTTCAGCCCCTTCGAAGTCGTCGGCTGATCGAGCATGCCGGCGTGGTGGAGGAGAAAGGAAATCGAGCCCGAGCAATCGTAACCGCGATCGTAAAACGTGCCGTGTCCCCCGCCCCACACGTAAGGCCGGCCGACGAGGTAGTTGGACGCCCAGATCGCTTTCTTCACGGCCAGCGGCGCATTCGCCGGGGCGATGCACTTGCCCCCACGCATTATCGCCCGGTTGCCCTCGACCACGGGTCCGGTCTGCGGCGGGTGCTCGACGGCCGCCCGGGCGGCCCCGGCGAGCAGCGCCCAGAGGACGAGAGTGCGGAGGGGGAAAAGGCGGCGGGGCATCAGGGAGCGCGCACGTCTAAACAGCGCGGACATTTCCGCAATGCAAAAGCCGCGGTGTTCTGAAAATGATGCGCACCTGCCGATGAGCGACCTCTTTGCCCAACCCTGCACTACCGAGTTTGACCTGCGCGCGGGCGATTGCCTCGCCGGCATGAGCGCCCTCCCGGCGGAGTCCGTCGATCTCGTGGTCACGTCCCCGCCTTACAATCTCGACATCGCCTACGCCTCCTACCGCGACGACGCGCCGCGGGAGCAGTATCTCGACTGGTCCTACCGCTGGGCGGCGGAAGTGCACCGCGCCCTCAAACCCGCCGGCTCCTTTTTTCTCAACGTCGGCGCATCGCCCGCCAACCCGCTCCTCCCGCACGAGATCGTGCTCCGGCTGCAGCCGCTCTTCCGCCTGCAAAATACGCTTCACTGGATCAAATCCATCACCGTCCAGCCGCGCCGTGCGCCGGAGCTGAGCGTCGGCCATTTTAAGCCGATCAACTCGAAGCGCTACCTCACCGACTGCCACGAATACGTCTTCCACCTCACCAAAACCGGCGACGTACCGCTCGATCGCCTCGCCGTCGGCACCGAGTACGCGGACAAAAGCAACATCGCCCGCTGGGCGCACACCCGCCGAGAGGCCCGCGATCGGCGCTGCCGGGGAAACAACTGGTTCATCCCTTACGCCACCATCAAGAGCCGCGCTGGCGACCGTCCCCACCCCGCCACCTTCCCCGCACAACTCGCCGAATGGTGCATCCGCCTCCACGGCGCGCGCCCCGGCCTTGTGATGCTCGATCCCTTCCTCGGCCTCGGCCACAGCGCCAGCGCCGCCGCGGCGTGCGGCGTGGAAAAATTCATCGGCTTCGAGATCGACGCCGGGTATTTGCAGGAAGCGCGAGAGCGGGTGGCTGCTGCGCGGAAAACGGAGTGACCGTTACGCCCGGCGACGACGCCCAAGCAGCGCCAGCGTGCCCAAGCCCAGGAGCGCGATTGAAGTCGGCTCCGGGGCTGCCGCAAAGCCGCGCACCGCGACCACGCGGCTGCCGCCACCGAAGGTGGAGAAAAGAAAATCGCCGGTCTGCGGATCGGTGAAGGCACCTTCGGCTCCACTCAAGCCGGTCATGAAATCCTGCCGCGACGCCACGATCGGATAGCCGTTGGCATCGAGGTTGTAGGCGGCAATTATCCCCGTGCCGTATTCCGAAACCAAGGCACTCGACCCGGCAAACAAAGGCGAACCCGCGGGAATAAAGGTGAAGCCTTCCGGGAGGCCGGCGAGCGTTACTTGAAGGGTCACCGCCGAGAGATCATAAGTTCCTAATCCATCCGGCGTGAGTGTCCCGCTGTAAAAGCCGCCGCCGCTATAGGAAAGGATGCGTATCCCGCCGGCATCGGGAAAGCCCGCTGGAACAAACGTCACCGAGCCCGTTGATGGAAAGACTCCCGCGGCAGTGAGATCGATGGTTTTATCCGGGACGGAGCTTCCCGGCTTGATCTGGAGCAACTGATTGTTCGCATAGGTCGTCGAAAACAAGACGCCGCCCAGCCCGTAGGCCAGGCCGCCGTCAATAAACGCTGCCGTCGAGAAAAGTGTCGCCGTCCCGGAAAAACCGTCGATATGCCCGTCGATGTCGCGCGTCACGCCAATGGAATAGATCGAGCCGCCGCCCCCGTTCGCACTTCCCCCGAGCAGTAGCGTATTGGGATCGCCTGCCTTCAAGGTCAGACCGCCGTAATTGGCCGGCACACCCGACGCCGAGCCGAGATCGAAGAACGAATAATCCGACACAAATGAAGGCGCGATCGTTTGCGCCTGCGCAAACGGGACGCCACAGCAGAGGGCTGCGACCAGCGCGATGCCGGTGCCTTTGCAGAAGGAGGTTCTCCCCAGGCTGAAAGCCGGGACCGATGACAGGAAGGACACTGGTGAAGTCATGGGGGATGGTGATAAACAATTGCTGCGCCGGTAAGGAAGCAGAAATCTCAAAGAAATGCTTTTTCAACTGCCGGGGGCAAGTCGCGGCAATTCGAGCTTGGTCATTACGCCGTCATTGTTCATTCGTCTTGGTCGCGCATGCTTCCCTTCATCCTCCGCCGCTTCGCCTCGATGCTCGTGGTGCTCTTCTGCGTCGTCACCATCACCTTTTTTCTGGTGAAAGCGATGCCCGGCAGCCCGTTCACCAGCGAGCGCAACCTGCCCGACTCCATCCGCCAGCAACTTCTCGCCCGCTTCAATCTCGGCGGATCTAACTGGGAGCAATACACCACCTACCTCGGCCTCCGGCGCAACGTCTCCGGCCAGTTCAGCGGCCTGCTCCAGGGCGACCTCCAGCTTTCCACGAAATACCGCGACCGCTCCGTCGCCGAGCTCCTCGGCGACAGCCTGCCCATCTCCGCCACGCTCGGCATCGCCGCCTTCCTCCTCGCCACCACCGGCGGCATCTGGCTCGGCGCGCTCGCCGCCGTGCGCCACCACACCGCCGTCGATACTGGCGCGATGCTCTCCGCCCTTTTCCTCATCAGCATCCCCAACTTCGTCGTCGGCCCCGTCCTCGTCCTCCTCTTCGCCATTAAACTTCCGCTCCTCCCCGTGGGCGGCTGGGCGAGTTGGACCAGCATCATCCTGCCCGCCGTCACCCTTGCCGGACCGTATGTCGCCTACATTGCCCGGCTCATGCGGACGAGCATGCTGGAGGTGCTCGGGCAGGACTTCATCCGCACCGCCCGCGCCAAAGGCCTCACCGAGACCCGCGTCGTCGCCCGGCACGCCTTGAAAATCGCCCTCCTCCCCGTCGTCAGCTACCTCGGCCCGCTCGCCGCCAATCTGCTCACCGGCTCCCTCGTCGTCGAAACCATCTTCAATCTCCCCGGCGCCGGCCCCTTCTTCATCAACTCCATCCTCAACTCCGACGTCTTCCTCCTCGAAGGCGTCGTCATCGTCTATTGCGCCCTCCTCGTCGGCCTGAACCTCGCCGTCGATATCGCCTACACCTACCTCGACCGCCGCATCGTGCTGGAGTGAGGGAAGTAGCAGTGAGCAGTAAGCAGTAAAAGCGAACCCGTGAACACAACGTCTCCATTTCGGAAAAGAGTATTGCCCGGCACTGTCCACTGCTCACTGCTCACTGCTCACCGCTCACTCCCATGACCGCCGCCGCTCCTCCCGGCGCCTGGCGTCGTCTTGTGAAAAACCCCATCGCCGTTGGCGCGATGGTCCTCCTTCTTTTCATCGCCGCCGCCGCCTTTCTCGGCCCACTTATTCATCACGCCGATCCGCGCGTCACCTCCAAGGACCAGTTCATCCCTCCGACTTGGTACAAAGACGCCGAAGGAATCACCGCCAGCTACCCCACCTGGAAGTACCCCTTCGGCACCGACAACAACGGCCGCGACACCCTCGCCCGCGTCATGGAAGGCGCGCGCGTTTCCCTCATCGTCGGCCTCGCCGGCGCCCTCATCAGCCTCGTCATCGGCACCAGCTACGGCCTCGTCTCCGGCTACGCCGGCGGGCGGATCGACAGCATGATGATGCGCCTCGTCGAAATCCTCTACTCCATCCCCCGCCTCATCATCATCATCCTCGCCACCGCCGCCTTCGACCACTCCTTCAAAGACTGGCTCAACGCCGGCGGCCACACCACCCTCGTCGGCTACTCGAAAATCATCATCCTCATTCTCGCCCTCGGCCTCATCGAATGGCTGACCATGGCCCGCATCGTCCGCGGCCAGGTGCTCGCTTTGAAAAACCTCCAATTCATCGCCGCCGCCCGCTCCCTCGGGCAGAGCCACACCCGCATCATCCTCCGCCACCTCCTGCCCAATCTCACCGGCATCATCGTCATCTACCTCACCCTCACCATCCCCGCCGTCATCCTCGATGAAAGCTTCCTCAGCTTCCTCGGCCTCGGTATCCAGGCCCCGCAGGCCAGTTGGGGCAGCCTGCTCGCGGAAGGCGCGCAAGTCATCAACCCCGTCAAAAGCTACTGGTGGCTGCTGCTCTTCCCCGCGCTGGTCATGTCCGCCACCCTCCTCGCCCTCAATTTCCTCGGCGACGCCCTCCGCGATGCCCTCGACCCCCGCACCCAGCGGTAGGTTGAGCGGAATGCGCAAGCGCCGCCTCACGACTCCAAGCTCGGCGTTTAGATGGCATGGAAGGTCGCGGGAGAGCGTGGAAGCTCACCGGCTTCCTTTCATGCCATCTATGGCGCTACAGCGAACGACTCCTCGGTTTATGGTGAACCTGGCCCGGTGATGACCGCGACGGGCACGCGCCCTACTTTCCGTGCTTCTTGTGGTGCTTGACCGCTTTCTCGTCCACTTCGAGGGCGAGGCTCGCGGAACTGCCTTCGGCGCGGTCTTCGAGATCGGCGAAGAGGCCCTCGTCGGTAAGGTCGAGCGGACGCGAGTTTTCCCAGTCGTGTTTGGCGACTTTGTGGAGGCGTTCGACGATCTCATCGTCGTGGACCTCGATGGCCAGTTCCCGGCGGTCGTCAAAGCTGCCAGGGGCGAGATTGATCGAGCCGATGATGGCGCGGCTTCCGTCGGCGAGAAGCATTTTGCCGTGGAGTTTCAGGCCCTTGAGCTTGTGGATCTTGATGCCCACGTCGTCCATGATGCGGAGGCCGCCGACGCCTTCGACGAGCTTTTCCTTTTTCAAGGAATGCGGCGGCTTGGCCATGACGTGGACTTTCACCCCGCGGGTGGCGGCGCGAACGAGTCGCTCGATGATGACCGAGTCCTGGTAGCGTTCATTCTGGACGAAGAGGGTGTGCTTGGCACCGTCGATCAGGCGGGCGATGCGTTCGCGCCCGTTGCCACGGCACCAGATGAGATGAGCGTCGTGGCCGGGGTCGAAGTCCTTGCGATTCCAATCGGCCTCAAAGCCGGCGATAACTTCATCGACCTCGTGCGGGTGCGAGGTGACGACGGCGTAGTCGCGAGTCACGGTCAGGTTTTTCGTCTCCCAGTTGAGCGATTTCACGAAGGCTACGGCGTCGTCCACGACCATGGACTTTTCGTGAGTGATGCCGAAGTCGGGGTTGCTGTCCTTCACCTCGACCCCGGCCTTTTCGAGCGCTTTGCGGGTCTCACCATTTTCCTCCTCGCCGCTGCGCCGGGCGGGATTGAGCATGACGTGAACCTTGGCCCCACGCCCTTTCGCAGCGATGACGGCGGCGAGCAGGTCTGGGTCGGAAAAGATGAACATTTTAATGCGCAGCGACTTCCTGGCCGCATTGATGACGTCGAGGATCGGTTTTCCGGTGTCGTCGGGGAGGACAATGAGGGAGCGGTGGGACATGGTTTTGGTTGGGTTGGGAGTTTAAGCAGCCGGCGTGGAGCCGGCCTGGATGCTGTAAAGTTCGGCGTAAATGCCTTTGCTGGCGATGAGTTCGGCGTGGGTGCCTTCCTCGGCGACCAAGCCGCCTTTGAGGACGACGATCTTGTGGGCGTCGCGGATGGTGCTGAGGCGATGGGCGATGGTGATCACGGTGCGGCCTTCCATGAGCCGTTCGAGCGCTTCCATGACGACCTTCTCGGACTCGGTGTCGAGCGCGGCGGTGGGTTCGTCGAGGATGAGGATGGGCGAGTTGCGGACCACAGCACGGGCGATGCCGATGCGCTGGCGCTGGCCGCCGGAAAGCGTGAGACCGCGTTCTCCGACGAGCGAGTCGTAGCCATGCGGCATCTGCGAAATGAACTCGTGGGCGTTGGCCATTTTCGCGGCGTCGATGATCTCCTCGGGCGTGGCGTCAGTGCGGCCGTAGGCGATGTTGTCGCGGATCGTGCCGACGAAGAGGACGGTGTCTTGCAGGACGAAACCGATCTGGTTGCGGAGGCCGTCGAGTTTGTAGTCGGTGACGTCGGTGCCATCGACCAGCACGCGGCCCAGCGTCGGATCGTAGAAGCGCGGGATGAGCGAGAGGATGGTCGATTTGCCGCCGCCGGTGGGACCGCAGACGCCGACGCGCATGCCGGGTTTGATCGTGAGATTGATGTCGCGCAGGACCGGCGCGGCGGGGTCGTAGGCAAAGGCGACGTGCTCGAAAACGATCTCGCCCTTGACCTTGCCCGGGTCGCGCGCGTCGGGCTTTTCCGGGATGATCGCGTCGGCATCCAGGATCGTCTGGACGCGCTCCAGGCCGACGGCGGCCTGCGCGATGACGTTGGTCATTTTTGCCAGATCCTGCACGGGTTTGAAGAACTTGTTCAGATACGAAAGGAAGACCGTGAGCGCGCCGATGGTCATGGCATCGCGCAAGATCAGCGAGGCGCTGCGCCAGAGCACGAAGGCCACGCAGCAGGCGACCGTGACCGAGACGATCGGCGAGAGCAGCGATTTCACGCGCCGCGCTTTGAGCGATGCCTGCACGGTTTCCAGGCTCACCTGCTTGAGCCGCTCCTCCTCCGTGTCCTGCCGACCGTACGCCTTCACCGAGCGCACCGATTGAAGCCCCTGCTCAACCACGCCGACGATCTCGCTCTGATGCTTGCGCACGTCATGCGTGGCCTTTTTCACCGCCTTTTTGAAGTGCGAGATGAAATACAAAAGCACCGGCGTGACGACCACGACGATGAGCGCAAAGTCGAAGTTCAGGTAAAGCATCACCGCCAGCATGCCGATGATCGTCAGCCCATCGACGAGGATGCTGAGCAGCGCCGTCGAGGCGAAGCTCTGGATGGTGCTCACGTCGGAGGTGATCGTGCTCACCATGTTGCCGATCTGATGAGAGTCGTAATACTTCAGCGAGAGCCGCTGGAGGTGATGATAGAGCCGCTGGCGCAAATCGTTGGCCACATACTGCGCCACGCTCTCGGTGTAATAGTTGTCGATATAACCCGCGACCGCGCCGATGCCCGCGATGACGATCACCCCCAGCGCCGCGACGCCGGCCAGCGCGAGGGTGTGCTCGCCGGAGGAGAAATCGCGCAGCCAGTGCAGGAACTCCGGCAGCTTGTGTTTCCCGACCACGTTATCAAGGATGATCTTCAGTGGCCACGGCGCGGCGATGCTCATGGCCGTCTCGATAAGCATGGCGATGAAGACGACGATCAGCCATTTGCGATACGGTCCGACCAATTCGAGGACGAAACGGAACATCCCTTTGGACGGCTTCGCGCCATCCGCCGGGCTGGCGGGCGAGGGTCCAGTTGCCTGGCTGGGGACGGTATGTTTCACGGTAAGTTGGGGATCACGGCTTCGATCCTCACAATCGTTCGGTGGTGGCTGCCCTCATTGCAGAGGGCCGGGAAGCGCCTTGGCGGTGATACTCACGCCGCGTGCGGCCAGAGCTTGGGCCGCGGTGGGCGAAACGAGGCCGGTGAGGAGGATGGAATAGGCAGTAGCGGGGCTGGTAAATTTTTCCGCCTTGAGCGCGGCGATAAAGCGCTCGGTCATCGGCGTCCACGCGGCGTAGTCCCACTGGATCGGGACGATGACGGTGCCGTCATTGGTCTGGCAGACAGTAAGGCCGCTGAGGTGGGTGATGCGCGCGACGGGCGCGGTGTTGTTTAACTGGGCCATGAGTTGGACGCTTTGCTGGAAAGCGAGGGCGTCGTGTTCGTCCTGGCTGGTCGCCGCCTGACGGATGAATTCCGCCTGGCCGGGGATATTCCCGAGCTGCCCGAGGGCGGCGACGATGAGGGTCTGGGTGGTTGGCGAAATGGCGCTGTTGTTCAGGAACGCATCGGCATCCGCGCGGGCCACACCCATGCCGTTCATGAGCAGGCCGAGATTCATCAGGCGTAACTCCGTCGGGCTCTTGTCCCGCAGGGCATCCTTCAGCGTGCTCGTCCAATTGAGCGCAGAGAGCGCGGTGCCGGCCCCGCCGGTGACGGCGGCCATGCCGAGATCGACGGTGAACTTTCCCAGGAACGCCGGCCAGGCGACCTTGTTCAGCTCTTTCTGGAAGATCTCGTTGTTGCAGTAGGGATCGACGCCGAGCTTGATCGCGAGGTCGCGTTTGGTTTTGGAAAAGCCGGTCATGTTCTCCACGGCATTACCCTCGCCGGCCCCGGCCTGCCGGCCTTCCGCCGCTTCCTTCACCGCCTGTCCGGCCTGATTGAGAAAGCCCCAGATGCCCTTCGGGACGCTGGAGATCGTGGACACGGGATCGGTGACGAGATCCTGCGCGACGTTGAGCGGGGCCGCCGCCGCTTGCGTCGCGGCCTGGGTGAACTCGTTGGTCTGCGACATCGCCTGCAGCGCGGCGATGGCTTTGATCTCCGCGACGCGGCGCATGAGCATCTGGTTGCCGATGGCTTCAAAGACCCCGAAATCGGAGTCGATGGTGTAACGGTTCGAGCCCGAGTAGGTGGGCACGGGATTGCGCACGGTGAAATTTGCTCCCTGGAGATACTGCGGAGCGAGAATCGCACTGGCATTAAGCGTGGGCAGTGGCTCGTAGGCGGCAGGCGCGGCAGAGGCGGCAAGCACGGGAGCGGCGGCAGGCGGCGACTGGACCTGGGCGCGCAGCGGAAGACTGCCCGCGATAGTGGTGGCGGTGAGCAGGATGATGGTGGTGCGTTTCATAGGGTGAAGCGGAATGGTTTTAGAACGGCATTGGATAGAGAAAATTGAACCACGATGTCGTGCGAATTCCGATGCGGCGCAGCGCCGCCCAACTGCCCGTCATGCCGCTGGTGTAGATGGCGGCTTCGCCGCCCGCGCCGATGGAAAATTTCGCCTCGTCGGCATCGTCGAAAGCGATCGCCACAGCGAACTGATTCTGCGGCACTGTGGGAGGTCGCGCTTCAAACTTCGGGAGGTTGCCGCTGGGCAGGAGCTGGCCGTCGCCATTCGCTTCCCAGACGCTCTTCACCTTCCCTTTGAAAATCTGCCCGGGGTAACGGTTCATCGCCATCTCGACGGGCTGGCCTTCCTTCACGTATTTGAGGCTCTCCTGAAAGTAGGAGGCGAGCAGATAGCGGCCTTCGTCGCAGACAAAGGAGGCAATGGCTCCAAAGCGAATGTCACCGGACACCATCCCCGGACGCACCTGGAGATTGACAATCCTGCCGTCCTCGGGCGCGACCAGAGTCGTGTTATCGAGATAGAAGCGCGCCAGATCGAGCTGGGCCTGCACTGCGGCAACGGTGGTGTTCACTCCGCCGATGTCTGAGCTGGCCTGGATGCGCGCACTCGCCGCGTCCGCCACCGCTTCATCGTAGCTGGCTTGCGCGAGTTTTTGCTGCTCGATGGAGAGCTGCACCTGATCCGTCGGGATGACGCCCTTTTTCCCCAGATCCTGCTGCACACCGAGCCAGTAGTTTTGAAAACTCAGATTGGCCTTGCCGCGAGCCTCTTTCTGAACCGTGAGATCAACATTGGCCTGAAGGACTTTGACATTTTGCACCGCCGCGGCAAGCTGCGCTTCCAGTTGGCGGACCTGAGCTTCGTAAGGCCGGCGGTCGAATTGAAACAGCGGCTGCCCCTTCTTCACCGGCACATTGGCCTTCACGAACACGGCGGTCACCAGGGTGGGTTCGTTCAGCCGCGGGATGAGTTGGATGGTGTGCTGGATCACCGTCGCCTGCGTCGAAGCCGGCGTGACAAAGCGCAGCCCGATGAAGAAAATCAGCAGCGCGTGAACGATGAAGAAGAGCGAAACCACCGCCCATGGGATGCTCCACTTCAGCCATCGAAGCCGAAAGAAGATCAGCCAGACGAAAAAGCCGAAACCGACGATGAGACCGATGGCGAGGGTCATGGCGATGCCGGGTTGTTTTTTTTGCCGTCGTCATCCTTGGCCGGCGCCGGTGCGGGCTCACCCTTAAGCCTGGAGATCTCTTCATCGATGCCCTTCGCTTCCTCCCTGGGAAAGCGCCGGATGTCCACGATGTTCGTCGGTTTGAAGGCCCAGACAAACGCCTGAATCCACGGCACCACCGGCAAAAAACCGGCGTAACCCAGCAGCTTCACGGCTTCGGCGTCCGGATGCTTCCGGGCGACGGCGATGCGCCCGGGCAGCCCGGCAAGCCAGACCACAAAGGCCAGCCCGCCGAGCACGGACACCATCAGTGCCAGGAAGGTGAGGTAATCCCACGTATCTAACTCAAAGCCGAGCATAGTTTGGTTTATAGATGCGAATGGATGTTAGAGCGTGCCCTGCACCTTTACGTTTCCAAGCTGCGCAGACGGTTCCTCCTGGACTTGCGCAGGCAGCGCGTCCTTCGGACTGAGCGCTCCGCCAGCGCACGCATGGGGTTACCAGCGGCGCGGGTAATAGACGCCGGGGGCGTAAGGATTGTTGTAAGCGGCGGCCGTGGCTGCGGCTCCCACGGCGGCGCCGACGGCGGCCGCCCCGACGACAGCGCCTGCGCCAAAGCCGCCATGATAGCATCCTCCGTAGTGGTAGGCGCCGTAACCGCCGGCGTGGTAGCATCCGCCGCCGTAGTAGTTGCCGGAGGAGGAGTGGCTGGCGGTGTAGGTATTGCCGTAGCGGCCCGTGGCCGTGGTGGAGCCACTGTGCGACCAGCCACCATATCCGCCTGAGGAGGAGCTGGAATGGGAGACGCTGCCGCGCCAGCCGCTGGCGGAGGCGGAGCGGGAGCAGCCCCAGGCGAGAGCTTCGGTGGGCAGCAGCGCGAGCACTGCGGCGGTCGTGAGAGCGAGGGTGAGATATTTGGTCTGCATGGAAATGTCTGAGGTGAAGGTTGGTGATGTCGGATAAGATGAATCGACAATGACTGTTACTGAGCGCGCTTCATCCTGGTGTCCTTGGTGTCGGGGAGAGGCTTGCCGCCGGCGGTTTGATCCTTCGACTGCCAGCTGATGGTCTTGGCATCGACCGGCGTGACGACGTTGGTGGCCGTGACTTTGGTGCCGTCGCTCAGGGTGGTCGTGGATTTGACAACCCATTTGCCACCCTCCTTGGTCCACACCGCTTCGCCGAAGCCGCCATCGGCCTCGAAGCTCCAGGAGCGAATTTGCTTCGCCACGGGATCCCAACCGATCCACTGCGTGCCGTTGTGCAGGGTGGCGTCCTTTTGCTCGAGAGTGCGGGTGGCGACGATGAAGTTTTGCCCCGGACCCCACTCGAAGGCCACACGGTTGACGACATTGGCTTCAGCTTCATCCACCCATTCGCCGATGACCCAGTCGAGCGGGCTGAGGACTTCATAGTTGCTCGGCGCGGCATAGGCCGACTCGCGGACGCTGGAGAGCAGCCACTGGCCGTCCTTTTTCAGGAGTACATTGGTGTAGCGGGCGCGGCTCGGCGCGGTGCCATCGGGCGCGAGGACGGCGGAGGTGCCGTCCTCAATGGCGAGCCCCGGCGTGGGAAATTTGATCGAGGCGACTTCGATGCGGAGCTTTAGACCCTTGGCCTCTGCGAAGAGTTCGGCGAAGGATTTCTCGATGGCCTCGCGGCCTTTGAGAACGCGGCCGTTTTCGTCCACGTAATCGCCATCCGGCGTCCAGAAAGCGGCGAGCGCCTTGGCGTCGCCTTTGTGGAAGGCTTCGACAAAAGCCTGCGCCGTCTTGGTAACTTCGTCCTCTTGCGGATTGGCTTCCGCGGCCCGCAGAGGCAGCGGGATGGAAGCGAGGCCGCAGGCGAGCGCCAGCGATACGATATGTTTGGTCAATTTCATCTTTCGGTGGGTTCTTTGGGTTTGAGTTATTTGGTTCTTATTTAGTCAGCGCATGGATTTCTGGCGGGCGGCCAGCGACTGTTTTACTTTTTGTAGGATGGCGCTGCCGGGGCTTCGTGTTTCCCGGTCGGGAAGAGAAGGGTGAGGTCCGCGCGGATGCCCCACTCAGGGCCACCGGTCGGCGTTTCGTGGGATAGTAACCCACCGGGCCGAGGCCCCAGATGAGGCCGCCGGGGCCTGAAGCCTTGGGCGAGAAAAAGAAGCTTCTGGGTGGTATTGCCGAGGCCGCTCTGGTGGCCGGAGTTCGGGCCAAAGACACCGTCCTGATCAATGACGGGAAGGATGGTGCGGATGATGATGTTCCAATCTTCGCCGATGGAAAGGGGGATGACGGGCTGGATGTTGAGGGTGAATTTTTGACCGCTGCCATCGCCGGAACCGAAGTCCCAGTTGGCCTGAAACGGGACGCTAATGAGGGAGGCGACGAGGTTGTTGAGTTGCTTGGCGAGTTCGTCGGCTTCCGAGCTGGAGCTGGTGGCGGGCGGCGCGGCGACGAGGGGCGCGGCGAGCACCAGGACAAGGGAGGTGGTCAGGAGTGGGAGCTTCATAAATGGTATGGATTTTGCCTGCTTGGTTTTGCCTTTGGCGGGGCGGCATCGGCGGAAAAGGAACCGCAGCATGCCCGACGCTGCCATCCCCAGCCCATTGTCCTTTCGGGCAATCTGGGCGGGAGCCTGCGCCCGTCGGATACGCCTTTGGCATTATCCTGGCGTGATTCAGTCAATCTCTGCGGCAGGTGAGGATTCGGGGGCGTCTTCCCAAGAGCGGCAGACACCAGTTCGCTATTCGGCACCCCGTCGAAGTCCCAATCTTCGCGTAGCAATGCCGGTGTCTTCGAGCCATGCGTCGCCCTCCGATCCTCAAAACAATCATCCAGCGTCTGCGCCTTTTGCAGCCACCCTTTTGCAGCCACTGGAACGGCTACAGACCGGACTTTGGCAATTTCTTCGCCCACGACACGGTCGCCGACGGCGCGCCCACGCAGGGAATTCGAAGAGGAAATCAAGCATCCGGGGGTCGTCCGCCGGACTTCTCTCGCACGAACGCCGCCGCTTCCGACATGGCGGACGCCCAACCCGGCGGAGTGACCTTGGCTCCTTTGATCTCTTCGTAAATGCGGGTGAATTCCCCGTCGTCCAGCCAGATGCCGCCGCACTTGGGGCACTGGTCGATCTCGACCTGTTGCAGATCCGAAAACCACTTTCGTTCGAGCACCTGGTCGGGACAGCGCGGGCACGGGCGCGGCTCGGTAAGGTTCACGTTGCTGCGGGAAATTTGCCAAATCGTGTGGAGGGCGGTGGCGGAGCGGGCGCTCACCCGCTCCAGCTCCGTGCCGTCGAACCAGATGCCTCCACAGCCTCCGTAACAGACATCCAAGGCCATGCCGGTGGCGTTTTTTTCCAGCAGCGGGCCTTTGCAAGCAGGACATTTCATAAATGGGTGATGATTGGGGTTTCGGTTGCCGGTTCGGTGACTAAGTTCGGTTCCGTAAATTCCGTGGGCTTTTCATGATTTCGGTTTAGATGGTTGGAAGCATGCCCTGCGGTCTGGTCCGGCCAGTTGGCGGACAGATGGTTTTTCAATCTCCCTTCAGGCCAACCACCGTCCAACGGTGAGGCTGAGCTACCTTGAGTCCCTTGTCGAGGCTGCCGATGCCCAATCCTGCCCATTTCGCTCAGGCCTTCGGAAGAAGGATTTCCTCGGGGACGCCGAGCCATTCCGCCGCGGCCTCGCGGGTGCGGAAGGCACGCACTTCGATCGGGCCTCCCGCCATGAGTTCCTCGTAGAGCCGGGCAAAGCCAAAGCCGATCACCCATTCGGAGAAGAAAGCTGACTTCACCGGTTGGCCACCGGGACAGGCAGCCCGGCGCTGCTCGGAGATTTTAAACATGTGCCCGAATTTCAGGTGAATGGCCGTCAGCCCGCTGAAATCCGTGAAACGATGAAATGGCTCTTCAGCGAGCCTTTCCTCGCCTTCGATGAAAGCGACGATCCTGTCGGCGAGTTCATCATCGAGCACCCCGCGCGGGTGCCATGTCACGAGTCGTGCCTCCGCGTGATAGTGCGTGTGCGGGAAGTTTTTCAAAATGCCAGTCATAGAGTTCACGTCAGTGACGTTGCGCGCGTGGAAATTGTCGTGCAACACGTTTCCTGTCCGCACTCACCGGCACGTCCGCGCCAAAATCCGCAATGCTCGCCCGCGAGAAAATCGCGCTGCTGTCGCTCGCGGTGCAATGTGAAGAAGGGGGTCGTGCTCCTTCCAGTGCGAAAAATCGGGGATGAAGTATTCGCGCAGCTCCGCCGTGAGATCCCTGCCGCCGTCGGCATAGAGCATCTGCCGAAAGTCATTTCCGGATAGCGCACTGTGCGGCGACCTTTTTGATGTCGTCCATGCAGGCGTTGAGGGCGGTTGGTCGCGAGTCACTCCCCGCTACGAGCGCGGCCAAGGTCGGCAAACTGCAAGTGACCCTGCGCGACTGTAACCGCGCCGAGGGGACCTTCATTCCGACCGGCACCACGCCGAAATCGCTCCAGGCCGAACTCGTCCTGCTCGGCGGTAATCTCGAATCCGACGTGAAGCGCGGCGAGAACAGCGGTCGCAGGCTGCGCCACGACTTCAATGTCCTGCATCTCGGCACCGCCGCGTTGCAGTCCGCCAACGGGCGCTGTTCAGCGTCTCTCACTCTCCCGGAGAAAACCACCGACACGCCCATCGCGCTGGCATGGACACCATGCACCCACTCAGCAAACCCGAACTCGTCGTGAGCTGGATCTGTCGCGTCATCGCGGCGGTCATCCTGCTGCAGATCGGCGCGGCGTTGATAGCTTTTGCGAAGCGATTCTCCGCGCTTACTTCGCTGGCGCGCCGGTGCCTTTGAAGTCGCCGCCGAGGGCGAGGTGGAGGTTCACGCGTTCGCGCAGGCGGGCGGCGCGGATTTGTGTGAGCTGAATCTTCGCGGCGAGGTTTTCGCCGGAGAGGCGCAGGATGGTGAACAGGTCTTCCTGGCCTTCGCCCATGCGGGTGCGGCCATATTTCACGGAATCGGCGCTGGCGGCGACCATTTCACTGAGCGCGCCTTCACGTTTGCGCAGGTAGTAGTCGGCAGCGAGCGCATCCTCGACATCCTCGAAAGCGTGCAGCGCGACGCTGACGTAGCTCGCGGCGGCGGCCTTTTGCTCGGCGGTGCGGAGGTCTTGCGCGGCCTTGAGTTCGCCGCCGACGAAGATCGGCTGCACGACGCCGGCGGCAAGGCTCCAGGTCAAGGCGTCGAGCACGCCCACGGTGTCGAGCTGTGCGGTGCCAAGGCCGCTGGTGGCGCTGATCGCGAAGCGCGGGAGGCGCGCGGTGCGGGCTTCAGTCACGCGGTGAAAGGCGGCGGCAAAGCGGCGCTCGGCGGCGACGATGTCGGGCCGGCGTTCGAGGATTTGCGCGGGCAGGCCGGCGGGGACGGCTCCCGGCTGGCTGGGAAAGGAGCGGCGCACGCCGAGCTTGCCGGCGGGGTAGTGGCTGGTGACGACTTCGATCGCCCGAATCGCCTGGGCACGGGCGGCCTGGGCGGCGAAGTAGGTGTCCTTCGCGCCGGCGGTGCGCGAGCGGATTTGCGCCACGTCGTAGTCACTCGCCTGACCCTGCTTTTTCTTGTCGTCGGTGAGCTTGGAATAGTCTTCGTAAATGCCGAGCGTTTCCTGCGCGTTGGCTTCCTGCTGCGCGGCTTCGATGGTGGAGAAATACGCGCGCGCCACGGCGGCGGCGAGCGAGTCGGCATGCGGCTGTTTGCCGCGAAGGATGAAGCACGCCGAAGCCAGATCGGCGGCGTACAGGGTGCGGTGCTCGGGTTGCTCGGCTTGCTGCTCGGCTTCACCTTTTCGATGGCCGTGAATCGCTTCGAGTTGCGCCGCGATCTCGTGCTGAAGGAGGCCAATACCATCGGCACCACATGGCTGCGCGCGGGTTTGCTCCCGGAGGCTCAGCGCGCGCCGGTGAAGGACTTGCTGCGGCGTTTTGTGGCCGCGCGGGTGAAGACGCACTCGGCTTCGGACGATCCGGTGCAACTCGCCGAGGGCTTACGGCAAAGTGCGGAGATCGAGAACGCGCTCTGGCAGCACGCGGAGACGGCTGCGCAGTCCGCCCCGACGCCGATCACCGCCACCTTCATCGTCACGCTCAATGAGATGATCGACACCGACGCCGAGCGCGTGGCCGCATCGCGCAACACCATTCCCGCCGCCGTGTGGATGCTGCTCATCATTGTCGCCGCGTTCGGGTGCCTCACCAGCGCTTACGGCTCCGGGTCGCAGGGCGTGCGCTCGGCGTTCACGAGCATCTTCCTGCCGGTCCTCATCACCGTGGTGATCATCCTCATCTTCGATCTGATGCACACGCATCAGGGTGTCGTGGAGATCAGCCAAAGACCGATGCTCGATCTCCAGCAGTCGATGCAGGCATCGGGCGCAAAGTGACCCGGGACGACAATCTTCGGCACCCGCGCGTTGTGGGACCAAGGTCCTATTTCCCGGAAACGCTTTTTTCTGTTTCCGTCCTACGCACTTCTCACGAAAACACCCGCATGAAATTCCTCACGACCCTCGCCATTTCCATCACCCTCCTCACTACCTCGCAGGCGATGGACAAACCATCGTTTCACACGCAGGGCACGCCGACAGGCAGACCGACCGGCGCGCTCAAGCCGGGCGAGTATTGGTGGAAACCGCAGCTTTCGCCGAGCGGGCCGGTGGTGGCGCTGGTGAGCATCCCACAGCAGACGATGCATGTGTATCGCAACGGCATCCTCATCGGGCGCTCCTCCGTGAGCACCGGCACGAAGAGCAACGCCACGCCGGGCGGGACCTTCACGATCCTGGAAAAAAAGCAGACGCACCGCTCGAAGAAATACGACAACGCGCCGATGCCGATGATGCAGCGGCTGACTTGGACCGGCATCGCGATGCACTCGGGGAATCTGCCCGGCTACCCGGCGAGTCACGGCTGCATCCGCATGCCCTATGATTTCGCGACGCTTTTCTTCGGCGCGACGTCGAAGGGCGGCACCGTCGTCGTGGGCGATGGCAAAACGCCGACGCCGCATTTCGCGACAAATCCCGGCCTCCTGCTCGCGCCGAAGGATTTCACGTCGGCGATGCTGCGGCCTCTCGCCAGGAACGATTACGAGTGGCATCCCGAGCGCAGCACCAGCGGGCCGATCACGATGGTGGTGAGCGCCGCCGACAGGGCGATCTACGTCTATCGCAATGGGAAGCCGATCGGACGCGCCCCTGTCGAAGTCAGCGGCTCACTCGGCAATCAAGTTTTCACGCTGCTCGAAGGCACGACCGGCAGGACGAGTGCGCTGGCGCCGGGTCGCGCGGCCAGGCGCTGGATGAGCGTGACGAGCAGCGGTCGCAGCGCCAGCGGCGAGGACGTCGCCTCGCGTCTGCATGTGAACCCGGAGTTCGCGTCGAAAGTGTATGACACGATCACGCCCGGCACGACCGTCAGCATCACCGATCAACATGTGGTGCGCAGCCGCAACATGGCGATCCTCGAGAACTGACGCAACGCTATGCGCGAGTTCGTCTGTGCGCTCGTCGCTGCGGTTACGCTCGCTGGCTGCGCGCAGTATGCGGCAGTAAAACCGAGGCGTCCGGTGCTGGCGGGGCCGCCCGGCAGTGGGCCGCTCGCGTCTGCGGAAAAGGAAATCGAGCGCGCCTTGCACCACGATCGCGCGGAGCCGCTCCGCGCGCTGGGCGATTGCGTGGAGGCGCTCGACATCGCCGCGCGCGCGCTGCATCGCGATTCGGCCGACGCGACGGCTCGCCGCGACTATAACTTCGCGCTCAGCCGCGTCTTCGAGATCATCCAGAAGGCGAAGCTCGACGCGTGGTCGAAGCCGCTTACCGTCCCGAGCGAGCACGGCGAATACGTCCTCACGGTCAAAGCCGATCCGCGCCCGGAGTGGAATCCCGCGCTCTTCGAGTTCACGCCAGCGGACCAGTTCGATGTCGTCGGAAAGTATGTGACCGAGCGCACCACGCGCGACGGCCTCGGTGCGCCGCTCGCGGCAGTGGAACGCGAGGCGAAAACCAAGGGCCGTCGGGAGAACTTTGTGCCGTCGCGCATCTTCCGCTGCGAGACCGCCACCGCCCGCTTCGAGGGTCGGATATGCGTGCTCTCATTTCACGACCCGCTCGACGAGGAAACCGTCAAGCTCGACCGCCACACGTTCCCGCTCGCCGCGGATTTCACGGTCCCCCTCGCGGTCATGCTCCAGGAGACCGATCCCGCGAAGCACGAAATCTTGCGCGTGCTCAACCCCGAGAAGTACGCGCACACCGCCGCGATCGAACGGCTGCAGCCCTACGACCCGGACAAAACCATCGTGCTCGTCATCCACGGACTGATGGACTCGCAGGCCACGTGGACGCCAATGATCAACACGCTCCGCGGCGATCCGGAGATTCGAAAGCACTACCAGTTCTGGTTTTACAGTTACCCGAGCGGCTACCCATATCCATACTCCGCCGCCATCCTCCGCCACGAACTCGACGCGGTAGAAAAGCTCTACCCCGCGCGCAAGCCGATGGTCGTCATCGGCCACAGCATGGGCGGTTGCATCAGCCGGCTGCTCCTCACCGACAGCGGCGACACGCTTTGCACAAATATTTTCGGCAAGCCTCTGGATCAGGTGCCGCTCTCGCCGCACACGCGCGAGTATTTCCAGGACGAATTGTTCTTCCGCCACCGGCCCGAGATTGGCCGCGTGATTTTCATCTCCGCACCGCTGCGCGGAGCCGATCTCGCCGGCGGCTGGTTCGGGCGCCTCGTCGCAGGCATCATTCGCCCGGCACGCATCGCACGCGAGGCGAGTGGCGAGATGCTGCGTCTCACGAGCATAAAGGAGAACGAACTGAAACCGAAACGCCGCGCCAACAGCCTCGACACGCTCTCGCCCGACAGCCGCTTCGTGAAAGCGGTCAACACCCTCCCGCTCACACCCGGCGTTCCTTACGACACGATCATCGGCGACCGTGGCCGCGGCGATTCACCGAACTCGAGCGACGGCTTCGTGCCGTATTGGAGTTCGCACATGGATGGCGCAAAAAGCGAACACATCGTCCCCTCCGACCACAGCGCCCACCAAAATCCGCAGGCGATTGCCACCGTGCTCCAAATTCTCAAAAAGCACGCGCCGAGATGATCGCCACATGCATCCTGCATTCGCCATGAGTTCACACGACGAGCCCACGATCTCCGCCGACGAGGCGCTGGCGCGGTTGACCGCCGGGAACGCGCGGTTTGTCGCCGGCACCGCAAAATTTCTGCCCATGCCAAAGGAGACCCTCGCCGATTTGGCCAGCGGGCAGCAGCCCTACGCCACGATTCTGAGTTGCAGCGATTCGCGCGTGCCGCCGGAGCTGATCTTCGATGCGGGGTTTGGCGAGCTGTTCATCATTCGCGTGGCGGGAAATGTGATGTCGCCGGAAGTCGCGGGGAGCCTGCAATACGCCAAGCGCCATTTGCAGACGCCGCTCTTCGTCGTGCTCGGCCACAGCGGTTGCGGCGCGGTCGGCGCAGCGATCGACACGCGGCTGCGGGGCAGGCCGCAACTTTCGCGGATTCAGATTCTCGTGGACTCCATCCTGCCCGGACTGGCCGACCTCGATCTGCCACTCGACCCGGAGGCGCTGCTCGCACAGGCCGTCGAAGCCAATGTGCGCTGGAGCATCCGGCAGATTCGCGAAACGCCCGAAGGCCGCGAGTACAAGGCCGAAGGGCACGTCAAGCTCGTCGGCGCGATTTACGAAATCGAAACCGGCCACGTCCGGTTTCTCCAATGAAACCCCGGCGACACCTGGAGGCATGCATCACCCTGCCCGCCGGGCTCACTCCCTTCCGACACAGCCAAGACAAACAAAACCAACAGATGCCAATATGAAGACAAAATCTCACCTCACGCTCATTACGTCGATCAGCCTACTCAGCTTCGCTGTGTATGCCTTGGCCGCCGACCATCCCACGCCCTCTATCAGTCCCGATGCAGCACTCGATAAACTCAAGGAAGGCAATGCCCATTTCTCGAGCAGCAAAGTCTCCGAAGGCAAACCCACAGCCGCCAAACGAGCGGAAACCGTGCAGGCTCAACACCCCTTCGCCATCATTGTCGCCTGCGCCGACTCCCGCACCTCGCCTGAACTCATCTTCGACCAGAACATCGGCGACCTTTTCGTGATTCGCACGGCTGGCAATCTTGTGGATGACCACGGCTTGGGCAGCATCGAATACGCGGTCGATCATCTTGGCACCCGTCTCATCGTCGTGCTCGGCCATGAGCGTTGCGGTGCCGTCACGGCGGCATTGGCGAGCGCTACGGCACCCGGCCATGTGGAATCTCTGGTGCGCGACATCCAGCCCGCCGTCAAGGCGACCAAAGGCAAGGAAGGCAATGCGCTGGATCTCGCGATTGCCGAAAACGCCCGCCTCGTGGCCGCCCAGATTCGCAAGGAGGCCGTCCTGGGTGAACTAGCCAGGGAAGTTCGCGTCGTCTCTGCCGTTTACGACCTCGATACGGGCAAGGTCGAATGGGCCAAAGAGTAACCTCCGCGACGCCCAAGCACTTGGTGGCATCACTGCCGTCGCCGGCTATCCCACATGCCCTTTTCCCGACACCGCCCGACCAGCGATCAGCCCGTATGGAAGCGGCGCCTTTACCTGACGATCTTCGAGAGCGGCACCCGCGCCGGAAAAGTGTTCGACGTTTGCCTGCTGATCGCGATCGGGCTCAGCGTCATCGTCGTCATGCTCGAAAGCGTGGAGTCCATCCGCACGGCCTACCCTGTGCTCATCCGCAACGTCGAGTGGTTCTTCACCCTCCTGTTTTCGCTCGAATACCTCGCACGCCTGCTCTGCGTCCGACGGCCACTGCGCTATGCCTGTAGCTTCTACGGGATCATCGACCTGTTCGCCTTTCTCCCCACCTACATCGGCCTCTTCCTTCCCACGGCAAACTACCTCATGACGATCCGCGTCCTGCGGCTCCTGCGGATCTTTCGCATCCTCAAGCTGGCGGAGTTCATGCAGGAGAGCGAGATCCTCATGACCGCGCTCTACGCCAGTCGGCGCAAGATCGCGGTCTTCATCTCGTTCGTCCTGGCCGTGGTCATGATCATGGGCACGGTGATGTATCTGGTGGAAGGCGAGGAGAATGGTTTCGCCAGCATCCCACGCGGCGTTTACTGGGCGATCGTGACGCTCACGACCGTCGGCTACGGCGACGTGACGCCGCACACGGTGCTCGGTCGCGTTCTCGCCTGTTTTCTCATGATCATGGGCTACGGCATCATCGCGGTGCCTACCGGGATCTTTTCCATGGAATTGCTTAAGGCGGCCCAGGCAAAGGACGCACGGACCTGTGGGATTTGTCATACTACCGAAGCCGACCGCGAGGCGCACTTCTGTCGGCGCTGCGGTAAAACGCTGAAGTAGCAGGAAAGGGTCGGAGCACCGGCCTCTTTCGCGCCACCATCCCTAGCCGACTACGCGGCCTGCGCGCCAGGCGCGTCAGGCGCTTTGTGAGGCGGGCGTCGCGGTGATCTGTCCCGGAGGGACATCGAAATTAGCCGGTGGTGAAGCGAGCCCAGCGAGCGGCAACCACCGGAACTACGTGCAATTCGAGCGCGCCCCGGCAGGGGTGCTGGAATCCCCGCGTCTCCGCCGCCCCTGCCGGGGCGGTTGCGCATTGATTGTCTGTTCCGGTGGCTTACGGCCACCGGCTAATTTTTACTGGCCCTCTGGGCCATGAACCACTCTGGCTCGCTCCAATTTCCACTTTGGAACGCACCATTCCGCGGAGCTGAGCTTCGCCCGCCGCTATTGATCCGCCTCGCAGACACCCCCGCCTGCGAAGCACTGCTTCGCTCCAGAACGAGGGTAATTGGGCTTAATTTGTTTCATTATTCACCACCGCGCCAATCTTCTCCCACAATTGGAGGGAGGAACGTCGGTCATTTTCCAGCGATCGGACTACGCCGTAAAAGTCCGGAAAGACTGACGTTTCCGTTATTCCCTCGTCCTCTAGCGCATTCCGGAGCGAATATGCTTCTGATCTCGGCAGCGTTACGCGGTGAAACCAGATCGGCTTTTCTTCAAACTTTGTTTCTGCCCAAGCGGTGAAGGATTGATCGAAGGTCTGTCGATCTACCTCTGCGTCGTCAGCTCGAATGGAGCGAGCGAGGGTAAACAGACCATGCTGTGCGCGCAGATTGGAATTACTGACTGCGGGTGTTGTCACCAATGTCCAAGGAGTGTCTTTGTTGTAATCAGTGACCATTGTATTGAATGCCCAAACGGAAAGATGAGTGCTTCCAGTGTGAGCCGTTCCGTTGATCGAAAAATAGGTAGCTCGGACGGCGCTGCGACTCCAATCGAGCAGGCGCGTAGGAAGGTGGTGGTGTTGCGCAAGGGCCATCAGCGAGAGCATCTGCAAGGGAGGCCATTCGCTTCCTTTCTCGATTTCCCGCTTAAACAGTTCGCGTAAATTTTGGGTATCTTCGGGCAACGGGAGTCCAATTCGATCCGCTTCTTCAAAGAATTTGCGGAGAAGTCCCATCTCTGCTGTCGCTTGTGCGTGATTGGAATTCCCGGTTAATCCCGCGAACTGATGGAATCGGCTTAAACCATTGGTTGGATCGCTTTGACGAAGTGCGCTTGGTAGAAGCTCGAAGCTGTCGTCAGGGTGCCCACGAAAGATCCAGAAGCGGAAGAAATGCTCAAATAGCGGTCCCCGTGGCGATAATGCATCCAAAAACTCCGATGCTGTTTGGCACGGAGTAATTGCAACGAACCCCTCGCGCGTTGTCTGCGGCATCAGCCGCGGACTTAGGTCCAGTTGTGGCTTCTGCTCCATGCGCCGAACTTGATGAATTTACGGATAGAAGCAACTTTCTTCCATGTCCTGTAGTTCCCAAGTTGCACTTTGAAACACCCTTGCCCGCGAAGCTGAGCTTCGCCCATCACCCCGCGCATGCGCGGCCCGGAGGGCCGATGGAAATTAGCCGGTGGCGTCAGCCACCGGAACATCGTGCAATACAGAATCCGCCCCGACGGGGCGGCGGAACCGCGTTCACCATAAATACCGCTCGTCGTATTCCACGCCGCTCCGTTTCAAGAGTTCGAGATACTCCTCCTGAAAGGTTCGCTCCCGATGATGTTCCTCCTGCCGTGCAATGTATTCATGCACTGTCTTGCGCTGCGATGTGCTCACGGTGAACGCGCCATAGCCCTCCTGCCATGCGAACGTCCCGTCGCCGATTTCCTCAAGCACCCAACGGGACGAAACCGCTTTCACATCGCGCACGACATCCGCAAGGCAGGCCGTGGCGCGCAAGCCGATGAGAAGATGCACGTGGTCCGCGACGCCGCCGATGGCTTCCGGGACACCTTTGGCATTTCGCACCACGCCTCCGAGATAGGCGTGCAGTCGTTCGCACCACGCGGCAGCAATGACTGGCGTGCGGTTTTTGGTGCTAAAGACGATGTGGTAGTGAAGCGAGAGATGGGTGGACGGCATGGCATGGGTACTTCCTGCGCCCCTGCCGGGGCGGGCGCGTGTTCTACCCGGAATCCGGTGGCTGACGCCACCGGCTAATCTCCATCGAGCCTCCGGCTCGAACGCTGCGCGGCGCTGGCCGCGACCTTCGCCGCGCGTTCTCCAGGCAACTCGAACAACTCCCGACTCGCGATTTCGACCGCGCATGGTGCGCCGTCGCCTACATAGCTCCCGGCCTGCATCCCGACGGCTACGATGACGCTGAGAGCGGCTGGCCGCGCGTGTTGAAACGCTTCGCCGCCGAGGCATGGCGGCGCAACGACGCGGGCGAACTTCGCGATGAGGAAATGTATCCGTGCGATGCCGCGTGGTCCGGCATCTACGACCGGCTCGGTGTCACCACTGCGGACGAAAACGTGCATCGCGTCGAAATCGCCACACGCTCCGGCGCGCTCGCCGATGCCTGACATTTTCACCAAGGCGAAGCGCAGCGAAGTCATGTCGCGCATCCGCTCGCACGGGAACCGCGGCACGGAGCTGCGCCTCATCGCGCTGATGCGCGCGGATGGCATCACCGGCTGGCGGCGGAACGCACCGCTTTTCGGCAAACCGGATTTCGTTTTTCGCAGCGCGCGGCTGGCGGTGTTTGTGGACGGCTGCTTCTGGCACGCCTGCCCACGCCACGCGACGATGCCGCGCAACAACCGCGCATTTTGGGAGGCGAAGCTCACGCGCAACGCAGCCCGCGATCGTGAGGTGACGCGCACCTTGCGCAAGGCGGGCTGGCGCGTGCTCCGCGTGTGGGAGTGTGCGCTGAGCACGAAGCGCGCAGCGGCGACGGTGCGGCGGCTCGTGCTGGCACTGGCGCGGTGAGCTACGGCACGGCCCACTCGCGATATTCGCCGGGCTGCATCGCGGCGGCGGCGGTGGCGATGCTTGGAGCGTGAGGTTCGAGTGTCGGCCAGTTTGGCACGGTAAGCACGAGGATGGCGATGCACCGGGTGGAGAGGTTCTGCTGGTAGCGCAGGTTTTGATCGGTGGTCACGAGCATGTCGAAGCCAGCTATTTCAGCGGCGGTGAGGAGGTCGCCGTTGGAAATCTCCGCCCAGCCGCGTTGCCAGGCGGTCTCGACTTCGTGCTCGGTCAGCCAGCGGCGCAGCGGGACGGGCACGCCCTGATCGAAGAGGATGCGCATCACGCCGCGACGAGACTGCGCTCGGCGTGCCGGAGAACGTCGAGCACCTGCTCGTGCGTGACACCTTCATACCATGCGAGGAAGTCCGCGATGCTGGCTCCGGCCTCGATGTTTTCAAATAGCGTTCGGACTGGCAGGCGTGTGCCTTTGAAGACCCACGCGCCGCTTGCGCGCCCTGGCACGCGTTCGACGGATTTGCATTCGGACCAATCGAGCATGGGCGGATGCTAGCGCACCTGTGTGCGGACGTAAAGGCACGAGCCGCCGGTCATCGGGCACCATGCCTTTCCACCGAGCGCCCCTCCGGGGCCGCGCCTACTTCGCGAGCTTGGCGACGATCTCGTCCGTGAGCTTCTGCACGAGCGCCTCGACTTCCGCATCGCTCGACGGCGCGGCGTTGGTCATCGGATTGAACGGCGTGACCGGCGACGAGCAGCCGTGCGAGCCGCACATCTGTATCCACGGATCCACTTCGCAAAGGCCGGCCGGCTTGAGGTCGTAGCGGTCGTCGGGCAGGCCGAGGCTCTTCTTGATGTTGAGCAGTTCGGGCAGCTTGTCACACGGGATGGACGCGCTGCCAGGAATCGCCTGCGCGAGAATCACCGTGCGGCAATACGCATCCGTGATCTCCATTTTGAAATACGCGTCCTCGACCGACTTGCCCCAGCAGATCACGCCATGGTTGCCCATGAGGATGGACTGGTGCTTCGGCGCGAGCGGAAAAATTTCCGCCGCAATCTCCGGCGAACCGGGTGTCTTGTAAGGCGTGTAGGCGACCGTGCCGACGAACACTTCCAGCTCAGGGATGAGTCGCGGCGGCGGCTGCATGCCCTTGATGGCGAATGCGCCCGCATGCACCGGGTGCGCGTGGCACACGCTCACCGCCTCAGGCGTGGAGTGGAAAATAGCCATGTGCGTGGTGATTTCGCTGGAGCGCTTCCAAGTGCCGCCGAGCTGCTTTCCCTTGCCGTCCACCATGCACATCATGTCGGGCGTCATGAAGCCCTTGCTCACGCCCGTCGGCGTGCAGATGAAGCGATCGGGGCCGAGACGTGCGGAGATGTTACCGCCGTTGCCATCGCAATACTCGCGCGCCCAAATCCGGCGTCCGATGTCGCAGATCTGCTCCTTGATCGAGGTCGCTTCCTTCGAGGCAAAAAGGGCGACGTCCTCCTTGCTGTATGCCTGCGCTGCCGCAGGCGCGGGTGCCGCCGCCGGCTTTGCCTCGCCCCACGGCGAAGCCGCGCCGCTGTCATAGACGACCTTCACTCCCGCCTCGGTGAAAATATCCTTCGCGCCCG
>JBBQCM010000089.1:0-26571 GCA_038318725.1 Chthoniobacterales bacterium
CAGTGGGCCGCCGAGGCCCTGCGCCCCCTCTGGGAAGACCCCGGAGAAGTTCGCTCCCTCATCGGTCACGGCTGGCTACCCCTTCAAGTCAACGCTTCCTCCAAAATAGAATAGTCCAGATTACAACTTAGTTTGGTATAATACCAAACTCAGTTGAAGACTGGACGATACGAATCGGTGCGTTGCGCGATTTCCTTCGGTTCTCGGACTTTGGAAGGTGTCGGTTTTCAACCGTGTTTGGTATAAGTTCGTTCGTCCCGCTGGGACGACCTATTAGGCCAGCGCCTTCGCGGCGTCGACAACGGCTTGGGCGGTGATGCCGAGGACTTCCATGACTTTACTGCCCGGGGCGCTGAGGCCGAAGCGGTCGATGCCGATCACTTTGCCGTCGAGGCCGACGTATTTCCACCAAAGGCCGGTGACGCCGGCTTCGACGGCGACGCGGGCGCGGCAGGCCGACGGAAGGATTTCGTCGCGGTAGCTCTGCGGCTGGGTGTCGAAGCGGAGGAAGCTGGGGACGCTGACGACGCGGACGCCTTCACCGAGTTGCTTGGCGGCGGCGACGGCGTGCTGCACTTCGCTGCCGGCGGCGAGGAGGATCGTCTTGAGCGGGCCGGTTTCCTTGATGGCGATGTAGCCGCCTTTGAGGACGCCTTCGCGGCGGGTGGCGACGGGGATCTCGCTGAGATTCGGGACGACCTGGCGGGTGAGGGCGAGGAGCGTGGGGCCGTTCCAGCGCTGGAGCGCGGCGGCGAAGGCGCCGGCGGTTTCCTCGGGATCGGCGGGGCGAATGACGTCGAGATTCGGGATGAGGCGGAGGCCGCTGACGGTCTCGACGGGCTGGTGCGTGGGGCCGTCCTCGCCGACGCCGACGCTGTCGTGGGTGAAGACGTAGATGGTGCCGAGGCCGCTGAGCGCGGCGAGGCGGATGGAGGCGCGGCAGTAGTCGGCGAAGACGAGGAAGGTCGCGCCGCTCGCGCGGAAAAGGCCGTCGTAGGCGATGCCGTTCATGATGCCGCACATGCCGTGTTCGCGGATGCCGAAGCGGATGTTGCGTCCGCCGGGGTTGGTGGCGTTGAAATCTTTCGACGAGTTGATGTAGTTGAGCGTCGAGCCGTAAAGGTCCGCGCTGCCGCCGATCAAGTTGGGTACAGCTTCCGCGACGGGTTGGAGGACGTCGCTGCCAGCTTTGCGCGTGGCGATTTTCGCGTCGGCCGGAAACTCGGGGATGAGGCTGAGGAGGTCGGCGGGGACTTCGTGTTTGACGGCGGCTTCGAGCGCTTTGGCGAGGTCGGGGTTCGCGGTCTGCCAGGCGGCGAAGGTGGTTTTCCACGCGTCGTATTTCGCGGCGAGCTCTTTGCCGTGCTCGATGAAATAGGCGCGCGTTTCTGCGCTGACAAAGAAATGCTCGGAGTCGGGGAGGCCGAGGGCTTTGCGCGCGGCATCCACGAACTTCGCGCCGCCTTCGCCGTGCGCCTTGGCGGTGCCGGCGACCTCGGGAATGCCTTTGCCGATAAGCGTTCGCGCGATGATGATCTGCGGCTTGCCAGTGGCGGCCTTGGCTTTTTCGAAGGCGTCGAGGAAGGCGACGAGGTCGTTGCCGTCGATGGTCTGCACGCCCCATTCGACTGCGCCAAAACGCTTGGCGGCGTTTTCGCTCTGCGTCTCTATGGCCATGGCGTCGAGGGTGACGTCGTTGGAGTCGTAAATGAGGATGAGGTTATCGAGTTTGAAGTGCCCGGCGAAAGCGACCGCCTCCATGGCGACGCCTTCCTGCATGCAGCCGTCGCCGGCGAGGGCGACGATGTGGTTGTCGAAAATGGTGTGCGCGGCGGTGTTGTATTTCGCAGCGGCCATTTTCTGGGAAACGGCGAAGCCGACGGCGTTGGCGACGCCCTGGCCCAGTGGGCCGGTGGTGGCCTCGACGCCGGCGGTTTCAAACGACTCAGGATGGCCGGGAGTGTGCGAGCGGAGGGCGCGGAATTTTTTCACCTCGTCGAGAGGGATCGAGGCATAGCCGCTGAGGTGCAGCCAGGAATATAGAAACATGGACCCGTGGCCGGCGCTGAGGATGAAGCGGTCGCGGTTCAGCCACTTCGGTTCGGCGGGATGGTGGGAAAGCGCGTGGCCGTAAAGGACGGCGCCGATCTCGGCGCAGCCGAGCGGAAGGCCGAGGTGGCCGGAGTTGCAGGCGTGGACGGCGTCCATGGCGAGTCCGCGGGCTTCGGCGGCGGCACGGGAGAGGGCAGCGAGGTTCATAGTCGTATTTTTTTGAAAGAGCGGGGAGGGTAGGGGCTCGACTTTGCAAGTCAAGAACACGGACATTTATCCGGGAAGCCCGCCTGCTTTGGAAACCACCGCCGCCATTCTCCTGCGCAAGACGAAGCTCTCTGAGACGAGCTGGATCGTGACTTGGTTCAGCGAGGCGCATGGAAAAATCAAGACAGTGGCGAAGGGCGCGCGGCAGCCGAAGAGCAAGTTCGCCGGGGTGCTGGATCTGTTTTTCGACTGCGAGATCCAGTTTGTGCGGAGCCGGAAAAGCGAGTTGCATATCCTGCGCGAAGCGGCGTTGCGAGAGCCGCACTCGGGGCTGCGACTGGATTACGGGCGGGTGGCGCTGGGGGCGTATTTCGTCGAGCTGATCGAGCTGGTGACGGAGGCGGATCACCCTGCACCTGAGCTCTACGACTTACTGAAGCGTGCGCTCGGTTTTCTCCACGCGCAACGGGCCTCCTTGCGGGCGCTACTCCATTTTGAAGGCGAACTCGTGCGGCTGCTGGGCATTCAGGGTCAGGCGAACGTCACGCCGGCCGTCGCGATTGGCCGGGCCTATCACCATTTGCCGAAGGCGCGCGCGGGGTTGTTGAAAGCGTTGCATGTGCAGGAGAACTGAGCGCCCGCGGCCTGCAACCTCTCTCGCCGATCGCCGGCGCTCCACTATTTCGTCGCGGCGCGCTGTTTCCACTGGTCGGAACGGGTGTTGATGTAGGTCTGCACGTTCCGGCGGTAGCTGGCGAGTGCCCCGGCGGTAAGGTTCTTCTCCTCGATGATCTTCACATGCTTCGTCTCTACGAGAAAGCTCGTGCCAGCGAGTTGGAGGATGACCTTGGTCTGCGAATCCTTAAACATGATCACGGGAAAGGTGTCGCCCTTGTCCATCATCCATTGCGCGCCGTCGGCGAGATCGACGGGAATACCGTCGAGCAGCGTGGCATAGAGCGAGAAGCGCTTCTTTTCCGCAGACTGTGCCGGCACGAGCGCGAGAACGAGGACAACAAGGAAGAGGGAGAGGAATTTCACGCGGCGGGAGTTTCGCTGGCGCGACGGAAAAATCAACGCACAGGCCGTCCGCGGGCGCGGAAATTTCACTTTTCTTTCTGCAAAAGCCTCCTATGATTTGCCTCGAAAAACACCTAAGCACAGCCTCGGAGTTGGGGAGATTGTCAGTTGAGTAATTTCAGTGACGACTTGAAACCGATAACCGGGAACCGTCACCGAAAGCGCGCTCAGGCAAACTGATAACAGACACAATGGGTAACAAACTCTATGTCGGAAACCTGTCGTTCAATACGACGGAAACCGATCTTCAGGATCATTTCGCGAAGGCTGGAGCCGTAACGGAAGTCATGCTGGTGCAGGACAAATTCACCGGCAAATCCCGTGGTTTCGCGTTCGTCACCATGTCGAGCGACGCCGAAGCCACAGCGGCGGTCACCATGTTTCATGGCCAGACCTTTGACGGTCGGGCTCTCACGGTGAACGAAGCGCGTCCGCGCGAAGATCGTCCGCCTGGCGGTGGTGGTGGTTACGGCGGTGGGCGTGGTGGCGGCGGGGGTGATCGAGGCGGCTACGGCGGCGGTGGCGGAGGGCGTGGCGGCGGCGGTGGCGGCGGTGGCGGCGGCGGCGGACGTGGCGGCGGCGGCGGTGATCGCGGCGGACGCTACTAAGCGTCTACGGCCCCACGCAGATCAGTCTTTAACGCGGCCCGGAGTCTCTCCGGGCCGCGTTGTTTTAAGGGAGCCCGCTTTTTGAAAAATGGGAACCAGCTTTTTTTCAGTGCCGGCGTGGCAGTCGGAGCGGGTGTGGTTTTCGCCCTCGGGGCGGACTTGCGCTCGGGCGGCGTGGTGTTCGGCGGGATGCCGAAGACCCGCACGGGTGTGCCGACTTCAGCGATGTTGAAAAAAAGCGCCGCTTTCGCCGGCGGCAGGCGCACGCAGCCGTGCGAGGCAGGGTAGCCGGGGAGATGACCGGCGTGCATGCCAGTTGCGCCGTCGAAGCGCAGGAAATGGTGCATCGGCGCGGCGATAAACTTTCCGTCAGGCGGTACGGCCATGCCGCTGTCAGCCCCGGCGACGGTCGTCCGCCCGGCGGCGTCCACGATTCTTCCATACAACGACGAGAGGTGATCCACGTCTTTCTCGAGCACTTGGAAACTGCCCGTCGGCGTGCGGCGGCCGGGGCGTCCGCTGGAGATGGGCGTCTCATAGACCACGCCGCCATCGTGGAGCAGGAAGGCTTTTTGCGCGGCGAGGTCGATTTCGATGGCGATGTCCGGCCCCGCCGCGCGGGCGGCGAGCGCGGCGGCGAAAAGGAGAATGGAGATTCTGCGGAGCACGCGCGGACGATACGCACGCTGCATGCCGCGCGCCGTGACAAACTCCGCGCGCCGCGCTACACACCCCGCGTGCCTGCGAACCTGCCCGACGGCGTGACCGTCATCGACCACCCGCTCGTCCAAGTGAAGCTCACCCAACTCCGTGACGTGGAAACCGGCTCGCGCGAATTCCGCGCGCGGCTCAACGAACTCTCCGCGCTGATGATCTTTGAAGCGGCGCGCGACTTCATCACACGGCCCGCGCCGATCATGACGCCGCTCGCGCCTTACGAAGGCCACGCCCTCGCCCGTCCCGTGATCGTCGCCCCAATCCTGCGCGCCGGCCTTGGCCTCGTGGAGGGCATGCTTGGCCTGCTGCCGGATGTGAGCGTGGCGCACATCGGCATGTTTCGGAACGAGCAGACGCACCGCCCGGAGAGCTACTATTTCAAAGCTCCTGCACACCTTGCGGAGGCGGATGTGATCCTCGTCGATCCCATGCTCGCCACCGGCTGGAGCGCCACGGGCGCGGTCGCACAATTGAAGGCGGCGGGCGCGCAGGCCGTGCGCTTCGTCTGCATCGTGAGTTGTCCGGCGGGCCTCGCGCAGTTGCGCGGCGCGCATCCCGACGTGCGCATCTTCACCGCCGCCGTCGATCCCGTGCTGAACGAGCGCGCCTACATCGTCCCCGGCCTCGGCGACGCGGGCGACCGTTACTTCGGCACGGTCTGAGCCGGGGCGGGCACGCGCAGTTTTGTGTAGTAATCGCGCAGGCCCTCGGCCACGGCGTCGGCGTACTCGCGGTAAATGCTGCGGCGCGGCCTGCCGCCCAGCGTGAACTCGCCCTCGTAATCGCCCGCCTGCACGCGCATCCAGACGGCTTCGCTGTTCATCACGTAGGGTTCGAGAAAGACAACTGGCGCGTGGTAGAGGCGGTTCGCAAGGAGGTTGCGCGCCCATACGTAGGCTCCGGTGCCGGTGCGGAGGGCGTTGCCGGTGGTGTATTCGTAGGGTGGCAGTTGCGTCGCGGCGGCGAGGGCGGCGGCGACCTGTTCGGAGGCCGCGAGCTCATCGGTGTAGGAGCGGTTGAGCAGCTTCACAAGCATCTCGAAACGCTGGTCGTCGAAGCGCAGCTCACCTGCCGAGTAGCAGCCGTTGACGAGAACGTGCAGATGGTTGCGCGGCACAAACTCCGGCCGCAGGGGATCGCCCCAGCCCTCGGCGTTGAAGTGGATGCAGAGCACGAGATCGGGCTGGAACTGCGTATTCACGAGCTCGGCGCGGCGGCGGATTTCCGCGATGCGGTAAAAGAGCAACTCGCTCTGCGCCTGCACCGTCTGGGCGCGGAGCGGGTCGTTCGGGCCGTCGTAGTTTTCCCGCGGCTCATCGATGCCGAGCTTCGCCAACTCGGCACGCGCGACGGCGCGCAGCGTTTCCGGGCGCCATTCCGTCGTCGGCTCCAGCGCTTCGCGCACGTTCACGACCTCCGCCCCGAGGTCGCGCAACTTCGGCGCGAGCAGCTTTGCCACGCGCAGCGTCATCTCGCCCTCGATAATGGGACGCGATTCGCCGATCTGGAAAAAGCGCTCCTCCATCTTTGCCCACGCGCCGCCGAGATGCCCCGCATCGAGCGCGATCTTCAGCCCTGCGAGCGGCTGATTCGCGGGCGCGGCGGGCAGTTGCGCCGCCGGCTTCCAAGTGCGCGGCACCGCTTTCGCCGCCGCCGCGTCTTTGGCAAAGCGCAGCCGGAATTCTGCCGGTGGCGTGATGGTCTTCTTGATCACCGCCGCATCTTCCCCGGCATCGACGAGCCCGTTTGCCGCCCCGCCCGGCGCATAGACGCTGTCGAGCAGCCGCGTGAACTCCTCCCGCGTGATCGTCTCTTGGAAAGCCTCCAACTGCGACCAGTCGGGCTTTCCCGCGAGCGGGCTGAGGCGCTGGGCGGTGGCCGAAAAGACGAGCGCGCAAGATGCCAGGCCGGTGAGGAGAAAGCGGCGGAGAGAAATCACGCGCCGAACATTCCACAAAACCGCGGCAACGGCGAAGCCCCAAAAAGCGGCTACGGAGCCGGCTTCGGGGCTGGCTTCGGGGCTGGCGGGCGGGAGCGGGAGACCACATCGGTTTCCGTCGGCTTGAGCCAGGCTCCGCCGCCTTGGTATTCGACGCCGAGCAGGCCGTCTTTGATCCGCGAAAGAGTCACTTCGGTGCCGGCGGGCACCATGACCTTGCCCACTTCCTTGCCGCCGACCACGGCGGGAAACTGCACCGGTTTGACCAGCCGCACCGCCCGCGGCCACGATGTCGGATCGGCCGCCATCATCTGGAAAGCCGTGGCGTCGTCCACCACCGGTGCGGGTGCCGTTTCGCCTTCGGGTGCGGGTGGCGCTTCGCCGGGGCCGGTGAAGCGCTCCACCGCGTCCTTCAAGCCGGGGATGCGTTCGTTCATCGCCTCCCGCGCGGCGGGCATTTTCCAATAGGTGCCGCCGGCGACGACAAAGAGGAGCACGAGGAGAAAGAGCAGCCGCACCGCACTCGCGCCTTCATTTTGCACACAGGGTTTCCGTTTCATAATCGTCACATAGCCGAGCCGCCGCCGCGGGGTCACGGAAAATCAGTTGGACGGTTTCGGGCGTCCGCTTAGATTCCGCGCCCGAAACTTACCGACATGGCCATCTCTTTTGCGAACCGCTCGAATGCCGACCTGCTGGACCAGAACTACGAGCGGTGGCGGAAAGACGCGGCTTCCGTGGATCCTGTTTGGGCGGCCTTCTTCGAGGGTTTCGAGTTGGGCTCGGTGCAGTCGAAAAACGGCGCGACTTCCGCGCAGACGGCGGCCACGGCGGACGAAAGCACTCCGCTGCAGACGCGCGTGGACGGTCTCGTCTATGCCTACCGCACGCTCGGCCACACCATCGCGAACCTCGATCCGCTGGCCGATGAGCGCCCGCAGAACCCGCTCCTGAGCCTGCGCGAGCTGGGCTTTGACGCGAAGGATCTCGATCTCGCGGTGGCCACAAAATATTTCCTCGGCGGCCAGCGGATGAAATTGCGCGAGATGCTCGCCGCGCTGGAGAAAATTTACTGCGGGCCGATCGGCGCGGAGTTCATGCACATCCAGAATCCGCGCGTGCGGAACTGGCTGCGTGAGAAAGTGGAGAGCCGTCCGCCGGAATCCGCGGCGTCGCCGGAACTCCAGCGCCGCATGCTCCGCGAGCTGGCGAAAGTCGAGAGCTTCGAGCATTTCCTCCACACAAAATACCAGGGGCAAAAGCGCTTTTCGCTCGAAGGCGGAGAGGCACTGATCACCGCGCTCTACGGCATTCTCGAAAACTGCCAGTCGCGCGGCGTGGAGGAGATCTGCATGGGCATGGCCCACCGCGGGCGGTTGAGCGTGATCGCGGAATTCCTGCGCAAGCCGTTCAAGGTGATGTTCGCGGAGTTTTCCGAGAACTACATCCCCAACACCACCGCCGGCGACGGCGACGTGAAATATCACCTCGGTTACATGGTCACCCGCAAGCCGAAGACCGGCGGCGAAATCCTCGTGCGGCTTTCCGCCAATCCGAGCCACCTGGAGGCGGTCAATCCCGTGGTCATGGGCATGACGCGGGCGCGGCAACGTATCCGGAAGGACTCGGAGGAGCGGAAGAAAGTCGTGCCCGTGCTGATTCACGGCGACGCCGCCTTCGCCGGGCAGGGGATCGTCGCCGAGACGCTGAACATGTCGCAGCTTCAGGGGTATCGGATCGGCGGCACCATCCACCTCGTCGTCAATAACCAGATCGGCTTCACCACGCTCCCTGCCGACGCCCGTTCCACGCAGTACTGCACGGACGTGGCCAAGATGATCGAGGCGCCCATTTTCCATGTCAACGGCGACAACCCGCTCGCCGTGCGCTTCGTCTCCGAGCTGGCGCTGGAGTTTCGCCAAACCTTCAAGCGCGACGTGGTCATCGACATCTTTTGCTACCGCCGCTACGGGCACAACGAGGCCGACGACCCCGTCTCCACGCAGCCCACGATGTATGCGGACATTAGCACGCATCCGAGCGTTGGGACGCAGTTCAAGAAGCGGCTCATCGACGCGGGTGTGGTCACCGCGGAGGATGCGGCGGCTCTGGAAAAGGAGATGGACGAGCGGCACGAGAAGGCGCTGGCCATCGTCCAGACTGCGGAGAAGGACGAGACCATCAACAGTTTCACCGGCTCGACCGCGGTGCCGCAGCCGCCGTATTCCCACGCGCCGGTGGACACCGCCGTCTCGAAGGAAAATCTCGCGAAGATCGTGAAGGCGCTCACGACGGTGCCCGAGGGCTTCGCCATTCAGCCGAAGCTGAAAAGTTTCCTGCTCGAAAAACGCGCGAAGGCGTGGGCGAATGGCGGCCCCTTCGACTGGGCCTACGCCGAGGCGCTCGCCATGGGCTCGCTGCTCATGGAGGGCATCCCGGTGCGGCTCAGCGGACAGGATTGCCGGCGGGGCACCTTCAGCCAGCGCAACTCGTACCTCTACGACCAGAACACGCGCGAGCGCTGGTGCCTGCTCAAGCACATCACCGACGATCAGGCGCGCATCTGCATCTACAACTCCCTGCTCAGCGAAGCCGGCGTGCTCGGTTTCGACTACGGCTATTCGCTGAATTACCCCGACCTCCTGTGCATGTGGGAGGCGCAGTTCGGCGACTTCGCCAACGGCGCGCAGGTCATCATCGACCAGTTCATCGCCTCCGCGGAATCGAAGTGGCAGCGCCCCAGCAGCCTCGTCCTCCTGCTCCCACACGGCTACGAGGGCCAGGGCCCCGAGCATTCGTCCGCGCGGCTCGAGCGCTTCCTCCAGCTCTGCGCCGAGGACAACATCCAAGTCTGCAACCTCACCACACCGGCGCAGTATTTCCACGTCCTGCGGCGGCAGATGAAGCGTGCTTTCAAAAAGCCGCTCATCCTCATGACGCCGAAAAGCATGCTGCGCCTCGAAGCCGCCGCGTCGAAGGTCGGGGACTTCACCGACGACCGCTTCCACCAGATTCTCCCCGGCCCGCTCCTCGACCAGCCGGAGAAAATCAAGCGCGTCATCTTCTCCACCGGCAAGATCTATTACGATCTCCTGAAATTCCGCGAGGAGCAAAAGAAGACCAACACCGCGCTCATCCGCATCGAGCAGCTTTACCCGCTCGACGAGGCGCAGATCAAAGCGCAACTCGCGCCGTTTCCGAACGCCAGGGCCTTTGTCTGGTGCCAGGAGGAATCGCAGAACATGGGCGCGTGGAGCTTCATCGGCTGGCAGCTCCGCCGGCTGCTCGATTCCTACATCTGGTATTCCGGCCGCGCCGCTAGCGCCAGCCCCGCCGTCGGTTCGCTCGGTGCCCACAAGCGCGAGCAAAAGCTCATCATCCAGGACGCCTTTACCCTTGGCTGAACATTTGAGATGTAAGATCTCAGATTTCAGATTGAACTCCTGCGCCGTGGCTTTGCCGCCAGCCGCCTCTCAATCAGCCATCTGAAATCAGTAAATTTCCATGTCCCTCGAAATCAAAATTCCCGCCGTCGGCGAATCCATCACCAGCGGCCTTCTTTCCGTCTGGCATAAAAACGACGGCGACACCGTGGCTGCGGGCGAAGCGCTCTTCACCCTCGATACCGACAAGGTCTCCACGGAGATCGTGGCGGAAAAGGCGGGCCTGCTCCGAATCACGGCGGCCGCCGGGAGCGAGGTGAAGATCGGCGAAACCGTCGGCACCATCGAGGAAGGCGGCGGGACGGCGAAGGTCGCCGCCGTCAGCCCTGCGCAGGTGGCGGACGACAAAGCGGAGGCGCGCACCACGCACGACAAACTGGAACCGCCCGCTTCGATCCAGCCCAAGACTCCTGCGACCACCATCGCGCCTGTCCCCTCCGAGCGCTCCGAGGCGCAACAATCAGCCCCCAGCATTTCCGCCGCCGCCACCGCGGCCAACGTCTCGCTTTCCACCCTCTCCGAAAACACCGCGCCTGTCGCCGAAGGCCGCAGCACGCGGAAGAAAATGTCGCCGCTCCGCCGCAAGATCGCGCAGCAACTCGTCATGGCGCAGCACACTGCGGCCATCCTCACCACTTTCAACGAGTGCGACATGAGCGCCGTGATGAGCCTCCGCGCCAGCCAGCAGGACGCTTTCCTCAAAGAGCATGGGATCAAGCTCGGCTTCATGTCCTTCTTCATCAAAGCCACAGTCAGCGCGCTGAAATCCTCGCCGCCGATCAACGGGCGCATGGATGGCGATGACTTCGTGCAAAACCACTACTTCGACATTGGCGTGGCCGTCGGCACCGAGCGCGGCCTCGTCGTCCCTGTCATCCGCGACGCCGACAAAAAATCCTTCGCCGAAATCGAGCGCGACCTCGCCGCCTACGCCGTCAAAGCCCGCGAGGGCAAAATCAAAATCGAAGACCTCCAGGGCGGCGTCTTCACCCTCAGCAACGGCGGCATCTACGGCTCGCTCCTTTCCACGCCGATCCTCAATCCCCCGCAAAGCGGCATTCTCGGCATGCACAAAATCCAAGAGCGCCCCGTCGCCGAAAAAGGCCAGGTTGTCATCCGCCCGATGATGTATCTCGCGCTCAGCTACGACCACCGCGTGGTCGATGGCAAAGAAGCCGTCACCTTCCTGATCCGCGTCAAAGAGTGCATCGAGAACCCGGTGCGGCTGATGCTGGATTTGTAAGGCGGTTCGGAAAAACGCAGAGGCGCAGAGGCGCAAAGGTCGCAGAAGACCGCGCCGGGGTTTACCGATTTGGTCGCCGCCGTAGTCCCTCTCTGCGTTCTCCGCGCCTCTGCGTCTTTGCGTTAAAAGAACCGCGCACCGCACAGTTGCCGCTCCTTTCATGTCGCCCATTTCCTATCCACCCGACCTCCCGATCACCGCGCGGCGCGAGGAGATTGTCGCGACTTTGCGCGCGCATCAAGTCGTGGTCGTGGCCGGCGAGACGGGTTCGGGCAAAACCACCCAGCTTCCGAAGATGTGCCTCGAGGCCGGGCTGGCGATGCGCGGGAAAATCGGCTGCACCCAGCCGCGCCGGGTGGCGGCGCTGAGCGTCTCGCGCCGCGTGGCGGAGGAGTTGGGCGCGACGTGGGGCCGCGAGGTCGGCTGCAAGATGCGCTTCAACGACGACACCGGGCGGGACACGCGGATCAAGTTCATGACCGACGGCATCCTCCTCGCCGAGATTCAGTCCGACCCGCTGCTCCGCGCCTACTCCGCGCTCATCCTCGATGAAGCGCACGAGCGTTCGCTGAACATCGACTTTCTCCTCGGCTACCTCCAGGGGCTGCTGCGCAAACGCGGCGACCTGAAGCTGATCATCACCTCGGCGACCATCGACACCGAGGCGTTTTCCAAGGCGTTCGGTGGTGCGCCGATCATCGAAGTATCGGGGCGGTTGTGGCCGGTGGAAATCCGCTACGCGCCCATCGAATCGCACGCGCGCGACGACGAGGAACTCAGTCACATCGAAGCCGCCGTCCGTGCGACGGAGGACGCGCTGATCGAATCCGACGCTGGCGATGTGCTTGTCTTCATGCCCACGGAGCGTGACATCCGCGACACCCGCGAGCTGCTCGAAGGCAGCCTTGGCGCAGGCATCGAGGTGATTGGACTTTTCGGGCGTATGCCCGCCGCCGAGCAGCAGCGCATTTTCGCGCCGGGTCCGCGCCGCCGCGTAATCGTGGCGACAAATATCGCCGAGACTTCGCTCACCTTGCCGCGCATCCGCTTCGTCATCGACGCCGGCCTTTCGCGCATGAGTCGCTACAATCCGCGTACGCGGACCAAGCGCCTGCCCGTCGAGGACATCTCGCAAAGCAGCGCCAACCAGCGCGCCGGCCGGGCGGGCCGCGTGCAGGACGGCACCTGCATCCGGCTCTACGCGGAAGATGATTTCGAGAAGCGCCCGCGCTTTACCCAGCCCGAGATCCAGCGCGCGAATCTCGCCGAAGTCATCCTGCGCATGAAGGCCTTCCGGCTCGGCGACATCGAGACCTTTCCCTTTCTCAATCCGCCCGTCTCCGCCGCCGTCCGTGCCGGCTACCAGCTCCTCCACGAACTCGGTGCCCTCGACGACGCCAACGAACTCACCCCGCTCGGCCACGACATCGCGCGCCTGCCCATCGACCCCACGCTCGGCCGCATGCTGCTCCAGGCGCGCGTGGAAAAGGCGCTGCCCGAGATGCTCATCATTGCCGCCGGACTGAGCGTGCCCGATCCGCGCGAGCGCCCGGAGGACCAAAAGGAAGCTGCCGCCGCGGCCCATCGCGCATTCAGCGACCCCGATTCGGATTTCCTCTCGCTGCTCAATATCTGGCGCGCTTCGCCCGAGCCCGAGACGAAGGGCAGCGGCAACGCGCTCCGCCGTTTCTGCAAAGCGAATTTTCTCTCACCGTCGCGCATGCGCGAGTGGCGCGACATCTACCGCCAGCTCGCCGATGCGGTCGAAGAGGACGCGCCCGTCGGTCGGAAGCCCGCGGCCGAAGCCAGTTACCCGGCGATTCACCGCTCCATCCTCGCCGGCTTGCTCGGGCAAATCGCACTGCGGCAGGAGCGCAATACTTACAAGGCTTCGGGCGACCGGCTGACCACGCTTTTCCCCGGCTCGAATATCTATGAGCGCCGCGAGAAGCCGCGCAAAAGGAGCGCCGCCGTGAAGCCAGAGGACAAGAGCAAGCAGCCGCCGTGGATCGTCGCAGGCGAAGTCGTCGAGACGTCGCAGCTCTTCGCGTGCACCGTCGCTGGGATCAACCCGGAGTGGGTCATCGAGCTCGGCGCGCACCTCTGCCAGTTCCGTTACACCGAACCCTACTGGAGCGCGAAAGCGGGGCGCGTGCTGGTGCTGGAGCGGGTGCTCGTGAGCGGTTTGGAGATCGCACGACGGGATGTGGACTACGGCCGCATCGATCCGGTGAAAGCCACGGAGCTATTCATCCGCGGCGCGCTGGTCGCAGAAGAGGCGAAACTGCCGCACCGGTTCTTTGTCGAAAACGGCAAGGTGCGCGACAAGATCGAAACCGCGTTCACCCGCGTCCGCAGCCGGCGGGCGCACGATCTGGAGGAGTCGCTCTACCAATTCTATGCCGCCCGCATCACCGGCGTCTCCTCGGTCCACGATCTCAATAAGCTGGTCCGCGAGCGCCTCACCCGCGAACCGGATTTTCTCTGCGCAACCGAGGCCGACCTCATCGGCGATGACGACGCCACCTACGACCGCGCGCTTTTCCCCGACGCCGTCGCCCTCGGCAACACCGCGCTCCCCGTGACCTACGCCTACACGCCCGGCGACGACACTGACGGCGTGACCGTGCGCGTGCCGCTGCCCGTTGCCGCGCAACTCACCACCGGCCAGCTCCAATGGATGGTCCCGGGCTTGCGCGAAGAGCAGATTGCCGTCCTCCTCCGCGCGCTGCCGAAAACCGTGCGCAAGCCACTCATGCCGCTGGAGCCAAAGATCCGCGAGATCGCCGAAGAGTTTCAACCGGGCCGCGCGGACTTCCTCACTGCGCTCGCGGAGTTTCTTACGCGGAAGTATCGCGTCCCGGTGCGCGTCACGGATTGGCCGGCGCAAAGCCTGCCCGCTCACTTGCAGCCGCGCGTGGAGGTCGTCGATCGCGGCAACAAAACCGTCGCCGCCGGCCGCGACCTCGCGGCGATCCAAGCGCACGTTGAGCGTCGCGATGACCGCTCGGATGCTTGGGAGAAAGCCGCGCAGCATTGGGAGCGGCACGCGGTGAGCGTGTGGTCGTTTGGCGATCTGCCGGAGGCGGTCGTCGTCGAGGAAGTCGGCGGTGCGCCGCTGCTCGCGTATCCCGGACTGGCGCTGCGCGAGACCGAAGTGGACGTGCGCCTTTTCCGCAAGCGCGAGGAAGCGGAAATCGCCTCGGCACCTGGCGTGCGGCGGCTCGGCGAACTGGTTCTCGCCCACGATCTCGCGCGACTCTGGAAGGAACTAGGCGGTCTCGCCCGGCACCTGCCCGGCGTACCGAAGCAGGCCGCCAGCTTTCACTCTGCGCTCCAGCAAGTGAGCGCCCAACTCCAGGCGCCGGCCGCTGCGCATACCACGCCCGATCTGCTCCAGCAGTCCGCGTATCTGCACCTGCTCTCCCACGTCCTCCAGCTCCGGCCGGTCTTCCCGCTTACCGAAGCGCGCTTCGTGGCCATGCTCGAATCCGCCCGGAGCGGGCTGCCCGCCCTGACCTACCAACTCGGCGAGACCACGAAACAGCTCCTTGATCTCCGCCAGAAAATCCTCGCGTCACCGAAGCGCTACGCCGGCCTCGACCACGATCTCCAGCGCCTCCTCCCCGGCGACTTCCTCGCACGCACGCCGCACGCACAACTGCCCCATCTCCACCGCTATCTCCGCGCCATCCAGATCCGCGCGGACCGCGCCGCCGTCAGTCCCGCGAAGGACGCGGAGAAAACCAGGCAACTGGCTCCCTTCGCTGGCTGGGAAAACCGCGTCCCCGCCGCCCAACGTGAGGCCTTTCGCTGGATGCTGGAGGATTTCCGCGTCTCCCTCTTCGCCCAGGAACTCGGCACCGCCCAGCCCGCCTCCGCGCAGCGGCTGAAAGCGCTCGGCGGGCTGTGACGGTGCGCTACTGCTCGCGCGGAGCGGGAGAATTGCGCGCTCCATCGCGATCCCAGTCGTCGTCGATGATCCGCGGGCCGAGCTTTTTCGCCGCCTCCTCGGTCAGCGTGTAGTCGATGACATTGCTGGTCGGATCCTCACCACCGCCGCCGGTGAGATAGATCATATAGATGCCCGGTTTGCGTCCATCGTAATTAAACTGCATTTCCCGCTTGGCGTTCCGCGTCAGCACGGTCTTGCCGTTGAAGCGCACGACCCAGCCGAGCCTGGCATCCAGCGCAGGCGGAACAGCGGATCGATAGACCGTGAAATCCGGCCCGAGCCAAAGTCGCACTTTGGGCTCCGCCGCGCCTCCAGGAACAGCTTCCAAGGCTGGAGCCAGGAGCGTCTCCAGCTTGCTGAGGCGCAGAAGAATTCCCTCAGGCTGACCGGCCGCCGCACCGAGTTTTTCCACTGAGGTTTCCAGCTTTTTCAGTCGTGCCTCCAGCCGGCCGGTTTCGGCTCCAGGCGCGGCGGTGGGCGGAGCGAATCCCGGCCTCGTCTGCGCTGCACGCTCCGCGGCTTCGACGCGCTTTTTGAGCCCGGCGATGGTGGTGTCGAGGTTTTGCAAAACTGTTGCCAGCCGGGTGGCATCAAGCTGCGACCGGACCTCCGGCAGCGTAGTCTTCTGCGCCGCGAGGAGCGCGCGAAGACGCTCTTGGGCCTCGGCGGTGGGCACGAGTTCCCCGGATCCGCGGAGCACGCGCAAGTAGGCGGCGACCGCGCCAGCGGCATCGCCGGCAGCCTCGAGACGCTGGCCCGCGAGGTAGTCGGAAACCAGCTCGGACGGGTCCGACCACCAGCGCGGAATGGAGTCGAAAAACACCCGGCCCATGCTCCCGCGGTAGAGCTGCTGAATGCGCTCCACCTCCTCCCAGCGCTGGGCCCGGGCGGCTTCACGGGCAATGCGCAAGAGGTGGTCTGCGGTGGTTTCATCGGGACGGCGCGCCCGGGCGGCGGAGAGCGGCAGACTTTTCGCGACCAACTCGCTGATCAGTAACGCGCGGAGGCGGATCGCTTCAGGAGCCCAGGGCTCGGACTCGATCCGATGGAGACTGGTCGCCCGCTTCCACGCGTCGTCGAGTTCACCGGAAGATAGCGAGGCGGTGGCGGCGGCGAAACCGGCAAACCAAGTTTGCAGACTTTCCTGTTGCCGTTGGGCCAGGTAGAGAGCCTCGGGAAAACGAGGCAGCGCAGCGAGTTCAGTGGCAAGAGCCGGGATGTCCCGGAGCGTCCGGGCGCCGGCCAGCCTTGCCTGGAACTGCGTGGACAGCTCCGCGGACGTAAGCGAGGCAAGCGGCGGTTTGAATTCATCGACGCGCCGGCGGATCTCGGCGTCGGAAATGATCGGGTAATTCCCGGCGTTGTTATCGCGCGCGAGTTGTTGAAAAACCGCCTCCAATCGGACCACGTTACCGGCGTCTTTGGCGGCGAGATATTCCATCCAGGTGGGAAGCAACAGCACCACGGCTTTCAGTTTCCGCGCGGCCCGTTCGAGGTACGGCGTCCGTGAAAGGGGTTTCCCTTGGTCCAGCAGACTGACCTCGCGCAGCAACGGCTGCAGTTCGGCTTCCTTTTTTGCGACCAGGCACTGTGTGCGCGTCTTTTCCACGAGCTTTTCGACATTTCCGACGAAGGCGTCATCCCGCGCCTCGATGAACCCGGGAAGCTCGCGGCGCAGCCGACCGGCGGTCTCCCGGAGTGGTGACGGAAGATTGGGATCGATCTCCAGCCGGCCAGCGACGGCCTGGGCATCAGGCAGATTCCCGCGGATCAGCGCCTGGTCGAATGCGGTCAGTTGACCCAAGGTCTCGGCGAGGCGCTGCTGCTGCGGGTTGTCGCGGGACTTCTCGGCGGCGGCCGAGGTGGCGAGCGCCTCGCCGCCTTTGCGCAAGGCCATCGCGAGTTCATCGAGTTCATCGGCCGTTGCGTGGCTCAGAGACAGCAACGCGGTGGCGAGGAGGAGAAGGATGCGGCGCCGCAGGAAAGTCATGGGGAGGGACGCGGCGGGGTCATGCGGTTGCGAATGTCCGGGGGCAGTCGCAACTCCATGGCGCGCACTGCTTCGACGACGAACTTCATCTGGAGTTGCTGGAGCAGTTGCTCCGATTGTCCCTCCGCTGCTGCGACCTTGGCCTCCTCGGGATGAGCCGCGGTGATCTCACCCAAGCGCGCCGCGGCCCGGCCTGCCGGCGTATATTTTCCACCCGACTCCGCGGCCTGCCGGAAGCTTTTGATGGCCTCGGCAAACGCCTGGGCGGTCGCGAACTGCTCGGCGGCGGCGAAAGCTTTTAGACCGACGACATCCTCCGCGATCCACGGCGGAGCCTGGGCCGGGCTGCGAAAAGCAACGAGGCGATAGGTGTCGATGATGCGTGCAGTGTCCATCCAGCGCGCCGCGGCGGCGCCCTCGTCGGCGAGCCGCAGCAGGTAGTTCGCCCCGTTTTCCCCCGCGGCGGGCGGCGCGGCGGTGGGAAGTTCGAGGTAACGAGGCAGCACTTCGAGAAGCAGCAGTCCCTGCAGACGCACCAGTTCGGCATGCCAGTTTTCGGATTTCGCGGAGGCCATTTCCTGGGCGCTCGGGGTGGCGGTGGCGGTCTGAAAGGCCAGGCCAAAGAAGCCGGCGCGATACGCCGCATCCGCGTTGGCGATCTGGTTCAAAGTGGCGAAGCGCGCCGAATATTCGGCCTCGCGACCGCCGAGACGTGCGCGCAATTCGGAGAGCACCGTCGGGAGCCTGTCGAGCGACTTGACCTCCCGCAGCATCTGCACTGCTTCCGCGTCGCCCTGGGTCGGCTCCTTTGCGGAAATCCGGCGGGAGATTTCCTCCTGGGCAATAATCGGGTAGTCGCTCTGGCTCCCGAGGGATTGCAGGATGGTATCAGCGGCCTTGGCATTTCCGGCGGCGCGCTGGGCGAGGTAATCCTGCCACTGCGAGACCGCGCGCTGGGCGGCCTGGAGTTTACGCTGGCTGCGCGCGAGGCGGGGGTCTTCGCTCCGCGAAATCTGGCCGCGGAGCGGACGGCTCAGTTCGCGCAACAGCGGATCGAGTTCGGCCTCCTCCTTGGCGGCCAGGCAGGCGGGCGCGACTTTCTTGACGAGCGCCTCGGTGGCGGCCAGAGCCTGGTCATCGCGGTCTTCAGTGAGTTTTGGAAGATCGCGAAGCAGCGCATTGAGGTCGCTGACGACTTCGGGCGGCAGACTTTCCAGCATACTGATCTGGCGAAGCGCGCCAGCCGTGCCGTCTCCAGAGTCGGGTTGCAGAATCTCGCTGGAGCGCCGGAGCATCTCTGCGGTCGCGGCCTGCCGGCGGGCGCGTTCGGGTTCAGCGGGAGTCTCCGCCGCGGCTTTGGCAGCCGCGGCGGAAAGGCTCTGGCGCAGTTTGTCCAAACGCTCGTCGAGCGGATCGGCCCGCAGTGGCAGGATGAAAATGAAAGCGAGAGCGACGTAGGAAAGGGTCTTCATACCGTGGGGAGAATCCGCTGCTGATAGCACGCACCGCGGTTGATGCCACGCCATTCTCCGACTGGCGTGGCGGACTCCGCACTTGCCGACGTTGGCGGGTTTCCCTAGGCACGGCGGCGATGAGCTTCTCCGCCCTCTCTAGCGCCTGGCTTTTCACGCTGCTCATCCCGCTGGTCGTCTTCTATTTCCTCAAGCTCAAGCGCCCGCGCCACACCATCCCCTCGCTCGTCCTCTGGCGGCAGGTGCTCGCGGATCAGCGGGTCAATGCGCCTTTCCAAAAGTTCAAACGCAACCTGCTTTTGCTCCTGCAAATCCTCCTCCTCACGCTCCTCGTCCTCGCCGCGATGCAGCCCTTCCTCCGCCGCGAAAGCTCACGGGCGCAGCGTCTCCCGGTGCTCATCGACATCTCCGCCAGCATGGCGGCACTCGATGCCCCCGGCGGCACGTCGCGCCTCGATGCGGCGAAAAAGCGCGTACGTGAAATGATCGACACGCTCCCGCCCGACCAGGACCTTGCCCTCATCGCCTTCGGCAAAAGCGCGCGCCGGCTCACCGGCTTCACCAACAACCGCCGCGAGCTGCAACTCGCCCTCGACGCCCTCGCCGTCGAGGACGTGCCCGGCGATCTCGACGAAGCCCTGCGCATGGCCCAGGCGCTCACTCGCACCGCCGCCTTCGACAAAGTTCTGCTCCTGTCCGACGGCAATTTTCCCGCGAAGACTAACTTCGAGTTGCCCTTCACCATCGACTTCCAGCGCCTCGCCGACGCGGGCCCCAATTACGGCATCACCGCCTTCAACGCCCGCCGCGCGCCGGGCGGAAAGTGGGATGTTTTTGTCCAACTCGCCGCCTCCGCTGAAGCCGATACCGCGAGCGGCAGTGTGGAGCTGGAGCAGAACGGCACGGTCGTCGGCACCGAGAGCGTCACCATCCCGAAAGGTGCCGCGCCGCGCCTCGTCTTCCAGGTCGCCAGCGACCAGCCCGCCCAGCTCCGCGCGCGGCTCACCACCACCGGCTTCGACTCCCTCGCCGCCGACAACACCGCCTCCCTCGACCTCCCCGCCGCCCGCCCGCTCGCCGTCTTCTGTCCGCAGAAACTCACCGCCTACCGCCACGCCCTCGAGTCGCTCGACGGCGTCACCGTCTTCCCGCGCGAAGACCTCCCGCCGCCCGCCGCCTTCGACCTCGTGTTCACCGACGACGCCGACGACCTCGCCTACCCCGCGCGCACCCGCTGCCTCATCGGTCTCGTGCCGGAGGAGTTGAAAGCGCTCGTCTCCGTAAAAAGTGAAAACACCACCGCCATCGACTGGCGCCGCGAATCGCCGCTCCTCCAGCACGTCCAGCTCGGCGATGTCGTCTTCATGGATCAGCCCGTCAGCGCCGCTGGCGCGAAGGACGACGCCCTCGCCAATCTCGGCTACGAAATCCTCGCCCAAGGTCCGCGCGGCCCGCTCATCGTCGAGCGCACCGACGGCGACGCCCTGCTCATCGCGCTCCTTTTCCACACCGACCGCAGCACCCTGCCGTATCGCGTCGGCTTCCCAATCTTCGTGTCAAACGTCGTCCAGGCCGCGCTCAAGCAGAGCGGTCTCGCCGAGGCCGCTGCCGCCCGCACCGGCGTCCTCCCCCCGCTCACCCTCGCGCCGAACCGCGCCGTCCACATCACCGGCCCCGACCGTTTCGCCCGCGACGAACGCACCGACGAGCACGGCCAGCTCACCGGCATCCCCGCCGCCCGCGCCGGCGACTACACCATCACCGACGGCACCACCGCCCCGCGCCACATCGGCGCCAGCCTCCTCTCTCCCGCCGAGACCTCCCTCGCCGCCGTCACCCAGATCGAATTCGCCGACCAACTCACTGTCGCCGCCGCCACCGCCGTGCCCAAAGCCGACCGCTCCCTCTGGTGGGTGCTGGCCGCGACCGGGTTCGTCGTGCTGCTGGTGGAATGGTGGTGGTTCCAGCGGAGGCCGGGAGTTGCCTAAAAACGCTTAAACGCATCCTAATTTTCATCGCGTCGTGCATCTTCACCGACTGTAGCCTCGGCGTCGCGCTACCGCCGACGCAACATTCCAAACAGACCAGTCGCGAAATTGCCGAGCAGCATCCACGTTGAGGCTTCCGGCACAGAGCCGCCGACGTACCGGACAACAGCGACATCGAACTTGCTTCCGATCCGATCGGTGCCGGCGACGACGATTCCTCCATTACTCTGCACAGCCACGGTTAAGGCAATGCTACTCGAATTACTGATTGTCTGTAATAACTTACCATCTCCATCGAAACTCGGGTCGAGAACCCCATCGGGAAGGTAGCGCGTGATTGCAAACCGGGGACTGTTGGACCCTATATCGTAGGAATAGCCTGCCACCACGATCTTTCCGTCCCCCTGCAATGCCATATCTTTGGCATAATCGTTTCCAGTCGCGAGTGGCGTGATCACTATCCCCCCGCTCCCAAATGCCGGGTCGGGGCTCCCATCGGCCAGATAGCGCACGAGGGTAAAGTCCGCGTTCCGTGCGCTGGGATTCGGGCCTTCGCTGTAGCCCGCCACGAGGATTTTTCCATCCCCCAGCGCCCTCACCTTCGCCACTTCATCGTTGCTAGTGCTGACGACCGTCGTCAACTTGCCGCCCACCCCAAAGCTGGTATCTAGGCTCCCATCGGGAAGGTAGCGTGCGAGAGTAAAGTCGTCCCAGCCGTTCAGCGAAGTCGAAGAACCCGCGACGATGATCTTTCCATCGTTCTGGAGTGTCACGCTCGAAGCCCCTTCATAAAGCGGCCCGATTTGCGTGAGCACCTTCCCCCCGGTTCCAAAACCCAGATCCAGAGTTCCATCCGCCAGATACCTCGCCAGCGCGTAGTGGGCGTTCGTAAATACCTTTGAGTAACCCGCGACGACGACCCTCCCGTCGGTTTGCACCGCCACACTCGTCACGGAATCATCCTTGTTGCTAAAGGCAGTGATTACCTTTCCTCCGCTGCCGAAAGTATTGTCTAAGCTTCCATTCGCGGTATAGCGGGCCAAGGCAAAATCGTAGTCCACCCCATTGTAAGCGAAGCCCCCCATCACGATCCGACCGTCACCCTGCAACGCCAGGCTCGTGCCGAGGGAAAAACTCAGGCCGGCGGAGCCAAAAACTTTGCCCCCGATACCAAAGCTCGGATCAAGGCTTCCATTGCCCAGCAATCGCGCCAGGACCATCGAAGAATTGCTCGAGTTTTGATCAACCCGCCCGGCGAGCAGGATCTTCCCGTCATTCTGTAACACCATTGTGTTTGCACGATCGTTGCCGGTCGTGAAGGAAATCCGAACGATCCCCCCGGAACCGAAGGTCGGATCCAGATCGCTCGGAAGTGCCGCGGCGTTTTCCGAAAAGATCGGCATCAGCAAGGCCACGCCGCCTGCAATTATTGTCGGTGTAACTCGCGGAAGGGTGATTCGTAAACGGGGTCTCGACGTTATGTTCATGGGGAGAGACAAGAGATTAGCAGTTCAACCCTCGTTGCCAATCTCCGCTTCTTGACGCCCGCCCGCCGGTAAGCCTGCCCGTCCGCGCCAGGCTGGAATCAGACTTTCAGACCAGCGCCAGCCGCGCTTCCCGGCGCATGGCTTTCGCACCGTTGAGCGCAGTCTTCACGTCACTGGCGGTGGCTTCATGGCCGGGGTAACGAAACTCCACGGCGTATTGGCTCAACGCCGCCAGGGAAGGAAGCAGCGTGGCCCACAGCGGTTCCACCGGCAGCAGCAGATTCAGCAACCGCTGCAAATCATGCGTCTTGGGCGAAGCCCTGACCGTCCGCGCATGGCGACCCTCCCCGCAGTCAAAAACCGGCAGCGCCCCACAAGACTTGGTGAGAAACCTCCGGGCGCACGCGGGGTTTCAGCCCCACGATGAAAACCCTCCTACCTTTCGCACTGTGCGCCGCGTCGCTATTCTTCATGCCCGTTCACGCCGAGGAAGGCGATGCTTTGCGCGGCAAAATGCGGGAGCTCGAAGAGCGCGCCCGCACGGCCAGGGAGCAGGGCCGGCCTGAGGAGGCGAACGAGCTCATGCAGAAAGTGCAGCGGCTCCGCGCGGAAAAGGGCGAAGGCGAAGGACCACGCGGTGACGGTGACAAAAACGAAATGGTGAAGAGCAAGATCGACGAACTGCGCAAGGCGGGAAAGCAGGACGAGGCGGAGCAACTGGAGCGCCGGTGGCGCGGGGCGACGGAGAAGGGCGGGGATCGGAAGGAGGCGGACGGCGATACGGAGCGGAGGCAGCATGTGAAGGAGGCGATCAAGCATCTGCATGCGGCGGGTCTGCACGAGCCGACCGAGCGGATCGAACAAATGCTCCGTGAGCAGATGGAGAAGGAGGCGGGCGAGCGCGAGCGCCGGAAGGATGCGGAGCGCAGCGGCCCCGGCACAGGCCCGCGGGAGGTCGAGGAGCAGTTGCGGCGCGCCCTGCGCGAGATGCAGGAGCAAACCCAGCGCGCGCTCCGGGAGACGCAGGAGCAGATGGCGAAGATGGCCCGGAGTATTGAGGAGTTGCGGGAACAGGCCAACCGACCGCGGGGCGAGGGCGAGCGCCGCAAGGACTGAGACGAATCGTTTTAACGGCGCGGCTTGCTTCTGTTTGGGGTAACTCTCGTGACCAAGCGCACGGGATTGTTCACCCTTCGATCGTCGGGTTGTCAATTCCCAGCGCGTCGGCCAGGTCGGTCAGATGTTCCTGTTCCTGGGCGATGATTTTTCGCAGCACCTCGCTGAGCGCATATTCTCCCAAGGCCTCCGCCTGCCGAATCCGTTGGCGATAGTTGATGATGGTTTCTCGCTCGTTCTCGAGGTCGAAGCGCAACATCTCTTCGGCCTTGTCCGAAACCTTGACCTCCTTTGGCGTGGTAACCGGCTGGCCGTTCAAGTAGTCGATCTGCTTCGCGATTTGCAGCGCGTGACTCAATTCCTCCCCAGCATGAACGGCCAATTCGCGCGCAATATCGGTGAAGGCCGCCCCTTTGATCGTCTGGCTATAGACGGTGTAAGCGATGATGGCCTGGTATTCCCGGGCGAGATCTTCGTTCAGGAATTCAACAAGCTGTTCGCGAGTGATTTCGATTTTTGCGTTCATCTCCACTGAATCGTTGCATCGACCGGAAGCGGCCTGAATTTTTAACCCACCCCAATCCGCCAGGCGAGCGGCCTCGATTGGTAAGACGGCGCTCGCACGAAACGCGGTTCGGGCGGTTCGCCCTTGGAACACGCGACAGGTTTTGGCTAGTCTCCGCGCCTCATGGTCGGCCCCTGCATTTCACCCGGCGCTTTTTGTCCTGCCCGTCGATGCAGACAGCCCGCGGCCCGCCCGCTCCACCCGATCCTCGCAGCATGCGCGCTGTTGATCTTCGCCGTTTGCGCCCGCGCGGATTCACTGCGCGCGGATTTCTCCCCGCTGACCCTGCGCCCGCGCACGAATGCGCCCGCGATCTTCGACATCACCCTCCACCGCGCGGGCGCGGGCCTGCTCGAAGGCGCGCTTGAAATCACCCTCAAATCCGGCAACGAAGTGCTCCTCCGCCAGCGCACCCAGGAACTCACCCTCCCCGCCGGCGCGCAATCCTTCCGCATCATCACCCCACCGCTTCCGCCGGGAAGTCCTTACGTCGGCACCGAAGCGCATCTCCGCTTCGTCACAAAAAAGTACGCCATCGACCTCGGTATTTTCCCCGTCTCTGCGACCAGCCGAGCGGCGCGCAATTTCGTCCTCGCCGTCTGCGACACCCACGCTGCAGGGGGTCGCGACCTGGCGCTGTGGCAAAGCCTGCGGCTGGAAAGTTTCCTCCCATCCGATGCGATCACGAACAACCTCATTGCCACCGCGCCCGCGTTTTTCGCGCCCGAGGATTTCCCGGCAAACCCGCTCGCGCTTTTCGCCTTCGACATCGTGCTCCTCGACGGCGACGGCTTTGCCCTGCTCCGCGAAAAACAGCTCGCCGCGCTCACTCGCTGGGTCGAAGCCGGCGGCAGCCTGTGCGTGCTGCCGGGTCGCGGTTTGAAAGACGAGCACCTCCGCTTTCTCAACGCCTTCGCCAGCGCGAAAGACCCCGCGCCTTTCCAAATGACGGACACCGGCGAGTTCGTGCCCGTCAGCGAGCCGCGTCTGCTGCGCGCCGGTTTGGGCCGCGTCGTCGTGGCGAACCGCCAGGCAGGAGAAACCCTCGCCGCGCTGGAATGGCAGCAGCTCGGAGCCTTTTTGTGGAAAGTCAACGCACGCGGCACGAAAGCGCCGGGAAAAGGTCAGCGCTGGGGCTGGGTGGCGGCTGACGAAAATTCTTGGCGGCAACGCAGCAACGACCTCGAGAAGCTCTTCAACACGCTGCTCCCGACTTCCACGCGTCTCATTTCACCGTCCACGTTCGCACTCATCTTGGCGGGATTCCTCCTCGTCGTCGGGCCACTAGACTATTTTTTGCTCGGTTGCCTGCGGCGGCGGCGCTGGACGTGGGTCGTCTTTCCTCTGGCCTCTGCGGGCTTTACCGGGTTGGTGATTTTCGAGGCGGGCCGCGCATTGGGGCATCGGGACCAACGCGCCGCGCTGACCATCACCGACGTTGGGCCGGGCGAACATGTGCTGCGAGAGAGCCGATTTGAATTGATGTTCGCCGCGCGGAACCAGGTCGCGCTCATGGAATTCCACAATGCCTTTGCGGTTGTCGCCACGGTTGGAACGCAGAATTTCGGTCGCCGTGGAGCGGCGGGAAATCCGCAACCCGTTTGGTTCACAGGGCAGATACCGGCGGCCTTCACCCTGCGGCAGCCGCTTCAGCAATGGACCCCGCAGTTCAACCGCGTCACGTCGCTCGTCATCACCGGCGCACAGACGGCGGCGCTTCCTTGGGCCGAGATCGAAATGGTGCTGGGTGCTGGCCATGACTTGGAACGTCGCCTCAAAGAGATCGGCACCCGGCATTCAGATCTGGGCTTCATCATTTACCATCGTGATGAATTGCCGTTCCTTCTTGCCAATTACTCCGAATATCCTCCCAGGGGGATTGGCTGGCTTTGCTGCGGGAATACAGGCTGTTTTCTTACCAGCATCGCGCCGGATGCCGCCGGAGATTTCGACGACCTCCCGTTGCTTGACTCGACAGACAAAAAGGAATGGCTGCTCGTCATCTCCCAGCGCACGCCGGACGGCGTGCATCTTTACCGGCGGCTGTTTAGAACGGACGACTGAATGAGCGAACCCGAGACGATTGCGCCCGAACCTTTGCCGGCGGCTCCGCTGGTGGCCGTCGAATACCTGCACGTCAGCTACGGCAAAACGCACGCGGTGCGTGGGCTGAGCTTTGCCATTCCGCGGGGCGAAGTGTTTGGGTTCATCGGGCCGAATGGCGCGGGGAAAACCTCGACCATCAAAGTGCTCGCCACGCTGCTCAAGCCGACCAGCGGTCGCGCGCTGGTGGCCGGGCTGGACGTGGTGCGCGAGGCACACGCGGTGCGGCGGAAGATCGGCTACATGCCGGATTTCTTCGGCGTCTATGACGACCTCACGGCGAGCGAGTACCTGCATTTTTTCGCCGCGGCGTACAAAATCCCGTCGGCGAAACGCCGCGTGCTCATCGGCGACGTGCTTGCGCTGACCGACCTCACGGAAAAACACGACGCCCCGGTGGACGGGCTTTCGCGCGGCATGAAGCAGCGGCTCGGCCTCGCGCGCGTGCTCCTGCACGACCCCGAACTGCTGCTCCTCGACGAGCCCGCGAGCGGCCTCGATCCGCGCGCCCGCATCGAGATGCGCGAGCTGCTGAAGGAGCTGCAGACCATGGGCAAGACGATCATCGTCTCCTCGCACATCCTCCATGAGCTGGCGCAGTTTTGC
>JBBQCM010000090.1:0-26387 GCA_038318725.1 Chthoniobacterales bacterium
GCCGGGTCACCTTCTTCTTCCCGGCATATTCGGATTGCGCGAAACTCAGCTGCTTTTCCATGCACGGGACTCTATCAACCTTCGCGTCGATTGACCCGCATTTTCCCGCACTGAAACACGCTTAAATCAGTGATTCCCTGAAATCTGATGCTGGAGCATCGTGCTCATACTGCCGTCCGCCAATGTTCAGGATAACTCCTGAGGCGTGAATGTTGAGATTGAAATTCGTGCCGCTCACCAATGTCCCCGGTGCGTAGGTAACGTAGGAACGACTCCAGCCTGTGGTGTGCTGCGCTGCTCATGCTGCAAGAAACTTGTGCTCTCGGCTGGTGATGAAATGTCCCGCACTGCGGCCTCCCGCCCGCCGCGAAACGTGGTGATCTTCAAAGGTTCGGTGGAAAACGCGGAGAGAACAGGTTCGCGACCGCAGCCTGTCAGCAATACGGCCAACGCTACATTGGTAATAATGCGAGCGATCATGCGAAGTGTCAACGACCCCGAACTCAGCGACAGGCGGAGCAGTCCGTTGCAGCGTTTGGTGTTAGGCGGTGTCATCATTTGAAACTCTGTATTCCAAGATATCTTCAAGTCCGTCCACGTCATCAATGTGTGACCCGATGCGCACGAAACCCAGTTGGGCGGCGAGGGCTTGGGAGGGATGGTTGTCCGGGCGAATAGTCATCGCGAAGCCTCTCACCCCCTGAGTCTGTCGGGCCCAGCGCATCAATGCGACGGAAGCTTCGCGGGCATATCCTTGACGACGGAATGTGGGGAAAACTGTGAAGCCAAACTCGACGCCCCCTGGAACACACGGCCGGAGATACTCCGCATCCGGCGCGGTGTGGAATCCAATGTGTCCCACCATCACGCCGGTCCCTCGCAGTGTGATCGCGCGAAGCAACCACGGCTGAAGTGCAGGCTCCTGCTCAAGCTCTTTGAGTCGGAGGGATACCACGCAGGCACTTTCCCCGGGCCAGTCCGCTGGCAAGGATAACCGCAGTTCCCGCTCGGCTTCACGGAGATTCTGCTCCGTGGAAGCTCGCAAAAATGCCGGAGTCAATGGAATCAGGTCCAGTCGCTCCGTATGGATGGATTCGGTCATAACTTGGTGACTGATGAGCCTAACCACGCCAAGCTCAGCGACGGGCGGAGTGGGCGCGGCAGTGCATGCTTAGTCTAGGCGTGTCGTTTGTTAAAATCCGACTCCTTATGAGAGTTATTTTTCGGTGGGTTGGAGAGACGGTAGCAGAGTGCAATAACGCCGGCTCCGGCAAATGCTCTAACCGGCGGAGCGGGCGTGCTCGATCAGCGCGACGCGCATGATTTCGACGGGCGCGGGGCGGTGGAACCAGTGCTCGAAGGCGAGAGCGCCTTGGTGGAGGAGCATGGAGAGGCCGTTCGCCGAACGCGCGCCGACGGTATCGGCGGCGCGCATGAGCGGGGTGCGCGCGGCGGTGTAGATGGTGTCGTAGAGCAGATGCCGCGGGGCGAGGAGGGCGGAGGGGACGGGTGAGGGATCGCCGGGCTGCATGCCGAGGGCGGAGCAGTTTACGATGAGGTCGGAGGTGTCGAGCGCGCGGGCGAGGGCGGTGTCTTCCCACGGGGCGAGGGCGAGCAAGTCGCGCGGGTAAAAGGTGGCGATGGCGTCGTGCAGCGGCTGGAGTTTATCGGGGCTGCGGTTGAGGAGGGTGAGGCCGCGGGCTCCGTCGGTCGCGCACTGCATGGCGACGGCGCGGCCGGCGCCGCCGCCCGCACCGAGGACGAGGATGCGCACGTCGCGCAGTTCGACGCCGAGCTGCTCGCGCACAGCGCGGGCGAGGCCGGGGCCATCGGTGCTGAAGCCGCGGAGGCGGCCGTCGCCGCCGAAGACGATGGTGTTCACGCCGCCGGCGCGGCGGGCGTTTTTATCCGCTTCGTCCACGGCGGCGAGGGCGGCGGCTTTGTGCGGGATGGTGCAGTTGACGCCGATGAATCCCCTCCCCGCAAGCAAGCGCAGCGCTTCGCCAAACACCTCCGGGCGCACCTGCAGCCGGCAATAGCGCGCCGCAATACCACACTCGGCCAGCGCCGCGTTGTGCATCTGCGGCGACGCCGAATGCGCCACCGGATCGCCCAGCACGGCGAGTCGCAGCGGCACCGGCTCGTCCGCCGTCACCGCATCCCACGCCTGCAAATCCGCCAGCGTATAAACGTGCTTCATGGCGACAACTCAGGCCGCGAACGTCGTCCGCGTCCGCGCGATCCGCCCGAGCACGCGGTCTTTCCCGAGCGTCTCCAACATGTGGTAGAGGCTCGGTCCCACGCTGCGCCCGCTCACCGCCACGCGCGCGGGATGGATGAACTCCGCCGGCTTCACCCCGAGCGTCGTCGCCAGTTCCTTGAGCTTCGCTTCGAGCGTCGCCGCGTCGAACGGCTCCACCGCGGCGTAGCACTCCGCGAGCTGCGCGAGGCGGTCGAGCGCGCCGGGTTTGTGCAGCGTCTTTTCCCCCGCGGCGGTGTCGTAGGGAAAGTCCTCGGTGGCGAAGAAAGCCACGCGCTCCGGCACTTCCGTGAGGTGCGTGACCTTCATTTTCTCCAGCGCGAGCACGGCGTCGAGCTGCCCGGCGGGCAAGACCACACCAGCTTTCGCGAGCCACGGCTGCGCGAGATCGCGGTAGCGGTCCATCGGCATGTGCGCGAGGTACTGCGCGTTGAACCAGTCGCACTTCGCGAGGTCAAAGTGCGCGCCCTTGCGATTCACGTTCGCGAGGTCAAAGCGCGCGACGATTTCCGCGCTCGGCATGATCTCGCGGTCGTCTTTCGGCGACCAGCCGAGCAGGCAAAAGTAATTGAGCACCGCCTCCGGCACGTAGCCGCCTTCAAGATAGCTGGTGATGCTCGCGCCCACATCGCGCTTGCTCATCTTCGAGCCGTCCTTGTTCAGGATCAGCGGGATGTGCCCGTAGCGGGGCGGCTCCACGCCGAGCGCGGCGAAAAGCTCCAGGTGCTTCGCCGTGTTGGAAAGATGATCCTCTCCGCGGATGACGTGCGTGATCCGCATGTCGATGTCATCGACCACATTCACAAAGTGGAAAATCCATCCGCCATCCGCGCGGCGGATGGTCATGTCGCCTTCCAGCTCGCCCTCGCGATTCTGCGCCTTGCTGCGATCCACTTCGATGCGCCCGCACACCATGTCGTCGATGGCCAGCGGCTGGCGCGGCAGACGGAAACGCAGCGCGCCGTTTTCATCCGCATACACTTTTTCCGTCGCGATGAGCTGATCCGCGTAGCGCTGGTAAATCTCTCCGCGTTCGCTTTGAAAGTGCGGCCCTTCATCCCAATCCAGCCCCAGCCAGCGCAGCCCGTCGTAGATCACCTGCACCGCCGCGTCGTTGTGCCGCGCGCGATCGGTGTCCTCGATCCGCAGGATGAACTTCCCCCCGTGATGCCGAGCAAAGAGCCAGTTGAACAGCGCCGTGCGCGCCCCGCCGACGTGCAGGTAGCCGGTGGGTGACGGGGCGAAGCGGACGCGGACTTCGGGATTCATAAAAGGCGGCGAACTTGGCCCATCGCTGCGCGGGAGGGAAAGAAATTTTGCCCGCAGCACGGCATTTCTTGAGAGTTGACGCGGGTCGCGCTAAGACGTGCGCGTGCCCAAGCTCACCGCCCGCTGTCTGCCCGCCATTCTCGCTTTCACCCTGGCCTCCTGCGCGACAAAGGATCGCGATCACGTCGTCCGCGTCAGTGTCCCCGACCAGAAGATGCTCGTCTTCAAGAAGGGCGTGGAGATCGCGCGCTACGATGTCTCGACGTCGAAGTTTGGCGTGGCCGGTCATGCCGGCAGTTACACCACCCCGCTCGGGGTGATGGAGGTTGCGAAAAAAATCGGTGCCGGCGCGCGTCCGGGCATGAAGTTCAAGAGCCGCCGGGCGACCGGCGAAGTCGTGGCCGTGAATTCGCCGGGCCGCGACCCGATCGTCACGCGCATCCTCTGGCTGCGGGGCTTGGAGTCGCAGAACCGCGATACTTATTCGCGCTGCATCTACATCCACGGCACGCCGGAGGAGTGGCGCATCGGCACCCCGGCGAGCTTTGGTTGCATCCGCATGCGCTCCCACGATGTCATCGCGCTCTTCAACACGCTCGGCACCGGCGCGCGCGTGGAGGTGAGCATGTCGCCCTTTCCCAGCCAGCTCGTGCAAGCTGTCCCGCCCGCTCCCGCACCCACCGCCGCCACGAGCCCGGGGCGCGCGCCCATCCCGACTCCGGTGGCGACGGCCCACGGGATGGTCAAGCGCGGGTAGCCCGATGCTGCGGTCGCCCCACGAGTTGATGCGCCGCACTCGCGCGCTTCTCGCCCTGTTCATTCTCGGCCTCGCGCTCAGCGGCATCACCGCATTTCCCCTCCTGCACGAGCTCGACCTGCTCGTCGCCCTCCTCGGCCAGCCCAGTCAGGACAGCGGCTTCGTATGGTGGATCGCGCATGTCCGCACCGCGCTCGCGGAAAGCTATCGCGTTTGGCCGTTCCTCGGCTACGGCACGGACTGGCTGGCTTTTGGTCATTTAGTTATCGCGCTTTTTTTCCTCGGGCCGCTGCGCGATCCGGTGCGCAATGTGTGGGTCATCGACGCCGGGCTCATCGCCTGCGCCGGCGTCATCCCGCTCGCGCTGATCTGCGGTGAGATCCGCGGCATCCCGGTTTACTGGCGGCTGATCGACTGCGCGTTTGGGGTCGTCGGCGCACTGCCACTGTGGTGGGTGCGGCGGATGATCTGCGAGTTGGAAAAGGCCCCCGCATGAAAGCGGCGATGCTGCTCGCGCTCGCGCTGCCCACCCTCGCCTGCGCCGCGCCCGCGCGGCTCGGATATATCGAGCTGACACCCGGCAGCGTCACGAAATTCGACGCACCGCTTTCATCAACCCAGCAAACGCTCGCCCTAACCGGCGGCAACCCGCGCGTGCTCGCGGCGAAATGCGCCCTCATCGTGCCCGCCGGCTTCGATCCCGCGAAGCCGTGGCCGATCCTCGTGGCGAATGCGCCGCAGGGTCGCTCCGCCGTCGATGGCCTGCCCGTTTTCGGGCAACCCGCGGCAGAAGCCGGCTGGATCACGCTGGCCGCCGATGGCCCGGTCCCCGCAACGCTCGAAACGACCCAGTGGTGCGCGGAGATGCTCGAGGCGGCATTCGCCTATTTGGAAAAGGCCTGGCCCGGCGCACGGCGCTGGCCCGTCGCGAGTGGCGGATTTTCCGGCGGGGCCAAACGCTCGGCCTACGTCGGCGCGACGCTCATGGAAAACGGCCACCGGGTCATCGGCCTGTGGATGGGCGGCTGCAATGAAGACCGCGCCTCCGACGCGCTCCGCTGGCACCGACCCGGCCCCGCGTTCTTTGCCGTCCCGATCTACCTCAGCAGCGGGCTCGCCGATCCCATCGCCCCACCCGCCCTACAGCGCGCGGTGCGCGATTCGATGCTCGCGGCAGGTTTCAAAAATGTGCGGCTGGAAACCTGCGCCGGCACGCACCGGATGGAACCCGCAGAAATCACCGCGGGCCTCCGCTGGTTTGCCGCTCCGGACACCCAGCGACCTCTACGCTAATTTTTTCGAATGTGTTTTATGATGTAGCCAAATTCAAACTGCCCGGATAACTTCCGAACTTTGAAAATGATCGCCCCATGAAAAACCTGCCCAAAATCCTTTCTTTCTGCGGACTCGTCGCCCTTTTGATCACCACTTCCGGCTGCGTGCAGGATCAGTACCGGCGCGAGGTTCGCAGTGTGCAGAGGAGCCCCTACGTCGGCTCGCCCGAGTGGCTCAACTGGGTCGATCTCAAAGTCGATACGCGCTACGCCAACGGCGTGTTTCCCCCTCCGGGCAGCCACGAATGGTACGCCATCGTCGATCATGTGGTTTTCAGCAATCACAGCCGGGACTACTACTACGACGTTTACCGCAATGAGTACGCCCAAGACTACCGGCGCCACTACGCCTCCAACAACGTGACCACTACGCGCCGCCACAACTATGCGGACAACTATTACGGCCCGGCCCGCTTTGCCAGCCGCAGCGGCTCCTATGACTACGGCTCGAGCTACAAGCTCGGTTCGCTCGAATGGCGGCGCGCCGTCACCGCAGTCATCCTCAGCGGACGCGTGCCGGCCCCGCCGCCCCGTTCCGATCCCTGGGACACGCCGCTCGCGCCTTCTTCCGACCGCTAGTCGCGGAAGACAATGGCGCGCCGGCCGTGCATGAGCACGCGGTCGCCGAGATGCCAGCGCACGCTGCGGGCCAGCGCGAGCCGCTCGCAATCGCGGCCCAGCCGAACCAGATCCTGCGGCGTGTGGAAGTGCTCCACGCGGATGACTTCCTGATCGACGATCGGCTCCGCATCCAGTTCCGCCGTCGCGTAGTGGCAGGTCGCACCGATGAGCTTCACGCCACGCTCGTAGGCGTGTTCATAGGGATTTGCGCCGACAAAGGACGGCAGGAACGAGTGGTGGATATTCATGATCCGGCCATGAAACTCCGCGCACAGTTCCGCGGGGACAATTTGCATGTAGCGCGCGAGCACCACGAGATCGGGCTGCAGGCCGCGAAAAATCTCCGCGATCTCTGCGAACGCCGCTTCGCGATTCGCCGGAACCACCGGGATGCAGCGAAACTCCAACCCCTCGCGCTCGACCATCGGCCGCAGATCGTCGTGGTTGGAGATGACGCACGGGATGTCGCACGCCAGCTCGCCGGAACGCCACCGCCAGAGCAAATCCGCAAGGCAATGGCCGAGCTTGCTGACCATGAGCACGACCTTCATCCGGCTGTGCACCGCGCGGATCGTCCACTCGGCCTGCAACTGCGCGGCGATCGGCTTGAAGGCCGCACGCAATGCCGGAAGATCGACCGCCAGCATTTGCGCGTCGATCTCCATGCGGGTGAAAAACCAACCCGTCGCCGGATCGGTGAACTGATGCACCTCGATGAGATTCCCGCCCAGTTGCGCGACAAAGCCGGTGAGCTGGGAAAGCAGGCCCACGCGGTCGGGGCAACTGAGTTTGAGAACGGTGGTCGTAGGCATGCCTTGGGAAAGGTGCGTGGAGATTGGTAACGCGCGGCCGGGCTCAGGTCGCGAGGGCTAGGTTCCGAGGTATTGGCCGTCCGCCAGTCGGCGGGCTTGGCCGAGGCTGGCGAGGGTTTCGAGGATGTCCTCAATGCGATCTATCTTCGCGCTCTTGAAAGTCTTCGCGAGCGTCGCGGCGTCGGCGGGGGCGGCGAAGGTGATGAGCGCGGTGCGGACGGCGAGGGCTTGTTCGGCGAAGGATTTCGGCCACATGGCCGAAGGATGAGGGATGATAGATGAAGGATGAAGTGGGACAGCGTCCGGCAATCCGAGGGCGTTTTGCGGTTCCTTCATCCTTCCGCCTTCATCCTTCATCCTTTGAAAAGCGGGGCGCAGCCAGCGGATGGTGCCGTTGCGTTCTTCGGTGGCGCGCTGGGCGTTGAGGGCGCAGAGGTGGGTGAGGATGGCGTCGTCGGTCGCGGTGGGCGGGAGGGCGTAGGCTTCGGCGACGGCGGCATCGAGGTCGTCGTGGAGCTGGCGGAGGACGGTGACGAGGCCGTGTTCGTGGGTGAGTTGTTCTTTCGCGTTGAGCGGGGTGCCGACGCGGAGTTTTTCGAGGACGTTGTAGAGGTCGGTGAAGGTCAGCTTCGGGTGCTGGGTTTGCCATTCGACTGGCTCAGGGCCTTGAACCTGTCGAAACGGCTGGCGTTTGCGGTGGGTGTCGAGGCGCTCGGCGAGGTGGCGGATGCGCGTTTGTTGCGCTTCGGTCGCGGTGGGGAGTGGGAACGTCTCGAAGCAGCGCGTCTGGACGTAAACGTGGTCGTTGCCGACGCCGAGCCAGCTTCCGGCGGCGAGTGCGTAAACGCCGTGGATGCGGCTGCTGAGGACGCCGAGGTGAAAGGCATCGTCGAGCGCAATGGCGATGAGCTTGTTGTCGGGCAGCACGCTCGCATCAAGGAATTGAAAGGTGCGGTGCTTGGAAGTTTCGACGGTGGCGATGTAGCGCGGAAGGCCGGCGAGTGCTTGACGAATCTCGCCGCGCGTTCGGCCATGCAGCCACCAATTCTCCCGTATCTGGTTGTCGCGATTTGCGTCGCGCTCCGGCTTCACGCGGTCATGGACCCACTAAAAACCTCCGGGTAACTGTCGCGCGCGTCATCGGCGGTGAGACCAAAGAGGTCGATGACGAGCACGCCGCGCGGCGTCGCGGTGAGGTCGCGTCCGTTGCGATATTCTCGGATGTGCCGTTCCAAGCCTGGAACGCTCCCAAGGCCAAGTTGCGCTGCCTCCTCTCGCGTGACGATGAAGCCCGCACCGAACAGCATCACACCACGGCTTGTCAGCCCGCTGTTCGCTTCCAGCGGCACGTTCGCGCTGACGTTCGCGCCGATAGCGAGGTTGGCGTGCAGCAGCCCGGTGCGCTCCGTGAGCGTGACCTTCGCCGCATCCTCGCCGCTCTCGATTTCTTCGACGACCTCGCCGAGCCGCCCGTCGCTCGCGCCCGCGACTGCGATTGTCATGGCGATGCGCACCGCCGCACCGTCCACCCACGGATGATCAGGAATGGCGAAGACGAGCGAGAGCGGGGAAGCAAAGTAGTCAGCGACTTTAGTCGGCGCGGCGTCCTTTGGTGAAGACGCGCACAGCTTTCCGGGAGACGCGCCTTTGGCGGGTGCGGGGATTGGTTCGGCTGGCGGGCGGTTTGGCCGGACTAAAGTCGCTGACTACTTTGAGATGCCCCTCGACTACGCGGCGGTTGAAGGTTTGCCGCAGGCTGTTCGTGGCGATGAGACCGAAGCGCGCGACTTTTCCCGCACGCACGAGCAGCGCGGCTTTGTGCCACCAATACATGACGAAGTCGGCGGACTCCGGCACATCGGGATAGGTCGCGCGCACAGCCTCGGTGTAGCCGTCGCCGAGCGCGTCGCGCATTCGCGCGGGGCCGATGAACGGCGGATTGCCGACGATGAAATCGGTGTCCGGCCAATCGGCGGGGCGCAGGTTCACGTAGCTCAGAAGCGGGATGCGCGCGGTTTCATCGGGCACATCTTCTCCGGTGACGGGATGCTTTTTCACCGTGCGTCCGTCCCAGCGCGTGACGGGCTGGCCGCGGGTCGGTGACCCTTCCTTTTCGTCGAGCACGTCCTCGGTGCGCTCCCACGCGAGCACGGCGTCGCGGCACTGGACGTTGTGGAAGGCTTTGATGATGGGCTCGGGCGGGGTGACGCGGCCGCGGGTGCGGAAGAGCGCGTAGTTGGCGCGTTCCGCGCCGCCGGAGTTCTGCCAGCGGGCGATGAAGTTCTGAGCGGGTGACATTTCCACGGGAGGCACGGACGTTAGAGTCTGACTCAGCGCGCGACAACGCCGAACCAAGGGATTGACCTTCATCGCGCGACCCTGATTTGTTTCGTTTCAACTCTATGGCCGTCTCCTCCACCATGCTCGCCCTCGGCACCGCCGCGCCGGATTTCTCGCTGCCCGATGTGGCCGGCGGGCGGACCGTCTCGCTCGCAGATTTTTCCGAAAAGAAAGCGTTGCTGGTCATGTTCCTGTGCGCGCATTGCCCCTACGTCGTCCATGTGCAGCCGGAACTGGCGCGGATCGCCCGCGATTACGCGGGGAAGAGCGTCGCGCTGGTCGCCATCACCGCGAACGATGCGACGCAGTATCCGCAGGACGCGCCGGCGCCGACGGCGGCGATGGCGCAGGCGGCGGGGTTCACGTTTCCATTTTTGCATGATGAAACGCAGGCCGTCGCGAAGGCCTATAGCGCCGCCTGCACACCGGATTTCTTCCTCTTCGACGGTGCGCGCCGCCTCGTCTACCGCGGGCAGCTCGACGGCTCACGCCCCGGTCGCAGCCCGGATCGGCCGGGTGCCGGCACGCTTAATGGCACCGATCTCCGCGCCGCGCTCGACGCCGTGCTCACCGGCCAACCGGTAACCCCGGACCAGCAGCCCAGCATCGGCTGCAACATCAAATGGAAGCCGGGCAATGAGCCTTCGTATTTCTGATTTCCGGTCGAAGCCGGGACTGGCGTCCGTGGCGAGATGTGTTTCTATGAACACATGTCTTTCCAGTCGCAAAACCTGTCTCCCGCCGGGCGTGGCTCGGCCTCGAATCCGCACAACCGCTTTGCCAAACTCAGCGTGGAGCTGGAGCCCGAGGCGCTCGTGGATGAGGACGGCGAGCCGATTCGCCCGCACACGCAGTTTCTCCGCGATGATTCTCAGTCCATCATTTCGTTTAACGACTCGCCGGACATCCCCTTCCGTGCCGGCCTGAACCCCTACCGCGGCTGCGAGCATGGCTGCGCCTACTGCTTCGCGCGGCCTTACCACGAGTATCTCGGCTTCTCCGCCGGGCTCGATTTCGAGACGAAGATCGTGGTGAAAGAAAATGCGCCCGAGTTGCTCCGCGTACAGCTTTCCAAAAAAAGCTGGTCGCCGCAGCCCATCGCCATGAGCGCGATCAGCGACTGCTACCAGCCCGTCGAGCGCCGGCTCCAGCTCACGCGGCGCTGCCTCGCGGTGCTCGCGGAGTTTCGCAATCCGGTCGGGATCATCACGAAGAACCATCTCGTCACGCGGGACATTGATCACCTCGCCGAACTGGCGCAACACGGTGCGGCGCACGTCTGCATCTCGCTGACCACGCTCGACGGCGCGCTGGCCAAAACGCTCGAACCGCGCGCCTCGCCGCCGAGCCGGCGGCTGGCCGCGATCGAGAAACTGAGCGCCGCCGGCGTGCCGGTCATCGTGCTAACCGCACCGATCATTCCCGGCCTGAACGACCACGAAATCCCCGCTCTGCTCGCCGCCGCGGCCCGCGTCGGCGCCCGCACCGCGGGCTACACCATCGTGCGGCTGCCGTGGGCGGTGGCCCCGCTTTTCACCGAGTGGCTGGAGAGGCATGCGCCCGGCCACAAGGACAAGGTGCTCGGACGCATCGCGGAACTGCGCGGCGGCAAACTCTATGATGCAAAATGGGGCACCCGGATGAAAGGCGAGGGACCGCTCGCGGAGCAGGTCAAGGCGCTCTTTGCCATCGCGAAGCGCAAGGCCGGCTTTCCGGAAAACCTGCCCGAGCTTTCGACCAGGGGATTCCGGGTGCCGACCAGCCAGCTCGCACTTTTCGATTAGCGCCGCCACCGGTGAAGCAGGCGGCTTCCCCTGCAAGCAGCAGACGGTTTCCGCAGCCAAGTGGCTTTCCTTTTCAAGGCGGCGCGCTACGCTATGCGCCCTCTCTTGAGCAACTCCACGTCCGCCTCCACCTCGCAACGCGCCGCCGCTGCTCACGCCGCCGCCCGATTGCGCGCACGCCGCTTCCGACCCCTGCGCCTCGCGGTGTTGCTGCTCCTCACCGCACTCCTTTCGCTCCTGGTGCCGGACTGCTTCCGCTTTGCGGTGCGGCAATTCGTCATATTCGAGGCTTGGCGGCATGGTGTGGATGCACAGATCGGCAGCGTCGGAGGCAGTCTTTTCGCGCCCGTCGTGCTGCGGAAGTCGGTTTGGTCCTACCAGAGCGAAAACGGGCCTGTCACCCGTCTCGAAATCAAGACGGCGACGGCGGCGTTTTCCGCGCGCCATCTCCTTCCCCGCAGTTCGGGTCAATGGTTCCAGAGCCTTACCCTCGAAGGCGTCACCGGCAAAGTCGGCCTGCCCTTCGCCGGGGAGAAGGTCCCCCACCCCACGAGTTTTGTCCTCCACCTGCCGCGTCTGCGCGGGCGCTGGCTGGCTGGGCCCGAGCGATTTGAGGCAGCGGACGTGGATTTCATTTTCGCCAGCGGGAACGACTACCTGCGGCTCGTCCAGACGAGCCTCACGCTGAGCAGCGTGGAGGCCGGCGAAATCTCCGCCGGACAAGTGATCGTCAAACAGCCCTGGCTCGCCCGAACTTTTCGGAACGTCAGCGGCACCACGGCCATGCAGGATGGCAACGTGCAGGTGGCCGGTCTGAGCCTCGAACCAGGCGTGCAAATCCAGGACTTCACCCTCTCGCTCGACGACTTCGCGCGCGGCCAGTTGAAGATCGCCGTCGAACTCGCAGCCTTTGGTGGCAACCTCCGAGCCGAGGCCCAGACGCTCCCGCACGAGCCGCAGTTTGCCATTTATGTGGCCGGGCCGTTTTCCCAGATCGACGTCGCCCAACTGGCCACATTTCTCGGCGTTTCGGATGCTGCGGGGGGCACGATCAAGACTGGCAACTTCAGCTTCCGCGGCCGCCCGCAGCAGTTTGCCAAAGCCAGCGCGCAACTTCGTTTCGAGGCCGCCAATTTCCAATGGGAGACGCGCCAGTGGGATTCGCTCGTGCTCGGCGTGAAGCTGCTCGACGGTCGCATTCAGATTCCCGAACTCGCGCTCACCCAAGGCCCCAATCGGCTGAGCCTTTCCGGCGACATGGCGCTGCCGATGCCCGGCGTCGCCTGGTGGCGCTCGGAGTTTTCCTGCGACATCGCGGCGAAGATCGAAAACCTCACCGAGCTTTCCGCACTGTTGCTGCCGGAGTTCAAATTTGCCGCCGGTCGTGCGAATATCGACGGTTCGATCCGCGGGCGGGACCAGCGGTTCACCGGCCAGATCCTCGTCTCCGGGACGAACCTCCGCTGGCGCAACGCCCCCATCGAAAAGCTCAACGCCAGCGTCAAACTCAACGGCAACGAATACCAGATCACGAACGTCTCGCTGCTCAACGGCGCGGACTACGTGAACGGCAGCGGAGTGGTCAACATCGTCGGCGACAAACAGTACTGGGGCGAGCTGCGCGCCTCGGTCGAAGATCTCGGCAAGTATGCGGCGATCCTGCAAAAGCCCGTCGTCCCCGAATCCCCCGCCGGCGGAGCGCTGATCGACTGGAGCGGCGAAGGCTCGGCCAAGGGCCACAGTGGCAAGTTCCTTGCGCGGCTCCGCAAAATCCGCTCGCTCGGCGCGAGCGCCGCACTGCTCCACCCGATCAACGCCGACTTCGAGGGCAGCTACTCGAATGGCGGCATGGTCTTTTCCACATTCGCGCTGTCGGATGACGAGTCCTCTTTCACCGCCCATGTCGGCGTGGTCAACAAAGCCGTGTCGCTGCAAAGCATCCGGCTGATGCACAAGCAGGCGCTGCGGCTGGAGGGCGACGCGCTGCTCCCGTTCGATGTCTGGAACGCGTGGCCGAACACCGCGCTCGAGACGATTCTCGACGATCAGACTGTCGGCAAACTCAACCTCACCGCCTACGATCTCAGCCTGAATGAAACCGTCCAGCTGAGCGGTTTCAGATTCCCCATCGAGGGCTTCCTCCGCGGCAATCTGACCGCCGAAGGCCCGCTCGGTGCCTTGAAGACCGGCGGCAAACTCACGCTCGCCAATGCCCGCCTTCCGCTCGGCTGGAGCGGCGCGGCACTCACGGGAGTCGAAGCCACCGTCACGCTCGATGGCCAGACGCTGCGTGTCGAAAAGCTGACCGGCCTGCATCCGACCGGTGATTTCAGTGCGAGTGGCGATGTGAATTTTACGAACCTGCGCGATCCGGCGCTCAAGCTCGCGGTGACGAGCGCAAAGAGCCGGCTGCACCTGTTTCCAATGGCGGACGGCGGCGGTGGGTTGGAAGCCGACACCACGCTCGCCTTGCAAGTCACTGGCCCGCTGAGTGGAGCCCTCGTGAATGGGGTTCTGAAAGTGACTGACGTTTCGGTGGACGGCTGGGATCTTGAGCAATGGGATCGCGCGCTCGTGGGCGATTTGGAGCTGGAACTTCCACCGGTCTTTGCCCTGCCCGCCAAGCCGTGGAGCCAGTGGAGGTTTGATGTCCGCGCCACCTCCAGCGAGGCCGGTCGCCAGAATGTGATGCTGACAGCCGATCTCCGACTCACGGGAAGCGGCGCTGCGCCTGCGCTGGTCGGTCGTGCGGAATTCATTCCCGTCTCTTCCCATGGTCTGCCGGCCCTGACGGATGATTTTCGCACCACCCAGGTCCGCTTCGATTTTCGTGATGGTTTTCCAAGCAATCCGTCCGTTTCCGCGGATGCCACCGGCACCATCTCAACCGAGCCTTTTGCCATCTATGTCGCCGGAACCTTGAGGCAGCGAATGCTCATCTTCTCCTTCCATCCACCACTGACAGAAAAGGTCATCCGCACCGCTCTCATCAGCGCGCCTGCGGACAGATTATCTTTCGGCGAGGATCGCTTCAGCCTGCTGGTGCCGGCGGAGTTGCGCGAAGGCATCGTGCTTTCCGACTGGTCGGCGATCAAAGCCGAGCCTGCTGCCGAGATTTCGCCCGTGCCGGGGAATGGCACGCCGCTGTGAGCGAGGAAAAGTCATCCGGACGCCGCCGTACCGGACTGTTCATCGGACGCTGGTTTGGCATCGCATTTTATCTCGATGCCTCGTGGTTCCTGATCGCGGCGATCGTCACGTATCAGCTTTCCGAAAAATTTTTCCCGGCAGAATTACATGGGCGGTCGCACGGCGTTTATCTCGCACTCGGAACCGGTGCGGCTCTGCTTTTTTTCCTGAGCATCCTGCTTCATGAACTCGGCCACAGCCTCATCAGCCAGCGCTGCGGCATTCCGGTGCCTCGCATCACCCTGCTCTTTGTCGGCGGTCTGGCGGAAATTTCGCGCGAACCAGATGACGCGAAGTCCGAGTTGAAGATCGCGCTCGGCGGCCCGGCGGTGAGCGTCCTGCTGAGCATCCTTTTCAAGCTCGCGCAATTCGGTTTCGCCGCACTCGGTTTCAGCGGTCTCGCGCTGGTCTGCGACTGGCTCGCCCAGACCAATCTCGCGCTCGTCATTTTCAACATGATCCCCGGCTATCCCCTCGATGGAGGGCGCGTCCTGCGCGCACTGATCTGGGCGAAGACGGGACGGTTGCGGCGCGCGACGTACATTTCGTCGCGCATCGGCATCGGTTTTAGCTGGCTGCTGATCTTTGTCGGGGCCTGGCTGCTCCTCCGCCCGGAGCCCGCCTGGAACGGCTTCGTCTTTCTGCTCATCGGCTTTTTCCTCAAAAGCGCCGCCGAGAGCGGGTATGCCAACGCCGTCCAGCGCGAAGTCCTCGCCGGCGTGCGCGTGCGCGATCTGATGACGGCCAACCCGGCGGTCATTCCCGACACGCTGCCGCTGAATCTCGCGGTCGAGGATTTTTTCCTGAGCGGTCACTACGTCGTCTATCCCGTGTGCGCGGCGGACGGCGAATTCCGCGGCCTGCTCCAGTTGGATTTCCTAAAGGAAGTCCCCCGCGAGAAATGGCCCTACACGAGCGTGGGCGATGTGGTCGCCGAAAAAAGTTCAGACGCGCTCCGCATCGGTGTGAACGAATCCGCGGCCCGCGCCATGCGCCTGCTGCTCGCGCCGGAACTGAGCCGGCTCGCGGTCATCGAGGAAGGCAGGCTCGTCGGCATCGTCACCCGCCACGACATCCTGAACTTTATTGAAATCCACACGGAGCTGGAGGACTAGCCGCCCGCTGATCCGCTGCCGCCCGGCTTGGTCATGGCGAAGGGATCGAGGGCTTTGGTGAGTTCTGCTTCGGAAAGGATCTGCCATTCGTGGCAAATCTCGCGGACGGTTCGCCCGGTCCTGGCGCTCTCTTTGGCGATTTCGGCGGCTTTGTCGTAGCCGATGATCGGCGCGAGCGAGGTGACCATGGCCATGCTGTATTCCACGAGTTCGCCGCAGCGCTCGGAGTTGGCTTTGATGCCAACGATGCACTTCTCACGGAAGACATTGCTGACATTGGCGAGAAGACGCAGGGATTCGAGGATGGAGTGCGAGAGCACGGGCATCATCACGTTCAGTTCGAAGTTTCCGTTCGCTGCGGCCCAGGTGATGGTCGTGTCATTGCCGATGACGCGGGCGCAGACCTGCATGACGCTCTCGCAAATCACGGGGTTCACTTTGCCAGGCATGATGGAACTGCCAGGTTGAGTTTCGGGAAGGATGATTTCACCGATCCCGCAGCGCGGACCGCTGCCGAGCCAGCGGATGTCGTTGGCGATTTTAAAAAGCGACACGGCGATGGTCTTGAGCTGTCCGCTGGCCTGGACGAGGCCGTCCTTCGCGGCCTGCGCCTCGAAATGATTGCGCGCCTCGCGGAAGGCGATGCTCGTCTGATTCCACAAATGGCGCATGACGATGGAGGCGAAGTCGGGATGACAGTTGAGACCGGTGCCGACGGCCGTGCCGCCGAGCGGGAGTTCCTCGATCGCGGCGATGGCATTGCCGGCGCGGAGGCGGGCGTATTCGACCTGCTTCGCGTAGCCGCCAAACTCCTGGCCGAGCCGGACGGGCGTGGCATCCATGAGATGGGTGCGGCCGATCTTGATGACGTTCCAAAACTCGACCGCTTTCCGTTCGAGCGCGCCGTGGAGTTGTTCGAGAGCGGGGAGGAGGTATTTCCGGATGCGCTCGCCGACGGCGATGTGGATGGCGGTGGGGATGACGTCATTGCTCGACTGCCCCATGTTCACATGGTCGTTCGGATGGACGGGGTCTTTCGAGCCAATGGACTTGCCGGCGAGCTGGGAGCAGCGATTGGCGATGACCTCATTGATATTCATGTTGGTCGAGGTGCCGGAGCCGGTTTGGTAAATATCGAGCGGGAAATGCGCGTCGAGTTTCCCCTCGATGACCTCCTGCGCGGCGCGGGCGATGAGCGTGGTGCGCGCGTCGTCGAGGAGACCGAGCTCGAAGTTGGCCTCGGCGGCGGCCCATTTGATGAGACCGAGCGCGCGGATGAATTCGCGCCCGAAGTGGATGCCGGAGATGGGGAAGTTCAGGACAGCGCGCTGGGTGGAAGCGCCGTAGAGGGCGTCGGCAGGCACCTCCATGGTGCCCATGGAATCTTTTTCAATGCGGGTGGAGGACATGCCGCAGGTTGTACAACCGTCCGCGCTTTGGGAAGCGCGATGTGCACGACTAGTCCGGCTCCTGCGCGCGAAAGCGGTAGCAGGAGCGGGTCTTGGGAAAGCTCAGTTTGTAGCCGGCGATGAGCGGATCGATGTTGCGGCCCACCGCCTCGCGGAGGGCGACTTCGCCGCCGCGCAGCGCGCGGGAGAAGCGCGTGTCACCGGAGCGGAACATGATTTTCACGAGCACATAGCCGAGCGCCTCGCGACGGCGGCCATCGAGCGAAGTATCGAGCGCGCGATTGAAATAGCGCTGCATGGCCACCGGCTCCCCGCGACAGGCACGGGCAAAGCGGCCATTCGGATATTTCTTGAGCGTCTGGGCAAAGTCGTCGCGATAGATCTCCGGAAAAATGCCGCCCTGGGAGTAGCTGCGATACTCCAGCGGATGGGCCTCTCCAATGACCGGCGCGCACCACAACCCGGCGATGAAAAGCAGCAGACGGAATAATTTCATGCGAGTCGCGGCTCAGTGCCGCCCGTTGCCGCTGCCGTTGACGTGATGGCCGTTGGTCCCGTTGACATGGCCGTTCTTGTGCCCGTTAGCCGTCTTATAAAACTTTGTGACAAACATCGGCGGGATGTTTTGCAGGCAGTACTGGCTCTCAACGCGGGAAAAATGACGGCAGTGGGCGACGAGTTCATTGGTCACCTGATAGATGATAAAAGCCGAAGAGGCGGTCGGGGCCAGCGCATCGAAGGTGCTGCGCAGGAGTTCGCGCTTTTTGGCCGGTTCCAGAATGCTGAATGGGATGCCCGAGACGATGTAATCGCAATGCCGATGCCCTCGCTGCGCGAGCTGGGCCGCCAGCGTGGCGCAGTCGGCGTTGAGCACGATGACCCGGCGGTCGGAGCGAAATTGTTCTTCGAGATGCTCCGCGAGTTCGGGATCCAATTCGAAGAGGATGAGATGCGAATCGGGGTGCATGCGGCGCACGATCTCGCGGGTGTGGCAGCCTTCGCCGGGGCCATACTCCACGATCGTCCGCGGCTGGCTGAAGTCCATTTTGTCCGTGACCCGCCGGATCAACTCCCGTGAACTCGGGATGATTGAAGCGACCTGAAAAGGCCGTTGGAGGAACCGCTTAAGAAAGATTGCGCTCATTGGAAAGTGGGTGCCGCACGGAAAAGAAGGCGGCACTATTAGCGGGCGGCTCAGGATTGTCCAGCATCGCGGGCGGGAGAAATTTGTCCCGTCATCGGTGCGAGCGCGTTGCCAAAAGCGGCGGATTCACGCCGCGGCCCGCGCGCCTGTTCTCCGCGGACTATTTGCACGGGAGCCGTTTGGCTGAAAGGCTTGGCGAGTTATCGATTCGGTGCCCGCCGAGAGAAGTGTTCCTGGCCTTCACGAAGGCAAGTGTCCTCGTTGCAGTGATTTGAGGAGACGTTTTCCTTGTGAAAAAATCTTTAGGCGTCTATTACACGAACTTAATATGCAGCCAATGCCTTTCCCCCGGAACAAATGGGCTGATTGGGTCACTTCTGCATGGTTGCAGAGTTGGGGCGCAAAAATTGCCACGGCGGGGCTGTTGGTTGCGGCTGTTCCCGCTGAGGCGCAGCAGCGCGTCCTGGGCATCGACATCTCGTACTATCAGGGAAACCTCACCGCCGCGAATTGGACCACCCTGCATCGTCCCACCGATCAGCAGGTGGGCGGCGTCTTTGGTGACGGGCGGGATTTCGTCATCATCCGGGCCAGCCGCGGCGGGACCACCGGTTTTTACAACTCAAGCGATTCAAGTCAAGACACGCTCTCACGGCGTTACGACGACCCGTATTTTGTCCAGAACATCACGCGCGCCACGGCCGAGGGGCTGCTGGCCGGATCGTATCACTTCAGCCGCCCTGATGTTATCGCGAGCACGCTGAATTCCGGCGGCATCGCCAACAGCGGCGCGGATGAAGCCGATCACTTTATCCAAATGGCCGGCGCCTGGATGCGGCCGGGCTACTTGCTGCCGGTGCATGACCTGGAAGCTGGAGACGGTGCTCGAACAGACGATCAGATGGCTCAATTCTGCATCGATTTTTCCGATCGTATTTATACCGTGATGGGCATCCGGCCCGTCATTTACACCAATGGCAACTACGCCGCCAATGTGCTGGGCACGGCCGCCCTCGCGCTGCGAACCCAGGTGGTGGCGGGATATTCGCTTTGGAGCGCGCGCTGGCCAAATCAGGCCAACCCCAGCGCGATCGACGTGCAGAACGGTCACCCGAAAGATTCCTACACGCCAATTTATGGCCCGTGGGACGACGCCCCGAATCCCACTCATCCTTGGAAATTCTGGCAATATGCCAGCACCGCGCGGCTCAACGGCTATAACAATGGCGGGTCCAACATTGATGTGGATGTCGCGCAGGGCGGGATGGAATTCCTCAAGGATTCCCTCGTTCCGGCAGTGTGGGTGACCAACAGCGACGGCCAGTGGACCACGCTGACCAATTGGAACAGCGGGCTGACCCCGGTCGCGCCGGTGCAGGGTCTGGGGCAAATGGCGCGCGTGGGGCCGTTGACGCTGCCCGCGGCGCGGCTGCCGGGAAGCGACGACACCGTTATCCTCGACCGCCCCAGTGCAAATATCACCGTGACGCTCGACTCCGGCACGCACACCATCCGCAAGCTCTACGTGCGCGAGACCTTGAACATCACCGGCGGGTCGCTGACCGCCAGCTACGTCCCCTCGTCGGATTCCACGGCCATTGCGGCGCAGTTCTCAGCCCCGGTCACGCTTAGCGGCAGCGGCAGCCTCAGCCTCCACACGCTGCAAGTGGACGCCGCGCAAACCTTCACGCTCGGCGGCGGCGCGCTGACTTTCAACGTCATCAATCTCATGCCCCATAGCACGACGCCCGCGAAAATTGCGGTGACTGGAGACGTGAGTTTCAGCGCCCCTTCCAACACCAGCGGCACGATTGCCAACGGCACCGGCTCGGGGGCCTCAGGGCTGATCGATCTCGGTGGCGGAACCCGCACTTTAGATGTCGCTAACAGTATTTCTGGCGTTGATTTGACCGTGAATGTCCCCATCACCAACGGCGCGCTGACGAAGACCGGCATCGGGGCGATGAGCCTCAGCGCCGCCAACCTCTACAGCGGCGGCACGACCGTGCTGGCCGGCCGGATCGAACTCTCCGGCAGCCTCAACAGCGGAGTGACCCTGAGCAGCGGCGGGCTCCTCGCCTTCGGCACCGCCACCGGCATTCGCACCGTGAATGGCAACCTCGCTGTGAACGTCGGCGGCACCTTGCGCGTGCGTCTCAACGGCACCACCGCCGGCACGCAATTCGACCAACTCCGCCTCACCAACGCGACCAGCACCGCCACGCTCACCGGCGCGCTCGACCTCATCGCCGCTCCCGGCCTCCCCGCCGGTTCCACCTTCCGCATCCTCGACATCAGCAACAGCACCGCCGCTGTCACCGGCAATTTCGCCGGCCTCCCGCAAAACGCCGAGTTCTACGAAGACGGCCAATGGTGGCGCATCAGCTACACGGGCGGGACGGGCAACGATGTAGTGCTCACCCGTATCACGCCGACTCCGTGGCAGATTTGGCAGGCCGCCCAATTCCCGTCCGCGGTGAACGACCCCAACACCGCGGGCCTTCTCGTGGATTTTGAAAGAGATGGCCTCGTGAACCTCCTCGAATACGCCCTCGGAGGAAACCCAACGGTCGCCACGCCGGCTCCGCTCCCGCAAGTCAGCGTCCTCGGCGGCAAACTCGCTCTCACCTTCACCCGCACCCTCGCCAACACCGACATCACCCTCACCGTGCAAGGCGCCGACAGCCCCGCCGGCCCATGGACGGATCTCGCCGCCAGCGTTAACGGAACGGCGACGGCCGTGCTCCCTGGTGGCGTAGGTGTGACCGTCACTGAGACTGGCACCGGCGCGACTCGCAGCGTGGAAGTCCGCGACCTTTACCTCACCAGCGACCCTCTCCATCCAAAACGCTTTTTGAGGGTGGAGGTGACAAAGCCGCGAAACGCATCGGGTTCGGCGAGCGGCTGAAATTTATAATAATAAATATTGACGCTCCCGACAGAATTGAATGCATTAGTGCCATTCAGCACATTTCCGCTGAATGTTCCAAAATAATATTTATGAAAAACTCCTCCCCCCACAAATTGCCCAGAATGCTGGGCGTCACCACCGCGCTGGCCTTCACGACCTTCGCGCTCAGCACCGAGTCCTCGGCCAGCCTGCTCCTACTGGACAACTTCGACGGCTACGCTGATCAGACCGCGTTCCTCGCAGCATGGCCCGCCGCCATCGGGAGCGGTGGAACGCTGAGCACCCTGCAATCGGTCAGTGCGCCGAACTCGGTCAACTTCCCCACGACCGCCCAGCGCAACGACCGCAGCTTCCCGGAATCCGGCAATCCCGCGGCGCTCAATTTGATCAGGTTCAGCATCGACTTTTTTGATTCGAATGCAGCAGCCTCCCCGTATCGGCAGGTCGTCCAGTTGATCGATGGAGCGGGGAGTGCCAGTGGTCAGTTGATTTCCTTGGGAATGAACAACAACCAGACGTCCCTTCAAAGCGGTGGGAATTTCTACATGGCGCGCATCCTGGGTTACACCGTGCCGACGACTGCCGACCCCGATGGCGGACCGGCGGAGAGCGTCGGTGGCGCCGGCACATTTTTTAAGTTAAACGATACCGGGGTCGGCTTGCGCAGCACCGGCTGGCACAATCTGGCCGTCGAAATCACCGACGTGGACTTCAAGTTTTTTGTGGACGGTGCCCTCGCCGAAACGGTGGCCAACGCATTCACGCTGAGCAGCTACGACAAGGTGCGCCTGGGCTCCGGGCTGAGCTCGGTGGCCGATGCCAATTTCGACAACGTCAGCGTCGAAACCAATCCCGCTCCCGAACCTTCCGCGGTCGCTCTTTGCTTGCTCGGGGCCGCTGGCCTGGTGAGCCGCTCGCGGCAACGCCGTTTAGGTTAAGCCCACGCCGGGGTCTTGGATTGTATGGTCCCAACCGGGATCCGCGGCAACGCCAGTCATTCACATGAAAAAGTCGCCTCTCCTTCTTGCGGCCCTCCTGACCGCCGCCGCTCCCCTGCACCTTCCCGCCGCTACGGTTTATTGGGATGGCAACGACACCGCCACAGGTGCGGGCGAGACGCCGAATGGCACTTGGTTGACCAACGTCTGGAGCACGGATCCCAATGGCGAAGCAACCCCGGCGGGTTGGACGGCAGGAGATATAGCGGTGTTTTCGGCAGGCGCAGATGCCACCGGTGCATATTCCGTGACGGGCAGCGGCACTTCAGGCTCACCGGGAGTCATCGCTGCGGGAGTCATCATTGAAGAAGGAACCGTCACTTTTTCCAGCGGAACGTTGGGACTTGGGGCGGGGTTTATTACGATCAATGCGGGAGCCACGCTTGTTACCGACAGTTCACTGCGGATCTCTACAACTGCTGGATCGGTCTTGACGCTCAACGGAGGGACAGCGATCTCAACGAATTCATCCACGGCCGGATCATTTGTTGATATCGATTTCACGATTACTCTCGCCGCTGCCGGCGGCACCCTTTCTCATACAGCACCCGGTATTCTTAATATCGTTCAAACGAGCACGATCATTTCAGGGCCGGGTTCTTTGACAAAAACCGGTGCTGGAGTCCTGGCGATCGCAAGCCCATCGACTTACACAGGGGCAACGATCGTCAACGAGGGTGAGCTTAGAATTAGAACGGCCGCCAACCGTCTTCCCATTACCACGGCTGTCACCGTGAACAGTCCGGGAATACTGAACCTGAACGGGGTAAACCAGCAGATCGGTTCGCTCTCGGGCGATGGCTTGGTCGGATTGGCGAACGCAACTTTAACCGTCGGCGATTCAACGAGCACCACCTATGGCAGTTCGATCAGGGATACGGCGAATGCAGGAGCCAATGGTTCGACTGCAACAGGTGGCAAGCTGACCAAAATAGGCACCGGCACCCTGAGCCTCGGCGGCGCCAATACCTACACTGGTGTGACCACGGTCAACGGCGGCATTCTGAACTTCTTGAACACGAGCGCCAAGGCTCCTGCTGACGTCACCGCAAACGCGGCGGGCTCCATCGGTCTCGGCGTGGGTGGCGCCGGCTTTTACAGCTCGGTCGACGTGGATTCGCTCTTCGCGAACACGCTGGCGGGATTTGCCATGAATGCCGCTTCGGGTGTGGGCATCGACACCAGCGCGGGCAACTTCACCTATGCCACGAGCCAGTCCGCCGCCCGTGCGCTAACCAAGCTGGGGGCGAATACCCTGACCCTTTCCGGCGCGAACACCTACACGGGCTCCACCACCGTCAGCGGAGGCACGCTGCAATTTGCCCGGCAGACCTCGCTCTACAACAATACGTCCGCGAGTTGGACCGCGCCTAACATCATCGTCAACTCTGGCGCCACCCTGGCTCTCAATGTCGGCGGCACCGATGAGTTCACCACGACCGATGTCACCACCCTGCTGACGAACCTAACGCCGGCAATCACCAACAATGGCCTGCGAGCCGGCTCCGCCATCGGGTTCGACACCACCAACGCCGCAGGCGGCAACTTCACTATCGCTGACGTCATCGCCGACAGCACCGGCACGGGTGGCGGCGCGGTGGGTCTCGCCAAGCTCGGCACTAATACCCTGGTCCTCACCGGCGCGAATACCTACTCTGGAGTCACCCGCATCCATAGTGGCACACTCGAACTCAGCGGCGGTGCGAATCGTCTGCCCACCGGCACGTCCCTGGAACTCGGCGGTTCCAGCATCGCCGGCACGCTGCGGCTCAACGGCAACAACCAGACCATCGCCCGGCTTACCACGGCCGGCGGCACTGCCGCCGCGGGCAGCCGCGTCGTCAACGGCAGCGCGACACCCGCGACCTTCACGGTCAATCTCGCGAGCGGCTCTGACATTTACGAAGGCAAATTCGGCGGCCCCGGCGGCGACGAAAACAACCTCGTGGTGACGAAGCAAGGAGGCGGCACCCTCGTGCTCACCAACCAGAACACGCATACCGGAGGCACGGTCATCGCCGGCGGCAAGGTCCAGCTCGGGGCCAGCCGGACGATCCCCGTGAGCAGCGCCATCTGGCTCGATGCCACGGATGGTGCCACCATCACCACGTCCGTTGACGGCGTCACCAGTTGGACGAACAAAGGCACGCTCGGTGCAGCCGGCGATGCCACGGCGGCGTTTGGCGAGGAGCCGGCCCTGGTCGCCGCCGAACCCGCGATGAACAACCAACCCGTCATCCGTTTCGACGCCTCGTTTGGCGTTGGAGCGCCGTTCGACCGGCTCACCAACGCGCAGAATTTCAAGGCCAGTAACGTGACCGTAATGTATGTCGGTCGCCTGACCGGCGCCTCCAACGAGCGCCTGCTCGCGGGCGTCAATAACAACTGGCTGCTCGGCCCTTATGCCGGAAATTCCGAGGCCGCATTCTTCAACAACGGCTTCCTCTTCAATGGCACGGCTGCCGACCCCTTCCCGCGCGTTTACACCGGCACCATCGCCACGAGTGGTGCGGCCAGCTTTTATGTCAATGGTGCCTCTCGCGGCAGCGGCGTGGGTGCCCAGGGTCCGGATGGGCTCTCGCTCGGCGGTGGCTTCAACGACGCTCCCGGCACCGAGTTTTCCGCCGGCGACATCGGTGAAATGCTCGTCTTCAATAGCGTGCTGAGTGGCGACGACCGCCGCGCCATGGAAGCCTATCTCGCCCGCAAATGGCAGGGTGTCGGCAGCAGCAATATCCTTCCCGTGGCGGGTGCCGTCTCCCTCACCATCGCGGGCGCGACACTCGACGTAAACGGCGTGACGCAAACCATCGGCGCGCTCAGTGGCGTCGCCGGCACGAGCATCCTGCTCAATGGCGGCAGCCTCACCGCCGGCGCCGCGACGGTCGAGAGCTATGCCGGAGCCATCGCCGGCGACGGCCTCTTTACCAAAGCCGGCAGCGGTACCCTCACACTGACCGGCCCGCTGAGTATGACCACGCTCACCGCCTCCGCCGGCACGCTCAACGTGAGCAGCCCCGTGGGCACCGGCGCCTCCACGATCAATGCCAACGCCACGACGAACATTGACGCCAGCCAAACCCTCGCCGCGCTGAATATCGGGACCGTGCCCGTTGTCGCCTTGGGCACGGGGCCGGAGGGCGCCTCCCTCGGCTCGGCCGTGGTGCCCGAGCCCGGCTCGTTTGTCCTCCTCGCACTCGGAGCAGCGGGCCTCCTCGGTCGGCGGCGCGTTCGCCGCCGCGATGCTGCCACTCGGGATCTTTTGTCTCGCTAGCCGCGGCTCCGGGCGACTTCTTTTCGCCTGCCAAAATTGTCGCGCTTCACGGCGATGGAGTCTCCTTGTTTCGAGCGGCTCGGCTGATGGCTGTTGACTCTCCCACCGCCGCTCATATTCTCTGGCTCGCCAATTTTGCAGGGGAGCCGCCACGGCTGAGAGTCCTGAAGTTTACTTCGGGAGACCCTTGGAACCTGATCCGGCTAACACCGGCGAAGGGAGCAACTTCTCATCAGCCGTGCCGCGATTTTCCCGCGCACGGCTTCTTTGTTTTATGATCGCCTCAAAAGACTCCATCGAACCCCACAGCAGCGACCAACTTCCCGCCAGCACGCGCGTATATGTGGAAGGCCGTATCCATCCACAAATCCGCGTCCCGTTTCGCGAGATCGCGCTTTCGCCGACGAAGTCGATGAGCGGCGAAGTCGCGGAGAATGCGCCGGTGCGCGTGTATGATTGCAGCGGGCCTTGGGGAGATCCCTCATTCACCGGCACGTCGGATGAAGGGCTGCCCACGCCGCGCGCCGAATGGATCGCCGCTCGTGCGGATGTAGCCGCTTATGATGGCCGCGAGGTTTTGCCGCAGGATAATGGCTACCTCTCCGGCAAGCATGCCGAATACGCCAGCAAGGCGGAGCGCAACCGGCTCGTGGAGTTTCCCGGTTTGCGCGGTCAGCGCCGCCGCCCGCTCCGCGCGAATGCCGGGCATCCCGTGACGCAGCTTTGGTATGCGCGGCAGGGCATCATCACGCCCGAGATGGAATACATCGCCATCCGCGAGAATCTCGGCCGCGCGAAGCTCGCCGAGCTTTCTCAGGACATCCGCCGCGACGATCTCGACAAGCAGCACGCCGGTTCCGCGCAGCTCCAGAACGAATACACGCCCTCCATTTTCCGCCGCTTCCCCCAGCGCATCCCGGAGCAGATCACCGCCGAGTTTGTCCGCAGCGAAGTCGCCGCCGGGCGCGCCATCATCCCGGCGAACATCAATCACCCCGAGCTCGAGCCGATGATCATCGGGCGCAATTTCCTCGTGAAGATCAACGCCAACATCGGCAACAGCGCCGTCGCGTCGAGCATCGAGGAGGAGGTCGAAAAGATGCGCTGGGCCACCAAGTGGGGCGCCGACACCGTCATGGACCTCAGCACCGGCAAGAACATCCACGCCAC
>JBBQCM010000091.1:0-26270 GCA_038318725.1 Chthoniobacterales bacterium
TCAATGGCGAAGCGCGTTTTGATGAGCTCCTGCACAACTTTACGTTTGTCCTCTGGCAACTTTGCCAACACCTCATCGACTTTTTCTGCGACATTTTCGCAGTCTCCTAAAATGTCGATTAAATCGGGCTCGTAACTCTGAAGTAGTTTAAGCAAATGCCGGTCTATGTCGGATTGCCTTCCTTCTCCGGTGCCGGCGATTGATTCGAGAAGGCTATCTCCTTCTCGCAACTCCATCGGCGGGAACATAGACTCCGCGTAGTAAGGCAAGTGCCCGCTAGTTAGATATAGGTTCTCCCGCGCTAAGTGCGGCGTCCTAACTCGATCATACCCCGCGGCGAACTCCGTCTCCTTCGCCAGCTTCTCCAGTTCCTCGATCAAGACCGTGCCGCGCGGGAGCCAGAGCGGGAGGCCGGGGCCGACGTCGTCGTCGAAGCAGAAAAGCTCCATCTCCTTGCCGAGCTTGCGGTGATCGCGCTTCTTCGCCTCCTCGAGCATCGTGAAATACTCGTCGAGTTGCGTCTTGTTCTTGAACGCCGTGCCGTAGATGCGCTGGAGCTGCGGGTTCTTTTCGTCGCCCTTGTAGTAGGCGCTGGCCATGTGCGTGAGCCGGAAGGCGCCGATATTCCCCGTGCGCATGACGTGCGGCCCGGCGCAGAGATCGGTGAATTCGCCGTTGCGATAGATGGAGATTTCCTCGCCCTCGGGAATGCCCTGGATGATATCGAGCTTGAAGGTCGAAGGCGTGCCGCGCGCGGTCAGCGCCGCCAGTTCGCCCCGCTCCGCCATGGCCAGCGCATCGGCGCGACTGAGCACCTGCTTTTCGAAAACGTGGTTCGCCTTGATCTCCTTTTTCATCTCCTCCTCGATCTTCGCGAAATCCTCCGGCGTGATCCGGTGCGGCAGATCGACGTCGTAGTAAAACCCATTTTCCACCGGCGGCCCGGCGGCGAATTGCGCTTCCGGCCAGAGGCGCAGGATGGCGGTGGCCAGCACATGCGCGGCGGAGTGGCGCAGGCGCTCGATGTCGGTCATCTGGGCGCGTTGTTCGAGGGTTTTGCGTTCGTCAGACATAAGAAAAGGGACGCGACCGTAGTCGTCTGCTCGCTGCCACGCAATCCCGTGCGTGGAAGTCCACGCTTTCCGCGACAAGAATCGGCCTTGGTTTTTCCAAGCGCCTCCCACTATCCAACTCTTCAGCATGAAAAACTCTCCCCACGCCGTCCTCCTTTTTGTCCTCCTGTCGATCGCTTCGGCGTGGGCGCAGGAGCCGTTCGTGCCGCTCGGCGGAGGGGCGCTGGATGCGGCGGCGTTTGCGCAGTGGGAAGCTGGGGCGGAATCGCCTGTCTCCGCGCAGGTGGCGAAGGACGGGCCGAAGGCGGTGGTGTGGGTGGAGAAGGCGGTGCCGGATTGGCGCGGGGTGAAATTTGGCGAAGGGCGGGAAAGTGGTGTGCGGCGTTTGCGCGTGGGCTTTGCCGAGCCCGTGGCGGTCGGGAGTGTGCTGGTGCGCGGCGGCGGGACGCTGAGCGTGCTGAAAGCCGGAGCGGCCTATCCGGGGAATCTCTCGGACGATTCGCAATGGCTCCCTGCGGAGCGGTTCGTGGCGGGTGCGGCGTCGCGAGCAGAAGCGAAGGGGGAGGATTACGCGCTGTGGTCGCTGCCTGCAGGCACGCAGACGCGGGCGCTGCGGTTCAGCCATGTGCCGGCGGCGGGCGACCGCGAAATGGCGGGCTGGCTCGGCGGAGTGTGGGTGCTGAAAGAGCGGCTCGGAAATGTCGCGCCCCAGGCGCTCGCGCAATCGGTGGCGCGTGATGATGTGTCGGCGAAGCTCGTCGATGGGTCGAACAACCGCATGTGGGAGGCGTGGGACAATGGCGAGAAGGGCGCGGCCTTGCCGGTTTCCGCGGAACACCCGGAATTCGTTACGCTGACCTGGCCCGTGCCGGTTCGCCTGAGCGGACTCGCGTTGCTGTGGGTGGGTTTTCAATCGGTGGAAATCGAGACTTTCACCGGCGCGGCGAGTGAACCGGTGGGCGAAGCGGCGGCGACGAAATGGAAACGCATCGCCGAGAAGCGCGACATGGATGCGCTGTATCCGATGCCGCTCGGCGTGCATTGGATCAGGTTCCCGGAGCTACTCGAAACGCGCGCGGTGCGGCTGCGGATCACCGGCGGAGCGAAGTCGGGGCACGGCCATCTCACGGACAAGGTGAAGGAAGGCCGCCGCGTGTGGCTCGGTGAGGTGGTCGCGCTTTCGCCGCTCAAGGATGCGGCGCTGACGACGCTCGTGCTGCCGAAAATCACGGAGGAGCCGCCGCCGATTCCGATCAAATTTACGCTGCCTGCGCCGGGTCTCGTCACGCTCGTGATCGAGGATGCGCAAAATCATCGCGTGCGGAATCTCGTGAGCGAGACGCCTTTTCCCGCTGGGGAAAACACTGCGTGGTGGGACGGCAGCGACGACCTGCTGCGCGATCCCGCAGCGGCGGGGCATGGCGTGTACAACATCCCCACGCGGCCTGTCGCACCCGGCAGCTACAAGGTCCGCGGCCTGTGGCGCAAACCGGTGTCGCTGCATTATGAGATGAGCGTGTATAACGCGGGCAAACCCGCGTGGGAAACGGCGGACAAGACCGGTTGCTGGATGACGAATCACACGCCGCCCACGAGCATGGCGTTCGTGCCTGGCGCGCGGACGACGGACGGAAAACCGCTCATATTCATGGGTGCGCAGGTCGCCGAGGGCGGGCACGGCTTGCAGTGGCTGCGCGAGGATTTCACGAAGGTCGGAGGGCAGGGCTGGATCGGCGGGAACTGGACCGGCGCGCCGACGATCACCGTGGACACCGGGAGCGCGGCGATCGCGGAGCATCTCTGCGACGTCGGCTCGGTGTGGGAAGGCGAACTGCGGCTCACCGCGAAGACGACGAAACTCGAAGACAAGCCGGTCTTCAAAGGCAAGCTGGGCGACGAGCCGAAGAATTGGAAACCATCCGACGGCGCGAAGCCGGCGGCGCTTGTGGGCTTCGACGGCGGCGAGCGCATCTTTGTGCTCGGGGGCATCGCGGCGCGCGATGGTCTGCTCGTCGGTTCGCTCGTGCGGCAGAATGAATTGTTCTTCGTGGATGCAAAGGCGGGCACGATGAGCGGACGAGCGCCGGTGGACGATCCGCGCGGTGTCGCCTTCGACGCGCAGGGCCGCCTGCTCGTGCTGAGCGGGACGAAGCTGCTGCGCTTTGCGGCGGCAAAACCGGAGTTGGGCAAGGCGGAGACGATCATCGCCAGCGGACTCGAAGACCCACGCCACGTCGCGACGGATGCGGCGGGCAATTTCTCCATCAGCGACCGCGGTGCATCGCATCAGGTGAAAGTCTTTTCACCCGCGGGCAAGCTGCTCCGCGCCATCGGCAAGCCCGGCGCTCCAGCAGTCGGGCTTTACGATCCGCTACACCTCAACAATCCGAACGGCCTCGCGCTCGACTCGCAAGGCCGCCTATGGGTCGCCGAGGCGGACAATGCACCGCGCCGAGTCTCCGTCTGGTCGCCGAAAGGCGAACTCGAACGCGCCTTCTACGGTCCGACGGAATATGGCGGTGGCGGTGTGCTCGACTCGCAGGACGCCACGCGCTTTTTCTACAAGGGACTGGAGTTCGCGCTCGATTGGAAAGCCGGAACCAACACGCTCACGCGCATTTTCTACCGGCCCGATCCGCTGCTCGAAGCGCACTCCAGCCACTTCTCGCCGGACACGCCGCTTTATCCCGAGGCGCAAAAAGGGCAGCGCTATTTCACGAGTTGCTACACGCACAATCCGACCGGCGGCGACAACATCGCCTTCGTTTGGAAAGACACCGCGAAGAGCGCGCAGCTCGTCTCCGCGCTCGGCAGCGCACATTCGTGGGACGTGCTGCGTGGGCCGGAATTCCGTGCGCTCTGGCCCGAAGGCACGAAGCCCGAGGAGGAAAATCCGAAGCCCGAGCGGCACGCGACTTTTGTGTGGAGCGATGCAAACGGCGACGCACGCCCGCAGACAGACGAAGTGCGCTTCATCAAGACGCCGTCGCGCGGCGTGACGGTGATGAATGACCTCGCCTTCGTCGTCGCGCGCCACGGCGACAAGGCGGTGCGATTCGCGCCGACGTTCGGCCAAAACGGTGCGCCTACTTACGACCTCGCCAAAGCCGAAGTGCTCGGCCCGGCAGGCGGCACGCCGCCATCGAGCGGTGGTGATCAGGCGCTCGCGGACAAGGATTGGACGCTGACCACGAATGCACCCGCGCCTTTCTCCCCTTACGGACTCGGCGCCTCTTTCCGCGGCGAACCGCGCTGGAGCTACCCGAGCGCGTGGCCGGGCTTGCACGCGAGCCACGAAGCCGCGGTGCCGGATCGGCCCGGCATGGTCGTCGGCCACACGCGGCTGCTCGGCGGCTGGGTGCGCCCGCCGGGCGAAGGCGGCGCGATGTTCTGCGTGAACGGCAACATGGGGAACATGTATGTCTTCACCGCCGATGGACTCTTCGTCGCGACGCTCTTCAACGACATCCGCTTGCGGTCAAACTGGGCCGCGCCTGTCGCAGTGCGCGACATGGATGTGACCGACGTTTCGCTGCACGACGAAAATTTCTGGCCGAGCATCACCCAGGTGCCGGACGGGCGTGTCTTTCTCGTGGATGGTGGGCGCACCAGTCTCGTGCGGGTGGATGGCCTCGACACGATCAAGCGCCTGTCGGAGCAGACGATCAATGTCACCGCCGCGGACCTCGACCGCGCGCGCGATTGGTTCGCCCGGGCCGAAACTGCGCGGCAAAAGGCACGCGGTAGCGGCGTTCTCACGGTGCCCGTGCGTGCCGCTGCGCCGACGGTGGATGGCAGGCTCGACGATTGGCCTGGGACGACCGAATGGGCGGCGATCGACCGGCGCGGCATCAAGGCAAACTTCAACAGCAACTCGAAACCCTACGATGTCAGCGCCGCCGTGTGCGTGAGTGGCGACCGCCTGTTCGCCGCCTGGCGGACGACGGAAAAAGACCTGCTGAATAACAGCGGCGAGACGCCGAACGCGCTTTTCAAAACCGGCGGATGCCTCGACCTCATGCTCGGCACCGCCGCGAGCGCTGCGCCGGACCGCGGTGCGCCCGTGCCCGGCGATCAGCGCCTGCTCATCACGCTCGTGAAAGGCCAGCCGCGCGCGCTCCTCTACCGGGCCAAAGTCCCGGGCACTGCGCAGCCTGTCGCGTTCAGCAGCCCGTGGCGGACAATCAACCTCGACGTGGTGGAAGACGTGACCGCACAGATCGCGTTCGCGACCGACAAAGGCGGCAATTTTGAAGCCGCCATCCCGCTCAGCCTTTTGCATTGGCAGCCAAAACCGGGCGACACTTTCCGCGCCGACCTCGGCATCCTGCGCGGCTCGAACGGCCAGACGACGCAGCGCGTCTATTGGGCAAACAAAGCCACGGCCATCACCGCCGACGTGCCCAGCGAAGCGGAGCTGACTCCGCGACTCTGGGGCAAGTGGCGCGTCATCGCAGAGTGATCGCGCACTAAAGCCCCCTCTGCCGCCGCATTCCCAAAACGGGGGCAGGCTCCCGCTCGCTGCCGGTGGGTTGCGATTGCAAAGGAAGCCAGTGCTGTGGAGTTTACAGGGAGTTCATGCACTTCTCCACGAGACTACTGACCGGCGTCTGCCTGTTCGCCGGTGCCGCTTCGCTCCAAGCTGAGTTACCCGCGGCGATGGGACCGTTTCTGGAGGATCACTGCGTGCAGTGCCACGATGCGGACGAGAAAAAGGGTGGGCTCGATCTGGACGCGCTCACTTTCGACCTGAAAGACGCGAAGACCTTCGCCGAGTGGGTGAAGGTGCATGACCGGATGGCGGAGCACGAGATGCCGCCAAAGAAGAAGCGGCAGCCGAAGCCGGCGGAGGCGGACGTCTTTCTCAAACAACTCGCAGGGACGCTCGTGGCGGCGGATCGCGAGCGCGCGGCGGGCGAGGGGCGTGCCATCTGGCGGCGGCTGAATCGCTACGAGTATGAAAACACGCTGCGCGATCTGCTCGATGCGCCGTGGCTGGAGGTGAAGGTAATGCTGCCGGAGGACGGCGAAGCGTTTCGCTTCAACAAGGTTGGCGAGGCGCTGGATATTTCGCACGTGCAGATGGCGCGGTATCTCGGCGCGGCGGATTACGCGCTGCGCGAAGTCATGGCGCGGCAAAACTGGAAGCCGGAGACGACGGTGACGCGCTACTATGCGCGGGAGCAGAAGGCTTTCGCGGGCAAGGCGAAGTTTTCGGAATTCAATCGCAGCGCCGAACGCGCGACCTTTCCAATGCTCGACAACGCGGCGGACCTCCCCGCGCTCGAAGGGACCGGGCCGATGACCGTGGGCCCCGCCGATGCGGAGAAGCGCGACCGGGAGGCGTTCGGCGTGGTGGCGAGTTCTTACGAGCCGATTGAGCTAAAGTTCAGCAGCTTCCGCGCGCCGCGCGCGGGCCGCTACAAGCTGCGGTTCAGCGCCTATTCTTTTTGGGCCGCGCCGGAGAGTGAAAAGGCATGGTGGAAACCGGACCGGAAAAATCTCTCCGCGGGTCGCACGCGCGAGCCGGTGAGCATCTACGCGGCGACCCCCCCGCATCTGCTGCGCAAGCTCGGCGCTTTCGACGTGACGCCGGAGCCGGGCGTGCAGGAGCTGGACGTGTGGCTGCTCGCGGGCGAGACGATCCAGCCCGATGCGGCGCGGCTTTTCCGCTCGCGGCCCGGCAATCCCGGCGGCTGGCACAATCCGCTCGCGGAGAAGGACGGACAGCCGGGCGTGGCGTTTCGCTGGATGGAAGTGGAGGGGCCGATCATCGCGCAGTGGCCGACCGTGGGGCACACGCTGCTCTTCGGCGATCTGCCGCCAAAGTTTGACGGGAAGACCTTCGAGGCAGTGCCGAATGACCCGCACGCCGATGCCGCGCGGCTGCTGAAAACCTTCCTCGACCGCGCCTACCGGCAGCCGGTTGCCGACTCCGACGTGCAGCGTTTCCTTGCGGTGATCGAGGGCGCGATGAACTCGGGCAGCAGCTTCACGGAGGCGATGCTTGCGGGCTACTCGGCGGTGCTGTGCTCGCCGGGATTCGTCTGCCGCGAGGAAAAACCGGGCGCTCTCGATGACTACGCGCTCGCGTCGCGGCTCGCGTATTTCCTGTGGAATTCACCGCCGGATGAACCGCTCCGCGCGGCTGCGGCGAGGAGCGAACTGCGCAAGCCCGAGGTGCTCCGCGCGCAAACGGACCGCCTGCTCGCCGACCCGCGCTCGCGCCGTTTTGTGAACGCCTTTCTCGACTACTGGCTCGATCTGCGAAAGGCCGAGGCGACTTCGCCGGACGCGACGCTTTATCCCGACTACTACCTCGACGATCTGCTCGTGGAATCGGCGGTCGAGGAGACGCAGTCTTTTTTCGCGGAACTGGTGAAAGCGAACCTGCCAGCGAGCAATCTCGTGGCGTCGGATTTCGCGATGCTCAACGAGCGGCTCGCCGCGCACTACGATCTGGCGACGAACGCGAAGATCGCGGATCGCAGTGGCGAAAGCGACGGTTCGGCGGGCCGCGACGCGGCGACACCGCTCGTCGAAGGCGTGGCCATCCGGCGCGTGCAACTGCCGCCGGAGAGCGTGCGCGGCGGACTGATGACGCAGGCGAGTGTGCTGAAAGTCACCGCGAACGGCACGACGACCTCACCCGTGCTGCGCGGCGCGTGGATCATGGAGCGCATCATCGGCAAGCCGCCACCGCCGCAACCCGCGAGCGTCCCGAACATCGATCCCGACACGCGCGGTGCGACGACCATTCGCGAGCAGCTCGCGAAACATCGCTCGGAGGAAAACTGCGCGCTTTGCCATACGAAGATCGATCCTGCTGGCTTCGCGCTGGAAAATTTCGACGTGCTCGGCGGCTGGCGCGACCGCTACCGCGCGGTCGGCGACGGCGAGAGGGTGAAGGGCTACGGCAAGAACGGGCTCGACTACACTTTTCACCTCGCGCAGCCCGTGGACGGCAGTGGCACGCTGCCCGGCGGCGGCGATTTCAAAAACATCGGCGAGCTGAAACAACTGCTGCTCAAAGACGAGCGGCAGATCGCGCGGAACCTTGCGAAGCAGCTTCTCGTCTTCGCCACCGGCGCGCCCGTGCGCTTTGGCGACCGGCCCGAGTTGGAGCAAATCCTCGATCATTCCAGCGCGAATCATTACGCTGTCCGCACGCTCATCCACGCGATTGTGCAAAGCAGCCTTTTTCAAAACAAGTAGGTCACGCCATCCATGAAAACCACCGGCTCATTCATCTCCACTCAGCGCGCATGCTCGCGCCGCACTTTTCTTCGCGCTTCCGGCGTTGCGCTTGCGCTGCCGCTGCTCGAAGCGATGCGTCCCGCGTTTTCCCGCGCGGCAGACGCCGCGCCGGTGCCGCGGCGCATGCTCGCCATCTGCAACAACCTTGGCCTGCTGCCCGAGAAATTTTTCCCCACCGCGACCGGCCGCGACTACGCGCTTTCGCCGTACCTCGAAATGCTCGCGGAGCATCGCCAGGACTTCACCGTTTTCAGCGGCGTGGCGCATCCCGATGTGGATGGCGGGCATCCGGCGGACAACTGCTTCCTCACCGCCGCGCCGCATCCGGGCAGCGGCGGCTTTCGCAACACGATCTCGCTCGATCAATTCGCCGCGCAGCACATCGGACATCTCACGCGCTTCCCGTCGCTCACGCTCGGCGTGAATGTGCAGCAGGGGCAGCGCAGCCTTTCGTGGACGGGCGGCGGCGTGCTCATCCCGTGCGAGGACAAGGCGTCGGAGGTTTTCAAAAAGCTCTTCCTCCGCGGCACGCCGGAGGAGGTGGCAGCGCAGGTGCGGAAGCTCGAACTTGGGCGCAGCATCATGGACGCGGTCGCGGATCAGACGCGGAGCCTCCAGCGTGATCTCGGCGCGCGCGACCGCGAGCGGCTCGACCAATATTTTACCGGCGTGCGCGATCTCGAAGCGCGCATGGACGCGGCGAAAGAGTGGGAGCACAAGCCGAAGCCCGTCGTGAGTGCCGCGATGCCGACCGACCCCGCCAGCCCGCGCGAGTACATGGAAAAAGTGCGGCTGATGTACGACATGGCGCGGCTCGCCTTCGAGACGGATTCCTCGCGCGCCATCACGCTCATGCTCGACAGCGTGAACTCGCCGACGCTCGCCGACATCGAGGGCACGCACATCACCGACGGCTACCACAGCCTTTCGCATCATGGAAAAAGCACGGTGAAACTCGCGCAGCTCGAAGCCATCGACCGCGAGCATATGAAGCTGCTTGGCCAACTCTTCGCCGGATTGAAGGCCACGAAGGAAGGCAGCGACCCGCTCCTCGACCGCACGATGATCCTCTACGGCTCCAACCTCGGCAACGCGAACACCCACGTCACCAGCAACCTGCCCGTGCTCTTCGCCGGCGGCGGTTTCAAGCACGGCCAGCACCTCGGTTTCGACACCGACCGCAATTATCCGCTGCCGAATCTTTTCGTCTCGATGCTCCAGCGCATGGGCCTCGATGCGGATCGTTTTGCGACTTCGACGGGGACGATGCGCGGGTTGGAGATGAGTTAATTCGGCGTTACTACCCATACTCAAAATGAACCTGTCTATTGATTCTTTTCCGGGGAACGTTATCCCGGGAACTGGCGTTGTGGGCGTAGTTGTCATCTGGATTCTCACGGCCATTGTCCACCTCGCGTTCGCGCTGGCAGTGTTCACCGACGCCGAACAATTATGGCGGCATTCACGCCGGAAAACCTTCTTCGTTGGCGGCGGCCTTTGGGCTTTGGCTACATTGCTTGGAGGCGTTTTCGTTGCCGGGATTTACTGGGTTATTCATCATTCCAGTCTGCGTCCTCGACCAAACGGAGTTACTCCCGACAGCAAGCCTGAAGAACCGAACAAGCCATAAGTCCGCCGTTATACTTCATCCACCATCTGCGCCCTCCTTCGCCCGGAAAAGTTAGAGGTCCTTCGACTGCGCTCAGGATGACAGTCTTTGGATTTGGCCCATCAGCTGGTTTTCCCGAAAGAAAACCAGCCGGTGCGAGCCTCCTCCACGGTTACCTACTTCGACGCCTTCGCGGCGCCCTTGGCGGTCTGCAAGCGCTCGCCTTTGGTGCGGCGGGCCTTGCATTTCTTGACGTTGTCTTTGCCTTTGTTGTGTCCCATAGACGGCCACCACACCGGGATCCCCGGGCGATGCTAAGCGGATTCGTCACCGGACTCTACTCGACCCAGAAGAGGTCGCACATGCGCTCTTTCGCGGCGGTGTAGGTGAGCGTCTGCTCGTTGCCGCCGCCGGAGTCGCGGACGAAAAACTCGCCGCCGCCGGCAAGCGCGGGGTCGTCGTGGTAGCCGACGAAAAGGATGCTGTGGTGCGAACCCGCGGCGACGGGCGATCCGCCGGCGAGGACGGCTTTGGTCTGGGCGAGGTGCTCATCGGTGAGGCCTTTGGTGCCGTCGTTGGGCCGCAGCCAGTGGAATTTAAGCCCCGCGGTTTGCGACGCGCGCGCGGCGGCGAGCGCTTTTTCGGAAGGCTGGTAATCGGCGCTGAATTTTTTGGCGTAGGGCATCTCCGCCTCGGGGCAGATGCCGAGCTTTTCGTAGCCGCGGATGACGCTGGAAAAGAAGTGCCCGTCCTGCGGGCGGTGGATCGCCTGGTCGCCGGCCCAGTTGAGAAACTCGACGCTCAGCGGGATGCCGCGGTCGAGTTTGCGGGCGACGGCGTACTCCATCGCGCCGACCGTGGTGAAGACCGAGCAGGTGTCGCGCTGGCCCTGTTTGCGCAGCGCGAGCTGCCAGCGCTCGAAGTTGGGACGCAGGTCCGCGGCGGGCGGAAGCGCTGTCGCGTTGCCCGGCGTCTTCAGTGGTTTGGGCTGCGCCTTTTCCCACTCCTCTTTGGTCACGGTCTTCTTTTCCTGAAGGTGGATGAAGGCGCCTTTCTTGTTGCCTACGACCACATCGGGCAGGCCGTCGCCGTTGATGTCGCCGGCGACGACTTGCGTGCCGACGCCGGAGGCGTCGGAGATGAGATAGGGGACGAAATCGACGCTCTTGTCCGCGCCGCGCACGAGCTTGAACCAATAGAGCACGGCGGCGTCGTTGCGGTCAGGATCGCCGACGCGACCGTGCGACCAGACGCGTTTGCCGGTGACGATGTCCTTGAGCCCGTCGCCGTCCATATCGACGAGGTCGATGGCGTGGACTTCGGAAAACTTCACGCCGTATTTGTTCTCGGCGGGCTCTTTGCCCATGATGAGGTGCTCGCGGAATTTGCTTTCGCCGCCTTCGCGATATTGCTCGAACCACGAGAGGCCGAAGGCATGCGCGGCGAGGCTGGTGATGATGTCGTTGAGCCCGTCGCCGTTCACGTCATAGGCGTACATCTGCGCGCCGCCGCCGCCGAACGGCGTCTTGTGCTGCACCCAGAGCGGATCGCCAGCAAGCGACGAGGGCTGCTCCCACCAGCCGTCTTTCTCGATCAAGTCCATGCGCCCATCGCCGTTGACGTCGCCCACGCCCATGCCGTGGGTGAAGTTGCCGTATTTATTGTTCGGGGAAATGGCGTGGAATTTCCACGGCTTCGCGGGGTCGCCCGGGTCGGGCTCGGCGTAGCCGTACTGGCCTTTGGTGATGCAGACCAGTTCGGGCTTTCCGTCGCCGGTGAGGTCCGTGAAAATCGGCGATTCGTTGTCGGTCTGATCGAAGATTTGGTGACGGACCCACAGTCCGTCCGCGCCCTTCGGATTCTCAAACCACGACGTGTCCTGGCCGGGAAAACCGATGATCAGGATGTCGTTCCAGCCGTCTTTGTTGAAGTCGTGGGCGTAGGCGAAAAAATTCTCGGAGTAATGATTCTCGCGGCCCAGCGTGCCGTGAAAGCCAGGCACTTTGATCTTGGTCATCGGTCCGAGTGCGAGGTCGAAAGTGCGCGTCGCCGGAGCATACTCGTGGCGAATGGTGAAGTCGGGGCCTTCCCACCAAAACGGCCCGGCAATGAGATCGGGTTTCCCATCGTTGTTGAGGTCGCCGAAGTTTGCGCCTTCGCTCCAGAACTGGTCGTGGAGTTGCACGCGTTTGAAGGTGCGCAGATCTTCGGCGTGAATGGAACCGGCGGCGGTCAGGAGCGTGATGAACAGGAGGGGCGAGTGTGGGATTTTCATGGGAGGATCGTGTTTCGCGTGACGCGGCATGAGTAAGCCGCGGGCGACGGGAAGACAATCAACCAAAAAATGGTTTCTTGGCACCTCCGCAAAGTAAGGCGCGAGGCTTGCATGCTGGTGCGGGGTTCCTTGGATGAGGTGATAATGCCACTTTCTTTCGCTACGCCTTGTGGGACTCGCCGCGCATAGGGAAAGTGAAGAGTTTCTGGAAAAGCAAAGGCCTTTGTCCGCTGAACAGGAGCCTTTGGAGGACGAAGAATTTGGCGCGGGCCGTTTCAGGCGCGGCGGCGTCGGGCGAAGTCGATGAAACCGGAGCCAAGGATCGCGGGAAGGCCCATGCTTGGTCGGCTCGGGAGGCGTGTGCGGCGAGGCTGGTAAGGGACCGGACTCATCCCTCATTTCTTATGGGGCGCGGGTGCTGCCGATCTGGGTGGTGGCTTCGGCGAGGAGGAGTTCGAGTTCGAGGTGGTGCCAGGTCCGGCGGGGGTCGGTGACGTTCTTCTTGGCGATGGCGGTTTGCGCTTTCTTGAGCCATTCCTCGGCCTGGGGCCGGTGGCCCAGCTTTTGATGGGCCATGGCGAGAAAGAGCCAGTCCACGGGCCGGCCATCCTGAATCGGCATGAGTGCGGCGTCCGCTTCACTGCGCGCCTGGGCGAGGCTGGCCGCCTGGAGGTAGGCGGCGCACGAATCCTTGAGTTTTTCGAGGGCTTCGTCGTAACGGCCGGCGCGGTAGAGCGCGGCTCCGAGGGTGTTGATAATGTAATAGCGGCCGGGTTGATCGGCCAGCGCGCGGCCTGCGAGGTTTACGGGGATGGCGGGATCGGGCACGGAGCCGGCGCGCAAGGAGCACGCCCATGCGGCGAGGCTCCCGAAGTCTTCGCCGAAAAGTTCGAGCAGTTGCGCGCAACGCTGGCGGTATTCCTCAATGCGCCCCTGCTTGAGCCGTACGGTGGCGAGGCGCTGGTAAGCGGACGGGCTCGTGGGTCTGAGTTCGATGGATTTCAGGAGATCATCGGCGGCTTTGTCCCAAAGCCCTTGAGCGGCGTAGGCCTCGGCACGGAGCATGCGAAGGTTGCGTTCCTGCTGTTTGTCGTCGTCGGTCGGCGGCGTGGATGGCGGGGTTTCGAGGCCTTTGGTGGTGTGGGCGATGGCTTCGTCAAGGAGGTCGAGTTCGATCGTGGCGCGCGCGAGGCGGAGGAGGATGGGGCGGCCGGGGCGTAGTGTGGCGGCTCGCTGGTAATCGGCGATGGCATCCTTCCACTGGAGGAGATGGCCGGAGGCGAGGCCGCGCCGCTCGAGCAGATCGGCGTCGGTGGAATCGGGTTGGATGAGCCGGTCGAGGTGCCACTTCGCGGCAAACCACTCGCCGGTGGCTTCGCTCTCCTCGACGGCGGAAAGTGGCGGAGCCGGGGAGAAGGCCGCGTTGAATTCACCGATCAGTGCGGCGCGGTCCTGCCAAAGCGCGGCAAAATCGTCGCGTTTGATGCGGGTAAAGTCTCGCTCGTTGGAGATCTGCCGCGACCGCATGAGTTGCGCGAAATCGGAGAGCGCCTCGACCGGCGCCACGGCTTTGGCGAGGCGCCAGGTCTGGGCTTTCAACATGGTCCGCTGGCTATCCTGTTCACGCCCGGGCTCGGTGCTGCCGCTACCGGCCGGTGGGACGCCGCGCTGCGCCTGGCGCAGGGTCTGCGCGGGTTCATAGGCGCTGAGCGTCACCACATTTTCGTCATCGTCGGTGAAAAAGGCGCGGGTCACCTGGCCGTCGTGGCGGAAGAGCGACACCCAGTCGCCGGTGGCTACATCCCAGACGCGCGCGGTCTGGTCGGCGCAGGCGGTGACGAGAAAGCGGCCGCTGTGGCTAAAGTGCGCGTCATTGATCCAGCCGGGATGCTGGAGCACAGAAATACGGGTGCCATTCTCGACATTCCAGAGCACCGCCGTGCGATCGAAGCTCGCGGTGACGGCGAATTCGCCGTTCGGGCTGAACGTGGCGTGGGTGAGATCGGCGCTGTGTTCGGCGAGCAGGTGGGACTCCAGGGCGGTGCGCGCGGCGAGGTCGATGGTCCAAATTTTCGCGCTGTCGTCCACGCTCGCGGTGACGACGCGGGTCAGGTCGTGATTGAAGCTGGCGTGGGTGACTTCTTCATTGTGGAAAAGCGCCTGGGTGATGGCGGGCTGGCCCGTCGCCACCTCCCAGACGCGCGCTTCGCCGTAAGCCGGGCTCCGCGTGCCGCCTGCGGTGAGCACGTACCGGCCATCCTCGGAAAAGGCCGCGTACGTCACCACGCCTTTGGTGGCGAGTGGGACGCTCACGGGTTCCACGGCGTTGACATCCCAGATGCGGGTCATGCCTTCCGCAGAACCGCGGGTGCCGCAGGCGATGAGGACGCGGCTGCGATCGGGGCTGAACGCGGCAAAGCTCATGGGCAATTTTTTCCCGGTCGCGATCGGCAGCACGGGTCCGACCGCCGCGCCGCCCTGCGTCTTCCGAATCTGGGCGGTCGCGCCTTTCGAGACGAGCGCCAGGCTGGCGTCGGCACTAAAGAAGACGGCGACGGCTTCGCTGAGCCCGGGCAGCGTCGTGCCGCTCTGCCGCCCCCAAGTTCCGTCGCTTTGCCGCTCCCACGTTCCGATGGCACCCGAGTGGCTGACCGCGACGACGTGGCGGCCGTCCGCACCGATCGCCATCTGCCAGACGGGATCGCCCAACTGGAGGACGGGCGAGATGGGTTCGCCGGTCTGGAGGTGCCAGAGACGCGCGCCGTCGGAAGTGGTGGTCAGCACTCGTTCGCCGTCGGGGCTGAAGGCCACTTTCGCGACGGTCTGCCCGTGACTAAGCGGCGGGACGGCGGCGCGACCGGTGGCGACTCTCCACAACCGGGCGGTGTGATCGCGCCCCCCGCTGACGATTGAGCGCCCGTCGGGGCTGTAGGCGGCGTCATAGACAGAACTTTCGTGCTTGAACTCGAGGAGCGGATTGCCGGTTCGCGAATCCCAGACGCGTGCGGTTTCGTCATGGCTCGCGCTGAGGACGCGGCGGCCATCCGGGCTGAAGCAGACCGAGACGACCCGCCCGTCATGCTCCGCAGTAAAGACGTGCTCCGCGGTTTCGACGCGATCCTTGGTAAAGATCGGCTGGCCCGTGAAGACGTGCCAGACTTCCACGGTACCGCGTTTGCCGCCGAGTTCCCCGGTGCCGGTCACGAGGCGGAGATTGTCCGGGGCGAAGGAGGCGCAATTGACCGGCAGATCGTGGAACATGTCGCCCCAGTTCACGGTGGCCCCGTTCCAGGCATTCCAGACCTTGACCTGTCCCACGTCGCCCGGCGGTTTGCCCGGACGCGTCTCCTTCGTCGCGCCGCAGACCACCACATAGTTTCCGTCGGGGCTGAACGTGACTTCGCGAACTTCGCCCGACCATTCGAGGCGGCCCGAAAGCGAGAGCCCGTCGCTGATCTGGCGCACCTCGACCACGGCAGGCTTCCCGGCCAGCCCTTCGCAGACATAGGCCACGCGGTCGCCCGCGGGGCTGACGGCGCCGAAGAGCACCGCGCCGCTAATGTCACTGAGTTCGGTGGAAGCGCTCGCGTCCCGCTGCCAGAGCCGAACCCGGCCAGCACCGGTGCCGGCATCGCCGCTGACGGTCAAAATGCGGTCATCCCCGCAAAAGAACGCGTCGTTCACCCGCGCGTCGGTTTCCGCGAAATCAGCGAGCTTTTTTCCCGTTGTGACATCCCAAAGCCGCGCGACGCCTTCGCCGCCGGCTTTGGGATTGGAAATCATGAGGACGTTTTTGCCGTCGGCGCTGAACTTCGCGCTACCGCACAAATAATCGGATCTCTCCTCGATCAACGCCTGCGGGAGCTTGGGCAATTGCGCCATCGCCGCCCCAATGCGGATGCGATGGATGTCCTCGTCCTGCTGCGCCTCGCGGTCCTTGGCGAGCGCTTGCGCAAACCACAGCAGCGATCCGGAGACGTCGCCGTCGCGCATGAGAACAGCGGCGCGCTCGACGAAGGTGCTGGAAACCAGATGCTGCTGAATCTGCGCGTTCTCCTCCGCCAGTTTTTTCGCCACCTCCGCCGCCTGCTGCTCCGCCCGCGCCGCCCGTCTCGCGCTCTCCAGGCCCACGATGATCAACGTGATGATCGTCACGGCCGCCACTGCGCCGGCGGTGATGACGCTCCAGCGCACGGTGGCGGCCCGCTTTTCATCGGCGAAACTCGCGGCAATGAAATCCTTTTCCAACGGCGTGAGATCACTGTAGAGCGCCGCGTCCGCGACTTCGGAGCCGCCCCAGAGCAGGGCGCGGACGCGCTGCCCGTCATTCCACTGCGCGGCGGCGGCGCTCAGGCGCAGACGCTTGCGGATGGCCACGCGCTCATCGGTCAGATACTCGGTGGCCGGGCGTTCGCGGATGGATTCCCGCGGCGCGTGAAAGCCGAATTCGCAGAGGCCGGTCTCCGGCGGGGTGCGCCGGCCGCGGAGCAGCACGGTCACCCAGTAGTCGATGATCGCCTGCGCCGCAGTGCGGGTGTCATCGTCTCCGAGCACGCGACCGGTGGCCTGTGCGCGGATGATGAAGGCGTCCACGGTCTCGAGGAAATCCGCGGGAACCGGCGTTTCGCCCTGACGTTTGATGAGGCGGGAGTGCGCCGCCTGAAGTGCGCTGAGATCGGCGAAACCGAAGTAATCGGCAGGCAATGCGGAAGAGGATGGGTTCACGGTGTTTTGAGAATGCGGTCGAGTTCCGCGCCGACCTTGCGCAGCTCATCGCAGAGACTTTTGAGTTCGAAATCCACGTCGTAAAAACGCGTGCCGGCCTTGCTGTAACAGCGCTTGAAGGCCTGCGTGATGATCGGCGCGTGGCCGGCGGCGAGGGCGCTGTCGAGATTCTGGATTTCCTCGTTGAGGACGGCCGCCCACTTGCCTTCCGAGGGCGGGCAAAGCGCCGCGATCTTTTTGCGCAAACTCTCCCAGGAGAACTCGAGGTCGCCGAGATCGGTGCCGAGCTGCGCCTCGATGCGGCGCATCTCCGCATCAATTTCCTGCCACGCGTCGTGCTCATCGCAGAGCGCCTTCACGCCGGCTCGCAGTCGGGTCAGCGCGCCCACGCCGTCGGCAAAACGCCGGCCTTGCTCCGTGGCCAGGTCGGTCTCGGTGAGCTGTTCACGGATTTTCATCATGCTCGTTTCCAGATCGGCCAGCGGCAACTCGCGCGCATTGTCGCTGAGGCGGAGATTGATGCGCGAGGGCTGGATGGCAAGCACCCGGCCGATCCGCCGCGTGGCATGCTTCAACGGAGCCAAATCGGTGGCCGCGAGGGCGGCGGACAGCTCGGTACTGGCCGTCTGCAGTTCGGCGAGAAAGGCCGTCTCACTCGGCGGTAGGGGCGGGCGTCCGGCGACCGCGGCGATGGTCGCGATGATCTGCCCGAGGATGCTGGCAGGCGGCCCGAGAACTTCCCAATTCACCTCTCCGGCATCGCTGCGCCGGGATTCCCGAAGGACGAAATTGTAGCACTGGAAATGCAGGTTGTGCAGGGCGTCGTGGAGATCCTTGTAGTCGCTCAAGATCACGATGTGTTCGCTGGCGGCCTTGAACGCCGCGTCGAAGCGGTCGGCTACATAGACGGCGGGATCGGCGATGAGCTTGCGCAGGGCCTTCAGTCCCACGGTGCTCGCCGCCGAAGCTTCGGTCGGGGAAGGTGGTGGCGGCGCTGGCGGCACCGCTGGCGCCTCGCGCGTTTGGAGCGTGGCGCGGAATTTTTCAATCGTCCGCCGGAGGCCCGTGACCACGCACTCCCAAGCCTCATCGGGATCAGTCCAGCTTTTCACCGGCAAAAGTTCCTCCGGCTGCGAACCGGGCCGCACCGGCAACCCTTGGAGCGCGCCAAGGCCGAGGACGGTATTCCAGCCACCGGTGACGCGAACGAGCACCGGCACGACCACCGCTTCGCCGGCTCCGAGCCGCTCCATCGCCCGGCGCATTTCCTTGGTGCGGATGTAGTCGGAGTTCAGGAAGTCGATGCTCACGAGCAGGACGATGATGTGCGCTTTTTCGAGATTCTCGTTGATCTCCTCGTTCCATTTGTCGCCGGCGACCAGCTTGCGATCGTCCCAATGCTCGATCACGCCCTGCAGTTTCAAGACTATGAGATATTTTTCGAGCGCCGCGCGGTGGAGTTCGTCCTCGTGCGCGTAGCTCGCAAAAAGTTTCAAGGGTGGGCCTCCGTTCGCCGTCGCCCCCGGCGGCGAGACGCCCGGTGCTTCGCCTGCAGCCGCAGCATTCATGGAGCGAGCGTAAATAGGTGCCGTGCCACGGCAAGACGATATTTCAGGCGCACGAGCGAACCCGGCTCAGCGCGTTACACCATGATTCCCCGCAGCCAATCAGCATCGGTCAGAAAAGCATGCTCTCGTCGGGCGGAGCGCTTTTCTCGATCTTGTCAGCTTTGAGCACGGCGATGCGGCGGCCGTTTTCGATGGGGAAGGTGGCGGTGCCGGTGACTTTGATCCACGTCATCTCTGGCAGTTTCGGCAAGGTGTCGCACTCGACGAGGGTGGCGACGGGGCGGGCGTCGGCGGCGCAGCAGGTCATGAACATGCGGACGGCTTTGAAGCGTTTGCCGCTGGCGTTGTTCGCGGTGTCGGGCATGAGCTGGCCGGTGAGTTCCACGGCCTTGTTTTCGAAGTCGGCGCGCAGCGCATTGTCCTGCGCGGCGTAGAGGAGGTCGAGGACTTCGGCGACGATGTGGCCATCTGGCGTGCGGGTGAGGTAATCCGGCGGGGTGGCGGGCTGGGCGGTGGGGGGAGCGGGCGGGGGGGTGCCAGACGTCGGCAGGGTGAGATCAGGTGCGGCGAGCGGAGTTTTGGCCGCCTCGCGCGGGCGCAGGGCGCTGGCATCGGTGACGATGCCGCGGTTGAGCATGGTTTCTTTGCCAAAGCCATCGGGTGAGAAGATGGCGGCGGCGGTGACGGGGAGGAGGAGGATGAGGAAGGTGAGGATTTTGCCGGTGGCGAGGCGCGAGAGGCCGTGGCCGCATTCCGCGGAGGAGCAGCAGTCGGCGTCGGCGGGGAAGAGGACGAAGACGAGGGCCATGCCGGCGAGGACGAACCCGGCGATGGCGACGTAGGGCCGGAAGGTGGGATGGAGGAAGGCGGAGACGCGCCCGCTAAAAAAGATGTAGAGCAACACAGTGCTCCAGGAGAAGAGGGTGACGCAGGGCAGCCAGCGGGAGAAGAGCTTGTTCATTCGGGAATGCTTTCGAGAGCCAGGCCGCTGAGCAGCAGGCCGGGGAGGATGGTTTGGCGAGCGTTGTCGGTGACAACGAGAACGCGTCCGCCGGAGGGGAGGACGTGGGCGTGCTCGGGAGTGGGGACGCGGTATTCGCGTCCATCCGCTACATGGATGGTGAACGGGATGAACGGCTCGGCCTTGAGCAAATCGCGAATGTCAGCGGTCATGGCAGAGGCAAGCTAGCGAGAACCGGCGGCCTCTCAAGGCCCATTCAGAACTGCATGCCGGCGATGCGCCAACTGAGAAGGGCGATGATGAGGAAAAGGCCGAGGCCGAGGCCGAGGATGAAGCGGCGTTTGAAGAGGACGCCGTAGAGCCAGAACAATTTCAGGTCAAAAACAGGGCCGAAGACGAGGAAGGCGAGTTTGGCGGCGAAAGGGAAGGTGGTGAAGCTGGCGGCGATGAAGGCGTCGGTGGTGCTGCACAGGGCGAGGAGCGCGGAGAGGCCCATCATGGCGAGGATGGCGAGCAGGGGATCGGTGGCCAGGGGGAGGATGATCTCCTGGTTGACGGCGGTATTGAAAACGCTGGCCACGGCGGCGCCGATGATGAGGAAGAAGGCGACGTCGAGAAAATCGGCGGTGGCGGACTGGACGGCGAGGAGGAGCTTTTTCGGGAGGCTGGCGGCGGCGGCGAGGGTGGCGAAGTCCGGCTGATCGGTGGCGGGCGCGGTGGAGACGCTGAGGCCGGCGCGTTTGCGCGGGGCGCTGGATTCGCTGCGGAGGATGGCACCGGCCGGCAGCCGGTGGACGATGAAGCCGACGGCGCAGGCGATGAGGTAGCCGAGGCTGAGGCGGAGGAGGGTCATCACCCAGGGGTTTTGGCCCTTGAAGGCGGCGAAGGTGCTGATCGCCACGAGCGGGCTGACGATGGGCGCGGCGAGCATGTAGGTGACGGCGGAGGAAAGGGGCAGCCCCTTTTTAATGAAGCGCCGGATGACGATGACGCTGCCGCATTCGCACATCGGGAAGATGAGCCCGAGGAGGCCGCTGACGCCGATCGCGGCGGCGCTGTTTTTCGGCAGCAGCCGCTGCATGCGGGCGGGCGAGACGAAGACATCGACGAGGCCGGAGATGAGCGACCCAAGGAGGAGAAAGGGCACGCCTTCGAGGAGGACACTGAGAAACGAGTAGGCAAAATTGTCGAACCGAAACGTGAACCAGGACATGTGGTCAGGCGTGGGAGCGGGGCGTGGAATTCAAGGCGCGCAAAGGTGACGCGTGGCGGGTTAGGGGGCTCGACTGCGCGGCGCTGCGCTCGGGATGAAGGGAGGTTTTCTACGTCTGGCCGTAGGACTCCTCGACGCGCTTGGCGACATCGAGATAGCCGTAATCGACCTCGTAGATTTCCTTCATGCACTTGAGCGATTCGTCCTTCTTACCCATGCGCTCAAAGACGAGGCCGAGCTTGTAGAGCACTTCCTTTTTTGTCACGTCCATGGCGAGGATTTCGCTGGCGCAGTCCTGGAACTGTTTCACGGCGAGATCGAGCATGTTTTTCTCGGTGTAGCACTGGCCGAGGAGGTTCATCGCCTTGAGGCGCGCGTTGGGATTCTGCCGCGCTTTTTGGAGTTCCTGAATGGCTTCGGTGTATTGCTTGGCGATGACGAGCTGCTCGCCGAGTTCGAAGCGCAGCTGCAGGTCGGTCGGGTTGCGCTCCACGCGCTTTTTGGCCTCTGCGATCAGCACCTCGGCTTTTTGCACTTTGTGCGCTTCAAGGTCGGCGCGATAAGTGGCCGCGTCCTCGTGCTGGTCGCCACCGTCAGCAAACCAATCTTCGAGCTGCTTGATGTGCAGGTCGAGCTGCTTGAGGTGCAGGTCGGCGAGCTTGCGGGCCACGGCGGGGTCGCTGCCGCTCACGAGCTGGTTGGTGTGACTGTAGTAGGAGAGCGCAGCATCGAGGCTTTCGGTGTCCTGCTTTTGCTCAAAGCGATCCTCCCAGAGCTTGGCGATGCGGCGGCTGAGATCGACATTGTCCTGCGCGGCCTCCCACTGCGGGTAGAGCTCATGGAGCTGGTCGTCGATCATGTCGGCGCTTTTCACGACGCGGCCTTGCTGCTCGAGTGAAACGGCCTCGTCTTTGTTCTTCATCATGTCGCGGTAGCTCTTCTCTCCCTCTTTTTCCCAGCCGCCGCTCTTCATCGAGGCCGTGGCCGCCGCGTCCTTGCTCCGCTTCACTGCCGTGAGGTCGGCGGGATTGCGTTCGGCGATTTTGGTATAGATGGCGACGGCGGCGTCCGGCTTGCCCATTGTGAGGTAAAGCTCGCCGAGCTCGTGCATCGTCTTCGTGTCCTTCGGGTCGGCTTCGACGATCGTCTCCAGCGCAAAGGCCGCGATCTCGGGAAAGCCCGCGGCTTTCGCGGCTTCCTTGAGCAGATGATTGATCTGCGTGTTGGTCGGATCGGTTTCGAGACTTTTTTCCGCGAGCTCCATCGCGGCTTTGGGATCCTTCTTCATCACGCTTGCGCCGCGGAGCGAGGCGGTGGAAAGACCGGAGAGAAACGCCTTCTTGCCCTTGGTCGAAAGAATTTCGACTTTGCGCAGCAGTTTCCGCCCATCAAGGAAGCCGGGGTTGTCTTTGAGCACTGCCTGGATGAGCGAGATGGCGTAGCCGTGATTGCGCAACTCCACGGCGCTGCGGGCTTTCAGCCACAGGGTGCGGGCGTTGTCGGGGAGTTCGTTTTCGTTTTGAATGGGCATAAAAACTGGGGACGGGAGACTAACACTCCCGATCCTGTTTTGACAATGCCCTCGTGACGCGGCGGCGTGAAATATCCTGAAAAGCCCCTCGCTGCGCCCGGCGAAACCGCCTCAGTGCAGGGGGGGAGTGAGCTTGTCGCTCCCGTCCGCTTTCCGCGTCGGCTTCTCGCCGATCAAGAGCATCAGCCGGCCCTTCTCCTTCTTGGCATCCTCGATAAAATTCATCGGCCCGTGCTCGAAGAGGACGGTGAAGGCGAAGGTCGAGAGCACGAAGAGCGTTCCCCAGAATGCGAAGCGGATGAGTGCCATGATGTTTTAATGGATTTAGCCGTGGATAACGCAAGAGCCATGCCGCGGCAATGCGCTTTTCCCGAAAAACTCGGGTCGCGTCACCCTCGCCCGCTTTCCGGCCGGGGCTCGCCGTGGAGATGAATGAGGGCGCAGATGGGAAAGTACGAGAGTAGTGAGAAGGCGAAGAACGTGGCGGAAAAGGCGACGAGTTCGGCGTTGCCCCCAAAAACCGCCCGCCGGAGGACATCGCCCGCGAGGCCCAGCGGACGGGCGAAAACATCCCAGCTATTCCATCGCTCGAAGCGACCGAGGTAGATGCCAAAGGAACTGAGCGCCAGCATCGCCACCGCAAAACGCCACGCCCAGCGCGCACCGCACCAACCGCGCACCACCTCCTGCATGAGGTAAAGCGAGAGCCAGCCGAGGCTCAGTCCGGTCCAGGCAAAGGAGACCATCATCACCAAGTCGAACCATTTTGGCACGGGCGTCCGCGTTTTCAAATGCACCAGATCGGTGACGATGTAGGGCGCGTTGGGGAAAAAGAAAAACCACAGTACCGCGCAGAGCGCGAGCAGTCCGTAGTGCGGCGAACGCCCGGCATAGAGACCGTAAATGCGCCGCGCCAGGAGCAGGGGAATCCACGCGAGGGCGAGATTCCACGGATAAAAGCCCAGTTCCAGGCGCCGGGCGAAAAGAGTGCGGCTCGCGAGCATCGTCAGGCACAGGCCGGAGGCGAAGACGAGCGTAAAGAGCACCGACCGGAGGCGGCGGCCGGGGATCAGGCGATCATCCATGCAGCGCGGGTCATTTGACCGGTGGTGTTGCCGGGGTGGGCTCGGCTGGCGCGGGGTTGTTGCGCGGCAGTTTGTCAGCGGGAATCTGGGCTGCGGGACCGGGTTCGGACGCGGCCTTCCCAGGCCGTTCTGGATCTACCGGCCGCTTGTCCGCGGGTGGAATCGGCGAGGTGGGCGGTGGCGCGTCGGGGGCGAAAAGGGGGCGGCCCTTGAGATCGGTGATCTTCGTCTGCAGGGTCTTCGAAATCTTCCACTGCCCTCGATCCAGCCGCAGTGTGTGGATGCCCTCGACGATATTATCCTCAAACTGCCCCTCGCCGCCGATCTTCTCCGTCTTCTGCAAAAAGCTCACCTTCACCTCGTCCGGTGACGCGCTCACGATCCGCAGATCACTCAGCGTGTATTTCAGATCCACGCTCTTGAACATCAACTCAACCGCGTCCCTCGTGTCTTTGAAGACCGGGCTGGCGGGATGAATCGTGGCCATTACCGTGTCGAGGTCCTTTTTTTCCAGCGCATGTACGTTCTCGTGAATCGCGCCGAAGATTACCTCCTTACTGGCGGTCGGCTTGTCGCAGGCGAAAAGGGCGAGCATCAGCGCGAGGCCGAGGGCGCGGTGGAGAACGGGGAAATTCATAGAGCGGGCGGGGTGGTCCATAGCGCACCTGACCGCGCGGGCAAGCCCATTTCCGCGAAATTGCCTTGCTGCGCACCGGACGAACTGCGCGCACTCCCGCGTCATGCCCGATCATTTCGCCGCACTCGCCCAGCCCCGCCGTCCCTGGCTCGATCCCGAGGCCTTGCGCGAGAGTTTTCAGCGCGCCGCCGCACAGCATCACCCCGACATCGCGGGCGGCGGCGAAGAGCGCTTTGCCGCGCTGAATGCCGCGCACATCATCCTCCGCGAACCTGCGGCCCGCCTGCGCCATCTCCTTGAACTCGCCGCGCCCGAACGGCTCAGCGGCGCGGCTCCGATCCCGCCCTCGCTCGGCGTCCTCTTCATGGAACTCGCCACGCTGCGCGGGAATTTGAAGAGCTTTTGGGAAAAGGAATCCACGACCGCCAGCCCGCTCGTCCGGGCGCTTCTCGCCGCGGAAAAATTCGCGCTGCGCCACCTCCTCGCGCTCGCGCTAGTGCGGCTCGCCGATGCCCACGACACCGCGCTGGCGGAACTCCGCGCCCTCGACGCCGCGTGGCCTGCGTCCGCTGCGCTCGACGCCCTCGCGCCCCTCCAGGCGCGCTTCGCCTTTCTCGCAAAGTGGACGGCGCAGCTCCGCGAAGACGACTTCCGCCTGAATGCGTAGCCCCAGCTACTTCAGCGTCTGGAGATACTTCAGGCTCTCCGGGATTTGCGCCTCCACCGTCGGCGATTCGTCCTCGATGAAATAGTGCTTCACGCCGGACTTCGCCGCCGCCTTCAACACGACCGGCCAATCAACCTGCCCCGTGCCCAGCGTCACGTCATCGGTCAGCGCCGCTTTGCCGGTGAAAAGCCCTGTCTTCGCTCCTTTGCGAATGTCCTTCAGGTGCATCAGCGGCCAACGGCCCGGATATTTCGCCAGCAGCTCCGCCGGATTCTTCCCCGGATGCGTGACCCAGAAGACATCCATCTCGAAGTTCGCAAACTCCGGCTTCATCTCCTTCGCCAGCAGATCGAAATACGTCCCGTCGCCAAACGGCGCGAACTCATAGCCGTGCGCGTGGTAGGCAAACTTCAGCCCGGCTTTCGCCAGCGCCTCACCCGCGCGATTGAAATCCGCCGCTGCCTTGCGCGCCACCTCCTCGTTGAATTCGCCCGGCGTGTGCGGAATCCACGCGCAGCCCACATATTGCAGCCCCAGCGCCTTGGCCTCGGCGATCACGCCGTCGATTTCCTTGACCAGTCGGTCGTAAGGAAAGTGCCCGCCCACCGCCTTCAGACCGCGCGCTTCGAGCAACTCGCGGAATTTCTCCGGAGGAAGTCCGTAGGTTCCCGCCGTCTCCACTTCCTTGATGCCCCACGCCTTCACCTTGTCCAGCGTCCCCGGCACGTCGGTCTTGAACTGCTCGCGCAAGCTGTAGAGCTGCAACCCGGCGGTGCCTTGAAAATCGCCCGCCCGAGCAACGGCGACGGCGGCGGTGGTGAGAATGAGGAGGGAGAGAAGACGTTTCATCGCGGCAATTAACCGGAGCCTGCCGCGGAGTGCCACTGCAAAGTCCACCGCTCATCGACGCAAAGATTTGCCCACTTGACTGACCGGTCAATTTGCGGATGGTGACTGTCGCTTTCCGCCGATGACCCGCACTACCGACACTAGAGACCGCCTGCTTTCCGCAGCCCTCGGCCTCATTTGGTCGAGCAGCTACGGAACCGTCGGCGTGGAGGAAATCTGTGCGCGCGCGGATGTGCGCAAGGGCACGTTCTACCATTTTTTCCCGTCGAAAGCCGATCTCGCCGTCGCCGCCTACGAAGCGCATTGGCGCGAGATCGAGCCGCTCTTTCAGGCCGCCTTTTCTGCCGACTTGCCGCCGCTCGACCGGCTCACGCGCTGGTGCGATTCGATTTACGACCAGCAGCTCGAGCTCTTCCAAAAATATGGCCACGTCTGCGGCTGCCCGTTCTCGAATGTCGGCTCGGAACTGAGTACGCGGGACGAAAAGATCCGCCGGAAATCCGCTGAAATGATCGAGTGCGGAATGCCCTACATCGAGCGGGCCATCAGCGACGCCGTGCGCGCGAAGCTCTTGCCGAAACGAGACGTGCGCGAAGCGGCCGAGGACATCGCTGCCTGCGTGCTCGGGCAGATGCTCCACGCGAAAATCCTCAACGAACCCGAAATGCTGCGCGACCTCGACCGCCTCGTCCGGCAGCAGCTCGGCGTCGCTGCTTTGCCCAAGCGATCCGCCGCCTCCCTCTCGAAATCAAAACCTGTGCGTTCTCCCCGGAAGCCTCGAACCGCCGCCGCCTGAACCTTCATCCATGAAACGCACCAT
>JBBQCM010000092.1:0-26029 GCA_038318725.1 Chthoniobacterales bacterium
GGGCTGGGTGCGCGAGCCGCTCGACAGGTTCATCCTCGCCCGGCTGCGCGAGCGCGGACTGGAGCCGTCGCCGGAAGCGCCGCGCGCGGTGCTGATCCGGCGGATGACTTTCGATCTCACCGGGCTGCCACCAACGCCGGAGGAGGTGGAGGCTTTTCTTGCGGACACGCAGCCGGAGGCGTGCGCCCGGCTCGCGGATCGGCTGCTGGCGTCGCCGCGTTTCGGTGAGCGGATGGCGAGTCTTTGGCTGCCGCTCGCGCGTTTTGGGGAGGACCAGGCTCATCAGGTCGGCGATGACACGAAGTTCTTTTATCCGAACGCGCATCTCTACCGGGCGTGGGTAATCAACGCCTTCAATCGCGATCTGCCTTACGACCAGTTCCTCAAGCTGCAACTCGCCGCGGATCGTCTGCAGTCGGCGGCGCCGGGTGACCGCGCGGCGCTCGGCTTTCTCGGCCTCGGGCCAAAATACTACAATCGCAACCGGCTCGACGTGATGGCGGACGAATGGGAGGACCGCGTGGATACGGTCTCGCGCACGATGCTCGGCCTGACGGTGGCGTGTGCGCGCTGCCACGACCACAAGTTCGACCCGATCACGCAGCGCGATTATTACGCGCTGGCAGGCGTCTTCGCGAGCACGCGCATGGTCAACAGGACGCCCGACGGCCGCGTGGAGAAGGAAGGCGTGAAGGCTGACAAGATGGACGCCGGGACGTTGCATGTGGTCGAGGACGGCGACGTGCAAAACCTGAACCTCTTCCTGCGCGGCAACGTCGAGCGCAAGGGCGCGGTCGTGGAGCGCGGCTACCTCGAAGTGCTCGCGCGCGGGCCGTCGCGGAGTTTCACCGACGGCAGCGGACGGCGCGAACTCGCGGAGTGCATCGCCAGCCGCGACAATCCGCTGACCGCGCGCGTCTTCGTGAATCGCGTGTGGGGCGCGCTCTTCGGCCGGCCGCTGGTCGCGACGCCGAGCAATTTCGGCCACAGCGGCACGCTGCCTTCGCACGCGGAACTGCTCGACGACCTCGCGGTGCGCTTCATGGAGCACGGCTGGTCGGTGAAGGCGCTGGTGCGCGAGATGGCGCTCTCCGCGACCTACCGGCAGAGCGCGGAAAACGAGACTGCCAAAGCGGCGCGCGATCCGGCCAATGAGTCATTCTGGCGGATGAACCGGCGGCGGCTTTCCGTCGAGCAGTGGCGCGATGCGGTGCTCGCGGTGTCGGACGAACTGGCGGAATCGCCGGGCGCGAAATCGGCGACCGTCGATGATCCCGCCAACACGCACCGCACCGTCTATGCGCATGTGAGCCGGTTGAAACTGAACGACCTGCTGATGCAGTTCGATTATCCCGACGCGAATGTCCACGCGGAGAAACGCTCCGTGACGACCACGCCGATGCAAAAGCTCTTCGTCCTCAACAGCCCGTTCATGCAGCGACGAGCGGCGGTGTTCGCCGGGCGGCTGCAAGGCGGCGCCGAGGATGACCCGGCGCGCATCTCCCTCGCCTACCGGCTGCTTTTTGCCCGCGAACCCGACGACACCGAGCGTGCGCTCGGGCTCAAGTTCCTGCGCGGAAACAGCGTCTCCGAAATGTCCCGCTGGGAGCAATACGCCCAGCTTCTCCTCGCCTCGAACGAAATGCTTTATGTCGATTGATCCTCCCAACTGCTGCGACAACCCACCTTTACTCGACCGCCGTCAGGCCCTCGGCCGGATGTGCGGCGGCTTCGGCATGCTGGGTCTCGCCAGCCTGCTGGGCTCGCGGGCGTTCGCGGAGGATCCCGCGCACACGCCGCACTTCGCACCCCGCGCGAAGCGCGTCGTTTTCCTCTTCATGAACGGCGGGCCGTCGCATGTCGATACGTTCGACCCGAAGCCCGCGCTGGCGAATTTCGCGGGCCACCAGCCCAGTGGCGACCTCTACAAAAAGACCAAGGGCAACGGCTTCATGCCGTCGCCCTTCGCCTTTGCCAAACACGGTCAGAGTGGCCTCGAAGTCTGCGAGACCCTGCCGAACATCGCGCGCGTCATCGACGACTGCTGCATCATCCGTTCGATGCACACCGACGTGCCCAATCACGAACCGGCGCTGCTTGCGATGCACACCGGCAACCTTCAGCCGATCCGTCCGTCGATCGGCTCGTGGCTGCTCTACGGACTCGGCACGCAGAACGAAAACCTGCCCGGCTACATCGTCCTGCGCCCGAGCCCGAAGATCGTCGTCGGCCCCGCTTTGTGGAGCAATAGCTTCCTGCCCGCCGAGTATCAGGCGACCAGCGTCATCACCGCGGATATGGCTGTGGAGAAGCTCCTCGGCAACATCCGCAACCCGCGCCTCGGGCGCGACGGGCAGCGCGAACAACTCGACCTCCTCGCGCAACTCAACGCCCATCACCTCGCGCAGCGCAGCGGCGAACCGGGCCTCGAAGGCGAGATCCGGGCAATGGAAACCGCCTTCCACATGCAGCGCGAGGCGATGGAGACTTTCGACATCAGCCGCGAGCCGGAGTCCGTCCGCACCGCCTATGGCGACACCCCGTTCGCGCGCTCGTGCCTGCTCGCGCGCCGCCTGCTCGAAGGCGGCGTGCGCGTGGTCAGCGTCTATTACACCAGCTCGGACAACCAGCCGTGGGACACCCATGCGAACCACAACGAGCGCCATCCCAAGCTCTGCGCCGATGCCGACCGCGCGACCGGCGCGCTTATCACCGATCTCAAACAGCGCGGCCTGCTCGACGACACGCTCGTCGTCTGGGGCGGCGAATTTGGCCGCACCCCGTACGCCGAGAACAAGGACGACAAAAACAAGGCCGGGCGCGATCACCATCACACCGGCTTCTCCACGCTCCTCGCCGGCGGCGGTGTGCGCGGGGGCCTCGCCTACGGCGCGACCGACGAGCTCGGCCTGAAAGCCACGGAAAACCCCGTGCATATCCACGACCTGCACGCCACCATTCTCCACCTGCTCGGCCTCGACCACGAACGGCTCACCTACCGCTATGCCGGTCGTGATTTCCGTCTCACGGATGTTTCCGGTCGCGTGGTGCGGGAAATCATCGCGTAGCCGTGACGCCCGGCGCTGCAGCGCAAGGCTAGGGCTGCGCTCCGACTCATTCATTTTCATCCTTGCCGTGGATTTCCTTGCGCATGAGTAGTGAAAATGTGTGCGGTACTCGGGAAGCGATCTCCGCGGAGATTAGCGGCATTTGGTCATGGTACTGTTCAGAATGCTCCTCAAACCGTTCCACCGTCAGGCCCGCGGCAATGAGGCTGTTCATAATGTCCCCAAGTTTCCATTGACGCTCGTGCTTCACCGACTGCTGGCTGACCGGCAAAACAACCTCAGGCGGGATGTATGACTCTGGCCAACCCTTGCTTCGATCTATCTCCTGCGAGAAGTAGTTCCCATAGGGAGGGTTCGTTTCCATCCGAAAGACTGGCGCGTTCAGGTCCCATACCCAATCAAGCGGGTGTCCCTCGAAGACATACAGTTTGCCGCCTCGCTTGAGCAACCTCGCCACGACGTGAGCCCATGCCCGGATGTCCATGATCCAATAGAGTGCTCCGCGACCCGTGTACACCAGATCCGCCGTCCCATCCAGTTCCCTCGGTGGATTCAGGACGTCGCAGCAGAACCACTGCGCACGCGCGCCCAGCGCCTCGGACGTGCGCCTCGCAGCCGCGATCATTCGATCACTGATGTCCACCCCAACCACTTCCTTCGCGCCTTGGTTCCATAGTGACAGCGTATCGCGGCCACCGGCGCACTGGAGGTGGATCGCACGTTCACACCAAGCCGGGAGATCCTCCAGATAGGGCAGTTCGGGAGCACAGAAGTTTCTGCCCCCAGCACGCAGGAACGCGATGCTTTCTTCTATCACGGTTTCGTAAGCCTGAGCCGCCTCGTCCCAGGCAAGACGGTTCATCTGGTGCATTTGCGATACCTCGAAACTATCCGACTCACTCATGTAATTCTCAAAGGCAGCGTTAGCTGGAATTGGTGGAGGCTTTGGCCGCGTGTGGATTTAGGCGCGCCGGGGGCGGTGGGCAACAAGAATGTCGGCTCGTGGGCGACTCGGGCACGGCGACGGCGGGGTAACGAAAGGCCGCGGCGGCATGCGCGAGGGTTGACGCTGGGGGTCGCAGCTTCCATCATTCCCCCGCCAATGCTCCCGGAAATCGAAAAGCTCCTCGTCCTGCAAGATCGCGACCAAAAAATCCGCACCCTCCGGGAAGCGCTGAAAGTGGCGCCGCTGGAACGGCAACAGTCCGAGGAGAAGCTGGCCGCGACGTTCCGGCAGCTCGAGGCCGCGAAGCAGAAGGCCAAAGAGATCGAGGTCGAGCGCAAGAAGCTGGAGAATGAAGCCCAAGCCAAGCGCGACTCGATCGCGAAGTTTCAGACCCAGAAGTTTCAGACGCGGAAGAACGAGGAGTTCCAGGCGCTGAACAATGAGATCACCCGCTACGAGGGCGACATCCGCGGCCTCGAGGACCGCGAGCTCGAGTTCATGGACGACGCGGAGAAAGCGAAGGCCGGCGTGGCCGAGGCCGACCAACTGGCGAAGACCGTGAAAGCCCAGGTCGAGCGTCAGCTCGCCGATATCGCCGCAAAAATCGACGCCGGGAGCGTTCAGCTCCAGGATCTGGAAGCCCAGCGCGCGGCCCTGGCCGTGGGCATGGACGAAGACCTGCTGGACACTTTCGACCGCCTCTTTGCCAACAAAGGCGAGGCGGTGGTCCCGCTCGAACACGAGATCTGCATGGGCTGCCACATGAAGGTGACCACGCAGACCGTGGTGAAGGTGAAAGGTCAGCGCGAGATCGTCCACTGCGAGCAGTGCGGGCGGATTTTGTATCGGGGGGAGTAAGGGATTCGGGGAAGTTGAGAGTTGAGTGACGAGCGCCGGCATGCGTTGCTCGGGGGATGAACCGCGTCGCCGGCATCGAAACCGAATACGGCTGCCTCGTGACCGGCGAGGCCTCCCGCGGGCCGGAAGCGTGGCCGGCGCGGGTGAAGAATTACCTTTTCAAAAAAGCGCACTCGGGCGTGCTCGATCTGCACTATCGGGATTACGAGGAGCCGCCGGGGAACGGCGGCTTTTTGCTGAATGGCGGGCGGCTTTACATCGACATGGGGCACCTGGAGTACGCCTCGCCCGAGAGCCGCAGCGTGCGCGATGCCGTGGCCTACGACCTGGCGGGCGACGCCCTGCTGCAATCGGCGCTCGAAGCTCTCGGCGTGAGCGAGGAGGTGGCTTTCATCAAAAACAATGTCGATCACCACACCGGCGCGACCTTTGGCTGCCACGAGAATTACCTGATGAAGCGCGAACTGCAGTTCACGCCGCGGGCGCTGGGCACGCTGCTTTCGTTCCTCGCCACGCGGCAGCTTTTCACCGGCGCGGGCCGGGTGGGGCAGGCCAGTCCGCTGGCCTTTGATTTCGAGCCGGAGAATAACCCGGAAGCCGTGCCCTTCCAGCTCAGCCAGCGCGCGGATCACATCGTCAACGACATCTACCAGTGGGTTCAGTTCAACCGCGCGATCATCAACGCGCGGGACGAACCGCTCGCCGACTTCCGGAAGTACCGGCGGCTCCACCTGCTCATCGGCGACTCGAATATGTCGCCCTTTGCCAATGCGCTGAAAGTCGGCACCACCGCGCTCATCCTCAGCCTACTCGAAGAGGGCGACATGCCCGACGATGTCATCCTGCGCGATGCCGTCATGGCCACCCGGCAGATTTCCCATGAAGGGACCGGGGCCGCGGTGGTCGCGCTCGAAGACGGCCGCACCCGCGCCGCGCTCGACATCCAGCGCGAATTCCAGGCCCACGCCGCGCTCGTGCTGAGCGGACGCGATGAGGAAACCGATTGGATTTTGGAAAACTGGGCCTTCACGCTGGACGCCCTCTGTACGAAGCCTGAACTGCTGCTTGGCGGCGTGGATTGGGTTTCCAAAAAATGGCTGCTCGAAACCTTCCGCGAAAGCGAGGGCCTGAGCTGGCAGGATCCGTGGCTGCAAAGCCTCGATCTCGAATACCACAACATCAATCCCGCGCGCGGCCTCTTCCACGCGCTGACGCCGGCCAAGGCCATTGGTGAATTCAACGCCCGCGCCGCCCGCCCGGAAGCCACCCGCACCCCGCCCGCCGACACCCGCGCTCACGGCCGCGGCCTGGCCGTGGCCCTTTTCCAAAAACGCCTGCTCCCTTACGTGATCAACTGGGACGCCATCGCCATCGAAACCTCAAACCACCTCCCGATGCCCGACCCTTTCGACACCTACGAGGAGCAGGTCAGGGAGTTTGCGGGCTGACTCAGAGCGAAGCCGCGCGGGTGATCTCGCCGAGCTTCGCCTCGAGCTTCAGCACGAGATGCTCGGCCTGCTCGCGAGAGCGGCGCTCTTCCATGAGCGTCTCCTCGAGGTCGCGGATGCGCTGCTGGAGATTCACGCGGATGCTCGTCCGCACGGGCTGCAGCGCCTCCTCCTCCTCGGGCGTGCTGCGCAGCGCGGGGATATCCTTGACCTGCGCGCTCGAACCATCGCGGCAGTTCGTGACCGTGGTTTCACCGTGGATTTCACCCATCTGCAAAAACTCGCGCACTGCGCCGATCGTGGTCGGACCGTAAAATTGATCGGGGCTGACTTCGACGAGGAAATCCATTTGCAACTCGGGCACCATCGGCGCCTTGTTCCACGTTTTTTCGTCGGTGGACACTTTGTCGAGCGGCGAAACCTGCGCGTCCACAGCCCACTGCCGGAGTTGCTCCAGACTGATCGGCCCAAAAATGGTGCCGTCGTCGTTTTTCATCAGAAACCAATGTTTGGAATTTTCCATGACTAGGGATTCTCCTTTTTTTCTGCGGGAGCTTCAGGGGGTTTTTCGGGGGTTTTGGTGGCGGAAGCCGGAATGTTGAGGGTCTGGCCGATCTGTAGTTTGCGCTCGTTGGTGATCTTGTTGAGCTTCTGCAGATCACCGATCGCGATGTTAAATTGCTTGGCGATAGAGGTCAATGTCTCGCCTTTGGCGACGACGTGCTGGACCAGCGGGGGCACCGCTTCCGCCTTGGGGATCTCGGGCGCAGGCTCTGCCGCTGGTTTGGCCGCCGGCACGGCCACGGGCTCCGGCGTGGTTCTGACGGCATTGCGCTCCTCGATGAGCTGGGTCAGCCGCAAAATCTGCTCGCTCAGCGCCTCGACCTTCTTGGTCTGCAACTGCACATCCCGGCGCAATTCATGCACCTCTTGGGCAACGGTCGGCTCAGCCGCCCAGCCCGCCGGAACCATCGCGCCCCACGCGAGGGCGGTGCAGAGAGTGGGAAAAAGGCGACTCATTTAAAAATTGTTCTCATTATAGTCCGAAACTGGCAAGCGCCGCGGGGGTATCTGGTGCAAAATTTCCGCACATCGTCCGCCAGCCTTGCCTTTTTAACCCGCGTCCGTAGATTCCGCGCATGCCTGATAGGACGCAACGACCAGCCGGTCCCGCTCCCTGGGAACCGCAACAAGGCGAAGGCGGCGGGCCCAAATCGCCCGACGTGCAGAAGCCCGACACGAAGGATTTGCTCCAGCGCATGCGCCGGGTCGATCCGAACCAATCGAAGCGCTATCGGCAGCGCACCGGGCAATAATGGACGCCGCGCCCGCGGTCACGTCCGCTCCTGACGATTTCTCCTCGCTGCTCAAAACGCGCGGACTTTACCCGGCAACGCCCGCCTTTGCTTCATCCAGCATCCACCATTCGGCATCCAGCCTCGTCCCGACCCACGGCACCACCATCCTCGCCTTCAAATACGCCGACGGCGTCCTCGTCGCCGGCGACCGCCGCGCCACCGCGGGCAACGTCCTCGTCTATGACCGCGCGGATAAAGTCCTCGAAATCGACCAGCACTCGCTCATGGCCATCGCCGGCGTGCCCGCCACGGCGTGGGAAATGGCGCGCGTGCTGGAGCATTCCTTCCAGTTTTACCGCCGCAGCCAGCTCGCCGAGATGAGCCTCGAGGGCAAAGTCCGCGCCCTCTCCAAACTCCTGCGCGACAACCTCGGTGCCGTTCTCCAGGGCATCGGCGTCGTCGTCCCCATCTTCGCCACCTACGACCACGAGGGGAAGACCGCGCGTCTTTATTTCTATGACGCCATGGGCGCGCAATTCGAGGCCGCCGACTCCGCCGCCACCGGCAGCGGTTCCCCCGCCGTCCGCAGCGTCCTGCATTACGAAAACACCTGGGGCAAAAAGCCGCTCGCCAAACTCCGCGAGGAAGACGCCGTCCTCCTCGCCCTCCGCGCCCTCGACACCGCCGCCGAGAGCGACACCGCCACCGGCGGCGTGGACCGGCGCGGCCGCGTCTTTCCCATCATCAAACTTATCGGCCCCACCGGCATCACTACGCTGGCAGAGAAAGCGCTGGCGAAGGTGTTTAAGAAGTATGTCGCCTGAAAGGAAGTTGGCCGCTTTCATCTCTTCTACGTCAACCGTGCTTGTTGCCGGCCTCCTTTTCGCTACCGTTTTTGCATGAGCGTCGATCAAATCAAAAACAGTCTCGCCTCTCTTTCACCCGCCGAGCAGGGCGAAGTCTCCGCGTTTCTCTTCCACCTGCGCCATGCCTCCGATCCCGAATATCAGAGCCGTGTCGAAGCGCGATTGTCTGACCCCGACCCGGCGCACTGGCTGACGCCCGAAGAATTCGAGCGGAGACTCGACCAACGATAGCCGGTCCATGCCGAGCTATGAGGTTTACATGCACATTGCCCTCTTGGATGCCGTTCCAAGAACTGGCCTCAAACGGCAGCGGATTCTGGATTTCATCAGCCAACTCCGCAAACACCCGGACACTCCCGGCGATTTCACCGACAAAGACGCCTCCCGCCGCGAGCGCCAGATTAAGATCATCGGCGATTATGCGATTACCTATTGGTCGGATGCGCCCGTCAAAAGAGTCATGGTGGTGGATGTCTCCCTCGCAGACAAATGAGACTCCTATCGTCAGTCATCAATATGCCGACATCACCACCCTCCCGGCGAAAGCGCTGGCGAAGGTGTTTAAGAAGCATGTGTCGTAAGTCATAGTTAAGTGACTCAGACCGTCTTTCGTGAGAACCAAAGCAATAATTGTCTGTTGGCTAACGCTACTTCACTGCGGCTGCGTTCGCACGGTTAGCCGACTTCAATTCGATGCGGCTGTTAAGCGTCACTCGATGGAGACCGTCAATGAGGTAAGCTACGCTGGCACACAGAATAGTCATCACTATTTGTGGAATCAGACCATAGTCGGCGGCAAAATGTATCGGGTTCCATGCGATGAAATCCGAATCGACGCACCATTTCAATATACGCCGGATCGCCGGAAATGGAGGCTCCAAACCTTGCGCTGCCTCTAATCGGCGTGACGTTCCTTAGCCGCATCCGCCATTTCACTCCATGATCGAAGAGCCCTACCGCTGGATTGAAGCCATCGCCAACCGGCGCGAATACATCGAGCATCAGCTCGCGCCGGGCAGCCCGATTGCAGCGCTGGGTTATAAAGGTGGCGTGTTGCTTTTAACGGTCAGCCGGGAGCGGCAGAAGCTGTTCGAGATTTACGACCGCATCGGGCTGGGGGCGATCGGGCATCCGGGGGACATCGAGCGGCTGCGGATGGCGGCGATCGAGGTTGCGAGTACGGAGGGTTTCGCCCGTTCGGCGCACGATGTGTCACTGCGCCGGCTGGCCAACTACTCGCTCTCGCCCGCGCTCAAGGCCGCCTTTGAGCAGGTTTATGGCGCACCCTACCTTGCGCGACTGCTCCTTGCCGAGCTGGGCCGCGGCGGAACGCCGAACCTTTTCCTGCGGCTCGACTACGACGGCTCGATCCGCACGAACGGCGGCGCGTTCGGGCGGGCCTTTGAGGACTTCGGTGTGCTCGCTGGAACCGCGCCGGCCACGGCGCAGATGGAGCTTTTTCTCCGCGGGAAAAGCGCCGCGCGAAGCCCGCTCGAAGACGCGCTCGCCATCGCCGCCGATGCCTGGGCCATCGGCCACCTTAGCCTGGCCGACGAGCCCGCGGACGCGCTGCCGCCCGCCGAAAAAATCGCCACCCATCTGGCCGAGCAGTTCGCCGCCGGCTCCATTGAGGCCGCTGTGCTCGAAAGCGGCGGCACGGTGCCGATGACGTGGCGTGCCTTGCCAGAGGAACAAATCCGCACCATCCTTCAGAAACGTAACCTGTGAGGACACCGTGGACGATCCGCAACAACTCGAACTTTTCACGCGAATGACGGGACGCGACATCGCGTCAGACCCGGCAGTGAAAAGCCATTCCACCGCAAAGCTCCGGCGCTCCAGTTTTCTCGGGCGCGCGCGCCAGCTTTTCCGCATGAAGAACGCCATGCCCTGCGTGGGCTTGGTCGTGCTCGGCGGCTGTCTCACCTTTATCGTCGCTCCCGATGACAGCCCGACGATCGAAAGTCGCCTCACCGCCGCGCTCAATCCTACGTTCCCCATCGTGGTCATCGACCCCGGCCACGGTGGCCGGGACAACGGTGCGTGCGCGAACGGCCTCCAGGAAAAGGACCTCAATCTCGACGTGGCTCTCCGCGTGGAAAAGCTTCTCGGCGCATTCAGCTTCCCGACCGTCCTCACCCGGCGCGACGACACCTTCGTCCCGCTCTCCGAACGCGCGGCCATCGCCAACAAGATCGACAACGCGATCTTCCTCAGCATCCACTTCAACCACTCGCCCAACCCCGCCTCGACGGGCGTGGAAACCTTTTACGCCACCGAAAAGGTGCCGCCGGAAAGCGCGTGGACATGGATCGGATTTTTCAACAAGCCTGAGCCCGTGGCGAGCGACAACGGCGAAGACCTCGCCGGTTACATCCAGACTGCGCTCGTCACCCGCACCGACGCCGCGAACCGCGGCATCAAACCACGCCCGCTCTACGTGGTGCGCCACACGCGCTGCCCGGCGGTGCTCGTCGAGGGCGGCTTCCTCAACAACCCGCTCGACGCCCGCCTGGTCTCGAACACCGAGTATCGCGACCTCCTTGCCAAAGCCATCGCCGAGGGCATGATGACCTACCAGAAAAACCGCCCGCCGCCAGGCCAGGCCCCGACGAAACTCGCGGTGCATTGAATGAGTGTGCCGCTCGCCGCGTCGGAGTTCACCGCGATGAAAAAATCCGTCTCTCTCCTTGTTCTCCCGCTGCTTTTGGCCGCGTCTGCTTTCGCCGATGACCAGGTCCTCAGCGTGCAGGGCGAACTGAAAAAGCAAGGCTTTTACTACGGCGACGTCAACGGCCAGCCCTCGCCAGAAACCACCGCCGCACTCCGCCGCTACCAGATCCGCAATGGCCTCGAAGTCACCGGGACACTGAGCAAGGAAACTCTCGACGCACTCAACATCGGCGGGGCGAAATCCGCCCCGCAAGTGGCCCCGCCACCCGCCAAAAAGCCGCCGGTCAACCTGCGCAAGGACGAGCCGGCCGAAGACAACGACCGCGCCTTTCTCGAACGCGAGGAAGCCAGACGCCGCGCCGCCGAACCGGATGCCCGTTTCGCCACGCCTTACATTCCGCCGGCCCCGCGCGATTCCTCTGTCCTCCGTCCGCCTGTCCCGCTCGACGCGCCAAGCAACGATTTCCCCGTCCTCTTCGCCCGCACGCCCTACGCCACCGCGCCAGTCGAGGTTCAGCAGCGCGTCCTCCGCAATGCCCAAGCCACCCTCGCCAGCCGTGGCTTCTACCGCGACATCATCGACGGCCTCCCCGGCCCCGCCACCGAGGAGGCACTCCTCACCTACCAGCGCGCCGCCCGCCTCACCCTCACCGGTCGTCTCGATCTCGAAACCCTCAGCGCCCTCCGGCTCCTCCCCAGCCGCAGCTTTATTCGCAGCTCCGAGCCACCGTCAGGCCAGCGCGTCTATCGCGGCATTTGGGTGAATTAGAGCGGTTTCAAGAATGTCGAAGCCGGTGGCGCGGCTACAATTCAACTTCAACCGCTCCAGAGCCTGAGCCGACGCAGTGAATGACGGCGCGAAGTTTTGCACCCTCACGGCTCCGCAAACTTCACCGACTCCAGCTCTGTCCACACGCTCCCGACGAAAACCTCCGCCTGCACCTTCAGCAGCAGCCGATCGCGATCATCCGACACCCAGATGAACGCCCGCTTGAATTTGTGGTGCGGCTCCAGCGCGAGTTGCTTGGTGATCCCTTGCAGGCGCAGCGCGCACTTGATGGCGGCATACTCCTTGCCACCCACCTCCAGCTTCTCCCGCCCTATGACTTCGATCTCCGCGAGATACGCATCCCGCGCAGGATAAACCACCAACCGGTAGATGTCCCCCGCCTGCATCCGCTGGCTGCGCGTGAAAAGGAGTGCGGTGTGGATGTCAAAAACGTCCGGGCATTTGAACTTCCGCCACTTCGGCGTCGTCGCGCCGGGCGGCTTCGACTCGTGCCAGCGCAGCAGTTGATCCGGCGCGAAGTTCACCTTCGCGATCAGTGTCTTCTCCTTGTAGGTCTCGGTCTGCTGAAGCGAAATCGGGTGCAGCGTCGCCACATCTGCCAGCGCCGTTTGCTGCATATCCATCCGCCAGAGTGTGCGCGCAAAACCGGTCGTCTTCGCCGTGACCACCAGCTTGAGCTGCCCTCTCTTCGTCTTGGAAAAATCGAAGTCCGCCGTCGCCGCAGTGATCGTGCCCCAGCCAAATCTATAGATCGCCTTTTGCGCCCGCAGCGGCGGAAAGCGGCCCGCCTGCGGCGGCGTCAGCGTCGCGCGCCAGTCGTCCGCCAGAGCCGACGCACCCAGCAGCCCGCAGACGAGGGTAACCGCGCGGATCATGCCTCGCCCGGCCGCACCCGCTCCATCGCCTGCCGCGGAATCCACCCACGTCCCGCACCCGGCAAGGCGCAGTAAATCCACTCCCCCCGCTCGCTCAGCACCCGCACCCGGCTGCCCGCCGGCAGCGCTTCCGCCAGCGCCGCGCTGTCCGCCGGAGCCAGCCGCGCCTCGGTCTGCCCCGCTACGACCACGGCGAGAGCCCGCTCCTGCCCGCGCCACCAAAGCATGCCCACCCCGTAGGCGCAGAGCAGCAGACAGGCGAGCGTCGCCAGCCACAGCCCGGTTTTTTCCGCGTGACGGCTCGTGAGAATCATGACGAGCCCAAACACGGCGAACCAGCCCGCCCCCGCCGCCACGACCGTCCATGCATTCAGCGCCTGTCCGACAAAAACCGTGTCCTGCCACACCGCCGCGCGTTGCTTCGCGCCCGTCTGTTTCCGCAGCAGCGCGAGATTTGCCTGCGCCTCCGGGTGCGCCGGGTCGAGCGCCAGCGCCCGTTCGTAGTCGAGCATCGCGCGCCCCGCCGCGCCGAGTCGGTGGTCGGCGTTGCCGAGATTGTAGAAAAGATTCGCACTCCCCTCACCCGCCTCGATCAGCTTTTCGTAGCCGGCCTTCGCCTCGGCAAACTTTCCTTGATCGTAAGCCCGGTTCGCCGCCTCGAAATCGCCGCTCTCCGCAAAAGCCCGCCCGCAGAGGAACGCCAGCGCCAGCATCACCACGACGGCTCGGTGAGTCGCTACGACTCGTCGGCCGAATTCACCGATCTCAACTCTTCGCACGGCTCCTCCCCATTTTTTCCACGGCCGCCAAGACGCGGTTGCGGTCTTCGCTCCGCAGACTTCCCTCGCCGTGCCCACCACCGGCAAAAAGTACCTCGGCCCGCGCGTTGAAAACGTCGTCGATGACCTCCGCCGTCGCCACATCGTTTGCCGCGAGCTTCCGGGCCGCCGCGGCATCCACGCCAGATGACTCCACACCTGTCACCAGAGCGGTATCGATCTGCATGACCCTCGCGGCTGTGTCGAAAAACTCCGCATGCGCGAGTTCGCCGCCACGCAGCTTCGAAAGCAGCACCGCCTTTTCCCGGCGCAGCGCCGCCTGTCGCTGGGCTTCGCTATTCGGCGGGCGGCGCAGGCGTGCGCCGGTGAGCAGGAGCAGCACCGCCAGCGGCACGGCCTGCGCCAGCCAGAACTCCCGCCGCTCATACAATGGCTGAAATGATTTCCGCTCCCCGGCCTCGTAGCGCGGGCCGAGAATATCGCTGGCGATAGGCGCAGTTTTTTGCGGCGTCGCGTTTGGCGCGTTCGCCGCTTCGGTAGTCTTGGGAGCAGGGGCCGGCGCGACGAACTTGACTCCCTCCACTTTCAGCGGCGCCGGTTCGCTCGTCAGCGTCACGTAGTTCTCCCCCTCGGGGTCGAAGTAGGAAAACGCGAACGATGGCATCTGCGTCTTCCGCTCCTCGGGGATCACCGCCATGTCGAAAACTTTTGTCCCGCTTATCCCCACGTCGTCGCTCGCATCTTTCGTAAAGACGCTCGACGGCGGATAGCTCCGCCAACCGTCCGACTTCCGAAGCGCGGGCGCTTCCACGCGATCGAAATTTCCACGTCCGCTCACGCGCAGTTTCATCGTCACCGGGTCGCCCATTTTCACCTGGTTCGGACTGCCCCCGGCACTGAATTGAAAATTCCCGACTGCGCCCGAAAACTCCGGCGGCTTGCCCGCAACCGGCAGCGGTTTCACGGTCAGTTCCACAGCCTGCGCCTTCACCTTGATCTGCTGCGCTTGCGAGAAAAAAGGGTCACCGAAAACGTCGTCGTCGAAAATGTCGAACATCGACCGCGGCCCGCTCCGCCGCGCGCGCGGCACCTGCGCGTTGTAGATGATGTCCGCCGGGCCAATGCTGATTTTGCCTGCCTTCCCGGGCGTGATTGCCGTTTTGAAAACGAGCAGGTCATACTCGCGACCGTTCTTCACCACCTGCTCGGGCCGCCGCGGCTCGGGGATTTTCTGCTTGGTGAAACCCTCCCCCTCGATGACCGGCATACCCGCTGCCTGCCAGCGCACACGCGCATCCACATAGAGGCGCAGTTCAACCGGGATCATCTCGCCAACATAGGCCGCGGTCTTCGGCACGATCAATTCCGCCATGCCTTGCGCGCGGGGTTTGGTTTCATCCTCCGCGCTGCTCGGCTGCACGGTCAATGTCACCTGCTCAGTCTTGAGCCGGCGCCCGTCCACATCCATCTCGATCGCGGGAATCGTGAAGGTCCCGTTTTTTTCCGGCGTGACTTCATAGACTTGGATGGTGGTTTTTTCCTGATGAAAGCCACTCTGATCCAAGCGCATTACGGCGCTGGAGGACGGCCCCAGATAGCGGATGCCCAGCCCATCCGCCGCCACATCCGGCGGATCGCCGGCGCGCTTGGCGTTGCTGATTTTGATCTGATACTGCACCGGCTCGCCGATGACGGTGATCCCACGCGTCAGACTCGCTTTGACCGAGACGTCCGCCGCCTGAGTCGCGGCACCGAAAATGATCACCAGCGCCAGTAGGCCGGCCCGGAGCAAACGGATTGGAGCGAGTGAAAGCAGCGTGGGCATTTTTCTACCAGTCGCGCAAAACCCGCCCACCCGCGCGCTTCTCGCCCGGCTTGAGCAGTTGCACTTTCGTGTCCTCGCCCTTGAGCGAATCGAGCAACCCTTTCGCCTGCGCCTCCGTCATCTTGCCCTCCTCCGCGGCCTGCGCTTCCTCCGCGGCCTGTTGCTGTTCCGGGCTCGGCGGCGGTTGGCCGTTCTGCGGCTTGATGTCGCCCGCAAGTTTTTTGTCCGGCTGATCGGATGAAGGCTTGGGCTGCTCGCCCTTCTTCCCGTCCTTGGGCGGCTGCTCGCCCTTTTCCTGACCCTGCTTCTGCGGGTCGTTCTTCGCGTCCTTCTTCTCGCCCTTGTCGCCACTCTGCTGGTCGTCCTGCTTGCCATCCTTCTTGTCCTCCTTGCCCTGCTCGTCACTCTTCTCCGAACCGCTCTGCGGCTGCTGCTGGTCCTGGGGTTTGTCGCCCTGCGATTTCTGATCCTGTTGCTGCTTCTGCTGATCCTGCTTCTCCTTGTCCTGCGGATTCTGTTTTTGGTCGCTCTTGTTCTCGCCGTCTTTTGGCTGTTTCTGGTCCTCGTTCTTGTTGTCCTTTTTTTGTTCGTCTTTTTTGTCCTGCTGCTTCTGCTCGTCGGACTTCGGCGGCTCCTTCTGCAATTCCTCGATGAGCCGTTGCACGAGATCGCGATTGTATTTCGCATCCGGGTTCAGCGGCTGCACGTTCAACGCCTGGTCGTAGTGCTGGAGCGCGTTTTTCCACTCCTTGATCTTGGGCTCCTTGTCCTTTCGCGCTGCGCCGCGCTGGTAGAGCGTATTGCCGAGATTGTATTCCGCCGCTGCGCGGAGTTGCGCATCGGGCGAGGTCACGGCCTTCGCAAAGGCCTCGAGCGCTTTGCCGAAATCGCCCCGCTTATAAGCCGTCGCTCCCTGGTTGAAATGCAACGCTTCGGACTCCGGCATCCGCCGCTGCTGCTTTGTGAATTCCTGGGCGGCGTCCTCGTAATCCTGCCGTTCATACGCCTCAACGCCCGCGTTCTTCGCCTGCGCCACCGGGGTGAAAATAAAACCCGCCATGACCAATGCCACCGCGAAAGCCTTGAGAGGCTTGGATTCACGGAACATCGCGCGCTTCCGCTCGCCCACGAGCAGCGACGACGCGAGCAGCGCCAGCCCGACCGCGAGCGGCCACTGGTAGCGCTCGATCGGGCGGCGCGACATTTTTGCGTCGATGTCCTGTTCTTTCATTTGGCCAAGGCCGTCGCGGGCGATCTGCTGCATCTCCGCAAGGCCGGAATCGAGATGAACGTAGAAGCCTCCGGTCACTTCCGCAATTTTCCTTAGCCGGTCTTCATCCAGCCGCGATTTCACGAACTGGCCACTCTCGTCCTTCACAAACTCCGTCCCCCCATTCCCTCCGGGCACCGGGATGAGCGAGCCGTCCGCCGAGCCGATGCCGACTGTGTAAATCCGCACCGCGCCGTTTAGCGCCTCGGCGGCTTGCACAGCGTCTTCTCCGACTTCCTCGCCGTCCGAAAAAAGGATGAGCGCCCGGTGGTCGCTCTCGCCTTTGCCAAAGGCCTCGACCGCGGTCTTGATCGCCGCCGCGATGTTTGTGCCGCCGCGGGGGATGATGTCAGTGTCGAGTTCCGCGAGGGAGTTCAGCACCGCGCTGTAGTCAACCGTCAGCGGGGCCTGCAAAAACGCGCTGCCCGCGAAGGCAATCAGTCCCGCGCGGTCGCCCTGGAGCTGGCCGATGAGATCCTGCGCCGCGAGCTTCGCTCTCCCGAGCCGGCTCGGCGCGAGGTCCGTGGCGAGCATGCTTTTCGAGCAGTCGATGGCGAGGAGCACATCGCGCCCTTTGCGCTGGCTCTGCTCCCACGTATAGCCCAGCCGCGGCTGCGCCAGCGCTACGATCACGCACGCCAATCCGAGCAGCAGGAGCAGAAAGCGGAAACGCCGCTTGCCCACGCTCACGCTCCCCGCCAGCCGGTCCTGCAACCGTGCGGCGACGAGCCGACGCAGTAGTTTGCCGCGCCGGGCTTCGCTTCGGAAGAAGAGCGCGAGGAGCACGGGGAAGATTGCGCCAGCCCAGAACCATACCGGCTGGCCGAAGGTGAGGCTGTTCATCACGGCAGTCTCCTTCCCACCGTTTCCGCGAGCACCAGTTGCAGCGCGATCAGCCCGAAACCCGACCCGAGGAACCAGGGGAACAGGTCGCGGTATTGCTTGTACTGGCTCAGCTCGACGGTCGATTTCTCCAGCTTGTCGATTTGCTCAAAAATCTGGTTCAGCGTCTTCGTGTCCGTGGCGCGGTAGAATTTCGCATTCGTCACTTCGGCGACTTTTTTCAGCGTCTCCTCGTCCACCTTCACCTCCATATTCCGATACACCCGGCGGCCAAAGGCGTCCTGCATCGGAAACGGCGCAAAGCCTTTGGTCCCCGCAGCGATGGTATAAACCTTGATCCCAATGGCCTTCGCCGCCTCCGCGGCGGTCAGCGGCGGCACTTTGCCGGCATTGTTGTCGCCGTCCGTGAGCAGCACCACGATGCGGCTCTTCGCGTCCTTGTCCTTGAGCCGGTTGGCGGACGACGCGATGGCCGAACCGATGGCCGTGCCGTCTTCGACCAGCCCAATTTTCACGCGCTCGAGGTTTTGCAAAAGCCAGTCGTGATCGAGCGTCAGCGGGCTAACCAAATACGGGCGGCCGGCGAAGCAGACGATGCCGATGCGGTCGTTCGGGCGGGCTTCGATGAATTTTTGCGTGACCTGTTTCACCACCTCCAACCGGTTGGCGCGTTCGCCGCCGATGGTGAAATCCTCGGCATACATCGAGCCGGAAACGTCGATCGCGAGCATGATGTCGATCCCGCTCGCCTGCACCTTGCTGATCGTCCGGCCCATCTGCGGGCGCGCCAGCGCGACGATGAGCAGCGCGAGCGCGGCGAGCAGGAGCGTCGCCAGCCAGCCGCCGATGCGCGAACGCCGCGGCCGGCCCAGCGCGTGCAGCGGACGCAGCGACGAAAAGACCACGGCCGGCGCGGCGCCGCGGCCGCCTTGCAGCAGCGCGAGCAGCGGCAGCGCCAGAAGGAAGAGCAGCAGCCACGGATGGGCGAAAGACCAGAACATGAAGGTCGCCATGAGACTCTTAGTCGTCGCGTTTGTTCAAGCGCTCCCGCACGAACTGCCAACTGTTTTCACAAAATGAGGTTCGCCAACCCGCCTTGCCTTTGGGAATCCTCCAAAAGGGAACCCCATGCGAAATGATCATTCCACAAACCGAACTCATCGGCCTTCTGGACGGCCAGGAGATTTTCCGGGAAGCACTACCGCCGGGCCACTACGAGATCGGGCGCGAAGCCGACTGTCCGATTCGGCTCCTCGGATCTGAGCGGGTCTCTCGCCGCCATGCGCTGCTCACCTTGAATTATTTCGACTGGATCATCGAGGATCTGCGCAGCGCAAACGGCACCTTCGTCGCTGGAAAGACCATCGCCGAGCCGACCTACCTCTTTCCCCAGCAGGAGGTCTGCGTCGGCGATGTGCAACTGCATCTGCGCCGCTTGCGCAGCGACGACGCCGGCAGCTCACTCGCCCCACAAGCCCAGGCCGCGCTGCAATACCTGCCCACCGAGATCCGGGGAGAGCGGAAATACAAAATCAAGGGCATGATCGCGATGGGCGGAATGGGTGTAGTGCTCGAGGCGCTGGACGTCTCCACCCGGCGGATCGTGGCGATGAAGACACTGCTCTCGATGGATTCGGCCCAAGTCGTCGCCCGCTTCGTGGACGAGGCCCAGATCACCGCGCAGCTCGAGCACCCCAATATCGTCCCCGTTTACGAGCTGAACGTGAACGAGCTGGAGAAGCCGTTTTTCACCATGCAACTCGTGCGGGGCGAGTCGCTCAAGCAGGTGCTTCAGGGTCTGCGCCTCGAACGCCCGAAAACGCTCGGGCAGTATCCCTTGAGCGAGCTTCTGACTGTCTTCCTCAAAGTTTGCGACGGCATCGCCTACGCCCACTCCAAAGGCGTGGTCCATCGTGATCTCAAGCCGGAGAACCTCATGCTCGGCGACTTCGGCGAAGTCCTGGTCATGGACTGGGGACTGGCTAAACCGCTCGGGCGCGACGCGAACGCCCACCCGACCAGCTCCAGTGCCCGCTCGATGGTCGAGTCGCTCCGCAGTGAAGACCCTCTGGCCATCAACACGCTTCCCGGGGTGGCACTCGGCACCGTCCAATTCATGGCCCCCGAGCAGGCTTCCGGGAAGTCCAGCGAGGTCGATGGGCGGGCTGACATTTACGCGCTCGGAGCAATTCTCTATAATCTCCTCACCCTCCGTCCACCGATCGAGGGAGCCGACAAGCAGGAGATGCTGACCAATGCGGCCACCGGGAAGTTCACCCCGCCCGATCAGGCCGTCGTCGGACACAGCCTGCCCCATCTCGCGGACGGAAAACTACCCGCCAAATTGGTCAGCACCGTGCTCAAGACGATGTCTCTCGACCCCTCCGACCGCCATCCCACCGTTCGCGCGCTCCAAGCCGACGTACAGTCCTATCTCTTCGGTGAGAACAAACGTCCTGCGCTGATGGGTGGTTTATTTGGCGGGCGGAAGCCGAGGTAGGATCAGCGGCCTGTCGCGGGAAACGGCGGATTCTGCGAGGACTTCGGTGCCGCCTGATTGAGGTTTGGCGTGATCGCCGCAGCAGCGTCGCCGAGAGCCCAGGCGATGCCTCCAGTAAGGATTTCCTGGAAAATCGGGTTCGTCCAAACGTCCTCGCGGTGGCCCATCGACGTGTAGAAAACGCGCCCGCTGCCATGCTGCCGCGTCCAAGTCGCGGGGTACGCTGGTCGCTGATATTCGCTCCCCTTCATGTTCGCGGTTTCTTGCAAAAGGAGGACATGCAAATCGGGCCGGAAATCCTTCAGCGAATACCACTCCTCATGCAGAGCGAAACCGTCGGTATACTTCGCGATGCCGGGAAATTTCGGATCGATGCTGCGCATGCGCGCGATCTGCTGAGGACCATGGCCGAGGAACTCTCCGCCGATCATCTTCACATAAGGATCAGCCGCTTCGCCAAAGTTCTTGTAGCGGTCCGGGCTCCTGTTCGCCTCGCTGTTCATGTGAAAAGTATCCGTCGCGCTGTGGATGCCGACGAAGCCCTTTCCACCCGTGACCGCATCGAGCAACGCCTGTTTTCCTGCCCGGGTCAGCGGTGGCTGACCGTCGGTGCCGGGTGTGCAGAGATCGCCGGAAGTGAAGAAACAAAGCGCATCAAACTGATCGAGGTATTCCGCTGTGAAGAGCGAGCCATCCTTAGAAAACTTGAACTCCCAGCCGTTCTTAGCACCGAGGTCGGCCAGCACCTTTTCCGCAAAACTTGGAGTGCCGTTTTTGTAGCTGATCACGGAATGTTCGAAGCCGCTCGATTTTGAGAAAAAGAGCATCTTCCGAGGTTTTGGGGGCATTGCCGCCACCTCGTCGGCCAGCTTTAGCGACCACGCGGTATTCTTGAAAAAATCGGGCTTCTGCGTCTGGTAACTCTTGAAACGCCGGACGAACTCGAGATTGAAAGCCGACCCTGTCCGTCCGAGCTGCGGATACTTTCTCACGGCCTCCGCCTGCGCCGCGGCGGTGGCGATTCCTCCGATAGCTTCAGGGGCGTCCGCCGCTCCGATTTCACGGATGAAGATATTCCGCCAGCGGATCTCCTCCCCCAAGTTCTGGAGCTGAATGGGACCACGCGCCGGGACGGGCTGCGTGCGATCAAAGAAGTTTTCAAAGATTGCATTGTCCACAACCTTCTTTTCATTGAGCCACACACTGACCCGCGAACCGATGATGATAATGCGGAGTTGGTTCCATTCGCCAAAAGGTTTGTCCGCCCTGACCAACGGGATTTCCCCAGGTGCTCCGGGCGAGTTGTTGTAGAGACCGCCGGAACCTTTGTCGGAGGAATTCCAGATTTGAACTTGCGGCACGCCGCGGAAATAAACGCCCGCATCGGCCCGCGGCCCGTTCTTGTATTCCAAACGCAACTCGAAATTCCCGTAGTCCTTTTCCGTCGCGGCATAGCCTCCGAACCCGTCATTCACGAGTTCCCCGCCCTGCATGTACCAATGCGGCTTTCCAGTCTTCGGATTACCCTCAAACATCGCGCTGGTCCAAGTGGCGATCTGCGAGGCCCGGGCCGTCGGAGACATGGCCAGGAGCTTGCGGTGATCAAAGGTGTCGCCGCCCCGCCATCCCGTAAGGAGACCATTCAACAGGTTCACAAATTTCCCTGCCGTTTGCGGCGCGGCAGATGGCGGCGTTGCAACCGGGGACTCCGTCAGCCTCCGGATACGGATATCTCGGAACCACACATTTCCGTTTCCGCCGGGCGACTGGAGTTGGATGGCCATGTCCCCGGTTTCGGTAAATCCTGCGCCGGGCGTGTCCAAGCTTCTTAAGGCGGCGCTTCCGAGTTCGTATTCGACCACCTTGGCCCCGTTGATCCAGTGCTCGACGTGGTTTCCCTTCACAATCAGCCGACCCTGATTGTATTCCCCGGCAGGGTTGTATTCACCCGCTGGCTTTAGCTTTTTGAGGGCATTTGGGGCAATAAGGTAACAGAGTGCTCCAGCCGAAGTGCTGGGGTTCTTCCCATTACGGTGACCGACATCATCCACGAGTTGAAACTCTCGCGGACCGTAAAGGATGCCGCTATCGCCCACCGAACCGATCCTCCATGCGAACTCCAACTCGAAGTCGCGGAATGTTTCCCGGATCACGAGGTTTTGAGCGTTTGGCCTGCCCAAGCCCCGCAGAGCGCCCTCCTCGACGATCCATGATCCGTGGGGAAAAGCGTCCTGATTACTACCGCGCAGCCGCGAAATATCTCGGCCAGTAAATAGCTCGATCCAAGCGCCTGGCGTGAAACCGGCGAGCGCATCGACACTACTGGCTGCCGTGCTATCCGTCTCGGTTGTGGGAGTTGAGACAGCACCGGCCCCATCAGGAGGACGGCTCCCGGGGTTTTCGACTTCCGGCACCTTCACCGGCGGCACGGGCTCGGCCGCAGCCTCCGCCATCTTCACCGGCTCGGTTGTGACCGGTAGTTCATCGACCTTTGCGAGCGGCGCGGGCTTTTCGGCAAACGCCCCATCCGGGGTGGGCGGCACCCTTACCGAGTCAGCCCCCGCAGGCGACTCCTCGGTTTTCGCGGACATCGCAGGACTTTCAGCGAGGGCCGCGCCGGTGCCGGTTGGGACGGCAGTGCCAACCATGCCGCCTGCCGGTTTTTTCCACGGCGCCCAAGCCAGCGCAACGATCGTCAGCAGGGCGACCACAGTCACAGTCCCAGCCAGCACCTTTCGCGATCCTCTCCCCACTGGCGGCAACGCGGCGGAGCCTGCCGCCAGCGGGGCCGCAGTTCCTTTCGCCGCCGCCGGAGCAGGCACGATCATCGAACGCGCCGGCTCCGACAGCGCCCCAGGCTCCTCCAGTTTCTCTGCCACCCAGAGGAGTTCCTCAATCAGTTCCTGGTAACTCTGGTGCCGCGCGCCGGCATCCTTGCGCAGCATCCGCTCGATCAGCCCGACGATCGCCAGCGGACAGCCCGGCCACACCTTATCAATCTCCGGCGGCGGTTGGGTGAGGTGCTGGAGCATCACGCCCATCGCGCTGTCGCCCTGGTAAGGTGTCACCCCAGTGAGCACATGGAAAAGCGTGCAGCCGAGACTGTAAATGTCCGCGCGAAAATCGATTCCCCGGTCCCCGCGCGCCTGCTCTGGGCTCACGTAGTAGGGAGTGCCCATGGCAATCCCCGTTTGCGTCATGCCCATCCCCTGCGCGTCGAGCGCCTTGGCCAACCCGAGATCGCCCAGCTTCACCTCACCCTCGCGCGACAGGAAGATGTTATCCGGCTTGATGTCGCGGTGGATGATCTGCACCCGCTTCCATGCATAGTCGAGCGCCCGCGCCACATAGACGGCCGTCGCCATCGCTTCGCGCGGATCGAGCCGGCCCTTCCGCGCGACCCGCGTGCCGAGCGTCTCGCCATCGACGTACTCCATGGCGAAAAAGTGCGTCCCTTCGCTCTCGCCTGCCGCATAAATCTGCACGATGTGCGGGTGATTGAGCGCGGCTGCCGCCCTCGCTTCCTGCTTGAAACGCGCGATGAATTCCGGATCCAGCGCGGCATGCGGCGGCAGGACTTTGAGCGCCACGATGCGGTGAAGCGAGGTTTGATGCGCCCGATAGACCGTGCCCATCGCGCCCTGCCCGAGCTTTCCTTCGATGCGGAAGTCGCCGAGTTCCTGAGGCGCGTTGGGAATCATCTCGCTAACTGCAATAGTCGAAAGCCCGAAAGCGAATCAAGCAAACCTTCGGTGTGGGCTACCCGAGCGAGCAAAAAGTCAGCGCTCCGGTGAGGTCAGCGCGGCAGTTTTTGGAGATTTTCCCCGGACGAAAACAACGGCGCTATCGAGCAGCTTCGCGCCGTCTTCGGCGGTGGCATCGATGCGTGCGAATTTGATCATGTCGCAATGCACGAGGAACTCGCCGATCAAGTTGCGGTCGGCGTCCGAAAAGCGTCCCGCTTGTGAAATCTCCGCGAGGAATTCCGGCGAGGTTTGCTCCCGCGCGTGCAGCCCAAACTGCGCGCCGATGAAGGTGCGCAACACGTCGGACACCGCGAAACTGAACGCGTACGGATCGAGCTCCTGCACCTGACCGCGCAGCTTTTCGAGTTCGCGAAGAGCGACAGCGCGCGGCGTCGGCGGTGGCGGTGCCGGCCGGCGTTTCATCCAGCGGACGAGCAGCCACGCGAGCATGCCGAGCACCACGAGCGCGAGGCCTGCCACGGTCAACACCATCCACAGCGGATACGGAAACACATCCAGCGGCGGGGCAATGTCCCTGATCTCGACGGGCGCGGGCGAGCCCGGCGCGGCCGATGGTGCGGGAGTGGCGATGATGGCGAGCAGCGCGGCGATCATCGGATTTGCAGCCGGCGCTCGCGGGTGCGGAAGAAGGTGCGGAGCGCCGGGAGATAGTCATGGTCGGTCTTGAGCGAGATGGCGTCGATGCGCTTGCGCCGGAAATCGCGCAGACGCTCGGCGGTGCGCTGATCGACCGCTTTCAAGTACCCGAGCCGCGTGGCGCGGTCAGAGGTGTTGATTTCGATCTGCTCGCCGGTCTCCGCGTCCTCCAACGTCAGCAGGCCCACATCGGGCAGTTCTTCCTCGCGCGGGTCCACGATCGGGATCGCGATCAAGTCGTGCCGGCGGCTGGTGACCGCGAGCTGGCGGGAAAAGTCGGGCGTCAGGAAGTCGGAAATCAGGAAGACGACTGAGCGGCGATGGAGCACTTGGTTCAGGTAATCCAGCGCCTCCGCAGGCTGAGTGCCGCGGCCCTTCGGCTCGAAGTAGAGAATTTCGCGGATGAGCCGCAGCGTGTGGACGCGGCCTTTTTTCGGCGGGATGAAAAGCTCGACGTGATCCGAGAAGAGAATCAGCCCGACCTTGTCATTGTTCCGAATCGCGCTGAACGCGAACAGGCACGCCACCTCCGCCGCCAGCTCCCGCTTGCTCAGATGCACGCTGCCGAAATCGCCCGACGCGCTCACATCCACCACGAGCATCACCGTCAGCTCACGTTCCTCGGTGAACTTCTTCACATAGGCCGCCCCATGCACCTCGCTGTATTTCGCGGTCACGTTCCAGTCGATGCTGCGCACTTCATCGCCCGGTTGATACTCGCGGACTTCCTCGAAGTTCATTCCGCGGCCTTTGAAAACGCTGCGGTACTGCCCGGAGAACGTGGCTGCGACAAGGCCGCGAGTCTTGAGCTCAAGACGCTGAATTTTCTTAAGGATGTCGCGGGCCGCTTCCATTTCAGGAAAAAAACCCTGACATCCTGAGCGAAGCGTAGCGGGGTCGAAAGATCTCAAACTTTTCGCGGGCGGAGGCGGTGGGAGAATGCGCGCACGCTCCCAGCCGCCGCCTCCGCCCACCAATAGTTAGAGGTTCTTCGACTCCGTTCCCGCCCACCTGCGGCCGCCGGGAACTCCGCTCAGAATGACAGGTTTGGATGCTCACGGCACCGCCAGCCCGGCGAAAATCTTCTCGATAATCTGCTCGCTCGTCATCTCCTCCGCCTCGGCTTCGTAGCTGACGATGATGCGGTGGCGCAGCACATCCGGGCCCACGCTTTTTACATCCTGCGGGGTGACGTAACCGCGGCCCGCCATGAAGGCGCGGGCGCGCGCGGCCAGCGTGAGGGCGATGGTCGCGCGCGGCGACGCGCCGTAGCGGATCATGCCGTCGAGCTTCAGCTTGTAGCTGGCGGGGTCGCGCGTGGCGAAGACCACATCGACGATGTAATCCTTCACGCGGTCATCCACGTAGATCGAGTTCACGATCTCGCGGGAGCGGATGATGTCCGCGGGCTCGGTGATCGTGAGCACGTTCAGATTCGGCGCGCTTGTCGCCATGAGGTCGAGGATTTTGCGCTCCTCGGCCTTGCTCGGGTAGCCCACGCGCAGCTTGAGCATGAAGCGGTCGAGCTGCGCCTCGGGGAGCTGGTAGGTGCCTTCCTGTTCGAGCGGATTTTGCGTCGCCAAAACG
>JBBQCM010000093.1:0-25918 GCA_038318725.1 Chthoniobacterales bacterium
CACCCGGCATACCGGCTGCTTGACTCCGTGTCAGCCAGCACTGCCTGCCGATGTCCACCCCTCTCCGCCGCCTTCCCCACCTCGCCCCACTCCCTCTGGGCGAAGCGGTGGGGCCTTTCCCGGCGGGCCTTTCCGGCGCTCCCGCCCCACCCCGACCGCACGCCCAAACAGCCCGCGGCCCTGCCCTCCGCTAGATCGCCGACCGATGTTACGCGAGTGCGCACCCGCCCGCTGGAGTTGGAAAAAATTGCCCTCTTTGCTGCTGGCACTTCTCGCTGGCCTGGCGGGGCTTTGCCGCGCCCAGGACGTGGATTCCGAATACCAGAAGAAGGCGGCTCAGATTTACTCCTTCACCAAATTCATCGACTGGCCGGCGAAAAAATTTGCCTCCAGCGTGTCGCCGTTCATCATCGGCGTGTACGGCCCGGACGACATCACCAGCTTTCTCCGCGAATCCTTTCAAAGGCGCCGGATCAAAGATCGCCCGGTCGAGATTCGCCACCTCACCAACAAAGCAGAGCTCCCGGCCTGCCACCTCGTTTTCGTCAGCCGCTCGATGCGCGAGCGCCTCGGTTCCATCCTCTACGAGATGCGCCACGAAAACATCCTCAGCGTCGGTGAATCTGACAACTTCCTGCGCAGCGGCGGGGTTATCAATTTCCTCAACATCGAGGGCGACATCCGCTTTGAGATCAATCTCGGCGCGGCCAGCCGGGAGAGCCTGCGAGTCAGTTCCAAGCTCATCCCCATCGCCTATCCCGGGACCGGCGGACGCCAGCCCCCATCCGAAACCTCTCCCTAAACCGCCATGTTTCTGCGCCTTCGCCAGATGCCCATCCAGCGCAAGCTGCGCCTCGTCGTGCTGGCCACCTGCACCGCCGCCCTTTGCGTGGCTTCGAGCGCGCTCTTCGCCTTCCAGTTCGTGAAATTCAAACGCGATTTCCGGCGCGACCTCACCTCCGTCGCCGAAATCATCGCGAGCAACAGCACCGCCGCCGTGCAGTTTAAGAACGAAGACGACGCCCGGGAAATTCTCACCGCGCTTAAAGCCAAGCCCCAGATCACAGGTGCCGAGATCGTCCTCGACGACGGCGCTCCCCTCGCCGCCATCGGCAACACTCATGGCTACCACGACGCCAAGCTGCCGCCCGATCCCGGTTTTCGCGACGACGGGTTCGACCTGCTTTACGTCCACCCGATCATTCTCGACCGCGAGCGCATCGGGAGCCTTTTTCTTCACGCCGACTACGACCGCCAAGCCTCCGGGCTCCACCGACTTTTCGCGGTCACTCTCGTCGCCATCCTCGCCATTTCCTTCCTCGTCGCCGTCCTCGTTTCATCGAAACTCGAGCGCCTCATCCTCGGCCCGATCAAAGCCCTCGCCGACGCCGCCGGCCGCATCGCTTCCAAAAACGACTACTCCGTCCGCGCGCCCAAAGCTGTGGATGACGAACTCGGCTCCTTCACCGATTCCTTCAACAGCATGCTCGACCAGATCCAGACCCGCGACACCGCGCTGCTCCACGAGATCGCCGAACGCAAACGCGCCGAAAAGGAACTCCAGCGCGCCCAGCAACAGCTCATCGACGCCTCGCGCCATGCCGGCCTGGCGGAAGTCGCCACCGGCGTCCTTCACAATGTCGGCAATGTCCTCAATAGCGTGAACGTCTCCGCCACCCTCATCTCCGAACGCCTCGGCCAGTCAAAGACCGAGAACCTCGTCAAAGCGACCGCCCTGCTCCGCGAGCGAAACGGCGACCTCGCCGATTTCCTCGCGAACGATCCGAAAGGCAAACTCCTGCCCGGCTACCTCGCCGACCTCAGCCAGCATCTCGACACCGAGCGCCGCACCGCCCGGGGCGAACTCGACCTGCTGACGAAAAACATTGAGCACATCAAGGACATCGTCGCCATGCAGCAGACCTACGCCCGCGTCTCCGGCCTCATCGAGCACCTGCCTCTCGACACCCTCGTCGAGGACGCGCTCCGCCTGAACGTGGACAGCCTCGACCGCCACCGTATCACCATTGTGCGTGACTACACATCCGTCCCCCCCGTCGCCGTCGATAAGCACAAGGTGCTGCAAATCCTCATCAATATCATCCGCAACGCCACCCTCGCCATGGACGAAGGCGGCTCCGGCGAAAAGCGCCTGACCATCCGCATCGCGCCCAAAGACGAAAACCACGCCGCCATCCACCTTATCGACACCGGCGTCGGCATTGCCCCGGAAAACCTCACGCGCATTTTTTCCCACGGCTTTACCACCCGCCCCGACGGTCACGGCTTCGGCCTCCACAGCGCCGGTCTCGCCGCCCAGCAGATGGGGGGACGCCTCCTCGCCCAAAGCGCCGGTCCCGGCCTTGGGGCGACCTTCATCTTCGAAGTGCCCCTCACCGCTGCTGCCACCGTATGAGCGCCGAATTCAACAACCGCATCCTCCTCGTGGACGACAATCCCGCGATCCATGAGGACTTCCGCAAAATCCTCACCACTCCGGGGGCCAGTGCCCTCGCTCTGGAAGCCGTCGAGTCCATCCTCTTCGACGCGCCCCCGTCCGCTGCGACCATCGAATTCCAGCTCGACTCCGCGCATCAGGGCCGCGACGCCCTCGACAAAGTCATCGCCGCCCTGCACACGGCCCGGCCCTACGCCATGGCTTTTGTCGATGTGCGCATGCCGCCGGGCTGGGACGGCGTGGAGACAATCTCGAGGATCTGGGAGGTCGATCCCGCTCTCCAGATCGTGGTCTGCACCGCCTACTCCGATTACTCGTGGGAAAAGATGACCGCGAAGCTCGGCGTCAACGACAACCTCGTCATCCTCAAAAAACCCTTCGACAACATCGAGGTTCTCCAACTCGCCCACGCGCTCACGAAAAAGTGGCAGGTCACCGGCCAGGCCCAGCTCCAGGTCGAGGCGCTCGACCGCAAAGTCGCCGCCCGCACCCGCGAACTCGTGGCCAGCAACACCGAACTGCGCCGCTCCGAGGAGCGCTTCGCCAAGGCCTTTCGCGCCTGCCCCATCCCCTTCGCCATCCAGACCCTGCACCAGCAGCGCTTCGTGGATGTGAACGACGCCTTCGCCGCCATGACCGGCTACACCCGGGGCGAACTCATCGACCGCACCCCGCTCGAACTCCGGCTCTGCCTCGACTACGAAACCCGCATCCTCGGTCAGCTCCACGAAAGCAGCGCCGCGCGCGACATTCCCGCGCAGGTCAGCACCAAGTCCGGCGAACTCCGCGACACCCTCGTAACCATCGAGCGCCTGACCATCGCCGGCGTGCCCCATGTGCTCGTCATGATCATCGATGTCTCCGAGCGCCTGCAGCTCGAAAACCAACTCCGCCAGGCGCAAAAGATGGAGGCCATTGGCCAACTCGCCGCTGGCGTCGCTCACGATTTCAACAACCTCCTGACCATCATTCAAGGCCACGCCAGCCTCCAACTCGGCCAGCCCGGCCACAGCGGAGAAGTCACCGATTCGCTGCACGAAATCACCAAGGCCGCCGGCCGCGCCGCCGATCTCACCCGCCAGCTCCTCGCCTTCAGCCGCCGCCAGATCATTTGCCCGCGCGTGCTCCAGCTCAACACCCTCATCCGCGACCTCACCGGCATGCTCGGCCGCCTCCTCGGGGAGCCCGTCGAGCTGCGCTGCGCCCTCGCCGATTCCCTCCCGTCTATCTGGGCCGACCAGACCGGCGTCGAGCAAATCCTCCTCAACCTCGTCCTCAACGCCCGCGACGCCATGCCCAAGGGCGGCCGCATCCTCATCGAAACCGGCACCACCGTCTTCACCTCCGCCGACACCGTAAAAAATCCCGAGATCGAACCCGGCAGTTACGTCTGTCTCAGCGTCGCCGACACCGGCACCGGCATGGATCCCGCCACCCGCAGCCGCATCTTCGAGCCGTTTTTCACCACCAAGGCCGTGGATAAAGGCACCGGCATGGGCCTCGCCACCGTCTATGGCATTACCAAGCAGCACGACGGCTGGATCGACGTCGCCACTGCCGTCGGCCGCGGCTCGACCTTCCGCGTTTTCCTCCCCGTCACCACCCGCACCGAGGAGCCAGCCGAGCCCGAGTTTTTCATCCCCGAGCCGACGCTGCGCGAATACACCATCCTCGTCGTCGAGGACGATGAAGCCGTCCGCAGCCTCGTGGTGGAAGTGCTCCGGCATCACCAGTATCGCGTCCTCGAGGCCGGGCACGCTGATGCCGCGCTCGCGGTTTGGAAAGAGCAGGGGTCGAAAATCGACCTGCTCCTCACTGACGTCATCATGCCCGGCATCAGCGGGATCGAACTCGCGCGGCAGATTCTCGCCGAGCGTCCGGAACTGAAAGTCATCTACACCAGCGGCTACAGCTCCGAGCTTTTCGGCAGCACCGTCCCGCTTCAAGAAGGCCGCAACTATCTCCCCAAGCCCTACCTCTCCGCCAAACTCACCACCATCGTCCGCGCCGCCCTCGAACCCGCGCCCGTGTAGCCTGGGATTTTCTGATTTTTTCCCACGGCCAAAAACTCACTCTGCGCCCCAACCAAATAGCTGGCGATTGTCATTGCCGGATTACGGGGGAAAACGCCTGCTGCGCTCCGTCCCCAGGGAGTAGTGAAACCCAAAACAACAAAACATGAAAACATCACCTCGCACCTTTCTCGCCGCCGCCCTGCTCGTCCTGCCCGTCCTGACCTCCGCCCACGCGCAAACGCTCTATAGCGTGACGACCACCAACAATCTCATCAACACTCTGAACCCCGATACCGGGGCTTTGCTGAACTCCTACGCGACGCCCTCGCCGACCCAGGGCAGCGGCGGAGACGCGCTGGGAGCCTCGGCCACGGCGCTTTATTACACGACTATTGATGTGGCGACTATTTACGTGCTCAATCCGCTGACCGGAGCCGTGGTGACCAGCTACGCCCGGCCCGCCGGGGCCGTTGATGGGCTGGGCTATGGCACGAGCAGTTTCGGGCCGACGTTGTTCGCCCATGATTATAGCGCCCATCGCATTGATTTGCTCAATCCGACCACCGGCGCTTCGTTCGCCAACTACACGGTCAGCTTCGACGCGATCGGCGGCATCGACTTCGACCCGGTGACCAACACGCTTTTCGTCAGCGATGCAACCGGCGGGATCCACGAACTCAACCCCAACACCGGGGCGCAGCTCAACAGCTTCGCCACTCCTGCGTTCGAGTACGGCCTTGGCTTCGTCGGCGGCCGGCTTTTTACCTCGGCCAACGATGGCAACATCGTCGAGCGCAACGCGGTGACTGGCGTGGCCATCAATACGTTTGTCTCGCCCGGCGGCAACGCTTCCGCGCTCGCCGGGGCGGTGCCGGAACCGGCCACGGCCACGCTGCTGGTTTTCGCGCTCGGGCTCGGCGGCTTCGTGCGGCCCGCGCGGCGCGGCCCGACGGCCAGCGCCTGACCTTTTACCCCGCCCAGCGCGGATCGTAGTCCAGCGCCCGCTGCACCCGCGCCCCCCAGCTCGAATCCACCGCCACATGCTGCACCAGCGAGGGCCGGTGGACCCACACCGGCCCGCCCGCCCCAGCAGCCAGCCCTCCGCCTGCCCTTCCTGCTCCAGCACCTTCCGGCCCATCTTGGCAAAGGCCGCGGTCAGCCGCGCCGCCCGCTCCGTGGTGCCCCACTTCGCGCCCCCGCGTTTTGGGGTCATACCAAACACAGTTGAAAACCGACACCTTCCAAAGTCCGAGAACCGAAGGAAATCGCGCAACGCACCGATTCGTATCGTCCAGTCTTCAACTGAGTTTGGTATCACATCATAATGGACGCGCGGTGCCTCGCCCCAGTCCGTGCGCTCCCAGCTCGACAAAGTCGCCGCCAGCGAAACCGGCGCCAAATCATTGGCGAATGATGTCGAAAGCGAAAAATAGTGGCAGCGCGCCCGGCGCGCTACCCCAGCGCGGCGGTCATCTCCGCAAACGTCCGCGCTCCCCGGATCGCCGCGTTTACCCGCTCCAGCCATTCGTCGTGCGCCGGGTGCGGCAGCGCCACGGTGCGCCGCGTGCCGTTGGAGGCAAAGGCGATTTCATCCCACTGAATCGTCTCGATCTCCCGGTTGAACCGCGCCACCGCGCGACCGCGGAAAAAGGCGCGCGTTGTTTCCGGCGGATAGAAAATCGCCCGGCGGATCTCGTCCTCGCTCACCATGCGGCGCATCTGGCTCTCGCGCATCAACTCGTAGTAGAGCCCGTTTTCCAGCGAGACGTTGTGGTATTCGAGGTCGATGGATTGCAGCCACGGGTCAGTCCACTCCAGCCGCTCGCTTTCCTGGAAAGTGGTGAGCAGAAACTTTTTCGCCACCCAGTCCAGCCGGTCGCGGCAGCGCCAGAAATCCACCGCGAGATCGTCGAGCACCGCCTCCCATTCGCGCAGCAGCCACGCCGTCTCCGCGTCCGCCGCGCAGTGCTCCCGCGCCGCATGGAGATAGAGCCGCTGCACGTCGATGGCCGAGATTTTCCGCCCGTCGCGCAGCTCGATGATCCAAGTGCAGTTCACATCGCGGCTGATCGCCTTCGTCGCCTCAATGGGGTTCGCCAGTTCGAGCTCTGGCGCTTTCCCCTGTTCGATCAAATCCAGCACCAAGGCCGTCGTCCCAATTTTCAGCGCGGTCGCGAACTGGCTCATATTGGCGTCGCCGATGATGACATGGAAGCGCCGGTATTTCTCCGCATCGGCGTGCGGCTCGTCGCGCGTGTTGACCAGCGGACGGCGGTTCATCGTATCGATCGAGCAGAGCACCGTGAAAAAGTCCGACCGCTGCGCGATCTGGAAAATGCCTGGCTGCCCCGCCGCATCCTCGCCTTCCACACCCATCTTTCCCGCTCCCGCAAAAATCTGCCGCGTCACCAAAAACGGCACCACCTCCCGCACCAGCCGCTCCCACGGCACGTCGCGCCGCATCAGATAATTGTCGTGGCAACCGTAACTGTGGCCCACGAAGTCCGTGTTGTTCTTGTACAACCGGGCTTCGCAGCCCGCCGGCAGGTGCGTGTTCCGCCGCTTCGCACACTCCGCGAGGATGCGCTCGCCCGCCTTGTCCTGCGCTACCAGCTCCCGCAACGTCGTGCATTCCGGCGTCGAGTACTCAGGGTGCGCGTGATCGTTGTAAAACCGCGCGCCGTTACTCAGCACGAGATCGCTTTTAATTTCCTCAAACGACAGCGGCCGCGCCTTATCCAGCTCGAAATAAGCCGCCTCATCCGTGTCCTGCAGCAGCTCCGCCGCGCGAAACCCGCGCGCATCCTGATGCGGGTCTTCGAGCTGATAGTCCCACTTCATCGACGCCCCATGCTCCGTGTAGCTCCGTACGATCTCGATCGACTCCCGCACCAAGTCCAGCCCCTCCAATCCATCGACCGTGATCCCGTATTCCGTTTCGATTCCGAAGACGCGTTTCATGCGCGCAAAACTACTCGCGGAGCCTCCGTCGTCGAATTTGATTTGGTCGGAACTAACCTACGCGCCCGCGGCGTTTTCCTTCAGCGTATGGAAGCGCGCACTACCGCCGTGGCCACGCATTTCGCGAGGAGTTAACCCACGAACCTCCAAGCTCGGCGCAAGTTTTTGCGCAGCGGCCTCCGTGATGAGCACCGTAGCGTCCACCAGTCGGACCAGCTTTTGCAGCTGCAAAACAAAAATGAACTCGCTCCCCGACGGGCGGCTTTCCCCCGAAGTGCCCGCGCGCATTTCCACTTCGCCGTAATGGATGGCAAAGCGAAATTCTTCGGTCAGAGATTGCAGGGCGTGCAGTGACCGCAAAACCGTGGCGACGGTAGCCGCTTTGTCCGTGCCGGGCTCTTCCAGCCAAAACGCCAGGAATCCGTCCTGCAGGCCACGCATGGCAACCCCTTGATACTTCTTCACGGTTCGCTGGCACCGCTCGCTCCAGCCCTCAAATGTTTTGTCACTTTCCCCCTCCGCCGGGACGCGGCACCCGCGCATGGTGGCTTCGACGGCCAGTAGCCAGCACGGTCCCCTCACTTGATCTTGTGGACTGGGAGACGTTGCGGTGGCTTGGGTCATGCGAAAAATCATCTGGACCAGGCCGATTTCGATAATCGCTCCGTTGATCAGCGTCAATGGACGGGAAAGCCGCTGTCCGTTTACCCAGGTCCCGTTGCTGCTTCCCATATCCATGAGTTCAAAACTCCCCTCTGCGCCACGCCGAATAACGGCATGCTTTCTTGAAACGCGCTCCGTCGGAATGACCACCCGGTTGCCCGTGGTCCGGCCGATCGTGCAGAGGTCCGTGAGAGGAACGCGATCACCTGAGTCGAATTCAAGCCAAGCGCTGGGGCCGTGCGGTTCTGTCATTGTGCCCCACTAATCGCCGAGGACGATTCCCGTGGTTGGCACAAATGCTGTTCTGCTAAGCATTAATGTCCGCTAATTCACCGGTTCAACCTGTCTCCGACCTTGCGCCGTCGTCTCAGGGACTGCTTCGGCCCGGCGAGTTGATGTTTTCCCGTTATCGGCTGGGACGCCTCCTCGGACGCGGGGGCATGGGAATCGTCTGGCTGGCGCGCGACGAAAAGCTCGAACGTCCCGTGGCGCTGAAGTTTCTCCCCGATACTCTCTTTCTCGATGCGGCGTCGCGCGACGAGCTGAAGCGTGAAACCCGCCGCAGCCTCGATCTGACCCATGCGAATGTCGTCCGAATCCATGATTTTGTGGAAGACGATCACAGCGCGGCAATCTCGATGGAATATATTGACGGGCCGTCTCTGTCGCAACTCCGTGTGGAAAAGGCCACCCGGTGTTTCGAGGCTCACGAATTGAGTGGGTGGGTGGCGGATTTGTGCCGCGCTTTGGACTACGCCCACCACTCGGCCGGATTTGTCCATCGCGACTTAAAGCCCGCCAACCTGATGGTCACGTCCCGCGGCGCCTTGAAAGTCACCGACTTCGGCATCGCGTGCGGTTTGCAGAATACGGCCGCACGGATCAGCGCCTGGACGAGTACCGGCGGGACTTTGGGCTACATGAGTCCGCAACAGTTGGAGGGCGAACTCGCGGCTGTCACCGATGACATTTATTCCCTCGGCGCCACGCTCTACGAATTGCTGACCAGCAAGCCGCCTTTTCATTCCGGCGACATCAGCCTGCAAATCCGCGCGACCGTCGCCGAGAGGATGAAGGAGCGCCGGGGGAAACTCGGCATCAACGGGGCGCCGATTCCGGAGGAATGGGAAGCGACCATTGCCGCCTGCCTCGCGAAAAATCCACGCGAACGCCCGGCGAGTGCCGGAGAGGTGGCTCGCCGGCTGGGCGTCGAAACATTGGCCTTGAGCGCCACCGAAGGCGAATCGCCGGAACAAATGACCTTCGTTGAACGAAAACCGCGCCTGTCCGCCCCACCGGGGCGGCAGATTGCTCTAGCCGGCGTCAATTGGCGATTGATAACCGGAGCCGTGGCGTTGGTCATCGTCACTGCTTTCACCTTGGAGTTTAGCCGCAGTGTTGCTCTGCCGAAGACTGGTCTCGCTCGCCCACCTGCGACGATCGTTGCTTCCAAAACCATGTCTGACCGCACACCTGGGAACGATGTGACGGCGGGGCCGGCCAAAGTGGTACCTGCCGAGCCACCACCGGCCCCACCGGAGCACTCAGCCGCGGGCGCAATGCCCGACGAAATCCAACCCCAGCCTTCGTCGGTTCCCACCGAAATCCTCGGCATACTCCCCCTTGATCCGCCACGACTGGCGCTGCAGACCACGCCGTCCGGCCTTCCGTTCGCCTTGTTTTCGGAAGCCTCCGATGCGGTCCCCATTCGCCAAGGCCAAACGCCGGTGAATCTGGAAGGCCTCGCGGCTGGAAAATACCGTCTGGTCATGGGGGCGTCGCCTTGGCCCACGCACAGCGCGGTGATCGAAGTGGCGGAACATGGTGCCACGGAATTCGCACACGACTTTCCGCGTGGATTCGTCCATGTGGAAAGCACGCCGCCGGGTGCGGAAATTTTCGTCGGCGAAGATGCTGTCGGCAAAGCTCCCCTGGACCTACCGCTCCCGCCCGGCTCTCATGTCGTCACCGCAGAATTCCAGGATCGCACCTCGCGACCGCGCAAAGTGGAGGTCGTCGCCGGAGAGGAGGACAAGCTAAGCTTTGATTTTCGGCCCAGCGCCTCCACTACTTCCCGAACTGCGCGACGGCCCAAGAAAATCGAGGAGTCGGCGCTCACCAAAATCAGCCGATCAATTCAGAATCTCTTCAACGGCGATAAAACGAAAAAGCGCTGAGTCGCGCTGGAGGCCCGGCTCCTATTTGGTGAGGTCGAGCTTCTCGAAAATCGGCGTCAGCACGGCGGTCCACTTGGCGTAACCGGCAGCGTTCGGGTGGAGCATGTCGGGAAATTCCTCCTTTTTGCACGAGCCGCTGCCGTCATCGAAGAGCGTCCAAGTGTCGCAGAACGTCACCTTTGGATCGTTCTTGAAAGCTTCTTCGTAGAGCGCGTTAAGCACTTTGATTTTGTCCGGGTAAAGGCCGGCCTTTGGTCCCCGAGGCATGACCTTATTGATAACGATGGGCATGGTCGGATTCGCTTTGTGGAGGTCGGCGACGATGGCCTGGAGATTGGCGGCGACGACGGCGGGCTCGGCACCCTGGTCGAGGTCGTTCGTGCCGATGAGGATCGAGACGGCCTGCGGTTTCACCTCCAGCACATCGCCCTGCAAGCGCTCGCGCAGCCCTCGCGTCGTATCGCCGCCGATTCCGCGGTTGGCGGTTTTCAGCTTCGGAAAATCCTTCGCCATGGAATTCCAGCCGTCCGTAATCGAATCGCCGAAAAAGACCACGGCGCCTTGATCGGCGGGTTTGTCCTTCGCCCATTTTTCGCGATGCCCCTTCCACACTCCGCGGAACCACAGCCCGCTCTGCATCGGCCCCTCGCCGGGGCACAGGCTCGACGGCGGCTGCGCGAACGGGCCGGCGACGGTCGCAAACGGCACCGCCGCCTGCCCGCGCTTTTGCGCAAACATCCATGGCAGCAGCTCCGGCTCGCCGTAGGCGTTCGACCATGAATCGTGACCCACGTACGGATACTCGCTGTAGAGCGGTTTCGCCCCGGCCTTTTCCAAAGCCGCGATCATCTCCCGCGTCCGCACCACCGGCACCGTCGGATCGAGCACGCCATGAAACGCCCACACCGGCACCGCCTTCGCCACCGCGATCCGCCCCGCATCGCCGCCGCCGCAAACCGGCGCCGCCGCCGCCCAGCGCCCTGGAGCACGCGTCAGCAGATCCCACGTTCCGTAGCCACCCATCGAAAGCCCCGTGACGTAAAGCCGGTCGGTGTCGATGGGGAATTCCTTGAGCACGGCATCGACCGCCCCGAGCGCCAGCTTCATCGGTTCGGTCGGCTGCTCTTCGTACATGTTCGGCCCGGTCCAGCCCTTCACCGCGCTCCATGTCTTCTCCGGCGGGCACTGCGGCGCGAGCACGTAGCAGGGGAATTTCTCCCGCATTTCCGGCTTCGCGAAAAGTGGTGCGCCGTGTTTGAGCTGCGCCGCATTGTCCGTCCCGCGCTCGCCGGCTCCGTGCAGGAAAAGCACCAGCGGATATTTCTTCCCTGGCTCGACCGCCTTCGGCGGGAGCAGCCGATAGCCGAGCGTGGTCCCATCGACGGCGGTGAAAGTGCGCGCTTCATAATCATCGGCGCGGACCAGCGCGGTGAGGGTGAGGGCGAGGACGAGCGGGAGGAAATGGCGGAGTTTCATAGGAGAGGAGAGCGGAGACTGCCGCAGCCAGCGCGGCGATTCCAGCGGGAAAAGCCTGTCGCCGTCGGCGCGTTTTACTTCCGCCCTTTTTCCCCGAGCTTGCCGCTCTTATCCAGACTGCTCTTTGACTCATACATCCATGCCCCCGGCTTTGGCGTAGGAGAAGCCTTTGCCGCAACGGTCGGAACCGGCGTCTCCAGTGGCGGGGTGGCCGGCACGGGTGTGGGATCGGGCGAGAAGATGACTTTGTCGCACGCCGAAAGGACCAGCGCGAAGGAGAGGAGGAGCGGGAGTTTCATAGTCAGCGGTCGGCGGATTTCAGTTCGATATAGAAAGGGGTGAGCGGCGGCAGTTCCGCCATGCGCAGCATCATCGCGCCATCCTCCCCGCCCGCCAGCGCGATTTCGGCCTTCGTGACCATCAGCCGCTCGACCGGCTTCAGCGCTGGCTTCGCCGGCACCTCGAGAAACGCCACCGCCTCGCGCGGCAGCCGCACCTGAACGTCCCGCAGCGTCTCGCTGCGATGCAGATTCGCCAGCACGAGAAAGCGCTGCCCGCTTTTCGCATCGAAGCGCAGATACGCATACAGCCAATGCCCGCTCGCCGTTTCTCCGGCAAGGCGTCCGAAGCGCTCGTTCCTGCCGTTCGCGGAGTTCAGCCGAAAACACTCACCGTCGCGGAACGCCGGTTCGCCAACCAGCATGAGCAGCCGCGCATAAAACTCGCGGAGTCTTTTCTGCGCGGGCGAAAGCCGTGCGCCGTCGTACCGATGCCCGTTCACCCACTTCGCCAGCTCCGGCATCGACCAGTAATCGAAGATCGTCGTCCGCGCATCGTCGCCGCCAAAGCCCTCCGACCCGCGCGCCGGCTCACCCACTTCCTGCCCGCTATAGACCAGCACCGGCCCGCGCGAGAGCCCGTAAAGAATCGCCGCCACCGACCGTCCCACCTCCATGCCGACACCGCCCCACTGGCTCGCGCCCGCCAGCCGCACCTCGTCATGATTTTCCGCGTAGCGCAGCGAGCGCTCGAAAAGGAAGTCGTCACCGGGCGCGCTGTCGAGATCGTTCGCCCACTTCGGCCCATCGTAGATTCCCTTCAGCGTCTTGTAGCTCGGATCGTCATAGACGGCATTGAAGCCCGCGCTCAACAGCGCCGTCATCACGTTTCCCTTCGTCACTTTCATCGGGTCGTTGTCATAGGCTTCACCAACAAAAAACACGTCCGCCTTCCGCTCCCGCGCCCGCCCGATCGCCCACGTCCAAAACTCCGGCGGCACCATGTGCGCCATATCGCAGCGGAAGCCATCGACCCCCAGCGCCTGCCAGTGCGCGAGCACACGATCCATCTTCAGCCACGTATCGGGAAGCGGCTTTCCCGCTTGCTCCGCCGTTGGATACTCCCGCGCGCCGGTCGTGAAATCGAAGCCGTAATTCAGCTTCACCGTCTCATACCAGTCGTGCGGCCCCGGCGCCCACGACACCACGTTGTTGCCCGTCACCTTGCCATGATCCAGCTCGCCGTCGAAACGCCCGTCGCCCTTCCCGAGCACCTTGCACGTCGGGCTTACGAGCTGCCCGTCGCGCACCGTCGGCAGCCGCAGCGGCGCACCGCCACCGGGCGAATCGGGCTGGAGGTAAAAGAAATTGTTCTGCGGATCGAAGAACTTCCCGCGGTTGTCCCTCAGCCCGAAATCCGCGTCCGGCTGCACCGTCGAGCGGTAACTGCGCGCCACATGATTCGGCACAAAGTCGATGATCGCCCGCAGCCCCGCCGCATGGATGCGCGCGAGCAGCGCCCGAAATTCCGCCAGCCGCTCCGCCGCCTGCCCCGCATAGTCCGGGCACACATCGAAGCAGTCCTTGATCGCATACGGCGAACCCGCCAGCCCCTTGAGCAAATCGGGATCATCCGCCGGCAGTCCGAGCGCCGCGTACCCCGTGGACGTGGCCTGCCGCAGCACGCCCGTCAGCCACACATGCGTGAAACCCATCGCCCGCAGCGAGGCCAGCGCCGCGTCATTGATGTCGGCAAATTTCCCCACACCATTCTCCGCCAGCGTGCCATTTGGCTTCCGCGTTTCATTCACATTGCCGAAAATCCGCGGCAGCAGTTGGTAGATGCGGACGCGCTGGGAGGAGGAGTCTGGGTTCATCGGAGCGCCGTCGGCGCGAAGTGGAGAATGCCCCAGCGCGAGCCCGAAAGCGCACACCAGAAGAGGGCGAAACATCCGCCAGCTTTGCGCGAAAGCCGAGCCTTGGACCAGCCCGGAAAGCAGCAGCATCGTGTCCTGCCTCAGCGTCCGCCAACCTTTGGATCGGCCGGCATCTTTTCCCCACGCCTTACGGTGCTCAGTGCAACTGTCCGAGCACCCACGAGTATTCGCGGGCGATGCTTTTGACAATGTCGCCCGGATGCACTTCAGGGGGGAGCACGTCGAAGGTGTAGGTTTCAATCTCCAAGTGCGGGCAGGCGCCTTCACGCAGCTCGTGGAAGAAGTCGGGGGTGAGGGCGCTGGCCGTGGACTGGATGGGACCGTTGCCGGTGAAAAAAAGGGGGACGTGGAAGTGAACGCGGACTTCTTCGAGGTCGGGGAAGGTGGGCATCTCCTCAAGCGCGACGGGCAGGTCGAACCAGGCGATGCGGGTGCCGGAGGACGCGCGGCCTTTGACCTGATGCAAATAGACGGGCTCGGCAAAGGGCGTAAGCGCGGCGTAGGTTTCGGGCGTGGCGGCGGCTTGGAGGGCGGCACTGAGCTGGACTTTGGAAATGCGGACGCCTGCGGCGCGATAGGCGCGGAGGGATTCCGCGAGGTCTTCATATTGCAGCGCGACGTGGCAGGTGTCGAAGCAGACGCCGAGATGGCGGCGCATCATTTCCTCGGCGTCGGATTTGTAGCACTTGAGAAGACGTGCCAATTCGGCGGTGCCGGCGGTGAAGAGCGTGTCTTGGAAAAAGGTGATGGTTTCAGCGGTGGTTTCGAGGAAGCAGTCCGGCTCGGGCTCGAGGCCGAAGTGGATTTCGCGTCCGGTGGAGTCGCGCAACGCCACGAGGTGGGCCACGGCGGCGGCGAGGTGATCGACCATGGCCTCGATGTCGGCCTCGGTTTTGATCCACGGTTTGAACGAGCCGGGGACGGTGCTGATGCTGCCGTCGATGCCCTCGGGCAGCCAGCCCGCGAGGAGGTCGGAGAGTTGGAGTGTGTAGTGCAGCCGCTCGGACGTGCGCCAGTCGGGGGCATAGACGTTTTCCTTCACCGGCCCGGCGTGGAAGCGACCGTAGGGAAAGCCATTGATGGAAAATGGGTAGAGCTGATGCTCGTGGAACAAGGTGAGGGCCTCGGCGCGGAGATCGGCGCTGGCGGTGAGTTCGTCGGCGGCCTGCCGGGCGATGCGCAGGCCGACCCCGAACCACTGGTCGGGCGCCACGCGCGCTTTCACGGCGGTCACTTTCTCGCGGAGCGCGGCGAGATTCTCCGCCCAGCTTTCGCCGGGGTGGATGTTCAGGCAGTAGGTGAGATGCAGCGGCGGGCGGTGCTGGACGATCATCGGGCGCGGGTGGAAGCCCGCAGTTCCTGAACCGCGCTTTCCATCAAGGCAAGGTCGATTTCGTGGACTTCCTGACGGGCGCCGAGGCCGCGGGGGAAAGTAACGGTCAGTTCTCCGCCGAGATGCTCCTGGAAATCGCGCAGCCCGCCGAAGACGGCGAGGGCACCGGTGGCGTCGCGCTGGTCAAACTCGTCGAACCACAGGCGGAAGCCGGAGCGGATGAGGCCGTCGCGGATTTGGGTAAGTTCGGAGGCGGTGATCCACGATTTTTTCTGCGCGTAGATGGAGTCGAGGAAGACGCCGGCGGCGACGGCTTCGCCGTGCGAGATGCGGAAGCGGGAGAGGAGTTCGAGCTTGTGCGCGGACCAGTGGCCGAAGTCAAGCGGGCGGGCGCGACCGTATTCAAATGGGTCGCCGCCAGTGCGGATGTGTTCGAGATGGATTTCGGCGCAGCGTTTCACCAGCGCCTGCATCGCGGGAAAATCGCGGGCGGGATATTTCGCAGCGCTGGAGCAGAGTTCGTCGAAGAAGGCGCGGTCGCGGATGATGGAGACCTTGAACGCCTCGGAGACGCCGCAGAGCCAGTCGCGGTCGGGGAGGGTGAGGAGAAAGTCGTAGTCGTTCAGTACCGCAAAGGGCGGGGCGAAGGTGCCGATGGCGTTTTTGCCGCCGAGGAAATTGACGCCGTTCTTCACGCCCACGCCGGCGTCGTTTTGGCCGAGCACGGTCGTGGGCAGGCGCACCTGGCGCAGTCCTCGATGGACAAGCGCGGCGGCGAGCCCGACGGCATCCATGACCGCGCCGCCGCCGACGATGATGACGAACGACTGGCGGTCGAGATGCGCGTCGAGCATTAGGCGCATGAATTTTTCCACGAGCGCGAAGTCGTTCTTCACCGCCTCGCCACCGGGCGTGATGCGCGGCTCGCCGACGAGTTCGAGCTTCGCCAGATGCGCGGCGAAGTAGGCGGTGGCTTGGCTCGCGAGCGCGGGGTTCGCAGCGGCGACGTGGCCGTCGATGAAGAGCATCGCGCGATGGCGGCGGTCTTCGCCGAGGCGGTTCAGCGTTTCGACGAGGACAGGATTCGCGGGGTCGAAGACGGCGTGGGTGAAGACGACGGGAAATTCCCAGCGGACGTCGATGCGCTGCTGGACGGTGGTGGTGTTCACGCGGCGGGCGGGTGGGTTTTGAAAACGCAGAGACGCAAAGGCGCAGAGGGCGCAGAGGTGGGGACGGCGGTGCGGAGCTTGGAAAAAAAGGCGGTCATCCTGAGCGGAGTTCCGGGAGGCTTTGCGACCGGAAGGGAGTGAAGGATCGCTGACTGTAACGTGGGCGGAGGCGGTGGGAGTGATGACGAGTGTTCACTCCCTCCGCCTCCGCCCATTACTGTCAGGATTGCGCCGCCCGCCTCCGCCCCGGCGCTGTCTCGCGGACTCGGCTCTTCACTGCGTTTCGCCCCCGCCTGCGCCCGCGGCGAAACTCCGTTCAGAATGACAGCGCTTTTTGGAACGCTTCGCGAAAGCTCCGAACGTCGGGAGCTTTTCGTGGCCTCTGCGGCCTCTGCGGCCTCTGCGTCTCTGCGTCTCTGCGTTAAAAATAGAGTCGTCATTTCACCTCAGCGTTTTCCATCCACCGCTGCGTCGCGCGGGCGAGGTCGAGGAACGATTCGGGCGGCGTGTCGAAAGTGAGCGAAGACGACCACGCGATCTCGAATCCATTCCCGACATTGCCATGCGCGCCGTGGATTTTCGTCGTGTCAAAGCTCACGCTTCCCGGCGGCCAGCCGAAGAACAACTCGCAAGGATCGTAGCCGGGTTTGTTGTGGATATCGACGTGGCTGGCGTAGTCGGGCGCTTCCTTTTTCTCGAACCACGGATAGGCGAACCACGCGCCGTCCTCCGCCACGAGCACGAGATCGCCGCTGCGCGGGTGGGCGATGCCGCGGGCTTCCTGTGCGTCGCGGTCAAGCACTTCGGCGACGCCGGGAACAGCCTCCAGACAAGCGCGAGTGGCGGCAATGGCTTGCGCGTCGCGGCAAAAGACGTGCGCGATTTGGTGATCCACGACGGCGAACGCCGGGCTGGCGAAGAAGTCCGTGTAAACCATGTGCCGGATGTCGCGCACCTTGAAAAGCCCCGCTTCCCGCAGCGCGCGATTTGGGAAAACCGCGCCGCGTTTCACCGGCTCGATGGCGTAGTCGCCGACAAAGATCCAGTCGTAGCCGAAGTCCGCGCACGCCGTCTTCATGCGTGTGAGATAGCCGAGCAGCACGTCGAGCGCTTTCGCCGCCGGCTCGCCCGCGGGGCCGTGGCGCTGGAGGTCGTAGTCGAGGTGCGGGATGTAGGCGAAGAGCACATCGGGGGCAAGGTCGGGAAGGCCCATTGCCGCGACCACGGCATCCACGATCCAGTCGCTCGATTTGTGGTTCGCGAGCGGGCCCCAGTAGTTCATCAGATTGAAGGGGCGGCCGATGGCTTCATTGAGCCGCTGCTCCAGCGCGGCGGGCTGCGTGTAGCAACTCTGGATCATGCCGCCGCTGTGCTTGTGGATCGGCGCGGGCGTGGCGATAAGGTCCACCTTTTCGCCCATGCTCTGCTGCCAGAACATCAGCCCCACCGTGCCGCCGCGTGCGCGGAAGCCGTCCCAGATGCGCGGCCCCGCGCAGAGCGTCGCGCTTTGCTCCCAAAAGAGCACCTTCGTGAGGTCTTTGAAAAACAGCCCGTTGGCCACGATGCCGTGCGCGCCCGGCGTGGCCGCGGTGCGAAAGCTGGCCTGCGCCGTGCAGGTCAGCGCCGGCCACACCGCCTGCGCCGGGCGGAACTCGGGCAGATGTGAGACGAGGTTCCAGCCGAAGGCAGCGATGTCGATGACGAGAAGTTTTTTCGGGGTGCTCAAGGGAGCCGACTAGAGAAGCAGGAAAACGCGGTTTGGCTAGCTCGCGGCGGGATTGGAAAAATTTTGCCTAATCTTCGGAAAGGCGGGCATCGGCCCCGCCCATTGCCGGGCCCGCTTATCTGGCAAGCGGTGGTGAACGTCGAGCCGCTCAGCGGACGAAGATGAGGAAGTACGCGATCAACGCGGTGCCGAGGAGGCCCATGACGAGTCCGAAGATGGCCCGACCCATCCCGTATTTTCGATGCGGCGCGTGCCGGCTCTTGCGGATGTCGCGGATGGCGATGAGCGCAACGACGAGCGCGACCGGCGCGGGCACGATGATGAGAGAAAACAGCCCGAGATAGCCCGCGGCGATGGCCCAGCCGGAACGACCCACGGGCAGAAGCAGGCGGGTGCCAAAATCGTCGCCGAGTTGCGGCTGCACCGGCAGCGGCGGCGGCCCGGTGGTTGGTTCGGGCGGGGGGAGCGAGTCGTTCATGGCCCGGCGACGGTGCCTCCGCGGGCCGGGAGAAGGCGAGCGCGAAAAGGACTTTCTGCGCCGACAGCCAAGCGACTCTGCGCGCCTGGCTCAGAGTTTCGGCCTCGCCTGCATCCGTGGCCCGCGAGAAGAAGCCGGCGGAATGGGGAGAACATGAAGGAAGCGGCCCGACGATGGATGCTATTCAATCTCGCGGTCAAACCGCCGGCCCGACGGGCACGGCGTCCTTGACTCGTCACAGAAATGCCACCTAGCCTCTGCGCCTCTCACCCATTTAGGAGCCACACCACCTTGGACTTAAAAGAAATCAAAGAACTCATCGCCCTGATGAGGAAGAATGACCTCTCCGTTTTCAAAATGGAGAAGGAAGGCTTCAAGATCACCCTGAAAAAGGGCACCGACTTTCAGCCTGTCATCACCACCGCCGCGCTCGCCGCGACGTCGGCGGCACTCCCTGTTTCGGCCACGGATACCACGATTCCGGGTCCGACCACCGCCTTGCGGGAGATCACCTCGCCGATGGTCGGGACGTTTTATGGCCTGGCCTCGCCGGATTCACCGCCCTACGTGGCGGTCGGGCAGGAGGTCACGGAGGACACCGTGGTCTGCATCATTGAGGCGATGAAAGTCATGAACGAGATCAAGGCGGAGGCTCGCGGGGTCATCGCTGAAGTCGTGGCGGAAAACGGCAAGCCTGTGCAGTTCGGGCAGGCGCTTTTCAAACTGCGCTGAGCGTCCATGTTCAAGAAAGTCCTCATCGCCAACCGCGGCGAGATCGCCCTCCGGGTCATCCGCGCCTGCAAAGAGCTCGGGGTCCGGACGCTGGCCGTATATTCCGAGGCGGATGTGGATTCGCTGCATGTGCAGCTCGCGGACGAGGCCATCTGCATCGGGCCGGCGTCGAGCACGCAATCGTATTTGAAGATCGACCGGATCATCAGCGCGGCCGAGATCGGGGATGTGGAGGCGATCCATCCGGGCTACGGATTCCTGAGCGAGAACGCGCACTTCGCGGACATCTGCGAGAGCTGCAATATCAAGTTCATCGGGCCGCCCGCCGCGGCGATCCGCGCGATGGGTGACAAGAACACCGCGCGGGCCACGGCGAAGCGCGCCGGGATGCCGGTCACGCCCGGCTCGGACGGTATCGTCGAGACGGAGAAAGAGGCGCTGCAGATCGCCCGCAAAATGGGCTACCCGGTGATGATCAAGGCGACTGCCGGCGGAGGCGGGCGCGGGATGCGCCCGGCGCACAATGACAGCTCACTCGTTTCCGGTTACCACGCCGCGCGGAACGAAGCGGAGAAGGCTTTCGGCAATTCCGGTGTGTATCTCGAAAAGCTCATCGAGAATCCGCACCACATCGAATTTCAAATCATGGCCGACATGCACGGCGACGTGGTGCATCTCGGCGAGCGCGATTGCTCGATGCAGCGACGCAACCAGAAAATCATCGAGGAAACGCCTTCACCGATCATGACGGACGAAATCCGCGACCGCATGGGCGACGACTGCGTGCGGCTGGCGAAGGAAGTGGGCTACGTCGGCGCGGGCACCATCGAATGTCTGATGGACGACCACGGGCACTACTATTTCATGGAGATGAACACCCGGATCCAGGTCGAGCACTGCATCACCGAGGAGGCCTATGGCGTCGATCTGGTGAAAGAGCAGATCAAGATCGCGGCCGGCGAAAAGCTTTCCCATTGGATGCACGACGCGAAGCGGAAGTATCACGCCATCGAGTGCCGGATCAACGCCGAAGACCCATTCAACAATTTCCAGCCCTGCCCCGGAAAAATCGACCTCTACTACGCTCCCGGCGGGCGCGGCATCCGCATCGATTCGCACGCCTACGCCGGCTACGCCGTGCCGCCGCACTACGACTCGATGATTGCCAAAGTCATCGCCACGGGCACCAGCCGCGCGCACGCCATCGCCCGCATGAGCCGGGCGCTCGGCGAATACATGATCACCGGCATCAAGACGACGATCCCCTTCCAGGAAGCCATCATGCGCGACGCGGATTTCGTCCGCGGGAAATACAACACCGGCTTCGTGCAGAAGATCATCGAGTCACGCGTCGCGGAGTTTGCGGAGCGGTAGCGGCTGATTCATTCGCTGGTCCGCACGGCGCGGATGTGGATTTGTGGGCTGACGCTGCCCTGCCATTCGTTGCGCTCGATTTGAAAGGCGATGTCCCAGGGCAGCCGCGGCAGTTCCTCGTTGGCCGCACCAAACCAGACCGCGCGGTATTCGTCGCCGTGCTGGCGGAGCATGAGCGAGAGATGTTTTTCCTTCATCACGCGCGGCTGGCCAGCGAGGGTCACGCTGCGGGCGAAAAAGAGCGGCTGCGGATGGCCCATGCCAAAGGGCTGGAGCGCCTCGTGACTTTCGAGCAACTGGTAGTCGATCTCTCCGAGGGTGAGTTCGGCGTCGAGGTGGAGGCGGGGTTGGAGTTGCTCCGCGGAAAGCTGCGCGCGGGCGTAGGCGAGAAAGGCGCTGCGGAATTCGGCGAAGCGCGCCAGCCGGATGGTCAGACCCGCAGCCATTTCGTGTCCGCCGTGCTTTTCCAGGAATTCCCCACACGCCGTCAGCGCCGCGACAAGCGAAAGCCCGGCAATGCTCCGCCCGCTGCCTTTGCCCGTGCCAGTCTCATCGAAGCCGATGACCAGCACGGGCCGGTGGTGCCGCTTTTGCAGCCGCGAGGCGACGATGCCGATGACCCCGGTATGCCAGCCCGTTGCGCCCACGACGATGGCGGCGTCGCGCTCCGCGTCAAACCACTCCGCGAGTTGCGCCTCGGCCTGGCGGAGCACGTCTTCCTCGACCCCGCGACGCTCGCGGTTCTGCGCATCGAGGCTGGCGGCGATGGTGCGAGCGCGCCCGGCGTCGTCGGTGAGCAGCAGCTCGAGAGCATCCTGCGCGGTGCCGAGGCGCCCGGCGGCGTTCAAGCGCGGGGCGAGGCCGAAGCCGATGTTTGGCGGGCTGAAAGGCGGACGCAGCGCCGCGACTGCGATCAGCTCGCGCAGGCCGGCCCAGTGCGTCTCAGCGAGCTGGGAGAGACCGCTTTTCACGAGCGCGCGGTTTTCCTCCCGCAGCGGGACAAGGTCAGCCACGGTGCCGAGGGCCACGAGATCGAGATGAGCCCGCAAGTCGAAGTCCGCGCGCGGCCGCCGCTTGAGCAGGGCATGGGCGAGCTTGAAGACGAGGCCGACGCTGCACAGGTAGTGAAAATCCGCGCCGAGCTTTGGATTGACCAGCGCCACGCAGGGCGGCAGCGCGCCCTGACATTCGTGATGGTCGAGCACGACCACGTCGATCCCCTGCTCCTGCAGCCCGGCAATTTCCGCGACCGACGATGTGCCGCAATCCACGGCGATGAGCAGACGCGGCGCGAAATCCCCAACGCAGCGCGCCACGCCATCCGCGCTCAGCCCATAGCCTTCATCCGCCCGCAACGGCAGGAAGCACGGGGCCTCGGCTCCATAGGCCCGCAAAACGCGGACGAGCAGCGCCAGCGAAGTCACGCCGTCCACATCGTAGTCGCCGTAGAGCACCATGTTTTCGCCCCGGTCCAGCGCGGCAAAAATGCGCGTTACCGCCGCCTCCATATTGGGCAGCAGGAAAGGGTCGCTGAGCGTTTTCAGCCGCGGCTGGAGAAAGCGCTTCGCCTCCGCCGCTGCACAGAGGCCGCGGCGCATGAGCAACTCCGCCGCAAACCGGGCCACCCCCGCCTCTTTCGCCAGTTCCCGAACGGTGGCGGGATCGATCGGGTCGGGAATAATCCAGTGGCAGGGCGACATCGCCGCATCTTTCGCGGAAGCCGCCGCCGAGCGCAATCACCGTCCGCCCGTTGCCCTGCAATGGGGCATGCAAAGTCCCTGCCGCGCTAATTTTATGAGCATGAACGGGGTTTTCCCCTTGTGAAATCCGCGTCCGCCGTTACTTCTCCAGAAATGAATTTGCCGAATGAGGGAGAGTCGCCGAAACGGGGTGACTTGGCGAGTGGGACCGGCAGTGTCCCGAAGAAGCTCGATGACTTGCGGAAATCCATTACCATGGCTCAGATCGCCAAGGCGGCGTCCGTTTCCCAGGGTGCCATCTCCTCGCTGCTCAATGACCGCGACTACGGCATCCGCGTCAGCGACAAAACGCGCGAGCGCGTTTTCAGAGTCTGCCGCGAGATGGGCTACATCCCAAATGACCTGCGCGCCGTGGTCCGCATGTATCCCGAGCTGGGCGATTTCTGCCTCCTCGTCGCCGACGATATCGCCGGCGGCCTGCAGGCACCGCGGGTCGCGCGTCTGGCCTCCGCGGCCATGGGCGCGGTGCCGGATCCTTCGCACCCGCTGACCGTCGCCTTTTACCACCCGGCAACCGATTACCTCGCCGATGGCGCGGCGCTTCCGCAAGCCATCCGCGCGGGGGTCTCCTCAAAGTTTCTCGTCTTCGGCGAAGCCAATGCCTCGCTCTGCGAAACGCTGGTGCATCGCAGCCTGCCGGTCATCAGCCTCGGCTACGACGCGGCCCTGGCGGGCGTGGTTTCTTTCGTGCCGGACTACGCCGCCGCCGCGCGCCTGGCCTTGGAACACCTCCATGACCTCGGACACCGAACCTTCGGGATCGTCTCCGGCCCCGCGGAGATGACGGATGCCTGCCTCCTCGAGCTGCATCGCGGAGTCCAGGCGGCCGGCGAGCAACTCGGCCTGCCGCCCGGCGCACAGGACATCATTCACGGTGATCTGACCGAGGCAGCCGGTCGCGCGGCCCTCGATGAGTTGCTGGCCCGCAAGCTGCGCCCGACCGCGGTTTTTTGCCTGAGCGACGCCGCCGCCAGCGGCGTTCTCGCGCGGGCTCAGGCCCTCGGGCTGGCCGTGCCGGGATCACTCAGCGTTGTCGGCTGCGGAAATGAAGTGGGCGCGGAGGCGACGCATCCGCAGTTGACCACGGTGCATCTGCCCATTGAGGACATGGCGGAGCTGGGCGTGCAGACCATCGACCGCCTGGTCCACGACGCCCCCTCACCCGTGCCGCAAAAAACCCTGCTGCCCCTGCGTCTCGTGCAGCGCCAGTCGAGCGCCGCGCGTAAAGTGAGCTGACCGCGGTGCAGAGAATTTGCCCCTTGACGCGGCCCGCGCGTCTAACCGAAAAACGCACCTCCATGAAGATCCCGTTTTACATCTCAGTCTCGGCGTCGGCTTTGTGCCTCGTTCTGAGCATCATCGTTTTCGCGGTCAGCAACTCGAACCACAGTCTGCAAATGCAGGTGCAAAAGCAGCAGCAGGCCCTCCAGGCGCAACAGGATGAGATCAATGCCGGCAACCAAATCAGCCAGCAAATCGGGCCAAACCTGCTCCGCGACATGGCGGCCGCCACGGTCAAGAACGAGAAGATGAAAGCCCTCCTCGCCAAGCATGGCTACAACGTCCAGGTCAAAGAGCCCGCGCCCGGCACTCCAGCCACGAAGTAATACCATCCATGAACTCCGACTCCGACGCCGACTACTCCTATTCCGAACCTCCGCCCATCTACAGTTCATCCGGCTCCTCGATCCAGTTGCCCTTCGCCCTCCTTTCCTGCGCCATCGCCATGTTCATGATCATGCAAACGCTCGCGGTTTTCCGCCAGAAATCCGCTTTGCAGGAAGGGAAAACGCAATTGGTGGATGCCTTCGCGAAACGCGAACCGCTGGTCAAGACGTCCGGCGAACTCAAGAGCAAGCTGCAGGCGCTGGTCAACGACCTCCTGATCCTCGGAAAAACCGACGAGGACGCCAAAGCCATCATCGCCAAATACAACATCCGGCAGGACCTGCCCGGCTCCGCCAGCGAAGCGGAAGCCCCGAAGTAACGCCGGCTCCAGCCACCGATTTTCGGAACACCCGGCGTTCGCGCGCCGGGTGTTTTCGTTTCCACTCACGGCGTTCGGTTGTTGGGGAAACGGTTCGCCGCCCCTATCCTCGGCAACCACCATCCATGTCTTCGTCACTCGAACCCTCCGCCCGCGGCATTGTTCAGCGTCTGCACGACGCCGGACACATCGCACTCTATGCCGGCGGCTGCGTGCGCGACCGGTTGATGGGCGCGGAACCGCATGATTACGACATCGCCACCGATGCGCGGCCCGAGCAGGTGCAGGCGCTCTTTCGCCGCACGGTCGCGGTCGGCGCGCACTTCGGAGTCATCGTGGTGCTCGATGGGAGCTACGAATTTCAGGTCGCCACCTTCCGCAATGATGGCCAGTACATCGACGGCCGCCGCCCCGAGACGGTCAGCTTTTCCACGCCCGAACAGGACGCCGAGCGTCGCGACTTCACGATCAACGGGCTTTTCTTCGACCCCATTGCCGACCGGCTCATCGACTACGTCGGCGGCCAGCGCGACCTCGACGCGCGCGTGCTCCGCGCGATTGGCAATCCGTATGACCGCTTCCGCGAAGACCGCCTGCGCATGCTGCGCGCGGCGCGTTTCGCGACCACGCTCGGCTTAGACATCGACGGCCCGACTTGGCGCGCGGTGGGTGAAAACGCGCCGCACATCCGCGAGGTCAGCGCCGAGCGCATCCGCGAGGAACTGATGAAAATCCTGCTCTCACCGCGGCGCGTACGCGGCTTTGACTTGCTCGACGAAAGCGGCCTGCTCCGCGAAATCCTGCCGGCAATCGAGGCGCTCAAAGGCTGCGAGCAGCCGCCGCAGTTTCATCCCGAGGGCGATGTCTTCAAACACACCCGCATCATGCTCGGACTGTTGCCCGCCGAGGTTTCTGCGCCGCTCGTGCTCTCGGTGCTTTTTCACGACATCGGCAAGCCGGGCACCTTCGCCGTCGACGCCGAGGGGCGCATCCGCTTCAATGGCCACGACCGCCTCGGCGCGGAAATGACCGAGGCGGTGATGACCCGGCTGCGCTTTTCCCGCGCCGAGATCGACGCCACCGTCGAGATCGTCGCGAACCACATGGTCTTCAAAGACGTGCAGCAGATGCGCGTGGCCAAGGTCAAACGCTTCCTCGCCCGCCCGCACATCGACGACGAACTGGAACTCCACCGCGTCGATTGCACCAGCAGCCACGGCCTGCTCGACAACTACGAATTCCTCAACGTCAAGCGCGCCGAGTTCGCCAGCGAACCGCTCATCCCGCCGCCGCTCCTCACCGGCCGCGACCTCATCGCACTCGGCCTCCGGCCCGGCCCGCGCTTCGCCGAAATCCTCGAAGCCGTGGAAAGCCGCCAGCTCGAAAAGACCCTC
>JBBQCM010000094.1:0-25914 GCA_038318725.1 Chthoniobacterales bacterium
TATGCCGGGTGCGGGCAAGCTCCCAGAATTGCGAATGAGTTGGGGGCGGGCCGGCCCCTTGCAGGCTAGCCTCCGGCGACGATCTGGACGATTTCCACCCGGTCGCCCGTGGTGAGGGGATGCTGTGGCCACTCGTCGCGCCGGAGGGCGAGGCCGTTATGCTCGACGAGCGTGGCCGGAGCGGGCAGGGCGAGTTCGGCAATGAGTTCGGCAATGTGCGAGGCGCGGGTGGTTTCGTAGGGATCGCCGTTGAGGACGATTTTCACGAGGCGAGGATGGCGCGATCCCAATCCTTCCAGACCGCTTCAAAACCCTGCGCCTGAAGAAGCGCGGCGATCTGGGCGGGGGAGCGTTCGTCGGCGATGGAAAACTGGCCGGTCGCTCCCGCAACCGGCGCGGCGTCGGGGGGGGCGACAGCTTTTCCGCGGATGGTGAGGTGGAGATCCGCGCGGCCCTGGCCGGTGTAGCCGCCAGGTTCGGTGTGGCTGCCAGCACTCATCATGGTGATGCCGAGGGGAACGAGAGCGTCGCGCAATGGAGCGGCTTCGCGGGTGCTGAGGACGATGCCGACCTGCGGGAAGCAGATTCGCAGCGCGCAGATGAGTTGAATGAAATCACGATCGGCCAGCGGATGCCGGGGGGCAAAATCGCCGGCACACGGGCGCAGCCGGGGCAGGCTCACGGTGAACTGCGCCCGCCAGCACGCGCGCAGCAGGTGCTCGAGATGCGCCGCCAGCGCGCCCGCCTCCGCACGCCACTCGGCAAGCCCAAACAGTGCGCCAATGCCGATGCGCCGGAAACCGCCGGCGTAAGCCCGCTCGGGGCAGGCGAGCCGCCAGTCGAAATCCTTTTTCGGCCCCGCTGTGTGCAACTCCGCGTAGGTCGTACGATCGTACGTTTCCTGATACACGACCAGCCCTTCCGCGCCGGCGGCGGCGAGCGTGGCGTAGTCCGGCGTTTCCATGGGCGCGACTTCCAGGGCGATGCTCGGAATCTCTTTCACCAAAATGCTCACGCACTCCGCGAGATAACCGTTCGAGACGAATTTCGGATGCTCGCCGGCGACGAGCAGGATGTTGCGAAAACCTTCCGCCGCGAGATGCCGCGCCTCCCTGACCACGGAGGCGAGATCGAGGGTGACGCGAAGGATCGCGTTGTCGCGCGAGAAGCCGCAGTAGGCGCAGTTGTTGATGCACTCGTTGGACAGGTAAAGCGGCGCGAAAAGCCGGATGGTCCTGCCGAAATGCCGGCGGGTGAGCGCGGCGGATTCGCGCGCGAGCGCGGCGATCTGCGCGTCGTCCTTCGGCTCCAGCAGCGCGGCGAACCGGCGCAGGAGCGCGGATCTTTTCGGCGGGGTGAGAAGGGCGGAGAGTGGCATGGACAGGCGCTGGTCGGAAATATGCGGGCCGTCGCCGCGCTTGTAAATAGGCCAGGCTGCGGCACGCTCCCCGCGCCGATGCCGCACCTCGAAACGCTCTACCACCTCGCCGTCCTCGCCGGGTTGCTGCTCGGTCTGGCCGGGGTGCTGGCGAATCTCGCGTGCTTCGACAGCCTGCGCCGCGCGGACCCGCCCGCCACGGATGCGCCGCGTGTTTCCATCCTCGTCCCGGCGCGCGACGAGGCGCTGAACATCGCGCCCTGCGTGCGCTCGCTCCTCGCCCAAGACTACCCCAACTGCGAGCTGCTCGTCCTCGACGACCACTCGACCGACGGCACCGGCGAAATCCTCCGCAGTCTCGGCCTCAGCGAAACCGGCATCGCGCCGCGCGTGCTCAACGGCACCCCGCTCCCGCCCGGCTGGACAGGCAAATGCTGGGCCTGTCACCAGCTCGTCGCGCAGGCGACTGGCGACTTTCTCTTTTTCACCGACGCCGATACCGAGCACGCGCCCGGCACCGTCTCCGCCGCCGTGGCCTGCGCGCAACGCAACCGCGCCGACCTCGTCTCCGCCTGGCCCCGACTCGTCACGGTGACGTGGGGCGAGCAGCTTATCATCCCGCTGATCCTGCTCCTCGCCATGGTCATGTATCCGCTCTGGCTCGTGCTTTTTTTGCAAAAACATCCGCGCCTCGCGGCGCGGCTGCCCCGGCGGGTGCGGTGGGCGCTCGGTGCGGGGAATGGACAGTTCATGTTCTTCACGCGCAGCGGCTATGAACGCACCGGCGGGCATGCGGCGGTGCGAGAACATGTGGTCGAGGATGTGGCGCTGAGCCGCGCCGTGACGACACGCATGGGCGAGGGGATGCGGCTCTTCAACTGCGAGTCGCTCGATTTTTCCACCGTCCGGATGTATCGCTCCTTTGGCGAAACGTGGGCCGGATTCACCAAGAATGTCCGCACGGTGTTCGGAAGTTCGCTCGCTGGATTTCTCGGCGTGGGCGCGTGGCAGGTCTGCGGCTGGCTGCTGCCTTTCGTCTTCGCGGTTTGCGCCCCGCGCCCGCTCATCTTCGCCCAGATCGCGGTGATCTATCTGATCCGCGTTTTGCTCACGGTGCGCTTTCGCACCTCCTGGCTCGGCTGCGTGCTGCATCCCGTCGGCGAAGCGCTCGCGCTCGGCATCGGGCTGAATAGCTGGCTGCGCTCGGCGCGGGGCGGTGTGACTTGGAAAGGCCGCACCTATCAGGTGAACGGCGAATCGTAATTGGGCACGTTCTTGCAATTCGCGGATTTTCCCGCAACGTGCCCGCCGTCATGCAACTGACCCTTCTCAAATCGAAAGTCCACCGCGCCACCGTCACCGGAGCGAGCTTGCACTACGAGGGCAGCCTGACCATTTCGCGCGACCTCGCCGAGCGTGTGGGCTTGCTGCCTTACGAGAAAATCCTCGTTGGCAACATGGGCAACGGCGAGCGCTTCGAGACCTACGTGATCTACGGCGAGACCGGGGCCGGGCAGATCCAACTCAACGGCGCGACCGCCCACCTCGGCAAAATCGGCGACCGGCTGACGATCATGAACTTCGGAGCCTACACGCCGGAAGAGGCCGCCGGCCACAAACCGCGCGTCGTGGTGCTCAATGAAAAAAACGAGATCGTTCGCTACGACGGCGGCTCGGTCGCGCAAGAATTCCAAGTGGTCGTCTAACTCCAAAATCCTGTGAACATTCAAGAACTCCTCACCCGTGAATTTGCCTGGGGCTTTTACCTCGGCTGCGTCTTTCTCGTCATCGCGACCTACAATTACCTGCGCCTCAAAGGCGAGATGTCCCGCTTCCGCCGCCATCTCAGCGACAAGCTCGAGATCGAGGCCGAGACGATGAAAAAACTGAAGAGCGAGCAGGAAACGCTGCGCAAGGAAAACGAAACCCTCCGCGTGAAAGTGAACGCCCTCAACGAACTCCCCGACCGCAAAAATCAGCGCGATCTCGAAGTCTTCGCCCGCGCCGAAAAACGGATGCTGCTGAACGTCCCCGGCTTTGCCCCCGCATGGGAAACCGCCAAGACCGAAGCCCACGGCGAACTCGCCGAAGAGGAAGCCGGCCGGAGCGCCCCCAAACGCATCTTTGCCCGCCTCTTCGGCGGAGGCAACGCCGCGCTCCCCGCCCGCGGCGAAGGCTCGCAAGCCACCATCGTCGAAACCGAGTCGGCCAAGAACGGCAGCGAGCACTGAACGATCTACTGAAACTCTGGGAGCTTGTCATCCCGAGTGGAGTGCTGTGCTGGCGAGGGCGGGACGGAACGCCGTCCAAGGTCTCGGCGATCCGATCCCTCAACTGCGCTGCGACCCCATCCGCCTGCGCTGCGATCGGGATGACCCGGATGCCCTACAAGATCCCGGATTCGAGCTCATCGAGATAGATGAAGTCTGGCGCTTTCACCCCGGCCTCCTGCCGGATGCGGACGAGCTTTGGCGATTCGAAAAAGCGCCGCGCATCGTCAATGGAAGTCCACACGGAGAAATGGACGATCTTGTTCGCATCGCTCTGACATTTGAGGACTTGGTAGGACCGCTCTCCCGCCTCCCGGCGAATGCCCACCGCACCGTCGAAGACCTTCTTCCAATGCGGATAATCTTCGACTTCGTGAATGATCAGGACGTGTGGCATGTGAATCGGGAAGATCTTCTCGGTGAGCTGTACGGAGAGTTTCTGGGACCGTTCGACACTTGCACGACGTTGTGAAAATCACGCCTTCATCCGCTCGATGCGCGCGCCGAGGCCGTTGAGCTTTTCGTCGATGAGTTCGTAGCCGCGGTCGATGTGATAGACGCGGTTCACTTCGGTCACGCCTTCGCTTTGCAGACCCGCGAGGACCAGCGCCGCGGAGGCGCGGAGGTCGCTGGCCATGACCGGCGCGCCGCTCATGCGCTCGACGCCTTTGATGATCGCGGTCGCGCCGTTGAGGGAGATGTCGGCGCCCATGCGCTTCATCTCGGAGACGTGCATGTAGCGCTGCGGGAAGATGGTTTCCGTGATTACGGAGATGCCCACGGCTTTGGAAAGAAGCGCGCACATTTGAGCCTGCATGTCGGTGGGAAATCCGGGGTAGGGCTCGGTCGTGAGTTCCAGCGCCTTGGGCGCGCCGTTGCCGGTGATGGTGAGGTTTTCGCCCTCGGCTTTGAAGCTGTAGCCGGAGCGCGTGAGCGCATCGATGACGCAGGTGAGGTGCGAGGGATCGACACGGCGGAGGGTGATCTCTTTGCCGGCGATGGCGCCCGCGACGAGGAAGGTGCCGGCTTCGATGCGATCCGGGATGACGGAGTGTTCCGCTCCGTGCAGTTCCTTCACGCCCTCGATGACGATGCGCCGCGTGCCCGCTCCTTCGATTTTCGCACCCATCTTGATGAGGAAATTCGCGAGATCGACGACCTCAGGTTCCGCGGCGGCGCTGTCGATCACCGTCACGCCGTCGGCGAGCACCGCAGCCATCATCACGTTGTCCGTGCCGAGCACGGTGGGGCCTTGCTTGCCGCGCAGGTTGATGACGCCACCTTTGAGTTCACCGGCGAAGACCTTCACATTGCCCGACTCAATGCGGTGCATCGCGCCGAGGCCTTCGAAGCCTTTGAGGTGCAAATCGATCGGGCGGTCGCCGATGACGCAGCCGCCCGGCAGCGAGACGGTCGCCTCCTTTTCGCGCCCGAGCAGCGGACCGAGCACGCAGACGGACGCCCGCATCTTCCGAACTATCTCGTAGGGTGCTTCGGTGATGATCTTCTCCGCCTGCACCGTGACCACGCCGCTGGCCCGCTCGACCTGGGCGCCGAGGTGCGAGAGGATCTGCAGCATGTAATGGATGTCGCTCAAATCCGGGACGTGGTGAATGACACACGGCTCCTTGGTCAGCAGGGTGGCGGCGAGGATGGGCAGCGCGGAGTTTTTCGAGCCGCTGATTTTGACACTGCCGGACAACGCGTGGCCGCCGTGAACGAGAATTTTATCCATAATTTGCGAAGAGAAATCGGTTCCGGCCTTGGTAATCGGTCTGCGCGCGGATGTCTTGAAAATTGTGCGCGGCCAGCAGCGAGCGCAGAGCGTCGGTCTGGTCGTGGCCGATTTCCAACGCGAGACGCCCGCGCAGACGCCGCGCAGCCTGCGGGATGAAGCGGCGGAAAATCTCCAGCCCGCCGGCCCCGCCATCGAGCGCGGTGCGGGGATCGTGTTGTACTTCGCGCGCGAGTTGGCCGAGCTCGGCGGTGTCGATGTAGGGAAGATTCGCCACGATCAGGTCAAACTCGTCGGCCACATTCTCCAGCAGATCGCTGCGTGAAAAAACGACGCGCGTCGCAAGGCCCAGCCGCGCGGCGTTCTCCCGCGCCAGCGCCAGCGCCTCCTCCGAAAAATCGACCGCCTTGACGTGCGCCTCTGGCCACGCGGCCGCGAGGGTGAGCGCGATGACGCCGCTGCCCGTGCCAACATCGAGAACCCGGGTGGCCTGGCCTTCTGCCAGCACCAGCTCGCAAAGTTGCTCGGTCTCCTGGCGCGGGATGAGGGCGCGCCGGTCGCAGGCGAAAGTGCGTCCGTGAAACTCCGCCGTGCCGAGCAAATGCTGCAGCGGTTCGCCCGCGGCCCGCCGCCGGACGAACGCGCGGAGTGGTTCGAGTTCGCCATCGCTGAGCTCCCGGTCGAATTCCAGATACAGTTCCATCCGCTTCTTCCCGAGCACATGAGCCAGCAGGTGTTCGATATTCAGCCGGGCGTTTTCCACACCGCTTTTCTGAAAAAACGGGATTGTCGCCTGGATGACACTGAGGACGGAGGGCATGGCGCTCGTGCCTGTAACGGTCGCGTGGGTCGAAGGCAATCCTGGCGGCACTCGTTTGCCCACTCCTTCGCTGGGGAGGGTATTCGGCGAGGACGCAACATGACTGGGAGATCCACGGGTGGCGTTGCGCGTCATGTGCTCCACTTACACCAGCGCGGGTGATGAACTCAGCTACGCCAACACCACCGAGGTATCTCGCACTAACGGTGCCACCGCGGAGACCATCGGTGTCCACGACAACACCCTCGCCAGTGCCAGCCGTTACATCCGCGTGCGTGTCACCAGGCCATAGTATTCCTCCACTGCCGCTCACCGCCACTCGTGGCGCGGGTATTTGCGCTGAAGCTCCTGTTTGATCTTCGGGTAGCTGTCCCTCCAGAACGTCGCGAGGTTTTGCGTGATCTGAATCGGGCGGTGGTTGGGCGCGAGGACTTGAATGACCAGCGGGATGCGGTGCGCGGCGATGCGCAGTTCGCCGGTGACGCCGTAGAGATCCTGAATGCGGGCGGCGATGTGCGGCGCGGTGTTCGGTGCGTAGATGATCCTGGCCTTGCGCCCGTTTGGCAGCTCGATCCGCTCGGGAGCCTGATCGAGGAGTTGCTGTTGCAGCGGCGAAAGCCACGACTTCACCACGGGCCAGACGGAGCGCTCCTTGATGTCTTTGTAGCTCACCGCGCCGTGGCAGATTTGCTCGAGGAGCAGGCGGCGGTCATCTTCGCCGAGCTTGGGCAATTCGTATTCGGGGAACCACTCGGCGAGTTGGTTCAACCGGAGAATCCATTGCTCGACGGAATTATCCCACAGCTTCAGCGGGCAGGTGCCGGCCTCGACTTCGCGCGCGAGCAACGCGGCGGCCTGTTCGAGCGGGACTTTGTCGGATTGCTCGGAGCGGAGGACGAGATCGTGAAAGCGCGTCTGCTTTTTCGCCACTACGCGGCGGAGTGAGGCCTCGAAAAAGACCTCGCTCGTCTCGCGGAAACCGCCGGGGAAAAGCTCGCGCAGCCACTCCTCTTTGATCGCCGTCGCGAGCGTGAGCAGTGTCTCCACGGCGCCGCGCATCTCGACCTCGCGCACTTCGCTGGCCACGAGCAACGGCGTGGTGACGACGCTCTCCCGCGCGAGCACGCCTTTGCGCCCGTGGACCAGCGCGCAGCGCAGCGTGCCGCTGTCGAGCCGCATCGCGACCATGTCGGGAAAGCCGGCGAGGACGCAGCGCTGGAGCGCTTCGCCCGAAGTCTCCCGCGCCGTCGTGTCCAAGCCCTCGTCTTTGGCGATGCGTAAAAACTGCTCAGCCAAGGCCGACGCCTCGCGCGCGGCCCCGGCGTGGATGCCGAGCGCACGGCAGGTCGTCGGATCGAAACGGCGCTCCCCGGCAAAGCGCAGCGCGCGCAGGTGGAGAAAGAAATCGCTCTCCGCCGTTTCGCCGAGCGCGGCCTCGCGATCCTGCTCCATCTGCTTTCCCTCCGCGCGGCGGAGGAGGCCGCGGCCCTGCGTGAGCGCCGCGATTTGCACGACCGCCGGCACGCAGCCGAGATCGTGCGCAGCGAGCAGCATGCGCGCGTAACGTGGATGCGCGGGAAAGGCGAGCATCCGCCGGCCGAGCGCGGTAATCGCGCCCGCACCGTCGAGCGCGCCGAGATCGGTGAGGAGCGTGAGGGCGCGTTCGAGTGAGCGCGTGTCGGGCGCTTCGAGCCAGCGGAATTTCGCCACGTCCATCACGCCGCTCGCTTTCAAAGTCAGCACGACTTCGGCGAGATCGAGCCGCTTCACCTCGGGCAGCTCCTGCGCGGGCCGATCATGATGCTCGCGCTCGGTCCAAAGTCGCAGGCAGCGGCCCGGTGCCGTGCGTCCGGCGCGGCCCGCACGCTGGTCGGCGCTCGCACGGGAGATGCGCTCCACGAGCAGCGTATTGATGCCGCGATACGGATCAAAGCGCGCGATCTTTGCCAGCCCGGCGTCGATGACCACGCGGACGCCGTCGATGGTCAGCGAGGTTTCCGCGACGTTCGTCGAGACGATCACCTTCCGACGCTCGCAGCGCGCCACCGCGGCATCTTGCTCCGCGGCGGGCAGGTCGCCGTGCAGCGGGAGCACCGTGCACAGGCCGCCGGCACGGGTGTTGCGGATGGCGGAGATGGTCCGGCTGATCTCGTAAGCGCCGGGCATGAAGACGAGCACGTCGCCCTCGGTCTCGCGGGCGAGGCGCTCGAATTCTTCCGCTGCCGCCTCCCACACCGGCCCGTCGCCGAGCGGCCTGGCAACGTATTCCAGATCGACGGGAAAAGTTCGTCCGCGTGAAGTCAGCAGCTCGCAGGGTGCGAGATATTTTTGCAGGGCACCGGCGTCGAGCGTGGCGGACATGACCACGAGCTTGAGATCGGGCCGCCGCGTTTCCTGCAAGTCCAGCGCGCGGGCGAGGGTGATGTCGCCGTAGAGATGCCGCTCGTGGAATTCGTCGAAAATGATGGCGGCGATGCCGCGGAGTTCGGGATCGGAAAGCATCTGGCGCAGGAGCACGCCTTCGGTGACGAAACGGATGCGCGTCTTGCGCGAGCACACCTTGTCGAGCCGGATCTGGTAGCCCACCTCGTCGCCGAGCCGCACCCCGCGCTCGTGGGCCACGCGCGCCGCGAGCATTCGCGTGGCCAGCCGGCGCGGCTGGAGGACGACGATCTCGCCATCGCCCGCCAGGCCGCTGTCCAGCAGGATTTGCGGGACTTGAGTCGATTTGCCCGAGCCCGTGGGTGCCTGCAGCACCAGCCGCTGGCCGGCGCGCCACGCGGTGGTGAGCGGGGTTTCGAGTTCGTAGATGGGAAGGTCGCGGCGGTTCAAAATCGGAGAGAAGCAGGGGCGGTCATTCTGAGCGCAGCGGAGCGGAGTCGAAGAATCCCGTGGCCCTGCCGGTAACGTCGCTGGTAAACCGACGGGATTCTTCGACTCCGTTTCGTCCCGCAAAGCCGGGTCGGAACTCCGTGACGGGCACGGAGACGCGGAAGAAAGCCGTGCTTATCGCATTTCACAAACCATTTGGCGTCGTCTCGCAATTCACGCCCGACGGCTCGAAGCATGGCCCGCTAGCCGACTTCGGTTTTCCCAAAGGGGTGTATCCCATGGGCCGTCTTGACGCCGAAAGCGAGGGCTTGCTGCTGCTCAGCGATGAGCCGGCCTTGAACGCGCGACTGCTCCACCCCAGTCACGCCCATCAGCGCGAGTACTGGGCGCAGGTCGAGCGCGTGCCATCCGCCGAGGCGCTGCGGCAGTTGGCGGACGGTCTGGTCATCGGCGGAAGCAAAACGCTGCCGAGCCGTGCGTGGCTGCTCGATCCGCAGCCTGAGATGCCGCCGCGCGAACCGCCGATCCGGTTTCGCAAAAACGTCCCCGACGCTTGGATCGCCCTCGAATTGATCGAGGGGAAAAACCATCAGGTGCGCCGCATGACAGCCGCAATCGGTCATCCGACGCTGCGCCTCGTGCGCGTGCGGATCGGGCTTCTGGAACTGGGCGCGCTTGCGGCGGGAAAGTGGGTCGCGCTTGGCGCGGCGGAGCGCCGGATGGTGTTCGCGTAGGTCGCGCCTAGTTCTTCGGCAGCAGCCGCTGCTTGAGTTCGCTACTCATGGCGGTGGATTGGGTGATCCATTGGAGCGCGGCGTTTTTGTCGGAGCGGAGCCATTGGCGGGAGATTCGTTCGAGATCGCTATTGCGCGTATCGTTGTCGGCGATGGTGCTCGCCCAGGCGGCGGCCCCTTCGGGATCGGTGTCGGAGGCGCGGCGGGTGAAGGCGCTGACCGCGGCATCGCGCGAGGCTCCGGCGGGCAGGCGTTCGAGCCACCCGGCGGCTTTGACCGGATCCTGCTCCGCCCATTGCGAAGCGATGCTGCGCAGCGCGTTGTTGCGGGCTGCACCCTCGGCGAGTTGCGCGGCCCAGGCGGCGGCGGCGTTTGGATCGTTCTGCGCCCATTGGCTCGCCACCTGTCCGGCAGCGTTGCTTTGACTCGCCAAAGGGAGCTGCATGACCAGAAGCGAAGCTTGTTTCGGATCGCTATTCGCCATGCTCCCGATGACCCCGCCGATCACATTCGCGCGGATTTTTTCGTCGCCGATCTGCCGCGCCCAAGCGAGCGCCTCCTGCGGGTCATTGCGCGCCCACTGGCTGGCCACGCTCACCAGTGTGCCGCTGCCATCCTGACCGGCTTTGGGGTCGGCCTTGATCCAGTAATCGGCGGCGGCGCGCGGGTCATTTTGCGCCCATTGACTGATCGCGTTGCGCTGCGCGTTCCTTCTCGTGTCGTCGTCGGGAAGCTGACTGATCCAGGCGAGCGCGGCCGCCACGTCATTGCGCGCCCAAGTGCTGGCGATGTTGCTGATCACGTTACTGCGGGCGTCGCCGGGCGGCAGGGCGGACGCGTATTGCGCGGCGGCCTGCGGGTCGCTGTTGGCCCATTGTGAGGAAACGTTTTGGACCGCGTTATTCCGCGCCTGCCCCGCGGGCATCTGCTCGATGAGGCTGACGGCGGCGGCCACGTCGCGATAGCCAAGCGTATTGACCACGCTGCCGAGAGCGCGGTTCCGGGCATCGCCTGCGGGCAGCGCGAGCACCGCCGCACTCGCCGCCGCGGGATCCATACCGGCCCACGCGCTGTAAGCCCCGACCAGCGCATCGCGCCGCGCCCCGGCTTCTGAAAGCTGGCCGGCCCAGGCGATGGCCGCCTGCGGATCGCTCTGCGCCCAGCGCTGCACGGTCGCGCGGATGGCGTTGTCCCGATTTTGCCCGCGCGGCAGGGTGAGCACCTGGCTGGCGGCGGCGGTGGGGTTCTGCCCGGCCCACTCGCTGAAGATGGTATAATAGGCGTTGTCGGTGGTGCGGTCCTTCGGCAGCGTGCTGAGAAACTGCATCGCCGCGGCGGGATCGCGCTTGGCGAGGGTCGAGATCATACCGTAAAGCGCGCTGTTCCGGTCCTCGCCCGCCGGGAGCGTCTGCGCCCATGCCATGGCGGCCTGCGGGTTGGACGATGCCCAGACACTCATCGCCGCGCGGGTCGCGCCATAGCGCGAGTTGCGCTCCAGTCCGAAGACAAATTTCATCGCCGCCTGGGGGTCGGTCTCCGCCCATTTGCCGATGAGCATCGGCAGCAGCGTCTGGCGATCCTGTCCGGTCATCCGCTGGGCCAGGGCGATGGCCGAGGAGATCTCGCCCGGCGACATCTTGCTGACCGCGTCGTAGAGATCGTGAAGCCGCCGCATATCATTGGGCTCGCGCAATGCGCCGAGGATGGACGTCTCGCTGCGCTTCTCCTCCTGCTCGGTCGCCTTGGGCAAATCCTCGGGCACGATGGCCGCCGCCGCGGGTGCGAGCACCACCGTTTCCCCGCCGGGCGCACCGGAGGAAAAGGTGGCCGTTCCGCCATGCCCGGCGGACGAACCGCCGTCGCCCATGACGTAGCCGATGAGCCACCCGGCGGCCAGGGTGCCGGCGCAAAGGAGCGGCCATTTGTATTGAGGGTTCATAGCGGGAAAGTGCGGGAGGGAGCTTGGGTAATCCGCGCCGCCGGGCGCGTCAATGCACACAACCCGCCGGGGCGTTTGCTATTTGTCTCATTCGCCCGATAGTCGGCGCCCGCGTTTCCCACGCGTCCACATCACCATGCCTTTTCAAGCCCTCGGTCTCGAACCCCGCATCCTGGCCGCCCTCAAAGACGCCGGCTACACCGAGCCCACACCCATCCAAGTCGCAGCTATCCCAAAGATCCTCGCCCGTTCCGACGTCATCGGCGTTGCCCAGACTGGGACCGGCAAGACCGCCGCCTTTGTCCTCCCGATGCTCCAGCTCCTCGGCGCGAAGCCGCTCGTGGGCCGTCGCATCCGCACCCTCGTCCTTGCGCCGACCCGCGAACTCGTCGTGCAGATCGAGGAAAACGTCCGGGCCTACGCCCGGCACATGCCCGTGCGCATGGCCACGGTTTTTGGCGGCGTCGGCGAACGCCCCCAGGTCCAGGCCCTGCGCGACGGCACCGAGATGATCATCGCCACCCCTGGCCGCCTGCTCGACCTTATGAGCCAGCGCCACGGCGACTTCTCCTCGCTGGACTTCTTGGTCCTCGATGAAGCCGACCGCATGCTCGACATGGGCTTTCTCCCCAGCATCCGCCGCATCGTCAAAGCCCTCCCGAAGAAGCGCCAGACCCTGCTTTTCTCCGCCACCCTCTCCCCCGAGATCGAGGCGTTGACCCACGAGTTCCTCTTCCAGCCCAGCATCGTCCAAGTGGGCCGCCGCTCGAACCCCGCCGAGACCGTGACTCAAGTCGCCTACGAAGTCCCGCGCCACCTGAAGCTCGCCCTTCTCGTCGCCTTGCTGGAAAAGCCCGACTTCAATACCGTCCTCGTCTTCTCCCGCACCAAGCACGGTGCCGACCGCATCGCCCGTAAACTCGACGCCTGCAAGATCAAGACCGCCACCCTGCACTCGAACAAGTCGCAGAACCACCGCCTCCGCTCTCTCGCCGCCTTCAAGGCCGGCGAAGTCCGCGTCCTCGTCGCCACTGACATCGCCGCCCGCGGCATCGACGTGGACGGCATCTCCCACGTCGTCAACTACGACTTTCCCATGACCAATGAGGACTACGTTCACCGCATCGGCCGCACCGGCCGCGCCAATATGGTCGGCGACGCCCTCAGCTTCGTCTGCCCCGACGAACACGGGGACTTGCGCAGCCTCGAACGCTTCATCGGCCGCGGCATCCCCCGCAAACGTCTCGAAGGTTTCGACTACACCGCCGCCGCCCCGCCCGAGCCTCCGGCCCCGCCGCGCGGCCCGCGGCAGCAGCAGGGTCAGCGTCGTCCTCAGCGCGGTTCCGCCCCTGGGGGTGGAAACCCCGGCTCGCCCCGCGGCGGCGGCGGCCAACGTCGCTCCGGCGGTGGTGGTGGCGGTCGCAGCGAGCGTTCCTGGGGCGGGCGCGGCTAGCTCGGGGCTGGGGACCTCGCCGCTGGACTGAAGATACGATGGAGGAAAAGGTAGCCACATCCCACCTCCGCCTTCCGCCGGCTTTCTGCGGCGTTGCTTTTCAAAAACAGCCCGCTAGCTTCCGCGGCGTGTTGCACCTGCTGACCAGCCGACTTACGTCGCTCCGCGAACTTTCCGGGCGCGCTTTCCTGCGCCCGGCTCGCGGAGCTTTTCTCGCGTAACCTGTCGGCTGGCGCTGCTTCGGGCGGAAGCGGCGGCTGGCTTTCTGAAAGTTCCCACCCGCCCGCAATTCCTTTCACCATCATGTTTTCCAGTCCCTCGACGAAATATCGTCCCTATCCGCCGATCCATTTGCCGGATCGAAAATGGCCTAACCAAACTCTGACCTGTGCCCCGATCTGGTGTTCGGTCGATCTGCGCGATGGCAACCAGGCGCTAGCCGTGCCGATGAACGTCTCGCAAAAACTCGAGCTCTTCGACGCGCTGGTGCGCTGCGGTTTCAAGGAGATCGAAGTCGGCTTTCCCTCGGCCTCGAACACCGAGTTCGAATTCAACCGCCGCCTCATCGAGGAGGGCCGCATCCCCGACGACGTGACCATCCAATGCCTCGTCCAGGCGCGCGAGGATTTGATCGAGAAGACCGTGCAATCGCTGATCGGGGCGAAGCGCGCGATCATCCATCTCTACAACTCGACGTCGCCCGCGCAGCGCCGCGTGGTTTTCGGCAAAACGAAAACCGAGATCGTCGCGATCGCGGTGCAGGGCGCGCAGTGGATCAAGGACCGGCTGCCGCGCCTGGCGGGCACCGATGTGCGGCTGGAATACTCGCCGGAGAGTTTCTCGGCGACGGAGGTCGAGTTTGCCAAAGAGATTGCCGAGGCCGTGATGGACGTGTGGCAGCCGACGCCCCGGCGGAAAATGATTTTGAATCTGCCCGACACCGTCGAAGTCGCGATGCCAAACGTCTATGCGGATCAGATCGAATGGATGAGCCGCAATTTGAAGAACCGCGAATCCGTCATCATCAGCCTGCACACGCACAATGATCGCGGCACCGGGGTTGCCGCGACGGAGCTGGGCCTGCTCGCCGGTGCGGAGCGCGTCGAGGGCACGCTCTTTGGCAACGGCGAGCGGACCGGCAATCTGGACATCGTCATCGTGGCGATGAACTGCTTCATGCACGGCCTCGCGCCGGGTCTGGATTTTTCGCAGGTGAACGACCTCATCGAAATCTACGAGCGCTGTACCGGCATGACCGTGCCCGCGCGCCAGCCTTACGCCGGTGAGCTGGTCTTCACGGCCTTCTCCGGGTCGCATCAGGATGCGATCAAGAAAGGGCTCGCCGAGTGGGAGCGCGCTGGGCGGGAATTTTGGGATGTACCTTACCTGGCCATCGACCCGCGCGATCTCGGGCGGGAATACCGCGAGGTTATCCGCGTGAACAGCCAGAGCGGAAAGGGCGGCGTCGCCTATCTGCTCGAAAGCGAATTTGGCATCGAACTGCCCAAAGACCTTCAGCGCGAATTCGGCCCGCTCGCGAATGACGCCGTGGACCGGCTCGGCCGCGAAGTGAGTGGCACGGAGCTGCGGGAGATGTTCTGGCGCGAATACATCGAGCGCACCACTCCGTGGGAGCTCATCCATTTCCACGCGGATGGCATCGACGGCACCTTTTCCTGCCGCGCCTCCGCCCGCCGCGACGGCGCGGACGTGCGTCTCACCGGTGCCGGCAATGGTCCCATCGCCGCCTTCGTCCACGCCCTGCACGAAAGCGGCACGGCGCGTTTCGAGATCGCCGATTTCAAACAGCACGCCCTCAGCGCCGGCACCGAAGCCAGCGCCATTGCCTACATCCAGATTCGCCTCCCCGGTGGCAAAACGCAGTGGGGCGCGGCTGTGGACACGAACATTGAGCTCGCCTCCATCAAAGCCGTCCTCAGCGCCGTGAACCGCACCGCCGCTTGAGCTGTGGAGGGGGCGTTTTTTGCGCCTCGCGCCGCGGGAGAATCTGTGCCAGCTTCCGGCGCGAAATCTTCACCGCACCCACCCACTATGCACATCCCGGACAAATCCATCCATCTTCCGCGGCGCACTTTTCTCCGCGGTCTCGGGGTGTCGCTCGCTCTGCCCTTTCTCGAATGCATGCTGCCCGCGGCCAGGGCGGCGAGTTCGCTGCCCATCGGCGGAGCGGTGCGGCGGATGCTTTTTGTCTATATGCCCAACGGTATGGACATGGACAACTGGACGCCGAAAGCCGTGGGCGCGAACTTCGAGCTGCCCTCGACGCTCCAGCCGCTCCAGCCTTTCAAGACGCAATTCTCTGTGCTCAGCGGGCTGGCGCACCGGAACGCCACCGGGCTCGGCGACGGGGCGGGCGATCACGCGCGGGCCAATGCCTGTTTCCTCACCGGCGCGCATCCGCGCAAGACGGCGGGCGCGGACATCTCGGTGGGTATTTCGGCGGATCAGGTGGCCGCTTTGCAGATCGGAAATGCCACCCGGCTGCCCTCGCTGGAACTGAGCTGCGAGCCCTCCTTGCGCCAGGCTGGCGCGTGCGACTCGGGGTATGCCTGCGCCTACCAGCACAATATCTCCTGGCGCAACGAGAACACGCCGATGCCGCCGTTGGGCGATCCGCGGATTGTTTTCGAGCGGCTCTTTTCCAATGAGGCGGATCCCGACCTCGCGGCCGGCCGCGCCCTGCGGGAAAGCTGCCGCAGCTCGATCCTCGATGTGGTCCGCGAGGACGCGAAGGCATTCCAGTCCCGACTCGGTGCAACCGACCGGCGGAAGATGGACGAGTATCTCACCGGCTTGCGCGAGACCGAGGTCGCGATCCAGCAGGAGGCGAAATTCAAGGCTACCGCAGCGCGCCCGAGCACCATGGAAAAGCCCGAGGGCATCCCCGGCGATTTCACCGAGCACGTCCGGCTCATGTACGATCTGCTCGCGCTCGCCCTTCAGACCGACGCCACGCGCATCGCCACGATGATGGTCCAGCACGACGGCAGCAACCGCCCCTATCCCTTCATCGGCGTGACCGACGGCCATCATGATCTCTCGCACCACGGCAACAGCCCGGAGAAGAAAGAGAAGATTGCCAAGATCAACCGCTTCCACATCGAGCAGTTCGCCTATTTCCTCGGCAAGCTCAAAGGCATGCGCGAAGGCAGCGGCACGGTGCTCGACAACTCGATGATCGTTTGCGGCAGCGGCATCGGCGACGGCAACGCCCACAACCACAATGAACTCCCCATCATCCTCGCCGGCGGCGGGGCCGGCCTGCTCGAACCCGGCCGCCATGTCCGCTACGACAAGGACACGCCGATGACGAATCTCTACCTGTCGTTTTTTGAAAAAATGGGCGTGAAGGCCGACCGCATGGGTGACAGCAGCGGGGTGTTGAAGCGCATCTAGGTGCGCGGCGAACTGGTGGCCCCAATGGGGCGCTGCGGGCGCCGGCACTCGCGTTTCCGTGAAAACTTGGACTGAAGTCCACGCCACTTTTCTTTGCGGCTGCGCGGATTTTCGGGTGAAGTGCGCGCGTCCACATGTCCCTAGCCGTTCTTAATCCCGGCGGTAACGACCCCGAACAGCGCTTCCCTGACTTCGCCGGCGCACCGGACGACACGGCCCACGCGCCGGTGAACTACCACGCCTTCGCTGCCTGCACTGGCGGGGCGTTTTATCGCCAGGACCGGGCGATCCCCGCCACGGTAAAACACGTCGTGCTGCTCCTGCGCCGCGACTTGAAGGCCTGCAAAACGGCGCTGCTCGAACTGCGGCGAGCGGGCAAAACGGTCGCTGTGGCGTTGAAAGAGGCGGGTGCTTTCCAAGTCGCCGAGCTGCTCGGAAAGGCTGACCGGCTCAGGCTCTTCCAGGAAATCTGCCAGCGCGCGGATGCCGCCATCGCCACCGTGCCCGATCTTGCGCCGCTCTATCTCGGCGCAGGTGCAAGGCGCGTCGAATTTTTGCCGACGCCATATCCGGTGGACGATCCGCGCTGGGATTTCTCCGTGCCGCTGGAGGAACGGCGCGGCATCTTCGTCGGCACGCGGGAGTTTGCGTCGCCCTCACGCAACCACCTCGCCGCGCTTCTCGCCGTCCGCCAGATCGCGGAGCCCATGCAGGAGCCGGTCACTGTCTTCAACGGCGACGGCTGGCGCGGACGGCGGCTGCTCGATCGGCTGCAGTTCCCGGGCGGCCTGCTCCGCGTCGTCGAGCGCCGCCTGCCCTATCCGCACTACCTGCGGCTCGTGGCGCAGCACCGACTTGTCTGGCAGCTCGATGCGAGTGCGGTGCCGGGGCAGGTCGCGGGCGATGCGCTGCTTTGCCGCGTTCCATGCGTTGGTGGAAACGGCACGACGGAGCGGCTCGTCTTTCCCGATCTCTGCGGCCACGGACGCACGCCCGAGCAGCTTTTCGATCTCGCGGCGCGGCTCCTCGAACACCCGCACGACGCGCAGGAGGTTATCGACCGCGCGCTCACCCTCGCGCGCGAACGGCTGGCCTTTGCACCGATCGCCCAGCGCCTCACCGCCTTGTTTGCGCGGCTTGCTTCGTGATCGCGAAACTCGCCCGCCGCGCCCAACTCGTCGTCGCCACCGGCGGTTCGTTCGTGCTGCTTCTGGGGCTGCTCGTCCGCCTGACGATCCGCGACCGCACCGTGATTTCGGCGCTCCTTTTCTATCCGCTCCCGTGGCCAGTCTTGGCCGGCGGCGCGGCGGTGCTCGCCGTCTTTTGGGCTCACCTCGACCGCCGCTCGCTCTCACGAATGAGCGCTGTCCTGGCCACGTTCGCGCTGCTCGCCTGGGCTCAGACGAGTTGGCGTTTGCCGCCGAAGAAAACGCCCCCCGCCGAGCTGCGCATGGTCCTTTGGAATGTCTCGCGACCCTCCCGCGGGCTGCCCGCCATCGCGCAATGGTTGCGGACGCAGGACGGCGATGTCCTCGCGCTGGCCGAGGCGCACCGCAGCGGCGCGTCATCGCTCGCGCAGTGGCAGCGCGAGCTGCCGGGTTACGAGGGCGTCGAATTGCTGGGGGAAATGACCTGCCTCGTCCGCGGCAAAATTCTCGATGTGGACTATCGGCCCGGACCCGGTGGGTTGAAATCCGCCCTGCTGCACCTTGAGGTCCGCGGATATCCGCTCACTCTCTTACAGATCGACATTAAACCGAGTCTGTGGAAATCGCGACGGCAGGAGCTGAGCGGACTCATCGAGCGCGCCCGTCCGCACTTCGGCGAAAATCTGGTCGTGCTCGGCGACTTCAACACGCCGCGCGAATCTGCGTTCCTCGACCCTCTGCGCGCGGAACTGACCGAGGCCTTTGCCACCGCGGGCAGCGGCTTCGCCGAAACGTGGCCGATGCCGGTGCCCGTGCTCAGCCTCGATCAGATTTGGTCCAGCTCCAGACTGCGCGCCGTCCGCTGCACGCACGCCTTCTCCCTGCGCTCGGATCACCGCGCGGTGGTCGCTGACTTCGTTTTCACGGCGCCATGAAAACCGTCTGCCCTCGCGCGCCGCGGCCGCCATTCCTCCCGCCCATTCAAGTCGTCATCCTCTGCGGCGGTCTCCGCGCACGCTCCTCGGCGAGCAGCCGGGAAGGTGGATTTTAGGCACCCAGCAATCGGTCGGCACTAATCCCGTGGAGCGCGTAGAGACGGAGGATGGTATCCTCGATAAGGTTGTTCGGGCAACTTGCGCCGGCGGTGATGCCGACGGTCAGCGGGCGCTCGTGGAGCCAGCCTTCGGTGGTCACTTCCCTTTTCGCGTGCTGGTCGAAATGGGTGATGCGTTCACGGGATTCGAGGCGCGCGGCGTTGCGAATGAAGTAAGTGGGCAGCTTGGCTTCGCCCATCTCGGCGAGGTGCGCGGTATTTGAGCTGTTGTAGCCGCCGACGACGATGAGCAAGTCCATCGGCGCGGCGAGCATGTCGCGCAGCGCGTCCTGCCGTTCCTGCGTCGCCCCGCAGATGGTGTCGAAAAAACGAAAGCTCTCGCGCGCCCGCTCTGCGCCATCGCGCTCCTTGATCGCCGCCTCCACGCGGCGCTGCACTTCCTCGGTTTCCCCGCGCATCATGGTGGTCTGGTTCGCCACGCCGACGCGGCGGAGGTGGAGATCGGGATCAAAGCCCTCACTGTGCGCGCCGCGGAATTTTTCAAAAAACGCGGCCTTGTCCCCGCCGCGGCGGATGTAGTCGCAGACGTAGTCGGTGTCCGCGAGCGTGAGGACAATGAGGTAGTGCCCTTTGCCGGCGACGACCGCGCGCGAGGCCGTGGCCTTGGTTTCCTCGTGCGAAGCCTTGCCGTGGATGATCGAAGTCACGTCGTCACTGGCGTTCTGGCGAACGCGTTTCCACACGCTCATCACGTCGCCGCAGGTCGTATCGACCATCTGGCAGCCGATCTCTTTGATGCGCGCCAGCGTGGTTACGTCGGTGCCGAACGCGGGAACGATAACCACGTCCTCCGCGGTCAGTTCGCTGACATCGGCCTCGGGATGTTTGCCGAGCAGGTTGCGAATGCCGAGCGCGGCGATCTGCTCGTTGACTTCGGGGTTGTGGATGATTTCGCCGAGGATGAAGAGCCGGCGGTCGTTGAAAACCTTGGCCGCGGCGTAGGCCAGATCGATGGCGCGCTCCACGCCGTAGCAAAAGCCGAACTGCTTCGCGAGCCGCACCGTCAGGCCGTCGCAGGAGAGCGTGCCGCCGGTCGCGCGGAGTTTTTCCACGACCTCGCTGCGGTAGTGCGACTCGACCTGCGCCTGCACCGCGGCCATGACATCGGGCGTGCGGAGGTTGACGCGCTTGGCGGGTGCGGCGGGTGTGCTCATAGACATGGGATTGATAAACGAAACGGTCGCCGAATGCCACGACGGCAATTCGGCGACCGCTCAAGTTTTCGCGCGGAGCGCAGGCTTATTGCTCGGTGAGCAGCGGGCCGGGAGGATCCTGGAAATAACTCTGCGACATGAGCACCGAGGAAGGCGGATCGGAATCGTTGCGCTGATCGAGGCTGCGCACCGAGCGGCCAAAGGTCGCATCCTCCGGCTGGGTCGTGGCGATGTTCACCGGCGTGCCGATTTTTACGAGCGCGTAGAGGCGGGCGGCGGCCTCTTTGTGCATGCGGATGCAGCCGTGCGTGCGCGGTTCGGACCAGACGAAGCCCTGATGGAAACCGTAGGCCGGCTCAAACTCCACCCAGTAAGCCATGGGATAACCCACGGCCACGGACTGGCCCATGTGGATGTCCGCGCCGCGGCCATCGCGGGTGAAGCCGAACGAGCCGGAGCGTTTGTTTTTGATCTTCGCCTCGACGGTGTGGTTGCCCATCGGCGTCGAGCCGTGCGCGCCTACGCAGCCTTGCACGGCCATGAGGCAGCGGTCGCCTTCCATGACGTAGATGTGCTGCGTCGAGGTGGACACTTTCACCCGTACATGATCGGGATTGTGCGGCTTGTAGGCGGTGACCGAGTACGGAATGAACATCTTGTGGATGGGTCCGTTGGCGCATCCGCCGAGGAGCGAAAGGCCCGCGGAGAGAGCGAGAAGGTTGAGGAGTTTTTTCATGGAAGGCGGTTATGCAAGTGGGGTCAGGGGCGTTTGTCAACCGCTTCGCCAACGGCGGTCGCGCGCAGGAGCTTTTCAAATTTCGCCGACTCATTGGCGTACGCCGGATACGCGCGCCCGGCGTTTTGCGGACGGTAGCGGAAATGTTTGTATGGCCACAGCCAAAGCTCCGGGCGCTCGCGCACGATCGGCTCGAACGCATCCCAGCAGCATTGCGCGATCTGCTGAACGGTCGCGCCCTCGGGCCAGGCGACGGCTGGATGGGCGATCACGCGGCATGTCCCATCCCGCTGCGGCACCGTCTCGACCGGAAAAAGCAGCGTGCCGGCGCGCTGGGCGAGCAGGGCGTGGAGAAAACTCACGCACATTTTCAAGCCCTCCGGGCCGAAGACTTCGATGACCGTGGCCGCTTGCGACGGGCGCAGGTTCAGGTCGAGCAGCATCCCCGTGGAGCCGCCGCGCTTCACCGTTTTGAGCAGCCGCAGCATTGAGTTTTCCTGCGGGATGAGCGTGTGGCCGCTGTGCTCGCGCAGGCGCTTGAAGGTCGCGGTGAGCAGCGGGTTTTTGAAATTCTCCGCCACGATCACCGTCGGCAGCCCCATGAACCCAAACGCCAGGCTCGCCCACTCCCAATTCCCCTGATGCACGCAAAACAGGATCGACCCGCCGCGGCTCTGCGCATGCCGGGTGCGCAATTGCTCGAAGCCCTCCAGCTTCAGCCACTCCCTCCAGTTTTCCGGTGTGAGGTTTGGCACCCAAAAGAGATCGAGCATCGTCCGCACGAAATTGCGGAATGACGCCCGCACCAGCGACCGCCTTTGTTGCGGGGAAATGCCCTCGCCGAAAACGCAGTCGAGATTCTCATGGGCCACGGCTCGACCACGGTGATCCAGCGCGTAAGCCAGATCCCCCAGAACCAGCGCCAGCTTGATCGCATGCGCTCGCGAAAGCCGTGGAATAAACCACGCGAGCGCTTCGAGCGCGCGGCGTTCGAGACGGTGGCGGTATTTTTTCCAGCGGGACATGCGGCGGGGCGGAGTGAAAGCGAATCGGTGATTGATTGAAAGATTCTCGCGCACCACGCGCTTTTTCCGCTGACCTGTCGCATGCCGCACACCGACCTGCTTGATCTCGCCCGCTCCATTCTCGCCCAACCGACCGCACCCTTTCACGAGGACGCGGTGCGCGCGGAGATCCTCATCCAGCTCGCCCAATGCCCGCATGTGACGGCAAAGCAGGACGATTTCGGCAACGTCATCGCCTGCTACCGGCGCGGGACGCGGGAAGCGCGCTACGTCTTTGCCGCGCACATGGATCACCCGGCCTACGTCGGCGGGGAGTTCCTCGGCAGCGTCCCGGCGGAATATCGGGAAAAGAATCCGCCGCTCCGCGATTTCGGAGCCTTCGCCATGTGGGATTTGCCGGCCTTCGAGGTGCAGGACGGACGCATTTTCTCCCGCGCCTGCGACGACCTCATCGGCTGCACCGCCATCGTCGCGCTCTTTCGCGAACTCGAGCAGGCGGGCGCGGACGCATGTGTTTACGGCCTTTTCACGCGCGCGGAGGAAGTCGGCTTCGTCGGTGCGATCCGGCTCGCGCAATCCGGCCGCGTGCCGAAAACGCTGACCGTGGTCTCGCTCGAGACGAGTTCAGAAAAGGGCGGCCCGGCGAAAATGGGCGCGGGCGTCATTGTCCGCGTCGGCGATCGCACTTCCGTCTTCGACGACGCCGCGACGGCCGCGCTCATGGACGCCGCCAGGGGCGCGGAAATCTCCGTCCAGCGCTGCCTCATGAGCGGCGGCACCTGCGAGGCCACGGCCTACCAACTCTACGGCTACCGCTGCGCCGGGCTCTGCGTGGCCCTCGGCAACTACCACAACTGCGGGCCCGACACCCGGATCGCCAGCGAGTTCGTCTCCGTCGAGGACGTCGCCGGCATGATCCGCCTGATGGCCGCCGCCACCACCAGTCCATTGCCCGCCGATCCGCACGCCGCCTTGCGCGCGAAGCTGGAAGCGAATGCCGCAAGCTACGCCCGCTTCACCGAAACGCCCGGCTGAACCGCCGGCCAAGCCGCGCAAAATGCCTTTCCCGCCGGAACTCCCCGTTTGTGCCCACACCGCCAAGGCGATACGCTCCGCGGCGGCATGTCCGAAACTGAGACCAAATCCCGCGCCCCACGCATCCCGAATCACGAAATGATCCGGGCGATCGGGCGCGGGTCGTACGGTGAAATCTGGCTGGCGAAATCGCTGACGGGGACGTGGCGGGCGGTGAAGATCGTGGACCGGCGGACCTTTGAGAGCGATAAGGCGTTCCTGCGCGAGTTCGAGGGCATGTCGAAATTCGAGCCCATCTCGCGCGGCGATGCGGGTTTTGTGGACATCCTCCACGTTGGGCGCGAGGAGGGCGGACACTTTTTCTACTACGTCATGGAGCTGGCGGACGACCATCTCGGCAACGGCAAAATCGACCCTGCTGCCTATGTGCCGAAGACGCTGAAGAGTGAGCTGGCGCGCCGATCGCGGCTGCTCGCGGATGAGTGTGTGACGGTCGGGCTGTCGCTTTCGAAGGCGCTGGGCGCCTTGCACGGCGAGGGGTTGGTCCATCGCGACATCAAGCCGGCCAACATCATTTTTGTCGGTGGCGTGCCGAAGATCGCGGACATCGGACTGGTCGCGGCGAGCGGGCAGGCGTCGTTTGTCGGCACGGAGGGTTACATGCCGCCGGAGGGGCCGGGCACGGTGCAGGCAGACATCTACAGCCTCGGGAAGGTGCTCTACGAAATCGCCATGGGGAAAGACCGGATGGATTTTCCCGCGGTCAATACGCGGCTCGCGGAGCTGCCGGACAAGGCCGCGCTGATGCTGTTCAACGAGGTGCTTCTGCGCGCTTGCGCGAACGATCCCGCCAAGCGCTACGCGACCGCCGGGGAGATGCACGAAGACCTCGCACGCCTGCGCGATGGACGCCCGCTGGCCGCGCGGGTGCGGCGGCGCTGGCCGGTCCTGGCGGCCCTCGGTGCGGCGGTGGCGCTGGCCGGTGCGGGCGGGTATTTCGTCCATCTGGAAAAGGAGCGCGGCGGTGTGCTCATTGAGACGGACCCGCCGGGCGCGATGGTCGTGCTGGAAGGACGGATGCGCCGCGCGCCCGCGCAGTTCGGCGACCTGCGGGCAGGCCGGCATTCCGCGCATGTAATGCTGCCGGGTTATGAGCCGGTGGATGCGCCGTTCGACGTGCGGGCCAATGGCGAAGCGCGTCCGGCGCAGTTGCGGCTGAAGCATAGCGTCGGCGCAGCGCACCTCGCCTCGCTGCCGCCGGGCGCGGAATTTGAGCTGCGGCGGGATGATGCCGTGGTGGAAACAGGGACCACGCCGGCGGTGCTCGCGGCCTTGCCCACGGGCGATTATCAAGTGCGGATGCGACTCGACGGACGGGAGCAAACCGCGCCGCTGACGGTCAAACGCGACGAAACCACGCCGGCCGAGATCGAATTCGCCTCGGGAAAAATCGCGGTCACGAGCACACCACCGGGCGCGGAGATTTTTGCCGGCGGAAAACTCTTGGGCACCGCGCCGGCCGAACTCACTCTCGCGGAAGGCTCGCACGAGATTACGGCCCGCTACCGAACGTGGCCAGAGCAGCGCCGGAGCGTGATGGCGGATCGCGCGAAGACCGGCGAAGCGGTGTTCGAGTTTCTCACCGGCAGCGTGAAGATCACGAGTTCGCCAGGCGGCGCGATGGTCGTGGCGAACGGCGTCGAGCTCGGGCGCACGCCGCTGCCCATCGAAGATCTGGAACCGGGCAAGGTGTACTACGAACTGCGGCTCGCGGGTTTCAAAAACCTCGAAGTCAGCGGCTCAGTGCAGCCCGGCGGGCAGACCTTCCTGCCGGCGCGTTTCGTGACCCGCGCGGGGCCGGTGCGCGGGCAGCCGTGGACGAATACGCTGGGCATGAAATTCGTGCCCGTGGGCGAAGTGCTCGCCGGTATCTGGCCCGTGCGGGTGCAGGATTTCGAGGCGTTTTGCACGACCACGGGACGAGCCCGGCTGGCCCCGGATTTTCCGCAGGACGGCACGCATCCCGTGGTCCGCGTAAGCTGGGAGGATGCGACCGCATTTTGCGACTGGCTGACGGCCAGGGAACTGGCCGCGGAGCAACTCGAAGACGGCCAGCATTACCGGTTGCCCAGCGATCTTGAATGGAGTGCCGCCGCCGGCCTGCCCGACGAGGGCGGCGCGACGCCGGAGCAGCGCGACGGTAAAATCCGCGAGTTTCCGTGGGGCAAAGCGTGGCCACCGCCGGCGGGCGCGGGCAATTTTGCCGATGGCCCGAGCAAACGCGGCGCGTCGATTGCCAGCTATCACGACGGTTTTGCGCAGACCTCGCCGGTCGGCAGCTTCGCCGCCAACCGCGCGGGCCTTTTCGACATGTGCGGCAACGTCTGGCAATGGTGCGCCGACAGTTACAAAGGCGGCGCGACCGGAGCCCGCGACTGGGGCGTGCTGCGCGGGGCCTCGTGGGGCACGGCGACGCCGGGCGAACTGCGCACCTCCTACCGCAACGTGGTCGATCGTTCGGAGCGCGACGTGATCTTCGGCTTCCGCTGTGTGCTCGTAACCGGGCCGGAGCCGTAGAACCGCTCCTGAAGTCATCTCCGTATTTCCAAAAAAAAGCCAGTCGCTTGAAAATGCTGCCCACAGTCACATTCCGCATTGCCACGCGGCGGGGAAAGCGGTTCAGTCTGCGCCCGTGCTGAAAAAACTCTTTCGCTCGATCATTCCCACAGGTGCGCTGGCGTGCCTCTCCATTGTCCGCAGTCTGGGCGACGAAGTCGTCCCCCAACCTCTGGAAGTGGTCGTCAGTGTCCCAGAGCAAAAGTTGGTCGTGTTGCGGGACGGCGGCGTGGTCGCCAAGTATCCCATCTCGACCTCGAAATTCGGCATCGGCGATTCCTTTGGCAGTTACAAGACACCGCTCGGGCATCTCAAGGTGTGCGACAAGGTGGGCGGCGACTGCGCCAGCGGCACGGTCATCAAGCATCGCGCGGCGACTCGGGAAATCCTGCCCGTCAACGCCGCCGGGCGCGACCCGATCGTCACCCGCATCCTGTGGCTCGATGGTGAGGACGACCAGAACCGCAATGCCCGGGCGCGCGGCATTTACATTCACGGTACGACCGAG
>JBBQCM010000095.1:0-25558 GCA_038318725.1 Chthoniobacterales bacterium
TCCTGCACCTTCATCGTGAACCGCTACCCCGGTGAAATCTTCATCGTCGGCGGTGACAACCCGCCCTTCGAAGGAACCGCGCCTGCGGGTCCCTACATCGCCAAGGCGGACGCCACCACCGGCAAGCAGGTCTGGCGCACCTATGTGGACAACATCAACGTCTCACAACGCTGGCTCGGCGCAGCCAATCTGAACATCCTCGCCAGCGGCAAAATCGCCTTCGCCTGGGGCAACCAAATCATTCTGCTGGACGCCGATACCGGCCGCATCCTCAAACAAAACACCCTGCCTACCGGCGACACCGATCCCGCCGACTCGAACTTCAAGCACCTCACTGTCGCGCCGGACGGCACGCTCATCTGCAAAAACCAGACCCGCCCCACCGGCAATAAGTTACAAGGAACCCTCGCCATCATCAAAGGCGTGGAGGCCGGACTCAAGCAGCCCAACTCTCACCTCGTCGCCGTCCATCCGGACACACTCGAGATTATGGCAGAACTCTCATTGCCAGAGCCAGCCACCGTGCCGCACAGCATCACGATGTTCGAGGGCAAGATCGCCATTTACATCGGCATGGACAGCGGTTGCCGCCGCGCCTTCTGGGATCCCGCAGCGAAAAAACTCAGCCTGGACGACACTTGGCACATGAAGCCGATGCAGCCCGGCCAGACCACCTCCGACGCTCCCGCCATCATCGGTGATTGGATCGCCATCCAGACCAACGGCCTGGGCAGCAGAGCAAAGGCGTCGAGCATCGCGGTCGCCAATATCAAGGACGCGAGCAACCTGAAGGTCATCTTCCCCTTCGGCGAATTGAAAAAAGGCGAATGGAGCTGGGCACCGCCCAAATCCGCCACCGATCCGGAAAACAACATGATCTACTCCGCCGACATGGGCGTGAGCAAAGTGGCGGGAATCAAGATCAACCCGGCCACCGGCGAGTTGAAGACCGTCTTCGTGCTCGATAACATGAGCACCACCTTCCAACCGCTCTACGGCCCGAAAGACAAGCGCGTGCTCGTCCTGACGAACATGAAAAAGAATGTCGCCCTCGAACCGAATAAAGCCATGGTCTTTACCGGCAACTACACCGAGCAAGTCACCTGGAACGACGCCGCCACCGGTCGCCAGCTTGCAGCCTCGGACTTCTTCGAGCCGCTCACCATCAATTCTCTCGTCGTTCCCGGCTTCGGCGGACGCTGCTATTTTCCGACCCACAAGGGCTTCATCACCATGCAGGTCGCGCCGGCCGCCGCCTCACGCAAGTAGTGACAGGCCGATATTAGTGACAGCCAGCCGCCAAGATTTGGAAAAACACGAGGGAGATAATGTCCGCATCCACTAATTCCACACGCACATCCGCGGTTCCGATCACCGTCCTCACCGGCTTCCTCGGCGCGGGGAAGACGACGCTGCTCAATCGCATTCTTAATGGCGATCACGGCCTGCGCGTGGCGGTGTTAGTCAATGACTTCGGTTCGATTAACATTGACGCTGACTTAGTCGTCGGGATCGAGGGTGGCGGCGATGTCATCAGCCTCGCGAACGGCTGCGTGTGCTGCAACATCCGCGACGACTTGCTTACCGCGGTGCAACAAGTCATCGAGCGGCCCGAGCAGCCCGAATACATTGTGCTCGAAGCCAGTGGCGTCGCCGACCCCTCCGGCATCGCGATCACCTTCGCGGACGAGGGACTGCGCGACCGCATCCGGCTCGACAGCATCATGTGTGTGGTGGACGCCGAGCAGGTCTTCGCCGCGCCGGAAACGATGGAGTTAAAGCTCCGCCAGATCGCCTTCGCCGACATGATCATCCTGAACAAGGCCGACCTCGTGAGCCGCGAAGAAATCACGCGTATCCACGCGTGGCTCGACGAGCACTTCCACCGCTACCGCCTCGTCGAATCCGTGTGCGGCGAAGTGCCGCTGGAAATCCTGTTGTCATCAGGACGCTTTGATCCGTCGCAACTCGACGAGGAACCATTGCATCATCCCGACTGCGCCGACACGCACTGCGATCATCACGACCACGATCACGCGAAAGTCTTCAGCACCTGGAGTTACGAAACCGACGAACCGCTTTCGCTCGATGCCCTGCGCGAAGCCGCGCGCAAACTTCCCGCAAGCATCTACCGCTGCAAAGGCGTCGTCTTCTCCGCCGACGAGCCGTCGCGGCGCGCCGTGCTGCAAGTCGTCGGCAAACGCGTGGACATCTCTGTTGAAAGCGAATGGGGCCAGCGCACGCCGCGCACCCAGATCGTCGCCATCGGCGCGCACGGCGGCCTCGATGGCCTCGCCCTGCGGGAAACCTTCGAGACCTGCTTCGCGTCAATGGCGGGAGCACAGGAAGTCCTGCCCCGCCCTTCACCACCCTTCGCCGGCAAAATCGGGCGCACGGTTCAAAACCCTCACGTCTCATGAAATTCTTGCCTATTCTTTGCCTCGTTCCTTGTTTCGCGGTTGCCGCGCCGTCCGTGCCCGTTCGCGATGTCATGTCAGCATCCGGGCTCGATCCGACAGTGCTGCGCTCTCGCGTGAAGGTCACCAACGAGTATTCCGCCCGTGACTTCGGAGTGAGTGAAAATACGACGAAGCTGAACCTGACTTACGCGTTTGGGAATGTGGCGCGACGCGACTGGAACGTGCAGCTCGACCTTCCCGTGGTGCATAACAATGCCGGGGACCAGGCCACGCCGACGGATGCCACCGGTCTCGGAGATATTGAGCTTCGCGGCGGACATGTCTTCGACGGCGCAGGCGTCTTTCGCTGGGGACTGGGCGCCGAGGCGCATTTCAATACTGCATCAGAACCGCAGCTCGGGGATGGCGTCTTCCGCCTCTCATCCGGTCTGCAATTTGCCTTGCAGCCTAGCCGAAGCTTCAAGTTTCAGACCACGATACAGTTCGATCAATCGCTCAGCACCGACGCCGGCGTCCCGGAACAGCAAAGGATCAAGGTGAAGCCGGCCGTGCAGTTCGACTTACCTGCCGACTGCTACGGCTATGTCGAGACGGAACTCGTCTGGGATCTTCAGGCGTGCGGTCGGTTTGGCTCGAAGCTCAAGGTGGAACTGGGACACGCCTTCGGCAGTCGGGAGCAATGGGTGGCCAGCATTCGCTACGAAACTCCGCTGACCGAGAGCAGCGAGCAATACACGGCGACCGCCGGACTCGCCTACGTCTTTCGCTAACACTTACCACCTATGAATCCTGCCGCCTGCATCAAAATACTGAGCCTCGTCATCGTCGGGGCCGCATTGAACATCGGCTCCCTCGCCAAAGCCGCCGACAGCAAACCCAACATCGTGCTCATTCTCATGGACAATCTCGGCTACGGGGAGATTGGCTGTTACGGCGGCGGCATCCTGCGGGGAGCGCCGACACCGCGAATTGACAAACTCGCCAGCGAAGGCACGCGGCTACTCAATTTTAACGTCGAGGCGCAATGCACGCCGAGCCGGGCTGCGTTGATGACCGGACGTGCCGCCATCCGCACCGGCAACGCCTCGGTGCCGTTTGAGACGCCGCGTTACGGACTGGTCCAATGGGAATACACCCTGCCGGAAATGCTGGCTGATAAAGGTTACGTCACCGGCATGTTCGGCAAATGGCATCTCGGCCACACGGAAGGCCGCTTCCCGACTGATCAAGGCTTTGATGAGTGGTATGGCATCCCAAATTCCAGCGACGAGGCATTCTGGCCGGGCAATTCGATGTATCGTCCTGATTCGGATGCCTTCGCCAAGCCCGCGTATGTGATGGAGAGCACCAAAGGCCAGACGCCCAAAAAGCTGAAAGTCTATGACCTAGCCGAGCGCCGCATCATTGATCGTGAATTGACTGCGAAAGCTAGGGATTTCATGACGCGTCAGGTCGAGGACAATAAGCCATTCTTCGCCTTTGTTCCTTACACGATGCCGCATTTGCCGATAACCCCGGCACCCGAATTTGACGGCAAGACCGGCAACGGGTACTGGGCGGACGCATTAGCCCAGATGGACGCCTACACGGGTGAGCTGCTGGACACCGTGGAAAAACTTGGCGTGGCGGACAACACCATCTTTATCTTCACCTCCGACAACGGCCCGGAAATGACGGAGCCGTGGAATGGCTGGGCCGGTCCGTGGCGCGGGACTTACTTTACCGCGCTGGAAGGCTCGTTGCGCGTGCCGTTCATCATCCGCTGGCCGGGCAAAATTCCTGCCGGCCGAGTGAGCAACGAGATCGTGCATGAGACTGATGTGTTCACGACGCTCGCGGGTATTGTCGGCGGAAAAGTTCCCGCCGACCGCGCGATTGATGGCGTGGACCAGGGCGGTTTTTTGCTCGGCAAATCAGAGAAGTCCGCGCGCGAAGGCTTTGTGGTTTACGTCGGCTCTGAGGTCTATGGCGTGAAGTGGCGTAACTGGAAAATGATGTTCAAGGAACTCGCCACCGGCAACGGCCCGGTCGAGCAGTGGAGCATTCCCCGGCTGTTCAACCTGAACCTCGATCCGAAGGAAGAACACGCCCTCGTCTCCCAGGGCGAACACACTTGGGTAGCGAAGCCGGCAGCCAAGGTGCTCGCTGAGTTCATGGTCTCACTGAAAAAATATCCGCCGATTCCGCCGGGTGCGACTGATCCCTACACGCCACCCTCACCGTTACCGAACGACTAATCCCGACTGTCGTGCCGTCATCCCGTATTACCTCATGAAACTCACCGCCCTCACCGCAATGGTGCTCGCCGCAATGGCGGCCAGCACCGCAGTGCGCGCACAGGATCTGGAACCGCGGGCTTACAGCAACTCGCCGACCGGCCTCACCTTCGCCATCGGGAGCTACACTTACTCGAAGGGCACTATCCTCGCCGACCCCGCGCTGCCGATCGACAACGGCAAGATCGAGGCGCACACCGCCATCTTTGCGCTGGCCACGACCCTCAACGTCTTCGGCAAGTCGGCGAAGCTCGACATGATCGTGCCCTACTCCTCGCTGGCAGGCCAGGCCGACCTGACCGTACCCACCCTCACGCCGACGGGTCAGGTCGTCCCGGTTACGGTCCATCGCGAGCGCTATGTCACGGATTTCGGCGATCCGTTCTTTCGCTTCTCGATGAACTTCTACGGCGCGCCCGCGCTGACGATGGAGGAGTTCAAGAGCTACAAACAGAACGTCATCATCGGCGGGAGCCTGCGCATCGGTGTGCCGCTCGGCCACTACGATGAAGACAAGATTCTGAACGTCGGCAGCAATCGCTGGTCGTTCCGGCCGGAGCTCGGTATCTCGAAAGCGTTCGACCGGCTGACGATCGAAGTAGCCCCCGGTGCCACCTTCTACACGAACAACGGCGACTACTTTAACGGCCACACCCGCGAGCAGGCGCCGCTCTTTTCCGTGCAGGCAAATGTTAGCTACGCCATCGCGCCGCTCTGCTGGCTGGCGGTCAATGGCTCGTATTACGTGGGCGCGCGCAGCGCCGTCGATGGCGTGAAAAACAACGACCAGCAGGAAGGCGGACGCATCGGCGCGACCCTCGCGCTGCCTTTGAATCGTCACGCTTCGATCAAGATTTACGCCCAGCGCGGCTTCAACGCTCATGGCGACAAGGACCTCGATGCCGTCGGCATCGCGCTGCAATACCGCTTCGGCGGTGGTTACTAGATCGACCGTGTCATGAACTTTTGCGGAGGCCACGAACCAGAAGACGCCGAAGGCGTTGAATCAGTTAGCCCAAGGTTGCGAGGAACGAGCTACCTTGGGTGCGTATTCAGAACGAGTCCAACCCTGAAAGGGTTGCTTCAGGATATTGCCACGACCAGAGATGCAACCCTTTCAGGGTTGGGGTCCTATCTCAATTATCCCAGGGTAGACGCTCCTGCGTCGCCTCAACCCTGGCCTGACAGATCGAACGCCGTTGGCGTTATCTTCGGTGCCACTGAAGTGCATGACGCGCTCCAGGCAAACATAAACTCCCTCTTGGCTACCGTTCGCCAAGCCTCCCCAAAGCCCACACGCACCACGTTTCACCAGCCATTACTTAACTAACAAATACCCAAAAACCAAACCCAGCCAACGCACAACCAAACCACAAGCCAGCCAAACAAAATCATGAAACCAACCAACCACCTCGCCGCCCTGAGCCTCGCGCTCGTGGCTACCTCCATCTCGCCCGCGCTCGCCGCGGACGTAGCACAACCCAGCGCCGACGCCATCCTCAAACAGATGTCGGACAAGCTCGTGTCGGCTCAGCAGTTCACCTTCAAAGCCACCCGTGAGATTAGTGGCGCCGCCGCGGCCAGCAAGGGCTTGCAGGCCAAGGCCGACATGGAAGTGCAAGTGAAGCGCCCGAACGGCTTGCTCGCCAAATCGACCAGCAAGGACGACGTCCGAACCATGGTCGCCGATGGCCAAACCTTCACCGTGTCCGACGTGAAGGAAAATATGTATGCGGTCGCGCCCATGCGCGCGTCCCTCGATGCGCTGCCGGCGCAGCTCGCAGCCAAGTATGGCTTCGTGCCGCCGCTCGCGGATTTGGTCATCAGCAATCCCTACCGGGATATAAAGCACCGCGCGCAGTCCATCAGCTACGGCGGGAAAGCGACGTATCGCAGCGGCTTCCTCGGGCTGAACTCCGTCGAGTGCCATCGCCTCATGTTGACAGGCAAGGTTGCCGACGCCGAGCTGTGGATCGCCGTGAGCGACTCGCTGCCGCGCAAGCTGACCGCCACTTTCAAGGCTGGCGGGACTTTGAACATCGAGTTCAAGGACTGGAATCTCAATGCCTCGATACCCGCGCAGGCGTTCGTCTTCACGCCGCCGGCCGGCGCGCAGGCGATCCCGATGGTTACCGTGGCCGAAGCAAAAGCCGGAAAGTATGGGAAACGCTAACTCTAAACTAGCTATTCACCTTGCCGAAAACCTTATGAATACACGGACCTCGAACATTCAAACATCCGGGAAAGCTCGCGCGGGTGCGGGCGTCATCATCGTATTAGCTGCGGCCATCTCGCTCCTTGGCAGCAGCCACCTGTTCGCCAGGGGGCGCGGCGGCGGAGCCGGTGCCGGCGGTGGCCGCGCCGGTGTGGGTGCCGGCGGAGCGGCGTCCAGTGGAGCGAGAGGTGTAGGGGTCGGTGGTGCCGGCGCAGGTCCAGGCCATGCGGGCGGTGCCGTTAATGGTGCTGGTGCCGGTGCTCGCGGAGTCGGAGTGACTCCGGGAGTCGGAGCCGGTGCGCCCGGTGTGGGTGTGACGCCGGGAGTCGGGGTGGGTGCGCCCGGGGTCGGAGTGCTGCCGCACGGCTACTATGCCGGCGTTCCCGCGGGTTACGCGACGGTTGCGTATCGCGGTTATTCCTGCCGCTATGTCGGCGGAGTTTACTACCGCGCCGCGATGTATCAGGGCCAGACCGTCTGGGTGGTGGTGACGTAAGCTAAGGCGCAGACAGAAAACGTAATAAAAAGCCTCAATCCAATCACTCAACTATCCGCACTCGAAAGCATCCTATGAAAGCGAACAATCATCAGCATCACTATCCAGGTCGTGGCCGCGCAATAACCTGGCTCGCGCTAGTTACGGCTTCGGCACTTTTCCTACTTGCCAGCGGCGAGGCGCAAGCACGGGGCGCCCGCGGCGTTGGGGCAGGTGCCCGCGGCGTCGGCGTAGCTCCTGGGGTCGGCGTAGGCGCGCCTGGCGTCGGTGTCGCTCCCGGCGTCGGCGTGGGCGCACCGGGGCCGGGCGTGTTGCCGCATGGCTATTACGCTGGCGTGCCGGCGGGTTACCGGGTCGTCGCCTATCGCGGGTACTCCTGCCGCTACTACGGCGGCGTTTACTACCGCTCCGTCATGTATCAGGGCCAGACCGTCTGGGTGGTGGTGACGTAAGACGCGGCACCCATCGGACCCATCTCCTGAATCAAAAGCCAAAGAGCTAATATGAAATCAACCGCACCTGCGTTCTCGACCGCATCGCCGATCACAATCCCAACAAGACCTGGAGCCAAGCCAATGAATAACACCGACAGACAGTTCCCATTCACCCCGCTCGCAAATTACGCCCTCGCGATTCTCGCCGCGGGCACTCTCGCGGGCTGTGCGTCGCCGTATTCCGCCATCAGCGAGCGCCGGCCTGAATACCATCCGGCGACCGGAGCGGGGGGGGCGCTGGTCGGCGCGCCGGCGGAAATCACCAAGGCGATGGAACAGGAGCGCCGCGATCCGCTGGCGGCGCTCGGCGGATACATCACCGCTGCGGAGGTGGCCTCGCGCCAGCTCCAGAGCAACCCCAAAGACGAGCAGGCGAGGAACGATTACAACTTCTCCGTCGGGCGGATCATCGCGACGATCCGCGACGCGAAGCTCGATCCTTGGACCAAGCCGCTCAGTGTGCCGGCGAGCGGCGGCGCGTGGGTGCTCACGCACAAGCCCGACCCGCGTCCGCAGTGGAATCCCGCGCTCTACACGTTCACGCCGGTGGATCAGTTCGACGTCCACGGCACCTACGTCACGGAGCGCACCACGCGTCCCGGCCTCGGTGCGCCGACGGTGGCCGTCGCGCGCAATCTCGACCCGAGCGCCGCGGCCCGTTATGCCCCGCCGCGCATCTACTACGGTGTCACGACTATCGCGCGCTTCGAGGGCCGCCGTTGTGTGCTCGCCTTCGAGGATCCACTCGCCGCGGAGACGACCCGCTTCCAAGGCCGCACCGTTCCGATGGGCGCCGATTTCACCGTGCCCATCGCCGTGATGCTGGCGGCCAACGACCCGAAGAAAATGGAACTGGCGCGGGTGCTTCGTCCGGAAAAATACGCGCAAACCGCCCGAGTCATCGCCCTTCAACCCTACGACCCGAACCGCACCGTGGTCCTCTTTGTCCACGGCTTAATGGATTCGCAGGCCACTTGGACACCGATGATCAACACCCTGCGCGGCGATCCCGAGATTCGGAAGCGTTACCAGTTCTGGTTTTACAGTTACCCGAGCGGCTACCCATATCCATATTCCGCATCGATTCTGCGGCACGAACTGGACGGGGTGGAAAAGAAATTTAACCTGCAAAAGAAGATAGTCGTCGTCGGCCACAGTATGGGCGGCTGCATCAGCCGGTTGCTGATCACCGACGCCGGCGACAAGCTGTGGATGGGTATTTTCAAAAAGCCGCCGGGCGAAGTGCCGATGTCGCCCGAGAGCAAAAAGCTCATTACCGACTCGCTAATCTTCCAGCATCGTCCGGAAGTCGGGCGGGTCATCTTCGTTGACGCACCCTTGAAGGGCAGCGAACTCGGCTCCAATTGGGTGGGCCGGATCTCCTCGAGTCTGGTGAAGGCGCCAGTCGCACTGCTCAGCGCGGGCGACGACGTGATGAAAACGGTCCACTTTGAGAGCGGCGGCCAGACGATGAAACGCATCCCGAACAGCGTCGATACGCTCGCGCCGAACAACCGCTTTGTGTTGGCGGTCAACACCATCCCGGTCACGCCCGGCATCCCGTATCACATCATCGGGGGCGATCGTGGCAAGGGTGGCAACAAGGATCAGACCAAGCCGATGATGTCGGACGGCGTCGTGGCTTATTGGAGTTACCACATGGACGGCGCGCAGTCGGAGAAGATCGTCCCCTCCGGCCACAGCGCGCACCAGAACCCGGAGGCCATCGAAGAAGTGCGGCGCATCCTCAAGCTGAATGGGCGCTGAAGCAGTCGCACACCCAGTAACTCCACTCCACTAACCACCAACCCATGACCGCCGAAAACACTACCCCCTCAAAACGACGCGGTGTCTTCCTCCTCGTGCTGGCGCTCGTCACTTCGCTGCTGTTTTTCTGGGTCATCAAGGACTTCGTCATCACCCTTTTCCTCGCGGCGATCTTCGCCGGGCTGCTCCACCCGGCTTACCGGCGTGTCTTGTCGTGGACCAAGGGACGGCAGTCGCTGGCCTCGGCGATCACGGTCGTGCTCAGCCTCCTGGTCGTGGTCATTCCTGCGCTGTTGTTCACGGGCATCGTCGTCAGGCAGGCTGCCGACATTAGCGATTCAGCGAAACAATGGCTGTCCACGCAGCAAGTGTCCCCGGAAGCCTTGCAAGGAAAGCTCGCGGCGAATTCGCATCTCAAGGCATTGCTGCCCTACCAGGACGAGCTTATCGAGAAAGGCCATGAACTCGCGGCCAAGGCGGGCACTTGGATGGCCGAGGCGCTGGCGTCAGGAGCCCAGGGCACGGGGACGTTTCTCCTCCTGCTCTTCGTCATGCTCTACGCGACGTTCTATTTCCTGACCGACGGCCGGGCGATTCTCGACTCGGCGCTGTGTTATACGCCGCTTTCGGACGATGACCGCGTGCGACTCCGGCACACGGTTCTTTCGGTTTCGCGCGCGACGCTCAAAGGCAAGCTCATCATTGGCATTGTCCAGGGTGGGATGGCTGGCCTCTCGTTCTGGGTCGCGGGAATCCACGGCGTGTTGTTCTGGTCCGTGCTGATGTCCGTGCTGTCGGTCATTCCGTCCTTCGGCACCGCGATCGTCTGGGTTCCCACAGTGATCTTTCTCGCCGTCACCGGGGAGACCGGTGCGGCCATCGGAGTCGGCCTGTGGTGCGCGGTGGTCGTCGGCACCATCGACAATGTGCTCACCCCGATGCTGATCGGCAAAGACACCGACATGCCCGACCTGATGGTGCTGCTGGCCACGCTCGGAGGCCTCGCCGTGTTCGGCTTCAGCGGCATCCTTATGGGGCTCATCATCGCGGCGGTCTTTCTCGCCGTCTGGCAGATCTGGGGTGGTGCGGTGGATGAGGTCCGCGGCACTGCCCCGGTACCGCCGGGCGGCGAATGAACCCTGCACCTGCTTCCGCCCCGATCATTATTCAAAACCCAAGCAACTAAAGAAAAAAGAAAAGCATCCCGAACCGGTAACTCAACACCAGCTCACGACCAATAACCAACAACTAATAACTCACCATGAAACCAAGACACATCACCATATCACTATTGACGGCAGTGGCGCTCACGGGCGCTGTCGTTCCCGCGCGCGCGGCGGACAAACCCGTCATCCATGACGCCGAGTATTACGTCCTTGATGCGATGTACGGCGAGAAGTGGGCCGCCGAGGACAAGGGGCTCGACGCGAAGCTCGCGGCCCTGAAAGCGAAATACGGCACGCCGCCCAATATCATCCACGTCCTGTTTGACGACACGCCGGTCGGCGAGGTCGGTATTCCCTTTATCCAGAAGCAGCGCGGCTGGGAGACGCCAAACATCAACAAGATGGCCGCCGAGGGCATCAATTTCACGCGGATGTATAGCCAGCCGTCCTGCACGCCGACTCGCGGCGCGTGCATGACGGGTCGCATTCCGATTCGCAACGGCATGTATAAGGTTGGCTTCCCCTACGAGTATGGCGGATTAGCCGCGTCCGAAGTCACGACGGCGGATGTGCTCGGCAAAGCCGGTTTCGCCACCGGGTTCTTTGGTAAGTGGCACCTCGGCGACATTGAGGCGAGCTACGCCACCAAGCATGGCTTCGATGAGGCCATCTGGATGCCGTATAACCAGCTTTGCAGCGTGCTCACTCTGCCGGGCCAGGTGGGGGTGCTGTCAGCGGCTACCTTGGTCCCGCAGATGTTCCCCAAGGATCCCTACGACATGGATTTGCGCTGGCGTCCAGTCGGATTGGTCAATGCGCTGGAAGGCAAGAAGGGCGGACCGGTGCTCGAAGTCGGCAAGGGGCTGAACCACGATGACTATCTGAAGCTCGAGGGCGAGTTCGAGGCACGCACGCTCGCCTTCATCGAGAAGAACGCGAAGGCGAAGAAACCCTTTTATTGCGCCTGGTGGCCGGCGCTGGGTTCCTTCCTGCCCGCACAGAAAAAGCTGACGAGCAATGGCGGGGTGGCGGCGGAATTGATCACGCCGCTCGATGCCCGGATCGGCACCCTGATGGCTAAGCTGAAGGACCTCGGCATCGCCGAAAACACCCTCGTAGTGCTGATGGCCGACAACGGCCCGATGGTGCATAACGGCCCGCCCGGCATGATCGACACCATCTATCGTGGCGGCAAGGGCGACTTCCTCGAAGGCGGCGTGCGCGTGCCGGCCTTTGCCTGGTGGCCCGGCACGATCGCGCCGGGACAGTTGGTCGGCGACATCATCGATTGCACCGACCTGTTCACCACCTTTGCCCGCATCGGCGGGGCGATGGGTAACATCCCGAACGACCGCATCATTGATGGCATCGACCAAACTTCCCTGTTGCTGAATGGCGATAGCTTCAGCCGACGCGACTATGTTCACATCTACACCGGCACCAACTATATGGCGACAGTGAAAGGCCGCTACAAGCGCCATTGGGTCCCTGGCGGCCTGACTGTCGCGCCCCTTTACGACCTCTATACCGACCCGCGTGAAGAAAACGGAAAGTTGATCCAGATGATTGCCACGAAGGGCATGTTTGACCTGATGAGAGCCCGGCACGAGGTCTGGATGGCGAAGTATCCGAACACGCCGGAAGCCCGCGACTTTCCGCTCCAGGGCATCGAGAACGCCCGCCCGGAAACCAGAGCGCTGGGTCAGCCGCGCATGAACCTCAAGGAACTCCCCTTCAATCCGCTCGACGTCATCAAGCAGATTAATGAATGGGCAGGCTCCAAGTTCGACGGGATGGACGACTAAAGCCGCAGGTCTTCAGCGCCCCGTCGGCCAACGGCGGGGCGCTTTCGGCCCACCCAAAAAGAACCTCAAACGCATCTCGAAACTTCAACTGACCACCAACTATCAATGAAAAACAAACTCTCGAAAATGCCCGTTATCACCCTTCATCAAAGCCCCAAATTCCTCGCGCTCGCACTCCTCTGCGCGGCCACTGCGCCCGCTATCGCCGGCGACAACAAGCAGGTCGATCCACCTGCGACCGATCTCTCGACGCCCTGGGAATTCAACCTAGCGCTTCCCGGTTGGCTGGCCAATACCTCGGGGGTCATTGGGGTCGATGGCCACAATGCGGGCTTCTATTTGAGTGCCGAGAATCTGATCAAGCATCTTGACATGGTCGCGAGCGTCAGCGCGTCAGCGCGGAAGGGGCGTTTTGGCATCTACGGGGATCTCCTCTACATCAGCGCCTCGGACGGTATTGGGACGGATGGGATCATCAAAAAACTCGATGTGCGGCTGGATTTATATATTGCCGACATGGAGTTAAACTATCGCCTACTCCAGGGTCCGAAAGGGTTTCTCGATGTGCGGGCCGGCGTGCGTTACACGAATCTCTACAACAAGAACACCATCACGCCGAATGACGAGGTCATCGACCAGGCCAGCACTGATCTGGTCAATGAAGTGAGCAAACAACTAAGGTCAAAATTGAGCAACCTGGACGTCTCCGGCCGATTGCGATCGGTCGTGGAACGCGGCGTGTCGGGCAAGCTGACCGCACTTGATGGCAGCCATCCGACCGTGCCATCGGCGCCGGTCGCGGGAGGCAAGCCGGGGCGACTCGATGCGCAAGTCCAAGCCATCTTCAGCAAACGGGCGGCCAGCCTGACGTCCGCTTTGCAAGCCGAGCGCGACGCCAAAACCGACGCACTCCGCGCTGCGGCACAGGCGAAGACCGCGGCACTCCGGAAGAGCATTTCCAATGAAATCGCCAGCAAGCTTAAGAGCGGCCTCGATACCACGGCCAGCCTCGCCGAGGATTGGTGGGATCCGTATGTCGGCCTGGCGGCGCGCTACAATTTGGGCAAGGCGTTTTACCTCACGGCTAAGGGCGACATCGGCGGCTTCGGTGTCGGCTCGGAACTGACGTGGCAGGCGTCCGGCGCGCTCGGCTGCCAGCTCAGTCGTTATATTTATGCGGAGGCTGGCTACCGCTATCTCTACACGGACTACAACAAGAACGGCTTCGTCTATGACGTGACCCAGTCGGGCGCGCAGATCACCATAGGGATCACGTTCTAAGTCCCGCGGCCATGGTCCACTCCATTGATCCCTACCTCCTTTGACTTTCAACACCACTCAGTCATGAAAATCCGACCCCTCCATTTTCTCACCCTCCTGCTGGCGGGTGCGTCCACTGTGCTCGCGCAGTCACAGCCCGCCGGCTTTGAAGAACCGCCGCTGCTGAGCGCCGCGGCGATTCTCAAACCCGAGTTTGCCGCCGGTCCCGGCTTCACCGTGCGCGATCCGGTGATCACCTGGGCGGGGCGCAACAGCTACACGGTTGACTCCGACTTCGGCATTTCGAGGCTGACGGCAATGTGATGCTAGTGCGCCGGGTGCGCGAGATCGACGCCATCGCCAAACTGCGGGCGGTCTCCAAGACCGATGAATACAAGGGCGCGCTCATCGCCGCCGCGAAGAGCCCGGTCGCCATGGCCAAGGGGTTGATCGAAAATCCGGTCGGCACTGTGACGGGGGTGCCGAAGGGGCTGTGGAAGTTCATGAATCGGGCGGGACAGGGGATTAAAGAAAAGACGCAGGGCCGCGAGCGCAGCGAATACGAAGACTCGAATGCTGCACAGTTGATCGGCTTCGCGAAAGCCAAGCGCGACGTTGCGCTCAAGCTTGGCGTCGATCCGTACTCGAGCAACACCGTGCTCCAGCGCGAACTCAACGGCGTCTCGTGGGCGGCCTATGCGGGCAAGATGACCTTCACCCTTGCGACGGCGCCGGTGGGCGGCGGTGCCGGGATGGCCCTGACGGCGACCAATGTCACCACGACCTTTGATCAGGCGCTCAGCGATCAAAGTCCCGCCGACCTCCGGCTCGGCAGCCTCAAGCGCCTGCTCGCCATGGGCGTGAGCCGTGCGCAAGCCGACGCCTTTCTCAACAACACCGCCTTTTCCCCGAGCACGCAGACCGCGCTCGTCATGCACCTCGACGCGCTGAAGGGCACGGCCAATCGCGCGGCCTTTGTGCAACTCGCCAACGAGGGTTCCGAGAACGAAGGCGACGCGCTCTTTTACCTCTCGACCTCGCGCCTGCTCGCGGAACTTCAGGCCCGCGGACGCACCATCCAGCGGATCGAGATGTTCAACGGCCTGCCCATCGCCATCGGCACCGACGGCGCGGCCATTCTCGCGCTGGAATGGGACTATGCGTCGTGGACGCAAAAGGCGGCGAACCTGGCCAGCCAGATCAACACCGTGAAGTTTGGGAAGAAGGCGCCGACCGGCGTGATCGTCGCGCTGACCGGGGATGCCTCGCCGCTCGTGCAGCAGCAACTGCAGGCAGCCGGCATCCAACTCGTGACTCGACTCGCCCCGGGGCCGCTGCGCTAAATGACCTCGCTCCGACCATCAACCCATCTGCCTTTCCCATGAGTGCGCAACCCTTCAGCTACCTTTTGAGCACGATTCCCCACACGCGTTACCACGCGCAGTGGCGGCAAATCACCTGGCATCCGCAGGGGATTTTCGACGATGCGCTCGCGGACGAGTTTGTCGGCATCCTCGGCTCCGAGGAGTTCTACGCGGAGACGCCGTTTCAGGGCTACACCGACTTCAGCGGTCTGGCGGAGATCCGGTTGAAAATCGGCCACGTCTTCCAGATCGCCCAACGTCGGCGCGAGTCTGACGGCCCGGTGAAGTCCGCACTCTTTGCCGATACTGCCGTCGGCTTCGGCATCGCCCGATTGTATGAAGAGCTAATGAAGGAGTCGGCGATCCAAGTGCGGGCCTTCCGCGAGCGCGCTGCCGCGGCGGAGTGGCTCGGGGTGCCCGTGGAAATCCTCCGGCCGGACTAGGTATCGAAGCCCGGCATCCACCGCTCATCGCGCGCTTGCTCTGCCTGGTGGCGTGGGTGCTGGCGTGGCTGACGGCCCTCGGCTGCGGCGCATGGGCGTTCGGCGCGTTGCGCTACGATTTCCCGATGGGAAAAAGCGTCATCCCGTGGCTGTTCGTAGCGGCGGTGGTGGCGGCCATGTTTTTCCTGCGGGGTGCCGCGCGGAAACTCGCCGCGATCTTCGCCGCCTTTGCGCTCGTGCTCGCGTGGTGGCTTACCTTGAAACCAAGCAACGATCGCACCTGGCAGCCCGACGTGGCGCAGACCGCGTGGGCGGAAATTAACGGCGATGAAGTCACTCTGCACAACGTCCGCAACTGCGACTATCGCACGGAAACCGACTATACACCGCATTGGGAGACACGCACCGTGCGGCTTTCGCAGATCACCGGCATCGACCTGGCCATGAACTACTGGGGTTCTCCGTGGATGGCGCATCCCATAGCCCGCTTCCAGTTTGCGGACGCGCCGCCGCTCTGCTTTTCCATCGAGACTCGGAAGACCGTCGGCCAGACTTACTCGGCCATCGGCGGCCTGTATCGGCAATACGAGCTAATCTACATCGTGGCCGATGAGCGCGACGTCATCCGCGTGCGCACGAACTTCCGCCAAGGCGAAGACGTCTATCTCTACCGGATCACGGCGCCGCCGGAGAAAGCGCGCGAGCGATTCATGGATTACATCGTCGCGCTGAACCAACTCCACGCTCACCCGCGCTGGTATAACGCCGCGACGACCAACTGCACCACGAGCATCCGCACGCAGCGCGCCGCAGCGAAGCGTGCGCCCTGGGATTGGCGCATGCTTCTCAATGGAAAAAGCGACGAAATGCTCTTCGAGCGTGGCGCCCTGCACACCGGCAAACTGTCTTTCGCCGACCTGAAAGCTCGCTCTCTTATCAATGGACGCGCCCGCGCTGTGGATGGTGCGACGGATTTCTCACGCCTCATCCGCACGAGCGATGAGGCGAATTAGTTCTGCGCCAACGCTCCAAAAAACCCATTGCTGTTCCGCGAGGAACGAGCCCGTTTGGCAACCGCGCCGCAGGCAGGAAGTTTCGGTTTTGGCGGACGATTACATCGGCTTGAAGCGCAGCTTCATCAGGCGCTGATTGCCACGGTCATAGACAACCGCACGCTCGCCGCGGGCGGCGATGGTTTCCGGTGCGCTGAGCGTCGCGAGATCGTCGCCGGCTTTGTCGAGGGTGCCGAAAGTGGCGAGTGGTTTTCCTGTTTCGAGATCAAAGCAGAGCACGCGCTGGCGCTCGCGATCTGTGACCCACAGCCGGCCGGCGTCGGCGGCGATGAAGATGGACGCGCCGAACTTCTCGTCGGTCTTCGCACCCCAGGAATTCCAGCGCCGCTTCTCGACCCAATTCACTGAACCATCCGGTTCGAACTCGATAACCGTACCATCGGCGGCGGCGAGCAGCGTGCTCGCAGCGCTCATCGCGAGCGCCGTCCATGTCTTCAGGGGCGCGACCGTTTTTAGCTCCACCGACCCGGCGTCGCTGACGTAGCGGCCGTCATTGGAAAGGTTGAAAGACAGGGCTTTACCCGCGGCGTCGAGGACGAGCAGAAGCAGGTGGTTCTCCCGGCGATAGACCGCCGTGCCGGACGTGTCCTTGAGCGGCAGCGCCGTGGCCTTTTCGATCCGCTGGGCGCTGGCTTCCCTGGTCAGCTTGCCGGAAACGATCGTCGGTTTGCCCCACATATTTCCCGGCGCGACCAGCGTGTCGTCGTCGAGCATCGCTGCCTGGCCGATGCCGGGAAATTCGAGCGTGTTGATCCCGAGCCGCATGGGCGCATCCGGCCGGTCGTCCCAGCGCCAGGTGCCGGCCTGGTGCCAGACGTGGCCTGCGCGATCCAGCCCGAGTCCGCGGCAAACCGGCACGCTGCCGAGGCGGCGGATGATCTGGAATTGTTGCCGGTCGTCCTGCCATTCGAGCAACTGCGGAATCCCGCCCACGCTCGAAACGGCGAACAGATTGTCGCGGATTTTCGCCAGCCCGCGCCCGATGAAGAGGTCCGCGCTTTGATCCAGATGCCCGATGAACGAACCCGACGAGCCGCCCAGCGCCACGCCCGGCGCGGGCTCCATCTGCGCGGTGAAGCGCCGGATCGTCGTGTGCCAGGCGTGACCGAACCAAAAGCCGTCAAGCAACTGCGCGCGCTCGCCCGGCCGCTCCTTCGGCCAGCCGGCCGTGATCTCCGCGCCGTTCACGAATTTCCGCAGTCTGCCACCCGCCGCCAGATACAGCGCGCCGTCCGGTCCCAGCTCCAGTTCGCTTGCGCCTTTGACGGTCGCGACCGCCGCTATCGCGCCAGTCGTGAGGTCGAAAAGGAAAATGTCGTCTTTGCTTCGTGCGGCGAGCTGCGGGCCGCGCGCGTGAAAGGAAATCGCGTCCGCCCCGATCTTCAGCGCCCGGGCTTCGCTGCCTGCCGGCGCGGTGACCGGCAGGGTGAAAAGCGCGCCGCGGATGAGCAGGACCAGCGTATCGCCGACGAGCGTGAGTTGGTCGTTGTCGCCCGCATCCTTTGGAAGGCGATACGTCCCGAGCAGGCGCCCATCAAGCGCGTAGCTGTTCAGCACGCCCGCGCCACCGCGATCCCACAACGCGCCAAAGCGGTCATAGGCCACACCCATTCCTCGCGCTGGCTCCGCGCCGAAGCGCACCAACGTCGCGCCCTGCTCGCCTGAATTGCCGAGCACACCCTCGCAGGTCAGCGAGGAGGCGAAGGATGGTGCTGCGATGGACAGAAAGGTGGCCGTGATCGCGCCACAAAGGTTTGGGAAAGGGTTCATCACTTTTCTCCTCCGAGCGTCACTGTGCCCCACCGGTTCGGAGTGAGCATGATTTCGCCAGGTACGTCGTTGATGAGGTTCGTCGCCTGGTTCGACCAATACGACCGCAGCAGCGTCACCGTCCCGCTCGGATCGCCGTAGAGAGCACCGAAGTCCGCGCGCAGCGTCCGCTTCGCCGCTCTCGCAAGGCCGAGTTCTGCGAGCGGGATCGCAGCTTCCAGACGATAGCGCCCGGCTTCGCGCTTCACCGCAATTTTCGCCGCATCGAGCACGCGCACGACATCCACTTTTTCGCTGCGCCAGGGCGAGGTGAACCTCGCCGGACTCTTCGCTCCCGGCACGCGGTGCTGGTAGAGAACGGCGATATCCCTGCCCTGAAATGGCGCGATGAGCAGTCGCAGATCGCCGGGCACCGGGCCGCTGCGCTTCGGGTCGGCGTTCGCGTCGGAGCCGATTTGCAGATCGACGGAATCGCCGGTTTTGAAAAGCAGTGTCGCGTCCTTGCCGGCGTTCACCCACGGCGAGTCGTCCTGCACGTCGTAGAAAAGATTCAGGTTTTGTGCATCGAGCGAAGCTCGCACGGTCGCGGGAAACTTGCCGGACTTGTCCCATTTGATCGCCGGCACACCGGACCAGTCGTTGTCCTCGCCGTCAATGTCTGGCGCTTTGGCCGCGAACGGAATCGCCGCCTCGCGCGTGACCGTCACAGCCACCGCCTGGCGGTTCGCGTTGTTCGCCGCGGCTCGGGCCTGTTCGGCGGAGACGCTGATCGTACCTTGGCTGCGAACGCACTCGCGCAGACCGTTCAGCCGGAAGATGCGGTAGTCGGTGTGCCCGCTCTGGAGATAGTAGCTGCCGTCTTTCTCCGATTTTGCGAAGAAGCCGCCGAAGCATTCGCCGCCGATCATGTGCGCGTCGAGCGTGCCGCCAGTGCGCACGTCTTTGAAGAACTCGTCGAGGTAAAGGCCGTCGCTGGTCAGCGCGAAAAAGCGGCCGTGATTGCCGTTCATCACGAAGACATCCGACTCCGCGTCGAGCGGCGTCATGCCGAGAAAAAAGAGCGCGCCCTGCATCACGCCGCGCTCCGGCAGCGGTGCATCGTGCGAGCCGTGGACGCCGGACCAGCGGTTCGGATACGTCCAGCGCACGCGGCCATCGGGGGCGAAGCTTTTCATCTCCGGATCGCTGTTGCAGACGAGATTGCCGAAGCGGTCGGTCGCGGTTTCGACCTCGTTGCGGTTCAGGTCGATCGGCACCGCCTGCGCCAGCGCGGCGTTGAGTGCGGGATATTTCGGCGCGCCGCCGGGCAGGTAGCCATCGGGTTTCAGCGTCACCAGCACGCGCTTGCCGCGCACCGTGGCCGGCACGCGCAGGGTAAGGTCGCGGAAGTCATTGCCCCAATACGCGCCGGCGAAACTCTCCGCCTCGGTGGAGAAGTTGAACTCGTCCGCCTGCATCTCGCCATCGCCATTGAGATCGACCCACATCATGCCCGGCCCTTTTTCCGCGTGCGCGCCGCGCTCGGTATTGCGCTTCAGCATCGCGGGATAGGTCTGGTTGAAGGCGTCGATGAAGGCCTGCGGCGGCCGCCAGTCGTGCGCGAAGGAAAAGGTGTGGCACTGCGAGATCGCGGCCAGCGGCTTGAGCGAACCGTCGGCGCGCAGCTCGGAAATCGCCGTCGCCTTGCCGAAGCTGATGATGAAGGTGCGACCGTCCTGATGCAGAAAGGTATGGTGCATGAAGCTCTCGTTGCGCGCGGAGTCGCTGGAGAGGATCGAGCGCAGATCGGCAGACTTTTTGCCAAAGTCGAGCTGCCACAGCCCGCCCTGGCCAATCCAGCGCGAGGCGTCCGCGAAGTCGAAACCGGCCCCGCTCGCGCCGTAGCTCGTCGGGCCGAATTTTTCGCGCATCAGCTTTCCCGCGGCGACATCCCACGCGGTCAGGCGCTTGGGCGTCCAGCGGTCTTCGGTAACCCACAGCCAGCCGTTGGCGGCGACTGCGAGCCCGCGCGGATTCACGAGCCGCAGCGGATCGACGGGGCCGGCGTAATCGCCGCCAGGCTTGCCGAGCGTCTTCAGGGAGCGGCCGGTTTTGTCGAAAACGCGGACGACGTGCGTGGCGGGATCGCTGACGAAAATGTTCTCCGCCGTATCGCGCGCGAGGCCAGCGATGGCGGTCAGCGGCGTGTCGAGTTTGAGCGGCGTGGCTGCGCCAGTTGTCGGGTTCACGCGGACGAGGCTTTTGCCGGAAACTCCGAGCAAGTTTTGTCCATCGACGGCGAGCGCGCCAGGTTGGTCGAGCTTGAGTTCGGCGACTTTCCCGGCGGTCTTCGCGTCGAGCACGAGAATCGTATTGGTCGCGCGGTTGGCGAGATAGAGCCGGTCGCCGAGCGCCGCGAGGCCGGCGAGCGCGTGGCCGGTAAACTTCGGATTTGCTGAGCCGGGGCCGACTTCCGTCGTCGCGATGACGACGAATTTTTTCCCGCCGGCAAACTCGATCAGCTTGCCGGACGGGATGTCGAAACGGCAAAGCGTGAGCTTCTCCGCACCTTTCCAATCGGGCTTGTGCTTGTCGATGTGATCGCCCCAAACGAAGCCGTCATGCGCGGCGAAAAGCGTCTGGCCGGTGGTGGCGAGTTGTACGGTTTCGATGCCCGTGCCCATCGGCGCGATGTAGTGCTGCTGCTTGGTGCCGGCCTGATCCACGGCGACGATCGGGTAGCCGGACTCGGCCACGGAGCCGGCGAAAAACGTCCAGTCCGCGCCCGCCGCCGCGGCTTGCAGCGTCGCGTGATCCGGCCCCCACATGTCCTTCCCGGAACCGGTGCGCCACGGCGGTTTGCCGTCATTGCCGAAGGAAAAGAGATACTCCGGCGCGAGCCCCGGATGGCTGATCGCACGCCAGCGGTACTGGCCGGGCGGCACCACGCGGCCCGCTTCGTCGAGGCCGTCCCACGCGATGCGCTGCGGACCCTTGGGCAGCGGTTTGCCGGCGACGAGATTGCGCACGCGCTGACCGTCCTTGTCCTCGATGACGATGGTCGCTTTGCCGTCCATCGGCTGGGCGAAAGCGAGGGCGAGGCGGTTCCGGCGATCGGCGATGGTGGCGGCGTGTTCGGCGAGGTCGAGCGGCTGCCAGTCGGCCTCCACGCTGGAAAGCTCGGCGTGCGGAGCGTGCGCATCGGCATGGCGGAAGCGCTCGCGCTGGCGGTCGGTGTCGGACGGCGTCGGGCGTTCTTCGAGGCCGCGCTCGGTGAGCACGATACTGTGCGTGCGCTGGGTGTCGGGGAACTCGCCGGGCCACCTGACCGCGAAGGCAAAGCGCAGTTTTTTCCAGTCCGCGTTCGCGCCCGCGAGCTGGGTGTCGCGGATTGGAAAGTCGAAGCGCAACGCGCCGGCCTTGGTGGGCGACCCGCGCTCGCCCTTAAGCGTGAGCTTCCTGCCCGCGGCAACTCCGAGCTGGACGACTGGCGGGAGCTTGGCACCCGCCCACGGCTCGACCTCGATGGCGAGATTGAGCGTTTTACCTTCCCGCTGCGCCGCCCACGCCACGCGCGGCGAGGCCGGTGTCGAGACTGTGGTGAAATCGTCTGCCGTCCAATCGGGCACTCGCGCTGACCAACCGCTGAGCGGCAGAAGCAGCAGCGCGAGAAGGCGGAACGGGGAGAGCGGCATGCGCCGTGAAAGAGCCGCGGAGCCAGGCCCTATTAGGCGGAAACTGGGGACGGATAGCTCGCGCGGAACCTCGCCGCACTTGGCGAAAGCTCCTGGCGGGAGACAGGTCTCCCAGCCATTCCAATGACGGAGCCTGCCTCCATCGGCGCAGGTCCTACGGCTGCTTTTCCACCACCTTTTGCGCGGCGGTGATATAGTCGAGCATCCGAGCCTGCTGTTCGCCATTGACGCCGGCGCGGCGGGCCATTCCGGCGATGGCTTTCTGCCAACCGGTCACGCTGCGCGAGTCGAGCAATTCGAGATCGTGGCATTCGGTGCAGCGGTTCGTGTAGAGCCGGTGGCCTTCGGCGAGGATCCTGGCGTCGCCACCGCCAACGGCGGCGAGGAAGGCGGCGTTGACGGGAGGCGCAGTTTTTTCCTCGAAAGCGGCTGCCAACTCCTTTTTAAGGGCGAGAAGCTGCGGATGGTCGTGGCAAAGCTTCAGGCCCATTTCGAGAGCGGTGAGTGCGTGGGGCATACCCTCGGCAAATTGGCGCATCCGGTCCGCATCCGCGTACTTCCCGGCAGCCTCCTCAAGCTCCTTTTTCACGCGGTCCTGAAAAACTTTGAGTTCGGGGCGGGCCGGCTCGGCTTCCAGGCCGGCGTGAATCTCTTGTTCGGCATTGGTCAGGCAACGCATGGCGAAGGCCTGGCGGGTGCGGGCCACGGCGCGAGCGCTGGTGGCGGCACGCTCTTTTAGATCTTCACGATTTGTCTTTGCCGATGGGGCGCTTGGGCCGCCCAGGCGGTCGGTACCCTCCTCAAGGGCGAGCGCAAGGCTTTGGTGACCGAGCTTGTCGAGTTGCACGGCGGCGTCGCGGAGGGTCTGTAAAGCGGCGGCACTGCGCGTCGTGAGGGCGGCCTGGAGACGCGACGCCACCGCGGTCGCGAGCGCTTTCCATTTCTCGTCTTTGGCCGCGCGCGCGACGAGTTGCTGCGCGACATCGACGCGCTGGTCGCGGAAGGCTTCAAGACCGGCCAGAAGATCCTGCCAGCCGTCGCGCGGCACAGCTTCGAGCGCATCCGCGGGCAGGGTTACGACGATCGTCGTGCCGTCGGGCTTTACGAACGGCACCTGGACCAGGCGCCGCGCGGCGTCGTGCTGGAGAACGGGAAATTCCTGTCCCTTCGCCGCTGAAAGGAGATCGCGGCTTTGAAATTGAAGCATCTCGCCACGAGTGAGGCGCACCACTTCGCCCGGCATAAACGCCCCGGCAGGCAGCGCGGAAAGCAGAACAAGCGTAACGGAAAGGAGGCGCATCGAGGGAGGTGCGCCAGCCCTAGGGCGGTTTTGTCCGGCGCGCAAGTCCGCCGCTGGCGCTTGGGAAATTGGCAGCGTGCGTCGCCTCAAGAAGTCGAAAGTGCTGCCGCGGACAGATCGACCAGCCGGGTGATTATTCGGGAAAGATGCGGAAGATGGCACCTTTGCGGACCTCTTCGAGCGGTGCAGCACGCGCGTGGCGTCATCGACCGCGAGTTCGCAGCGCCCCACGTCGGGTGGCTGCTCCATGCGGCTCCTGTCGTTTTCGTACTCGAGGAGTTTCCAGGCGACGTGGAGCCTGTTTGGGTCAACGGCTTCGAGCCGGCAGGTCAGCTTTTCACCGGCGAGACGCGTGTATTCGTCGGTGATGACGCTGGCTTTGGTGAACGCGCCTTTTTCATCCGGGTGGAGAAAGAACTGGCAGCGCGTACCGGGCGATTACTTATTGGCTCCTCTTGGTGGTGCAGAGTGGCGGACAGCCCGATGCGGTGATCGACGCCGCTTTTGATACCTTCGGCTGGAAGGGCACAAGGAAGGGTTATGTGACAAAGCTCACGATGATGACCAATGTGCGACGGGCGCAGGCTCTCGGATGCGACGGTGCGGAGGGCATGGAAAACATGCGGCGCGGGCAGTCCCCCATCGTCCGTCGCGGGGAATACTTCGGCGACAAAATGAGCGTGGATCCGATCCTCCCTCGTGCCGAGCTGACCGACCTCGACAATGTTCTAGCCAATCTCGAACTCATGCCCATGCGTATGAACTCGAACAAATCCGCCAAGCTCGGCCCGCGACAGAAGGAGGCCGCGCGGCTTTTCGTTTGGGCCGGGATTTTGGAAGCAGCCGAGGTCCCATGGGCTGCTTCTTTTGCCAACCGGCCCGCCGCATCGGACACCGCGCCGCAGCCCGTGGTGCGTGCTCCCGCAGCGCCAGCCCGCCCGGCTAAGTTCGGAGGCTCCACACGATCCCCGGTCTCTCACCGTATGGATTGCCGGGCGATCGACTCGATCGTGGAAGACAACCTCGTAGCCTACGGCAGCCGTGATGAAGCGATTCGGGCCGGCAAGCGGCCTTGCCCGAAGGGCAATCCCTGAAACGGTGAACCTGGCTGTGGGCGAGGCGGCAGGCGAGGGTCTTTTCTTCGCCTCGTTCCCAAACTGAGAGTTTTTCTCGGTCCGCAGCGAATAATGCCGCTCCCGAATCGCGTCGCGGAGCTGATCCTCCAGCCGCGGCAGCTTGGCCGGTGCCGGACGAACGGTTTTTTGCCGGGTAGTCTCCATGAAACTTAACCTGCCGGCCGCACAGGGTAGCCTGCAAGCACAAGGAATTTCCTCGTCAATATCGCGCAAACCCCTATCCCACTCGGGCGTTCCGATGAAAACCCCCATCCCCGCAACCTACAGCGCCATAAACCTCTAAGAAACTGGAGCCTACCCTGAAGTTAGGCGCCTCAGTCACGCTTATATGAAAGACAACAGCACCATTGTTAAAAACTTCGTTGATGTTGTCCTTAACAAAGGGGAGATCGAAGCTTCCGAGAAGTTTTTTTGGGAAGATATGGTGGAGCAAGCCCCTCTCCCCGGCCAAGGACCTGGCTTGACCGGTTTGAAAGATGTCCTGCGCGGCATGCGGGCCGCGTTTCCGGACATGCACTGGTCAGTCGAGGAGCAGATTGCCGAGGGGGACAAGGTTGTGACTCGGTTCGAGTGGACAGGCACACACCGAGCAGAGTTTTTTGGCGTGCCCGCCACGGGACGGTCAGTGAAGGTGTGGGGCGTGGTCATTGACCGGCTCGAAGGCGGCAAAATCAAAGACACGCGAATCATCATGGATGCCCTCGGACTGATGATGCAGCTCGGCGCATTCTCAGCACCATGAGTCTGAAGCGAACGTCGCCTTCCAAGGAACTAGACGGTAGTTACACTGTTGGGAGTTAGTGTGAAGCCTAACGTGGCGGCTTGTTTTTTGAGGTAGGTGAGGCGGTGTTTGTCGAGGCGGAGTTGGTAGGCGGCGGGGTCGGGCTCGTGGTATTCGG
>JBBQCM010000096.1:0-25119 GCA_038318725.1 Chthoniobacterales bacterium
CCGTAGATTTCCGGCGCGTCCATCGAATAGACGAGCCGGGCGTCGCCTTCCCGGTCGCGGTGGCGCACGTCGTAATGGCGGGGCGTGGCCGTGAGGAAGAGGCGCTGGCGGATGGGCAGGTTTTGGTCGGTGAGGGCGAAGTGGACGCCTTCGCGGCCCGCGGTCTTGTGCGCTTCGTCGAAGAGGGCGAGGTCGAAGGTGTCGCTGCGCTGCATCCCGGCGGCGACGACGTGCGCGGACTGGTAGGTGGAGAAGACGAGTTTCACGCCCGCGAACGGCGTGGCGAGGAAGGCGCGGACCTGCGCGCAGTCGGTGGTGACGGGGAAATCGAGGTCGCTCGGGCGCAGGACGATTTCGTCGCTGCCGGCTTTCACGCTGGGGTCGGAACAGACGCAGAGCGCGGCGAGGGCGGGCCACGAGGTTTCGCGCGTCCACTCGTGCAAGGTCTGGCGGAGCAGGGCGAGCGAGGGGACAAGGACGAGGATGAGTGGCGCAGGCATCCCTGCCTGCGAGTGCGTGCGAGTTGCAGAGAGGCTGGAAGCCTCTGCCACTTTCTCGGCGACCCACAGGGCGACCAGTGTCTTGCCGGTGCCGCAGGCCATGAGCGCGGTGGCGCGGTCCTGCTCGCGGAATGCGGCGAGGATGTGGTCGAGAGCTTCGGCTTGGTGCGGGTGCGGAGTCTTGCGGGTGCGCTCGACTTTCCCGCCTTCAAGCCAGGCGCGAATCGCGGCGAAGTCCGCTGGCGTGAGCTTGTCGAAATCATTTCCCGTGATGGCGTAGAACCGGGCGCGTTCGCCGACCACGCCGGCGAAGGTGTCACAGTTTGTGACGAGCACGCGGGCGTCCGCGCGATCCGCAAGGCCGATGAAGGTGGAAAGCTCAGTCCAGTTGAGCGAAGGCCGTCCGCTCCGGAACTTGGCTTGATAAACGTGAAGCTCGCCAAGCTGCGTCTCCATGATGCCGTCCACGGCAAGTAGGCATGGGCTTTTGAGTGCGTCGGAGAGGTCAGGGAGAGGTCATCGTCACGAGAAATTAGCGCCGGGAGACGAGTGTGTGTTTCGCGGTTAGGTGACTCCTTCAACCACTCGATATTGATCTCCTTGTCGAGCGGCTTGCACTGTTGGTCGCCCGTGACGAGGTCGGCTTTGCGCTCCTTCGCCCGCGCAACGGCTGCGGCGTGGGCGGGAAAGTGGGGTGACCGACGGGACTCGAACCCGCAACAACCAGAATCACAATCTGGGACTCTACCATTGAGCTACGGCCACCATTTTCAGCGGCGGGAGGATAGCAAAGGAATGCGGGTTGCCAAACGGATTATTCGGGCCGCCGGGCTACTGGCCTTGGTCGAGCTTGAAGTTAACCTGGATCTCTAAGATGTCCCCGCTGCCGAGGCCGGCGGGGAGCGGGTCGATCTGCTGGACTTTGTTCGCGGCGGCGAGGACGGACTCGTCCATAACGGGATTTCCGGAAGAGTGAACAATCTCGCGTTGGCTGATCGTGCCATCTTTGGCGATGCGGATTTTCAGCGTGGTCACAAAGTCTGCACCGGCGCGGACGATCGAGGTGGGCTGTTCCCAGCGGTTGTGAAAGCGGTCGTGGAGCATGGAGAAATACCAGCCGAACTGCGCCTCGCCCACGCCGTTCCCGGTCTTGCCGCTTCCTTTGCCATTGCCGGTTCCCGGGCCGTTGCCCCCGGGTTTGCCCTCGCCGGATTTGGCATTCGTGGCGGTGCTGTCTTCTTTCTTCGGGCCGGGTGTGGTTTTGGGAGTGTCACCGGGCGAGGGTTTGGGTTTGGGGGCTGCGGTGGCCCGCGGCGTTGCTTTTGGCTTGGGTTTGGGCTTGGGGGCAACTTTTGGGGTGGCCTTGGGCTTGGCTTTCGGGGTCGCGGGCTTGGGGGTTTCCGGTTTCGGCGGGATCGGTTTCGGCGTTGCTGGTTTGGGCGTAGCGGGTTTTGGGGTGGCCGGTTCAGGCGTGGCTTTAGGCGTCACGATTTCGCTTTCTGCCGGCGGCTCGGCGGGCGGCGCTACGGCAATGAGTTCCATTTTCTCCGGCTCGGCCACGGGCGCCGGCTCGGGTTCGGCTTCTTCCATGTCTGGAGCGGGTGGCGGTGCCGCTTCGCCTTCACCCGGCTCGCCGCCGCCGATGGAGCCACCTTCCAGCCACACGACCTGCGCGGGCGGCGTTTTGGAAGGCCAAAGGCCGAGCAGCCAGACCGCGCCCACGAAGGCCACATGCAGCGCGGCGACGAGGAGCAGGTTGCGGCGAAAGGCGGAATCCTCGGGCATGGCCTAGATGGGCCGCGGGTTCACGGCGTCTCCGGGTTGGTGACGACGCCGACTTTGCTGATCTTGGCGCGCTGCACCGCGTCCATCACGTCGATGAGTTTTTGCACGGCGAGTTCGCGGTCGGAGCGAATGACGACGGCGGCTTCCGGTTTGGCTTCCTTCAAGGCGACGAGCTGGCTTTCGAGTTCGGCGAGTTCGAGTGGCGTGCCGTTCAGCTCAATCCGCGCTTCGCGATTGATCGCGATGGTCTGCACGGCCTGCGGATCGACGGCGTGTTTCGCCGCCTCGCTCGACGGGATGACCAGATCGACGCTGTTTTCCATGAGCGGCGTGGTGATCATGAAAATGATCAGCAGCACGAACGCGAGGTCGAGCATCGGGGTGACATTCAGCTCGCTGAGCGTCTGGAGACTTTGGCGGTCGGAAAAACGGCGCATGGCTTACTTCCAGGTTTTTTCCCGCGCGCCGTGGTCCACGTATTTGTGCTCGAATTCCGAGCCGAGTTCCGCGGCGAAGTTGTCGAGGCCGACGATGACGCCGCGCAGCGTGGTGACGAGGTAGTTGTAGCCAAACATGGCGGGAATGGCGACGAGCAGGCCGGTGACGGTGGTGATGAGCGCGGCGCTCACGCCGGGGGCCATCGCGGCGAGATTGGCGGAGCCGGAAGCAGCCACGTCGCTGAAGGTTTCCATCACGCCCCAGACCGTGCCGAGCAGGCCGAGGAAAGGCGCGCCGCTGACGGCGGTGGCGAGGATGATCATCTGCGATTCGAGCTTCAGCGCGTTTTCGCCGACGGCCCGTTCCATGGCGCTGGTCACCACGCGCATCTGCGCGGGGGAGATGCGCGGCGCATGGTCGAGGCGTCCGCGAAAAGTTTCATCGACCTCCGCCGAACCGAGGAGCTGAAAAGTGAGCTCCTGGCAGCCGGCTTTATAGACGGCGAAAATCGGCGCGCCGTCGAAGCGCATGCGGTCGGTGTAAATGCGGAGCGGCTGGCGATCGGTGCGGAAGAGCGAGAGGAATTGCTCGCGGCGGCGCCTGGCGTGGCGGATGACGCGGAATTTTGTGACCATGACCGTCCAACTGAAAATCGAGGCGAAGAAGAGCGAGAGCAGGATGATCCGGGCCGGCCAAGTCGATTGCTCGAAAGCGAAAATCAGACTGCCGCTGCCGCTGGCTGCGAGGAGGTTCGGAAAAAGCGAGGCCACCATGAGATGCGGAGTGCTTTAGCGCAACCCGGTGCGGGTTCAAAGGCAAAGCGCGGGGGAAGAGGTTTTGACGGCCCGGCGGGTTTGACCGAAACGTCTTCCGTGAAGTTTCTCCGCCTCGTCCTCTGCGCCGCGCTGTTCGTGCCGGCGGGCCTTTTGCGTGCGGAGGAAAATCGCTACGACGTAGTCGGCAAACTGCTCATGCCGTTCGTGAATGTCTTCGCGAAGAACACGAAGAATCCGAATCGGGCAATGCAACTCACGGCTCGGCTCGAGCTGATGACCGGCCTGCCGGCGGCGCTCGTCGGCACGCGCGCGGACTTGGCGGTGGAGTATCCCGACAAGCTGCGCCTGCGCGCGCCGGTGCTCGGCGAGGAGCTGACGATCTGCCGCCGCGGGCAGGAAGTGTGGGTGTTTCCTGGCACGCGCGCCGCGGCGCTGCTCGAAGCGGCCAGCGTTGGCCAGAAGCTGCCCAAGCCCGATTCGAAAGCGCAGCTCCCGCCCTTCGCTCTGCCGATCCCGGAAAAACAGCTCGCGCTGCTGCCTGTGCTTTTCCAAGTGAAGGACGTGGGCGCGGAGTCGCTCGACAGCGAGCCGTGCCGGGTGCTCGATCTTTTCCTCATGCCCGAGCTGGCGAAATCGCTGCGGGCTCGCGACTGGGCCGCGCGCGTGTGGCTGCGGGGCGACGGCAAACCCGCGCGGCTTTCGGTGGCGCGCACCGGCTGGCAGCTCGCCGTGCGTTTCGAGCGCGTGGAATTTTCCAAAACGCTCCCGGCAGAAACTTGGGTGCCCACGGCGGAGCAGGCGGATGACGTGCTCAAGCTGGATGCCGCGCGCTACGAGCAACTCCTCGGGGCGTTGGTGAAATAATGCGCTACCGCTGCTTAGCCCGGTAATCACTGGGCCGCCAGCCGACCCACTTTTTGAAGGTGGTCGAAAAGACGAACGGGTTTTCGTAGCCGACGGCGATGGCAATCGTTTCGACTTTGTCGTTCGTCGTCGCGAGCAATTTCGCGGCGAGCTGCATGCGGAGATAGATGACCTGGTGCATGGGGCTGCGGCCCAACTCGCGGCGGCAGAGGCGGCGCAGATGTTCGGCACTGAGGTGCGAGTGGCGCGCGAGGGCATCGAGCGACCACGGCTCGCCGAGGCGCGCGGCCACGTATTCCCAGAGGTGCCCGAGGCGGTCGTCGGTCTGCCACGGGCGGGCAAAGCGGAGCACGTAGGTTTGGATCAGCTCGACCCAATGCGTGACCGCCGCCGCCGCGGTCTGGCTTTGCATTTCGTAGTAGAGCCCGAGCACCGCCGAGCGCAGCGGCAGGGGATCGAACCGCGCGACCGCCGGCGACGACGAGGACATCAGCGGCTTCTGCTCCGGCGGCTGCTGGTAGCGGACCCAGGTGATTTCCCAGCGCGCGCCCGTTTCCGCACGAAAAGCGAGCAGTGCGTGCGGCGGCGCGAGGCAGGCCCAGCCTTCGCGGCAGACCTGCCAGCGGCCATCGAGGAGGATGCGCCCCTGCCCGGCGGAGCAGGAAAGCAGATACGTCCCGCTCAGATCCATCCGAACCATTTCGTAAGGGGCCGCCGCGTCCGCCACGCCAACGTGCGCGATGTGATGGCCGGCGAGCGCCGGACATTCCGCCGCGCGCACTTTCCACTCGCGCGTGGCGGTGCCGATGACGTGCGTCTCGGCCAGCAGCTTGGTCTTGGCCAGCACGCGCTAACGCAGGTCGGAAAGTTTCACCTTCAGCCCGCGGAGGACTTTGGAAGTGACGTGCCCGGTGTCGCCGGCCGCGGAGTGAATCGTGAAGCGCCCGTCTTCGAGGGCGAGCACTTCGAGCGAGCGATTCCCGTGATCGAGGATCCAGTATTCCTTCACGCCAAAATGCGCGTAGAGCGCCTGCTTTTCGTAGCGATCACGACGGATGCTGCCGGGCGAAAGGATTTCCACGACGAGATCGGGCGCACCGAAAATGCCGCGTTCCTGCACGATACCGGCGTTGGCTTTGGCGATGAAGAGCACGTCGGGCTGAGCGGTGTTTTTGTCATCGAAGATGACGTCCAGAGGGGCGATGAAAATTTCGCCGAGCTTCCGGGCAGTGACAAAATCATCAAGCAGCCGGAAGAGTTTCGAAAGTTCGCGCTGGTGCGAAGCACCGGGGGAGGGCGGGTTGATGGGCGTCAATTCACCGTTGTAGAGCTCGTAGCGACGATCGTCGTCGAGGCGGTAATACTCCTCATAGGTCCAGCGCTTTTTCGGGGGCTTCGGTTTGTCGAGGACGGCGGCCATGCGCGGACGCTAGCAGACTCGCCGCCGCCGTGCCAGTCCCGCGCCGATGTGCGTTTGCAATAGGCGGTCGTGCTTTTTCAGCATGTCACCGCGCCTTTGACGCGTATCATCTTCGCGGTTATCTGCGGACCACCCTTCCGCACACCCCCGTCATCCACCTATGAAACGTCTCCTCACCCTCCTGACCCTCCTCGTCCTCGCCGTGACCGCTTCCGCGGCTCCGCTCCGTGTTTTCATCCGCGGCGGGGTGAAAACGCATGGTCCCAATGCCCACGATCACGCCCGCTTTCTCACCGACTGGAAAGTGCTTCTGACCGAGCGCGGGATGAAAGTGGACGGCGCCATGGACTGGCCGACCGCCGCGCAGTTTGCCCAGACCGATGTGCTCGTGATGTACGCCCAGGACGGCGGCAACGCGACCGAGGAGCAGAAGAAAAATCTCGCCGACTTCACCAAACGCGGCGGCGGGCTCGTGGTCATCCACACTGCGGCGGTGAGTAATGATCCGGCGTGGTGGAAGAGCGTCATCGGTGGCGCGTGGGTGCCGGGGAGGACGAAGTGGAAGGAAGGCCCGATGGATCTCTACTACACCGAAAATCAGCAACTCGGTGGCGGGCACCCGATCACGAGAGGCGCGTCGAACTTTCACATAGACGACGAGATCTACTACGACATGGACATCTCGCCCGACGTGAAAGTCCTCGCCACGGCTTACACCCCGAACGTCCGCGAAGGCAAAAAGGTCGCCGAGGGCGGGAAGGCGAACATCTACGACATCCAGCCGCAGATGTGGGCTTACGAAAAGGACAACTACCGCGCCTTCGTCACCATCCCCGGGCATCTCTACTTCACCTTCGAGAAGCCTTTCTATCGCGCCGTTCTCCTTCGCGGCATCGCCTGGGCGGGCAAACGCACCAACCTCGACGAATACTGCAAGCCTGAGGAAATCGCCGCGCTCACCTATCCCGAAGGAGGTCCGCAGCGTCCGGCGGACACGCTCAAGGCGCTCGAAATCCATCCCGACTTTTCGCTCAAGCTCGTCGCCTCCGAACCGCTCATCACGAAGCCGATGAACTTCGACTGGGCGCCCGACGGCTCGCTCTGGGTCGCCGAGACGCCCGAGTACCCGAACGGCCGCCGCGGCATGCGCCCCGATTATCGCGGCAAGGAATGGAAGGATCACGGCGGCATCGACCCCACGCCTGAGGCGCAAGACCGCAAGGCCATCGACAAGATCAGCCGCCTCACGGACACGAATGGCGACGGCGTCATGGACAAAAAGGAAGTTTTTTACGAGGGCCTCGAACTCGTCACCGGCCTCGTCTTTCACAAAGACGGCGTCATTGTTACGCAAGCGCCCGACATTCTCTGGCTGCGCGACACCGATGGCGACGGCAAGGCCGACAAAGTCGAGAAGCTCTACACCGGCCTCGGCACCAGCGACACCCACGCGGTCATCAACAACCCGCGCTGGGGCTGGGACGGCTGGATCTACGCCACGCACGGCTACAGCGCCTCGAACAAAGTGCTGAACGCGAAAGGCGAACTGCAGGGCAATATCGGCAGCGGCGTCGTGCGCTTTCGCCCCGACGGATCGAAGATCGAGCAATATTCCTCGAAGGGCGGCAACACCTGGGGCCTCACCATCACCGGCGACAATCGCGTGATGTGGACTCAGCCGACCAGTGGCACCATCCTCGAGCAGACCGTGCTGCCCGAGTATGCTCTCGCGCGTGGCAAGGTGGACAAAACCGCGAGCTACAACGTCGTCATCGCTTCCCCGAAGACCTGGCCCGCGATGTCGTGGGAGCAGATGGCCTACGTGCAGATCGACTTTGTCGGCTCTTTCACCGCCACGGCGGGCTGCGTCATCTATGACGGCGGCTCGTGGCCGAAGGAATACAACGGCGACTACTTCACCACCGAGCCGACGATCAATATCATCCACCATGAGCGACTGACGCCGAAAGGCTCAAGCTATGTCGGCGCGAAACTGCCCGGACGCGAGGAGACCGAGTTCATCCGCAGCAAAGACATGTGGTGGCGTCCGATCGAAGTGCGCGTCGGCCCGGACGGTGCGGTCTATGTCGGCGATTTCTACAACCAGGCCGTCATCCACAACGACACCCGCGGCCCCGATCACAACAAGGTCAACGCCGCCGTGCGCCCTGACCGCGATCACTACTTCGGCCGCATCTGGCGGCTCGACCACAAGGACGCGAAAAACCTTACCGTGCCCGATCTGAGCAAAGCCGCGCCAGCCCAGCTCGCCACCGCTTTGCAAAACCCGAACCGCGCCGTGCGCATGACCGCCTCACGTCTGCTCATCGAGAAAAACGCCGGCGCCGCGGAGGTAGGCAGCCTGCTCGCCAGTGGCAGCGATGAAGCCCAGATCGCCGCGCTGTGGACACTCTTCGGCCAGGGCAAACTGACCACCGCGCAAATCTCCACCGCGCTGGCTGACAAGAGCGCCGATGTCCGTCGCAATGCTGCGCTCGTCACCGAGGAAGCCAAATCCGCGCAGACTCCGGCTGGCCTCGTCGCGCTCGCCAGCGATTCCGATGCCCACGTTCGCCTCGCCGCGCTCCGCGCGCTCGCCGCCGGTCCGCTCAGCGATGAAGGCGCGAAAGCCATCCTCGCCGCGTGGCCGAAGTTCGACGACGACTTCCAGCGCAGCGCCGCCGTCGGCGCGCTCTCGCAGAACCCCGCCGCGGCCATCGCCATCGCCCTCGACAGCGGCGACGCCTCGCTCGCTTCACTCGTTTCCATCTTCGCCCAGAGCATTGGCGAGAAGAACGACACCGCTGCTGCTGCCAAGCTCGTCACCGCCCTCGCCGCCAAGCCCGCGAGCGCCGACGCGCTCAAGCGCGGCATCCTCGACACTCTCGGCAAATCCCTCAAAACCGCGCCGCCGATGACGCCCGATCTTTCCGCCGCGCTCGGCAAACTTCTCGCCAGCGGCGCGAGCGGCAGCGCCCTCCCGCTCGCCGCCCAGTGGGACAAAACCGGAGCGCTCAAAGGCTCCATCGACCAGCTCGTCCGCCAGCTTTTCACCAAGCTCCAGAGCGGCTCCGACGATGAACGCCTCGCCACCGCGCAGGGCCTGCTCGGCCTGCGCAGCGTGAACCCCGACGCGCTCCCCGCCGTGCTCAAAACCGTGACCGGCCCGGCTTCGCCCGCGCTCAAGCGCCAGCTCATCGCCGCCCTCGGCGAGACCGGCGATCCCACCGTCGGCGCAGCCCTCGCCGGTTCCTTCGCCCAGCTCCCCGCCGAGGCGCAGCCTCCCGCTTTTGAAGTCCTGCTCAAGCGCGCCGACTGGACGCTCGCGCTCCTCGACGCCGTGGAGGCGAAAAAGGCCGATATCACCACGCTCGGGCCGGCCAACCTCGCCCGCCTCCGCACTTACCCGGACAAAGCCGTTTCCGCCCGCGCCAACACGCTGCTCGACACGCTCCTCGGGCCGGCCATGAAGGCCAAGAACGAAGTCATCGCCAAGCTTAGCGCGGAGGTCGAGAAGCCGGGCGACGCCGCGAAAGGCAAAGTGCTCTTTGCCCAGGCTTGCGCCATTTGCCACAAGTTCGGCGACGTCGGCGCGGACATTGGGCCTGCGCTCACCGGCATGGGTTCGCACGGCCCCGCCGAGCTGCTCACCGCCATCGTCGATCCGAACCGCGAGGTCGAGCCAAGCTTCGTCGCGTGGAATATCGAGACCAGGGACGGCGCTTTGCACAGCGGGGTCATCGCCCGCGAAAACCCGTCGAGCCTTGTGCTCAAGAGCCTCGCCGGGGAAAAAGAGATTAAGACCGCCGATCTTAAGAGCCGCGTGAGCACTGGCCGCTCGCTCATGCCCGAGGGTTTCGAGGGTCTCGGCGCGGAAACTCTGCGCGACATTCTTGCTTACATGGTCGGCGCGGATGGCGGAAAATTCCGCACGCTCGATCTGAACAAGGCTTTCACGACGACGAGTGCGCACGGCATTTACGCCGATCAGAAGGATTCGCCGGAGAATTTTCACTTTGCGAAGACGGGCATGCTCAATCTCGGTGGCATCCCCTTCAATCTCGTCGCTCCGGAAAAAGCCTCGAACGGCAGGAATGTCATCCAGCTCAAAGGCGGGCCGAAAGGCGTCTATGCCCAGACCATGCCGCAGTCCGTGGAAGTGTCCGGCGGCGGTTTCAAAGCGAACCGCCTGCACTTCCTCGGCAACGTCGCCGCCTGGGGTTTCCCGTTCACGCAGGACAATGATCTCGTGCTCAAAGCGACCGTCCATTTTACCGGCGGGACTACGGAGACGATCGAGTTTAAAAACGGCGTGGAGATTGCCGACTACATCAACCGCAACGACGTGCCCGGCTCTAAATTCGCCGAGGGCGTCACGAAAAACGCGCAGGTTCGCTGGAGCAGCAAAGCGCTCAAGACCGCTGCTCCGATCGAGAAGATCGTCCTCGAAAGTGCCGGGACCATCGTCGCGCCGACGACCTTCGCCATCACTGCCGAACTGGCTGATGCGAACGCCGCTCCGCTCCCCGTGGCCGTCGCTGCACCCGCCGCGGCGAAGACGGAGGAGTTCAAGCCGCAGTTCAACGACCCCGTGCCGCAGCCGCCCGCCACACGGCCCGCAAACGGCCCACGCGTCCTGCTCGTCGGCGGAGGCTCGTCGCACGACTTTGTGAAATTTTTCGGCGCATCTGACAAAGCCACGCTCACGCCGGCCGTCGGCTGGGTCGATTTCACGCAAAACCTCAACGGCATCCCGGCGATCCTGAAAGACATCGACGTGCTGGTGCTCAGCGCGAACCAGCCCATTTCGAGCGAAACCGCAAAGGCGCTCATCGACTACGCCAATCGCGGCGGCGCGATCATTTCGCTCCATCCCGGCGGCTGGTACGCGTGGAATAACTTTCCCGATTGGAATAAGCAAATCGTCGGCGGCAGCACCCGCGGCCACGACGCGCTCGGGCCCTACACCGTGAACGTCACCAATCCCGCGAGCCCCATCACCAAAGGGGTGCCGCCCGCCTTCGAGATCACCGACGAGCTCTACAACTACAACGCCGACCCCGCCGCCACCGTCGAAGTGCTCGCCACCGCGACCAGCCCGAAGAGCGGAAAAACCTTTCCGCAGGTCTGGATCGTGAAGCACCCGAAGGCCCGCATCGTCGGCATCACCCTCGGCCACGACGCCCGCGCCCACGACCTCCCGGCCTATCAGACTCTGCTCAAAAACGCGGTGATTTGGGCGGCAGGGAAGTAACGGGCGACAGCCTCTTTCTCCGCCTGCATCAGACCGCAGTGTGCCCGTCCGGCGCACGCATTGTGGTCCTCAGATAGGCGCCTGTGCATAAGACGCGCGGCGTTTCTGCGTTACCTCCCCGCATCCCATCAACCCAATGAAAACCCGTTTCTTCATCTTCACGTTGCTCGCGATCCTTCCGGGCTTCGCGGTTGCCGCTCCTCCGAAAATCGCAGTCATCGCCACCGATCCCGCGCTTCGCACCGCCATCGCGCAAAGTGGCGCGCAGATTCTTGACGCCAGCGCACTGGCGAACGCGGATGTCCTCGTGCTGCAAAGCGCTGACGCTCCTTCGCTCTGGAAACTCGATCGGGCGGGCCTCGAGGCCTTTGCCGCGAAGGGCGGCGGGGTCGTACTCATCGGTGGGGCCATCGACGCCGGCGACTGGCCGAAGCCGCTGGCGGGCGGCGTCCGGACGGCCAGCAGCCGCCAGTTTGCCGGCCCGATGATGCTCTATCCGCTCACCGACGCGCATCCCATCACCCGCGAGGCGTCAGCATTCGACCTCGCCGACAACACCGCCTACGACCTCGAGCTCGACGCCTCGATCACCGTGCTCGCGTCGGCTTTCACGCCGAAGGTCACCTCCGCGAAGAAAGACAACCGCGCGCCGGAGCAGCTCGATCGCGCCAACGTCTATGACATCCAGCCGCAGATGTGGGCCTACGAAGGTGCGGACAAACATCGAGCCTTCGTCCTGCTGCAAGGTGGCGCGGAGTCGCTGAAGCACGCGAATGTGGACGAGCTTTGCGCGAAGGCGGACCTCGCCACGCTGCGCGATCCGCAGGGCGGGCCACGCCGGGCGGCGGAGACGGTGAAGTCGTTCGACCTGCATCCCGACTTCAAAGCCACGGCCATCGCCAGCGAGCCACTGATCAACAAACCCATCGCGATGCTATGGGACGCGCGCGGGCGACTGTGGATCGCGGAGACGCCCGAGTATCCGAACGGCCGCCGCCCGCTCGTCGAGGTCGCGTGGAAGGAAACCGGCGTGCTCAAGCCCGACCAATACGACCTTCCCGCGACCGACCGCATCAGCATCCTCGAGGACACGAATGGCGACGGTGTGATGGACAAGAAGACGGTCTTTTTCGAGGGGCTCGAACTCGTCACCGGCTTCTGCCTGATAAAGCAAGGTCGGGGAATAGTTGAATCGCCCGCTGCTGCGCCGTAGCGGCGTCATTGGGCCGCGGTGTGGAACGCGTGACTTGAGTTGGATTCGGAATATTGCTCGATGGACTACAGGCAAAATCATTTGCCCGTGGATTGATCGCCGCGTACTCGCCACTCGATACCTACTCCTCGTCCCACATCGACGAGCTAATTTCCTAATCTTTCAGATCCCCAGTTCCGCTTTTACCGCGCTGAATTGCTCGACGGCAAAGGTGAGGTCCTCGCGCGAGTGGGCGGCGCTGATTTGCGTGCGGATGCGCGCTTTGCCCTGCGGGACCACGGGGTAGAAAAAGCCGACGACATAGACGCCGCGCGCGAGCATGGCTTCGGCGAAACGCTGCGCCAGCGGGGCTTCGCCGAGCATGATCGGGACGATGGGATGCGTGCCGGGCAGGATGTTGAAACCGCGCGCGTTCATTTCGGCGCGGAAGAACTTCGTGTTGTCTTCCAGCTTGTCGCGCAGCGCGGTGGAGGCGGTGAGGAGCTCGAGCACTTTGAGCGAAGCGCCCGCGATGCTCGGCGTGAGCGTGTTCGAGAAAAGGTAGGGCCGGGAGCGCTGGCGGAGCAGCTCGATGATCTCGCGCCGGCCGCTGGTGTAGCCGCCGCTCGCGCCGCCGAGCGCCTTGCCGAGCGTGCCGGTGAGGATGTCGATGCGACCCATGACACCGCAGTGCTCATGCGTGCCGCGCCCGCGCGCGCCCATGAAGCCGACGGCGTGCGAATCATCGACCATGACGAGCGCGCCGTACTGGTCGGCGAGGTCGCAGATGCCGGCGAGGTTGGCAATGTAGCCGTCCATCGAGAAGATGCCGTCCGTCGCGATCATCGTGAAGCGCGCGCCTTTCTCCTTCGCCTCGCGCAGCCGGGCTTCGAGTTCGGCGAGGTCGTTGTTTTTATAGCGGTAGCGCATGGCCTTGCAGAGGCGGATGCCGTCGATGATCGAGGCGTGGTTCAGCTCGTCGGAAATGACCGCGTCCTCGGGGCCGAGGAGCGTCTCGAAAAGCCCGCCGTTGGCGTCGAAGCAGGACGAGTAAAGGATCGTGTCCTCCATCCCGACGAAGTCGCTCAGCGCGGTTTCCAGTTCCTTATGCAAACCCTGCGTCCCGCAAATGAAGCACACGCTCGCCAGCCCGTAGCCCCATTTCTCCAGCGCCTCGTGCGCCGCCCCGACCACCGGCGGATCGTCCGCCAGCCCGAGATAATTGTTGGCGCACATGTTCAGCACCTCGCGTCCGTCGGCCACACGGATGCGCGCGTCCTGTGGCGTGGTGATGACGCGCTCGTTTTTGTAAAGCCCGGCGGCCCGGATGCCGGCGAGCTGGGTGGCGAGGTGTTCCTGGAAAGGGCCAAACATGGAAGTGAGAGGACCGCTTTTAGACTTCCGGCCGCGTCCACGGTGCGCGGTAGGGGCGGCGCAGGAGCTTGGTGGCGGCTTCGTCGCCGGGGATGGTGCGCGTCTTCGGATCGTAGGCGAGCGGGCGGTCGAGCTGCATGGCCACGTTCGCGAGGATGCAGCTCGCGGTCGAGATGTGACCTTGCTCGATGTCGGCGATGGGACGACCGCGCGTGTCGATCGCGGCGAGAAAATCGAGCATGTGGCGGCGGGTGGCGGGCGCGGCGTTCAACTCGTTGTCCTTTTCGGTCACGTCCTCGGGGAACTGCTCCCGTTCAAAGACGCAGTCGAAGTGGAGCTTTTCCGCCTTGCTGTCGTGCGGGATGAAATCCGCACGCATCGTGCTCGCCTTGAGCACGCCCTTTTCGCCGTGGATGAAGAGTGCCCACGGATAGTCGGGATCGGTCGGCAGGCCCCACGAGCGGTGCGTCCAGGCGCAGTTCAGGCCGTCGTACTCGAAGGTCGCAACCTGGGTGTCGGAGATGTTCGACTTGCCGTCTTTCTGCACGTAGATGCCGCCCTGCGAAGAGATGCGGCGCGGCCAGCCGAGCCCGAGCATCCAGCGCGCCGTGTCGAACATGTGGACGCACATGTCGCCCATGATGCCGTTGCCGTATTCCATGAAGGTCCGCCACCAGCGCTTGTGCGGGAGCCCGTCGTACGGCCGCAGCGGCGCGGGGCCGGTCCACATTTCGTAGTCGATAAACTCCGGCACGGGCTCGACCGGAGGGTTGCCGTTCGCGCGCATGGGAAAGTAGCAGCACATCTCGACGTGCCCGATTTTGCCGAGCAGCCCCGCGTCGATGACGCGCTTTTTCGTCTCAATGAGATGCGGCGTGCTTTTGCGCTGGGTGCCGGCCTGGACCACGCACCCATGCTGGCGCGCGGCGGCGACCATCGCCTCGCCTTCGAGCACGTCTTTGCTGATCGGCTTCTGCACATAGACATCCGCACCGGACTCGACCGCGGCAATCATGTGCAGCGCGTGCCAGTGGTCGGGCGAACCGATGAGGACGATGTCCAGATTTTTCTCCGCGAGCATCTGCCGGTAGTCGGCAAAACCGCGCGGCGCTTTCTTCGATTTCTGCCGCTGGCTGATCAGCTCCGTCGCGCCGGCGAGCATATTTTTGTCGGGGTCGCAAATCGACATGACCTCGACGGGCGCGACTTGGATGAGCCGGCACAAGTCGCTCTTCCCGTACCACCCCGCGCCGATCAGGCCGACGCGTCTGGGCTTCTGATTCACGGGATCCACCCCATACGCGCCGAGCGCGGAGTAGGCGAGGGAAGCGGAGGTGCTCTGGAGGAAACGGCGGCGGTTGAGCGGGAGGTTCATGGCGGGCATTTTTCCGCGCGAACGGCGTCGCGGCAAGGCTGCAAGTGAGGAACCCGCCGAGCCGCCCGCGCGAAGTTCCCGGCGGCTTGGGAATGCCGCTTGCCGGCAGACCGCCAGCCCGTAAGGATGGGTCAGCTTGTATGAATCCAGAACCTCCCGCTGAGATCCACGACTCCGGCACTGTGCCCGCTGAACATCGCGTCCCCGATTCTGATGCCAAGCTCGCTTTGGAAGCTGCGCGGGTGGGGACATGGGTGTGGGAGATCCCGGCAAACGCTCTGGTTTGGGACGCGATCACGCACGGCCTCTTTGGGGTAATACCCGGCGAGTTTGCCGTGAGCTGCGAAAACATGGAGCGGCTGCTTCATCCGGAGGACCGTGAGCGGGTCCGAGCCGAGGTGGCGCAATGCGTGCAAAACGGAGCCGATTTCAACAGCGAATACCGCGTGATCTGGCAGAAGGACGGCTCCGAGCATTTCTTGCGTTCGCGGGGCAGAATCTACGGGGATGGAGGCCTCCATGTCCGCATGACCGGAGCCTGCTGGGACATCACCGCACGCAAATCCATGGAGGAAGAACTCGCGCGGGAACGTTTTCTCCTCCGCGCCCTGGCGGAACACATTCCGGACAAAATTTACTTCAAGGATCCGGCGAGCCGGTTCATTTGGCTCAGCCGGCGAACCTTGGAATTGTTTGGCACCCTTGAGCCCGCGGACGTGCTGGGCAAGACGGACTTCGATTTCTTTCGCGAAGAGCACGCGCGCGCGGCTTATGAGAATGAGCAGCAGATTATCCGCACCGGCGTGCCGCTGGTGAATGTCGAGGAGCGGGAGACTTGGGCCGACGGGCACGAGACTTGGGTGACGACGACGAAGATGCCGCTGCGCGATGCCCAAGGGCGGATCATCGGGACGTTCGGGCTCTCGCGCGACGTTACGGAGCGCAAGCGGGCCGAAGAGCAGCTTGCCCGGTACGCGGAGGAACTCCGGCGCAAGAATCAGGATCTCGAGGAAGATCTCGGCATGGCGCGCGAGCTGCAAAACGCCCTCCTCCCACGCCACTATCCGTGCTTCCCCCGCAGCGCCACACCCATGGACAGCGCTCTGCATTTTTCGCACTTCTTCAATCCCTCGACCTCGGTCAGCGGCGATTTTTTCGACATCCTGCAGCTCTCGGACGACACCGCGGGCATCTTCATCTGCGACGTCATGGGCCACGGCATGCGCGCGGCCCTCGTGGCGGCGATCGTGCGGGCGCTCGTCGAAGAATTGAAAGAGGTGGGCGATGCTCCGGGCGAGTTTCTGCTCCGGCTCAACCGCAAGCTCTCCGCCATTTTACAGCACACGGACATTCCGATGTTTGCCTCAGCCTCGTATGTGGTCGCGGACACCGCCAAAGGCGAACTCCGCTACGCCAATGCGGGCCACCCGAATCCGCTCTGCGTGCGTCACGAGGCCGGCGCGATCCAGACCTCGCCGCTCAATCTCTGCCAGCGCGGTCCAGTGCTCGGCATGTTTCCCAACGCCTGCTACGGCACGCACCAGCACCGCCTTTCCGCCCGCGACATCGTCCTGCTTTTCACCGACGGCCTGTTCGAAGTCGAAGGCATTGGGGGCAAACTTTACGACGAGGACTCCCTGCTGCGCGCCGTCAACCGCCGGTCCGGTCTGACGGCGGGTGACCTCTGCCGCGAAGTGCTGACGGAAATCCGCCAGTTCTCGGCCAATCAGGAGTTCAGCGACGACGTCTGCCTGGTGTCCGTGGAGGTGGAGCGGCTGACGGCGTGAGCGGCGCCTACTCCACGGTCATGATCCCGTTCATGATCTGCCAGTGGCCGGGGAAAGTGCAGAGGTAGGGATATTCGCCGCGCTCGGCGGGTGCAGTGAAGTGGATCGTCGTGGTCTTTCCCGACTCGAGGATGTCGGTGAAAAAGAGCACGTCGCCGCCGGGTGGGAGGTAGCGGCGGGCGGCGCCCTCGGGCTGGGCGGCCATGCGGTTAGTGCCGTCGCCGACTTTGGCGAGCGTGCCGGGCTTCACGATGGCGAGGTTGTGCGGCATGGTGTCGGGATTCGCGAGAGTGAGCGAAATGCGCTCGCCGGCGCGCACGGCGAAACGCTTCGTGGCGAAGGTCAGCCCGCTCGCCGTCTCGATGCGCACGGCACGGCCGGCATCGCCTTTGAGCCAAGGGTTCGGCTCCGCGGGCGCGACGACGAGCGGCAGGGTGGCGGGCGCATCCTTCGCGACGCGCTGGTAGCCGGGAAACTCGGTGAACGCTGCACCCAGCCGGTGCGGAGTGGCGAAGACCTCGACCGGCTGCGGGCCGATGCGCAGGTGAAGATGGAGCTGGCCGCAGGGCTGGAGTTGCGGGATTTCGAGGAAAAGCGTGTGCCCGTCCACGAGCAGGTGGGCGCTCGTGATTTCGAGCGGATCGTGGCCGGGCGTGCCGGGCCAGCGCGTGGAGAATTCCGGCGAACCGTAAGCCGAGGCGTAGCGGTAATCCCACGCCTGCGCGAAATGAGCGCGGGCATTTTCCACGAGCGCGCGATCAAGCGTCTGGGCGAAACGCACGAGCACGCCGTTGTCGCGCGCATGGACTTCGAGCGGGAGCTGCGCGGGCGCGCCGGTCCAGCGCAGGCGCTGAAAACAGCCGTCGTCCGGCGTGTAGCTGCCCCAGCCCTGGCAGCCGCTGACGTAGAGCTGGCCGTCCTGCGGACGGAACCGCCCACGCTGCGCGCCGCTGCGAAACTCGCCTGGCACCTGCACCGCCGCGGCCTGCCATACGCCGTCCACCTGCTCCGGTAGCAGCAGCAGCGCCGAGCCCGTGCCCCACGACATGCTGAGCAGCGAGCCGCGCGGCACGCCCCAGCGGTCGCTATCCACGAAGCACTGGCCGCCCGTCGAGTTGTCCACGCCGCGCGGGAGATAAAGCAGCGGCGGAGTCGTCGCCTGATCCGGACGCGGCCCTCCGTAGCCGAAGTAGCGTCCGGTCGCACCCGGCGGCACCAGGCAGACCTGCGAGGCCGGCGTCCAGTTTCCCTCCTGGCAGCCCGTGGTCAGCGTGCCGTCCGCGGCGAGGCCGATCCCATTGGGATTGCGAAAGCCCGTCGCGATCACGTCCACGCGTTGCCCATCGGCGGAGATCCTGATCAGCCCTTGGTTTGCGGAGACCGTGTAGAAATTCCCCGCCGCATCGCGTTGCAAGCCGGCGATGTAATCGTGACCGCCCGGCGAGGTCGCGTAGGCGTTGGAAAAGCATTCGTAAAAGTCCGCCTCGCCGTCCCCGTTCATGTCACGCAACTGCGTAATCTGGTCGCGCCCGAGGACGTGGATCACGCCCTCGACCACGCGCAGCCCGAGCGGCTGGCTCAGCCCGGTGGCGAAGCGCCGCCAGCGCAGGTGCTCGAGCTTTTCGTCGAACCCGCTGACTATCCAGACTTCCCCCATGATCGTGCAGATCACGCCGTCGCCATTCGGCAGAAAATCGTGGTCGCCGACGAAGAAGAGCGACTTCCACGGATTCACGAAGGGCAGCGTGATCGTGTCCACGGCGAAGGGCGCGGTGGTGCCGAGCGTGCCTTTGGTCTCCACGGTCTGCGGCCACTGCGCGGGGCCGCCTTTGCACAAAGCTGCGAGCGGATGCGTGGCTGCGGGGCCGACGGTGCGCGTGAATTTCCCCGCCTCCACCCACGGCGCATCCAGCATCTCCACGCCATCGCGCCGGTAGCTGAAAATGACGCGCCGCCCGTGCCGGTAAAAGCCGTGCCAGACAAACGCGCCCGCCGCCGCCGCGCTTGGTTCGTGCGGCACGATCTCACCCGCGACCGTCACGCCGTTGCCGATGCCGTGGCGGAACGCGTCATATTTCACAAACCCGCCCATCCAGACCAGCGGATAGGTCAGCGTCTGCGGATCGAAACAGCAGGCCCACTCGCCCGCCTCGCCGAGCCGCACGGCGATCCCTTTCGCGACCGTCTTCCCGCCGACGCGCACCACGCCGCTGACAACCGTGCCGAGATCCGTGTCGTTCCACCGCCCGTCGCGCCAGACCGCCTCGTTCTGGTTGCCCCAGTGCCCGGTCTTGCCGCCGTCGAGCCCCGGATACTGCGCGAGTAGCGCCGGCCGCTGCGGCTGCGCCAGCGCCCACTCGGCTTGCTTCGCGTAGAAGTCGAAGATGCGATCCCGGTTCACCGGCTCCTGCCACGCCGGCCAAAACTCCGGCTGCAACGGCGCGCGCTCGACAGGAAATTCCGCCGCCACTGGCGGCGCGGCGCGATGCGCGGCATGCGGGTCCTGCGCGAGCGCGGTGGCGACGAGCAACGGCGAGAGGACGACGATGAAATGGATGGCGACAAGCTGCCGCTGGAGGCGGTCGTGAAATATTCCGGGCATGGGCGTGGGGCTGCCGGGATTCTTGCGGGAGAGGCGCGATGAGCAAGAGCGGAGCAAAACACTTCGCCTCGCCCGTGAAAAATCGTGTAACCATTCGCGCCCGAAACGGCAGGATACGTGTGCCATGAATACCGAGTCGCCCCTTTGCTCCTCCTGCGGCTGCGTCCTCGACGCCTCCGCACCCGGCGGCCTCTGCCCGCGCTGCCTCATGGCCGGCGCGCTGCTCCCGACCGACTCGCCAACTGGCGCGCGCCTTTCCGTGCCGCCGACCGTCGAGCAAGTGGCCGCGGCCTTTCCGCAGCTCGAAGTCCTCGCGCTGATCGGCGCGGGTGGCATGGGTGCGGTCTTCCGCGCACGGCAGCCGAAGCTCAACCGGCTGGTCGCCTTAAAAGTCCTGCCCGCCTCGCTCGCGGAGCGCGACCCCGCGTTTGCCGAGCGCTTCGAGCGCGAGGGGCAGATGCTGGCGCGGTTGCATCACCCAAACATTGTCGCCGTCTATGACTCCGGGCGGGCGGGCGATTTTTTCTATCTGCTCATGGAGCACGTCGATGGCGTGAACCTCCGCCAGGCCATGCGCGCCTGCCGCTTCACGCCCGCGCAGGCGCTCGGCATCGTCCCGCGCATTTGCGACGCCCTCCAATTCGCCCACGACGAAGGCGTGCTCCACCGCGACATCAAGCCTGAGAACATCCTCCTCGATGCCAAAGGCCGGGTGAAACTGGCGGACTTCGGGATCGGCAAAATCATCGGCGAGGCCAGCGAGCCCGCGCGCTCCACCGCCGTGCCGGCGCCCGGCCTCACGCAAACCGGCACCGCCCTCGGCACCCCGCAATACATGGCTCCCGAGCAGCGCGACCAGCCCGAACTGGTCGATCACCGTGCCGACATTTACTCCCTCGGCGTCGTCTTCTACGAACTGCTCACCGGCGAGCTGCCCGTCGGCAAATTTGCCCCGCCTTCCGAACTCTCCGCCAGCGACCCGCGCGTCGATGCCATCGTTCGTCAGGCTTTGGAAAAGGAACGCGACCGCCGCCAGCAGAGCGCCGGCGAAGTCCGTACGCAGGTCGAAACCGTGGCGGGAAATCCCCGCGAGGCAGCAGATCGTCGTGAGCTTTCCGGCAGTCCGCCCATGCCTCCGATGCTTCCGCCGCGCTCGTCGAAGACCCACACGCAAATCGTCGCGCTGTGTCACATCGGCCTCGGGGTGTTTGCGCTCCTCATTCCGCTCGGCTTGTTCGCCCTCATCGGCATTCCCGCCGGGATCACCCTTTTCCAAGGCGAGTATCAGGCGGCCGGCATCCTTGGCCTCATCGCCTTAGTCATCGGCGGATTTTTCGCCGTCCTCGCGCTGCCCGGGATCATCGGCGGCTGGTACCTCTACCAGGGACGACGCTGGGCGCGGCCGGTCGTCCTGGTCTTGGGCGTTTTGCACCTTTGGAATATTCCTTTCGGCACGGCGCTCGGCATCTACACCCTTTGGGCTCTTTTGAACGAACCTGGGTCCGAGCCTGAGCCGATGCCGTCTGCACCCATGAGTTCCACTGGAAAGTCGATCGCCATTGGCTGCGGTCTGCTGGCGGTAGTCGGCCTCGCGGTTGTGGTGCTGAGCCTCAGCGGGGTTTTCTGGTTTTGGGCGCGCACCGAAACGGCGGCGAAAGGGGCGCGGGAAGAGGAAGCCGCCCTGCATCAGGTGGCTCTGGCCGAAACGGCGTCCGCCCACGCAGCTCCGGTGCCCACCGATCTCGAAGGCGCTTTCAAAGAATACGAGCAGCTCCTGACTGCGCTGCGGGAGGCGACCTTTGAGTTGGATCTCGTCGGCGTCAGCGAGGTGGCCGCAGCGGACCAGCAGGAGCGCAGGGCGCAGATCAGGAAGAAGTGCGACCAGCTCGCGGAGCAGACCGCGACGCTGCGGGAGAGAATCCTCGCCCTCGGCCAGCGCGCCGCCGCAGAACGCGACCGGTAACCTTTTCAGCAAACAAAACAAACCCACCACACCACCACAATGAACACCAAAATCGCCACCATCCTCGTCGTCCTGATGTCGCTCGCCCCGCTGCCGGGGCGGGCGGATGAGCCGGGAACCCACATGGCCCAGCTCGAGCTGAAGATCAAACAAATCGAACTCGACGTCGCGCTGAAGCAGTTCGAGAAAGTCACGACCACCCTCGCCGACGCGAGCCTCGAAGCCCGGCTCTTCGACCGGCAGGCCCACAGCGAGGAAGAACTCAAAGCGCAACTGTCCCGCACCGACCAGAAGATCGCGGTGCTCAGCGAGATGAAGGATCGTCTGCGGGAGGAGATTTTGAAGCAGGGCGCGGAGATCGAGATGATGCGGAAAAAGTGGGGCCTTCCGGCCACCGGTCCGGAGAAGCTGGATCCCAACGTTCCGGGTTCCCCCATCCGGCGATGACGCAGGCGTCCGAGAGCAGCGGCGGCTTCGTCCGCACGCGCTGGACGCTCGTCGAGCGGACGCGGGGCGATTCGCCGGAAGCGCGGACGGCGCTCAGCGAATTGTGCGCGGCCTACTACGCGCCGGTCGTCGCCTTCCTCCACCGGAGCGGGCGCGAGGAGGACGCGGCGCGCGAGGAGGCGCATGCGTTTTTTGCCCATGTGCTGGAGCGCGATGCGTTCGGCAGGGCGGAGCGCGAGCGCGGGCGGTTCCGCAGCTACCTGCTCGGCGCTCTGAAACACTTCCTCGCCCGCGAGCACGAGCGCGCCGGGCGGCGGAAGCGCGGCGGCGGCTCCGTCGCCGTGCCGCTGGATGCCGGAACGGACACCTCGCCCGGCCTCATTCTCGCCGAGGGGCAGGCGCTGCCGCCCGACACGTTTTTCGACCGGCAATGGGCGCTCGCGGTGCTCGATCGGGCGCTCGCCGCGCTGGAGCGGGAGTGCGTGGACACGGGCAACGTGGAGGATTTCGCCCGGCTCAAGCCCTGGCTGACCGGCGATGCCGCGCACGGCGATCAGACCACCGCGGCGGTCGCGCTAGGCTTGAGCGAAGGCGCGCTGAAAGTCGCCGTCCACCGCCTCCGCCGCCGTTTCCGCGCGGCGGTGAAAGCGGAGATCGCGCAGACGCTCGCCACACCGGACGGCGTGGAAGACGAGATGCGCCAGCTTTTCGCCGCGCTCGGCGGTTAGCGCGGCGTGACCGGTTCGGGGAGTCGAAGCACCGGCGGCATGCCCGTCGCGGGCCGGGTGAACTTTTCGCCATACTTCGTAAAGCCGGCCATGAAGCCGCCGTTCGACAAAAAGAAGCGTCGTTTTCCACGCCCGTGAAACGGTCCAGCCGATCCTCCTTGCCCGTGCCATCGTGGCTGAAACTGGCCTCGGTGATCTCCTGCCATTTGTCGCGCATCCGCGTGCAAAGTCGCAGGTTTGACGGCGGACTCTCAACGCCACGGGGCGGGCTGTTCTTCCGCGAATGCGTGCCATTCGCCGGCCTTCGCTACTCCTGACCAACGGTCATCCGCATGAATGCTTGCGCGGGTGCCATGCTCTTGGGCAGTTCGCAGGTCACCTGCTCATAGGTGCCGTCCAGCGGCGTGATGGTCACCACCCATGGCGCGCCGATGGGCGTCCATGAGGCCGGGTTGCCAAGCGTGCTCGTGGTCTCCAGCAGATAGCTCAGGCCCTGCGTGTCGCCCCTTCGGCGGGTGAACTGCACCCGCATCCGGTCGGCCAGCACCTGGACTGGCAGATTCGAATCGTGCCGCCCGCTCAGTGGGTTTGCCCCGAAGGCAAATTCGAGCAGATCGTTTTCGCCATCGGCATCGGTATCAGTGCTTGCCGGATAGTCGGTCGCGATGCCGTAGCTGTCCGCCCAGGCCGCGTAGGCGGTCTTGGCCGCCACCACCATGCTCGCGGAGAAGCCGTAGGTGACTCCGCCGGTCCCGGCGAGGGCGAAGGTGAAGCTCAGTTCCTGCCCGGCCATCGCCGTCACCGCGCCGAGGTCGATGACGTGGTCGGTGAAATACGTGGCCAGTGCGTTCCAGTCGGTGAAGGCCTGGCTGACGAGCGTGGTCGTGCCGCGCTGCACGGTGAAAGTGACGGACGTGAGCGGCCAGCCCTCCTGCACCCCGCCGGAGAGCAGCGCCAGCTTGGCCGGGCCGCTGTAGCCGTTGGCATTCATGACAAAGGTCGCGGTCCCCGTGGTGAAGTCGCTGATCACGTCCACTTTTTCGAGAATGGTCATCCGCTGCAGGGCGGCGGTGGCGTTGGTGCCGAGGGTTGGCCGCTGGGCTGGGAGGCCCAGAGCCGTCAGATTGGAGCCGCCGTAAAACACACCACCCACGATGCTGCCAGCGCTTACGCCGGAGCCATTGTTGCTCGGACGGGTCGCCGTGGTGGCCACCTTGGAGAAAATGCTGCCGAACGCCTCTGCCGTGGCCGTATAGCTGCCGCCGCTGCTGGCCCCGCCGCCAGCGTTGGCGACCGCGACGGCGTAGGGCGTGATGCTCACGGCGCGGGCCATCGCATTGGCAGTGCCGGTCGGAGGCAGCACGGCGCTGCCGGGATAGGCGATGGCGGAGGCAGAGACATCACCGGCATTGCGTACGTCGCACACGGCGGCGGCGTTGCCTGGGGCGCCGGGTGTCTGTTCCGGGGTGTTCAACGCGGAAGATCCACCGATGGCCTGTGTGTATGCTTCCAGCGGACCGCCGCTGGGATTGCCGCTCGGCAGCACGAGCGATGAGGTGGCATCGCCGCCCGCGCCGACGGCTCCGGTCCCATCATAAGACCCCGTCCCCTGGCCTCCCTGAGCCTGCTGGTTCAGATAAAGACGGCCAGCGGTGCTGCCGCTCACGGCATTGCTCAGCGTGATGGCCCGGCCTGTGACCTGACTCTGATGGTAGCCGCCACCGCCACCCGCGTAGCCGCTGCCGATGACCCTCACATCGCCGCTCCCAGACTGGCCATACGCCGCGAGAGATGTCGCTCCGGGCTGAGCGCCCGCCACGGTGGACTTGGCATAGCCGCCGTAGGCCACGACGCCAATGTTCACCTTGCCCGAACCGGTGGCGATTGCGGAGCCGGTGGCGCTGCCGTCGCCCCCCACGTTTCCCTCGCCGCCTATCGCGTTCACGGTGAGGTTCACGTCGCCGCTGTCCTGCACCGCACTGGCCGCGGTGGCGTGGCCGCCTCGGGCGTTGGACTGGCTGCTGGCAGTCCCGCCGCCATTCGGACCAAATGCTTTGACGGTCACGTCCAGCAGGGCCTCGCCGCTGCGGGTGAAATTCAGCGTCGAGGCCGTGTCCCCGCCGCGTCCGGCCTGGCCGCTGCCCGTCCCACCGCCATGCCCGCCGATGGCCTGCTGCGTCAGATACAGCATTCCGCCGGGGGCGGATCCCGAGACCACATTCGTCATCACCGAGTCCGCTCCGACCCCGCCGAGAGTGGGCGCAGAAAACCACGAGCCGCCGCCGGTGCCACCCTGCTGATTGGCGGACAGACGCACCGTCTTCCCCGTGCCGGTGCTGATCGCGCTGGAGGGGTTCACCGTGGCCACGGCACCCGCCGCGGCTGTCCCACCGAAATTGTCTCCGCCACCTCCGGCGGTGGCATCCACACTTCCAACCACATCGCCGGCACCCGTGAGGTGCAGTTCCGCCGTCCCTAGGTGTGAAGTTTCAGGACGTTGTTCATGTGGCGGAGATTTGGGAAGGTGGGGTTGTGAAATCAACACCAACCCAAAATCCGCCACCACATGAACATCCACAGTAAGGCCAAGACGACGGCCCAAAGTCGAGCCGAG
>JBBQCM010000097.1:0-25039 GCA_038318725.1 Chthoniobacterales bacterium
CTCGGCTCCGAGCGGAGCCCCGGAGCCAAGCGCTCCCGCGCGCCCAGTCGAGACCCCGGAGCCGAGCGCTCCTGCGCGACCGCGAGGCGCTCCCGCGCCCGAACGACGAATTCCAGTCCACCTTCTTACGGGCAGTGGATCAGTTTCGGGGGGATTGTCGCCCGAGCGCCTCGCCTGCCCGTGGCAACCGGAGCGGTTGCCCTACATCGGTTTTCAAATTGAGCCACTACCGCATGCCTCCGCGGCCTTTCGCTACCCCCCGTGGCCGTGCCCGTGTCGCTCGGGTCGCTTTCGCCGGCGGCGTTGACGTAGCGGGCGAAGAGGGTCACCGAGTCGCCGGGGTTGAACCCGTCGATTTCCGCCGGCAGCGCGGAGGCACGAACCGCCGGTACCTCCCACATACGACTCCTCCGTCTTGCGAGAGTCATGCCTCAGCCGGATGGCCCCGCGCAACTGGTCTTCGAGCGTCACGTTCATATTCGACACGAGAATACGGCGCGCCCGCGTCCCATAGCCGACATTCTAGTTGCAGATCGCCTCCCGGCCGCGCCTAAATCCACACCCAGACCCTCCCCTGCCCGTTGAAAACCAACAAACCTGTCGCCTATAACGCTGTTCACAAACCAACAGATTTGTTGATGATCCAGATGTTCGGCGACTCCGCGTGCCTTCCATGAAAGCCTTCTTTCTGTCATTTTTATGCGCGGCATTCGCGAGTATTGCCAACGCCGCTGACGGCGCCGTAGCAAGCCATTCACCGCCGCCGGTATCGGCCACCTTCATTTCCAAGCATGGAGGCAAGCCACCCTCAAAGTCTATCCGCGCGGCCCTCGTACTGACCAACCGCAGCGATACACCACTCTGGTTTGTCCTGCCCTATAAGTGTGACGAACCGCCAAAAATGAACAACCCAATCCGAATCCCGAAGGGCTTCGAGCCTACTTGGATTTGTGCGGATGGCTTCAATACCGGAGCCTACAACAAGGTGGCTGAAAGAAGCAAAGGGGAGGCGATACAACTCACTGTTCTGTTCGTCGAGGACGACAAGGCCTTTCGCTTGTTCCGGCTCCCACCCGGCGGACGAGTTGAGTTTGAGTCTTACGATTTTGAGATGCGATCCGAGTATGTTCGTTCCTTCAGGGCGTGGACCGCCACTGAAATCAAAGTGAACGGCAAAGAAAATCTTGAGAGTTGGCTCCCTTACAAGACGCTATCGGAGGCTCAGGCTCTCGTGCCACTCAACGCTCGATCCGACAATCTCAACTGGGATGTCAAGTTATTAGGTGATCGAGCCGATTTTCGTAAGGAGCCTATTGCGCAGCTTGACCTGAAAGTCACCGGATCCTGGGAAATTCCGTTCGAGAACTTCAAATGAACCCAACGTCGCCTAGGCTCAACTTTGAAGTGCAACATTGGTTAGTGGCGAAGGAAGCAACTCGTTGGGTGTTTTGTAGGCATGTCATTTACGGCATCCGCTGAGGTGATGGGCGAGGGCGTCGGTAGCCGTCTCCCATCAACGAAGCCGCAATGAACGCACAGAAGTTCTTCACGACCGACCCAGTTCGTCCCGTTAGGGGGTTGCTCTATCTGGCGTTTTGGCTCGGCATTCTGTGGCTACTGCTTGGCAACCTCATTACTTTCATTCCCGGAGCTGAGCAGAGTTGGTTTACTTTCACCGGCGCTCTTTTACTAGCCGGGCTTTTCATCCCGCGTTGGCGTTATCGCGCAGCTTCCATCGTTCTTGTCGCGGTTTGTGTCTTTGCCGCCTTCACCGGTCATCGTCACGGCGTCGAGTATCGCCTCCATCTCCAGCGGCATGGCTTCGCGCCCGCGGGGGAGGACTCGGCTACGCGATGATTTCCCGCACCACGCGATCGGAAACGTCCGAGAGACGGAAATCACGACCGGCATAGCGGTAGGTGAGCCGTTCATAATCGAGGCCGAGCAGATGGCGAATGGTGGCGTGCAGGTCGTGGACATGCACGGGGGTAGCCGCGCAACCCGGCGCCTACGGCGCGATGCGGGCCCCGACGGTGGCGAGTTCGCTGAGGCGCTCCACGTCGTCCTGACGCGCGGCCCAGCAGACCCCGCGCAGCACCAGCAGGCGGTAGAGCGGGTCGTCGAAGGTCCACAGGTAATGGCCGGGGATGCAGCCGAAGACGCGACCGCCGTCGCGCTCCAGCGTCCACAGTTGCGGGCGCGGCTCTTTATCCTCCTCTGACGTGGCGAGGACGGCGAGACGTTGCGGATCGCCGTGGAGTTTCCAGTAGCTTTCGTCAATGAAGCTGAGCTTCGAGAAGCCGCGGGTGATAGGGTGGGACGGTTCGGCAAAGACGAGGTCCATGGCGCCGTGGCGGAACGCGGAAAAGGAGAACGCCAGCCCCGCCCGCTCGGCCAGCGGCTGCACGTCCTTGCCGCCTTCGATGGCGAAATGCAGATAGACAAGGCCGCCGCCGCGCTTTTGATAAGTGTCGAGCAGGGCGGCGGCGTCCGCGTTCCAGCCCTGATTGCGGGAGTAGAAGACGGTGACATCCGCGGCGGCGAGCTGGGCCGCGGTGGGGAAGCCCATGCAGGTCGTCAGGGTTACGCCATCGGCCAGCGCGAGGAGCTTCGACCAGCGTTGCAGCCAGACGGGATAGTCGTGCTCGTCCACGCCGTGATCCTTGTCGCCGGCGGAGAGCAGAATGCGCAGCGGCGGCCATTGCGCGCGTGCTTCCGCCGTGGGCGGCGCGGGGAGGGACGCGGCAAGTTCCGCCCGCGAACGCGGCGCGGGTGCGGGTGGTTCAAGGCGCGTGATGACCGTGGGATCGAGCGGACTGACGAGCAGGAAGGTGAGCAAGTCCTCCCGCTGGATCGCGCTGAGCTTTTGCCCGAAGTCGGCAGGCATGAGGGAGGTTTTCAGCGGCTCCATCGAGACGATTTTCTCCCGCTCGATGTCCAGGTGCACGCCGCCGGGGAGGGCGAGCGTGATGGCTTGGCCCGCCGCCGCTGCGACGATGATGCCGCTCATGCTGGTGCCGTCCTTGAGGGTGATGAGGCTGCCGGACTGGTCGGGGTTGATGGTGGCGGAGGGTTGCAGGAGATCGTGCAGCACCGAATCGCGGTCGCGATGGATCAGGTTGCTGAGATCGGGGCCGAACGCGAGGCCCTCGCCGCGAATCGTGTGGCAGGCCGCGCATCCGGCTTCGCCGAAGAAGAGCCGCCGTCCGGTCAGCCAATGGCCTTTCACGTCGTCGCGGGGACGGGCGGGGTCCGATGATTTCGCGGCCTCGCAAATCTCGCTGGCCCACGGCACGAAGACGCGCTGCGGGCTGAGCACATGCCGGAGTTTGTCGTGCGAAAGATAAAGGCCGTTCGCCGCCAGCTCCGTGGTCTGGAGGGTGACGGGGGACAGCGGCTGGAGGCGACCCGCCGCCGCTTCTTTTTCCAGCTCGACGCGCTGACCATCATCGCGGCGCACGGCGAAAATGGCGTTGCTGAAAGCGTCCTTCGTCGTGTCCCAGTCGAGTTTCGAGCCGGGCTGCACGGCGGGGACGAAGGGATTTGACGCATCCACCGAGCCGCGCAGGGTGAGCGCGGCAGCGGGCGCCGCGGCGGCCTCGAGAAAGGCCGTGTGCTCGGAGGAGCCGCGCGTCAGTTCACGCGAAACAGCCAGCGACGGATGCGGCAGCACCACCCGCTGTTTTTCGGCGGCCAACTCGGCCTGAAGTCCGTTCAGCATCACGGCGAGATCCATCTCCGGTTTTTGCGGCAGGCCGCCTTGGCCGCGCCATGTTTCCGGCACGGGCAAGGTGATCGCGTAACCGACGGGCTCGGTCTGCCGCGGCACGCGCAGCACGAGGGTGCGGAGATCATTGCTGAGCGAAAGGCCGAGCAAGTCCACCCAGCGTCTCGGCGTGGCCATTTGATCGCGCACGACTTGATAGCCGGGACGCACCGTCTCGTAGCGGTCACCCGCGCTCACGAACCGCCCGGCTTCGATGCGCACTTTGCTTTTCGCCGTGCTCCACTCGGCGGGATCGAGCGGACGATCAAAGGCCACGCGAAACTCATCCGGCGCGGACGCCCATGCGGTGACGGGCTGCGCCACGTCGCGGCGCTGATAGCTGATTTTGAAAATCCTCCCCACGCCCGCCGGCCCCGTGCCCCAGTCCGGCGGCCCGCTGTGGCAGGCGACGAGCAGATCGCCCTGCGGCGTGATGCAGGCATCCACGACGAGGAGGCCGAAGCACGCGATCAAATGATTCTGCGCGACGTAGCCCAGCGGGGTTTTCGCCAGCTTCGTGCGCCAGATTTTGCCGCGCGACTCGCCGCACATGATGGCGTCGCCCTCCCAATGCGCCGGGCCGAAGAACGGGCCGCCGTTGACGCCTTCGTTGAAGACCATGCCCACGGTGCTTTGATGCTGCGGGCCGTATTCGATGACCGCCGGTGCATCAATCACGTCGGGCAAATGCTTCGGATGGCGCGGCGGAAAACCGTAGTGTTTGCCGCGCTCGATGTGCAGCAGCTCATCGAGAGGATTGCCATTCGGCAGCCACGTCGCGCCTTCCTGCTCGCTGGCGAAAAGATCGCCCGCGCGATTGAAGGCCAGCGCGCAGGAAAAGCGGATGCCGGTGCAGATCGTCTCGCGCGTGGAAAAATCCGCGCTCAGCCGCTGGATCGTGCCGCGCTCGCTGCGCACATCGTAGAGCGACTTGCCGGACTTCGCGTCGATGAGGTAGCCGTCGGCGAAATTCGTGCAGCCGATGCCGAAATAGACCGAGCCATCCTTCGGATCCAGCGCGAGTCCCAGCGTGTCCACTCCGTGAAAGGTCTCCTTCCATCCGCTGCCACGACTTGCTCCTCGTCGGCGCGGTTATCGCCGTTGCGGTCGGGAAAGAACGAAACCTTGCCCTTGCTGGCGACGAAGACGCCTGCCCCGCGCGGGTCTCCCGGACGTGTCACCTCCATGCCGATGGCGCCGCGCATCGTCGTCTGATCCCAGAACAGCTCGTCCTTGTCCTCGAGTCCGTCGCCGTCGCTGTCGCTCAGCAGATGAATGCGCCCGTCGTAGCCCAGGGCGACGAGTTTTCCATCATGGCGATAGCGCACGTTGTCGAGGTTGCCGATGCGCAGTGGGAGTTCCTGCACCGTGAATCCCGGCACGAGCATCTGGACCACCGGAGCATCCGCGAGCGTCTCCAGCGGGTGACCACTCGTGCCGCCGGCCATCGCGTGCAGCGCCGCTGTTTGATTCATCAGGTGCTGCTCGACAGCCCCACGCTCGGCGTCGCTGAGGGCACGGTCGTACACGAACACCGCCGCGATATCGCCCTGAAAGAAACCCTGCGCGCAGGGCAGTTGCGCACCTTCGTTGGAATATCGGCGTGCTCCGATGTGGATCTGATCCAGGCCGATGTTCGACTCCAGCCGGTCACGCGTCCCCGCTTTGATCCCATCGAAAAACAGCTCCGTGCCGTCCTTCCCAATTTGCGACCGCACGGTGAAAACATGGAAGCCACCGAATGGACGTTCCGCCGCGCCGAGGATGCTCGGCACGAGCAAATCGCGGACGCCATTCATGCCCGCGCCCTCGACATTCACGACGCTCAAGTCGCCGGTGGGGGAGGCGCCTTGGTCGAGATTCAGCCCGCTCGTGTAGTCGTTCCTGCCGTTCTCTGCCGTGGAGAACATCGCGGAGAACGACCCCGCATTGCCCCGCGGCGCAGCGAGCACGAAGAGCGTCACCGCCGGTGTGAGCCGTCGCGGCCCTGCGAGCGCGAGGAAGTCGTCCTTTCCATCGAAGCGGAAAAACGCGGCGTCGGCGGACTTAAAAAAAAACGGCCGGCGATCTCCCACGGGTTGCACCGCCTGCGCGTGTGCATCCGATCCATCGAGCCACGCGTCCGCCGGTTGCATGTTTCCCAGCGAAGGAAAAGAGGCCGACTGGCGCAAGAGGTCCTGCGCCCCGGCTTCGAGCCGAAGCACCAGCCCATTCCGCACCGGCACCTCGGCTCCGAAACCCCAACTGGCGACGGAAATGAGGAAGCAGAGTAGAAAGCGCATAGTCATAACGGACATCGAGGGGTGAACAGCGTGACAAGATCTACGACACCGCACCATGCCGGCGAAGACTCTTCGGTTGCCGGCCTTCGGAGTATCCGGGCCTGCCTACCCGCCGGCGGACCCCGGAGACACCGTAGATTACCGGGCCGCTGCCTCCGGCGGCGCATCCAGGACCCGGAGCTGCGTGCAGAGCGTGTAAGTCAAGCCGTTGAGATCGTAGTCGAGCGCGGCATAGAACGCGGCGCTGCCGGTCGCGGGGGGTGCGATTGTGCCGGTGACGGTTTCACCCGCGATGGTGACCGGCTGCTCCTCCCATTTTGCCGCGCGAAAGTCCTGCGTAGGTGCGTGCGCTACCCACAGGCGCGCGGATTTCGGCGCGGGCACAGACTTCACCACGAGCCGCGCCTGGCCCGTCTCGTCGTCGTGTTTCCAATCGAGATGCGGCAGGGTGCGGCCCGCGAATTGTTGCCGGACGAAAACGCCGAGCGTGTCGAAGGCCCCGAGCGGCGGCAGGTTTTTTCCGTCCGCACCCTTTTGCGTGAGGTTGTGGCCGGCGTTGGGGACGTAGCGGATCCATTTCGGTTCGGGAAGGCCGTCCCAGTAGATGTTCAGCGCGTCGGTGGCCCAGTAGGGATCGTTATTGCCGAGCAGGATGAGCTTGGGTTGGGTGAGTTTTTCCCGGTAAGAATACGGATCGACCATGCTCCATAGCCGGCGCGTGTCGTCGGTCTCGGGCAGGCGCATGAGCGCGTGGTAATCCCTGGTCGCTTCGCTGAAGGTGCCGAAGACTTTCACCTGATGGGCCATCTGCGGCGTGCTGTTGAGCATGTCGATGACCATGGGCGCGAAGGCCACGACGCGCGGGTCGCTGGCTGCGGTGAGCCAGGTGGTCCAGCCGCGTTTGGAACCGCCGGTGACGACGAAGCTGTCGATGCGTCCGCCGAGGTCGCGCGCGAAGAATTCGCCGACCGCGTCCATCGCACGGATGGCGGCTTTGGTCATGGGAAAGAGGAGCGGCCACGAGTTGTCGCGCGTGTCGAGGTAGCGGCGGTAGGTTTCGGCGATGAGGGCGTCTTCCTTCAGGCCGCCGAGGAGCGGCTGATTGGGGACTTGCTTGAGCACAGCGCACGGGACGCCGACTTTCCCGGCGAGCATGGAACCGTAGAGGATTGCGGCCATGCCGGGTTTTTGTTCGAGCTTGTCCTGGCTGCCGCCGTCGATCATCAGCAGGGCGGCACCGGCGGGTGAGGGATTGGCCGGCACGAAGACGAGGAGATTGTGCTGCCAGACAATGTCCTGCCACGTCTGCGAAGTGAGGCGGAGTTCGTAAAGCGTGGCGCCCGGCACTTCGGTCTTGCCCTTCAATTCCCACGCGTACGAGGGATCGGGCTTGGCGAGGTATTCCGCGAGATCGGCGCGCAAGGGCGCGACGGCGAGTAAAAAAATCAGGAGGGAGAGCCGGCGCGCATTCATGGGCCGCTGTGTTTCGCGCAGTTTGCCGCGATGTCAACGATCCACGGTATCGCGGAAGGGGAGCAGTTTCTTTTGCGCGGCCATGCCGAAGCGCTGGCAGAACGTGCGGCTGCGCGGGAAGCACTGAGGCAATAAGGAACGCGCGCTCCATCGCGGAAGCGCGCGTCAATTTGAAGCAGAAACGTGGCGGTTTACGCGCCGACTTCGGCGCGGGCGTCGGCGGCGAGGGCAGTGGAGAGGTAACGCTCGCCGGTCGAGCAGGCGATGGTGACGATGAGCTTGCCTTTGTTTTCGGGCCGCTTGGCGACTTCGATGGCGGCGACGACATTGGCCCCGGTGCTGATGCCGACGAGGAGGCCCTCTTCTTTCGCCAGCCGTCGCGCCATGGCGAAGGCGTCGTCATTCGAGACTTGCACGCACTCGACGATCTGCGCGTTTCCGGCGGCGTCCTTGAGGTGCAGGTTGGTCGGCACGAAGCCCGCGCCGGTGCCCTGGATCTTGTGCGGCCCTGGCTTCACCGGCTGCCCGGCGAGGGTCTGCGAGATGACGGGCGAGTCTTTGGGCTCGACGGCGATCGCCTGGAAGCTCGGCTTGCGCGGCTTCAGCGCCTCGACGGTGCCGGTGATCGTTCCCCCGGTGCCGACGGCGGAGATGAGGATGTCGATCTTGCCGTCGGTGTCCTCCCACAGCTCTTCGGCGGTCGTCTTCGCGTGGATCGCGGGGTTCGCGGGGTTGTTGAACTGCTGCGGCATCCAGGCGTTCGGCGTGTTTTTAACGAGGTCCTCGGCGCGGGCGATCGCGCCTTTCATCCCCTCCGTGCCCGGCGTGAGCACGAGCTTGGCGCCGAGCATGGCAAGCAGGGTGCGCCGCTCGAGCGACATGGTCTCGGGCATGGTGAGGATGATCTTGTAGCCCTTCGCCGCGGCGACGAAGGCGAGGGCGATGCCGGTGTTGCCGCTCGTCGGCTCGACGATGACGGTGTCCTTGGTGAGCACGCCGCGCGCTTCCGCGTCCTCGATCATGGCCATGCCGATGCGGTCTTTGACGGAGCCGAGCGGGTTAAAGAATTCGCACTTCAGGGCGATGGTCGCTTCGAGCCCGGCGGTGACGCGGTTGAGTTTCACGAGCGGCGTGCGGCCGACGGTTTCGACGATGTTGTTGTAGATCTTGCCCATGGGATGTGTGCGGAAGTGGAGGTTGGTGTTGGTGAAAAAAGCGGGCTGTTCTTCTACCGCCGCCCGCCCGGCGCGGGCAAGGCGGATATTGCCGCGGGGAAATTGCCTTCCGGCGGCGCATGGATAGAAAAGGCGCATGCGTTTTCTCCTCCCTGCTCTCCTGCTCTGCGGTGCCGCGCTCATGGCGCAGGTGCCGGACAATCTCGTGGCCGACGGCGTGCCGCCAATTCCGCCGGAACTGCGCGCCGACGCGGCCCGCTATCTCGAATTTCGCGCGGCGGCCCTGCAAGGCTGGCACCCGCAGCGGCGGGAGATGCTGATCAGCACACGCTTTGCGGACACCACGCAGATTCATCTCGTGAAGATGCCGGGTGGCGCGCGGCGGCAGCTCACCTTTGGCAGGGAACCGGCGGCCAGTGCCTCCTTCCGGCCAAAGACGGGGGACTTTCTCGTCTTCGCGCAGGACGCCGGCGGCGGGGAATTTTACCAGCTCCACCGCTACGACATGGCGGATGGAAAAACGACGCTGCTGACGGATGGCAAGTCGCGCAACAGCGGCCCGCGCTGGGCCCGCAGCGGCGCGCAGTGTGCCTACACCTCCACGCGGCGCACGGGCAAGGACACGGATGTGTACGTGATGAACCCGGAAGATCCGAAGAGCGACAAGCTCGTGCTCAAGCGCGACGGCGGCGGGTGGGGCGTGGGCGACTGGCGCGAGGACGAGACAAAGCTGCTGCTTTCGGAGTACGTGTCGGCGAATGAGAGCTTCGTGCATCTCGTGGATCTGCCAACGGGTGCGGTGACGCTGCTCACGCCGAAGACGGGGGAGAAGACCGTGCAGGACGCGGCGAAGTTTGCGCGCGACGGGCGGAGCATTTTCCTGCTCAGCGATGCAGGCTCGGAGTTCACGCAACTCGTGCAGCTCGAACTCGCAAGCGGCACGCGCAAGGTGCTGACCGCCGGGCTGGCGTGGGATGTCGGGCAGTTCGAGCTTTCGCCGGACGGGAAAACGATCGCCTTCGTGACCAATGAGGACGGGATCAGCGTGCTCCATTTGCTCGATCTCGCGACGGGGCGGGACACGCCGCAGAAGCAGGTGCCGGTCGGCGTGATCGGCGGTGTGGAGTGGCACGAAAACGGGCGCGATCTCGGCTTCACCCTCGACGCCGCACGCGCGGCGCGCGACGCCTACTCGCTCGACGTGACGACTGGCGCGGTGACGCGCTGGACGGAAAGCGAAACGGGCGGACTGGACCCGGCGACGTTCGCCGAGCCCGAGTTGGTGAAGTTCGCGAGCTTTGACGGGCGGAAGGTTTCCGCGTTTCTCTACCGGCCCGACTCGAAGAAATTTCCGGGGCCGCGCCCGGTCATCGTGAACATTCACGGCGGCCCTGAGGGACAATCGCGCCCGGACTTTCTCGGCCGCAGCAACTACTACGTGAACGAGCTGGGCTGCGCGGTGATCCTCCCCAACGTCCGCGGCTCGGAAGGCTACGGAAAGACCTTCCTCGCACTCGACAACGGGGTGAAGCGCGAGGATTCCGTGCGCGACATCGGCGCGCTGCTCGACTGGATCGCCACGCAGCCGGCGCTCGATGCGCAGCGCGTCAGCGTGATGGGCGGCAGCTACGGCGGCTACATGGTGCTGGCGTGCCTGACGCATTTCAGCGACCGGCTGCGCTGCGGGATCGACGTCGTGGGTATCTCGAATTTCGTGACGTTTCTGCAGAACACGCAGGACTACCGCCGCGACCTCCGCCGGGTGGAATACGGCGACGAACGCGAACCGGCGATGGCGGAGTTTCTGGCGAAGATTTCCCCGCTGAATAACGTCGCGAAAATCAAGCGCCCGCTCTTTGTCGTCCAGGGCCAGAACGATCCGCGCGTGCCGGTGACCGAGGCGGAGCAGATGGTGAAGGCGCTCCGCGCACAGGGCAGTCCCTGCTGGTATCTGCTGGCGAAGGACGAAGGCCACGGCTTCGCGAAGAAGAAGAACGCGGACTTCCAGTTCCTCGCGCAGATCCTTTTCCTCCGCGAGCACTTGCTCCCGCCCGCGCCGCCAAAGACCGCGGCGTTCGTTTTCGACGACTGGCTCATCGTCCCGCTGCGCATCCATCTGCTCGCGTCGGCGGACACCCCCGCGTTTCAGACCACGCTGACCGACACGGACCTCGCCCGCATTTTGCCCAAGATGAACCGCGTGTGGGCGCAGGCCGGGATTCAGTTTCGCGTCGAATCGCTGATCCGCGAAGAAGTGCTGCCGCTCGGCAACGCGGATGTCGGGGGGCGCGAGGAAATTGCCGCGCGCGTCTCGCGCAAGGCCCGCTCCGGCGCTGCGTTCGACGTCTATTACGTGAAGGAACTGGACGTGAACGGCTTCTACAGTGCGCGCGGGATTTTTGTGAAGGACGCCGCGGCGCTGCGGCCGGTCGAGGGCGGAATCGACGAGCCGATTCCGCGCGTCACCTCGCACGAAATCGGCCACGCCCTCAGCCTGCCGCACCGCCAGGACACCACGAATCTCATGGCCAGTGGCACCACCGGCACGCTGCTCAATGCTGCGGAGATCGGGCAGACGCGCGCGGCGGCGAGGAAATTTCCATGGATCGAGTCTGCGCCCGCGCTGCGTCAGCGCGTGGCGGCATTGCGCGCGGCGGGAAAGACCGAAGAAGCGCAGACGCTGGATCGCGTGCTTGCGGGGTTGCCTGGCGCGCCGGCTGCGTGGTGACTTGGTTTCCCGCCGGAGGCGTGTCCGTTTCGTCCGGTTGCCCGGACTGTTATTTCGCGGGCAGACCGTTGGGTAATACCAAACTCAGTTGAAGACTGGACGATACGAATCGGTGCGTTGCGCGATTTCCTTCGGTTCTCGGACTTTGGAAGGTGTCGGTTTTCAACTGTGTTTGGTATAATTTCTCCACGGTGCCTGCGCCGGAGACGCGGATGACGATGCGCTTGCCTTTGTTCTCGGCCTTGCTCACGAGGAGCAGCTTGTCCGGCGGATCGTCCTCGCGGCCGCCAAAGTAGTCGTAGCCGACGGGCAGCGCGGGCGAGAGCGGGCAGACAAAAACATTCCGATCCGGGAGATAGTCCGGGATGAGTTCGTCGAGGGTTTTGGGATACGCGCCCTGATTGTCCGTCGCGTAAATCTTGCAAGCGAGGGCGATCTGCTTCGCGTTCGAGAGCGATTTGGTCTGCAAGCCGCGTGTTTTGACCTCGCTAAAGACCGGCAGCGCGATGCCGGCCGCGAGCGCGAGCACGAAGATCAGCGGCAGGAGCGCGCAGCTCAGGTAACCCATGATCAACCCGGCGACGGCCATACCGTTTCCGCCGATGCGCCCGGCTGCCTTTTTGATCTCCGAAAGCGAGAGATGCCCGCAGATCACGGCGGGAATGCCGGCGATGATCGGCAAAGCCGTGAGCGAAAGAATCCCCAGGATCAGGCTGCCGATCGCCAGCCCGGAGGTTTCGCGGGGGGCGACCTCCGGCTGCCACGGTTGCGGGCGCGGCACCGCGGGCGGCGCACCTGCGAGTGGCGGCGGACCGGGGGAGAGGCTTTCGAGCAGCGTGCCGAGCGGCACCCAGTTGGGCGTGCCTTTGGCCCAGGCCAGATCGCTGGCGGCAAACTCGCCGGCGGCGAGCCGCTGGTGGACTTCTTCGACAGGGAATGGCCCGAGTCGCTCGTCGTTGCGACCGATGTAAATCTCCATGCGCGGAAGCTAGGCAGCGGCGGCCCGCGGTGTCGAGCGCGGCCTCAGCGACTGTGTACAAAGTGAGGCCTCTGTCGGGAAGGCTGCCAAGCTTTCCCCGATCCTCGGAAAGGATCGAGGGAACCCAACGGGTTCCCCTACAGACGCGCGACCGGTTTTTTACACAGTCGCTTAGAACTGGATGACCGCCTGTACGTAGCCGAAATTTGCGTCGCTCGAAGCGCCGGTGTCCTCAAGGTATTTGCCGGCGAAAAAGTGGCTGTAGCCGCCTTGGAAAGCGAGCTGCTTGAATGGCTTCCAAGTGAGCACGAAATCCAGTTCCGTGCCGGCGAAATGGCTCGCTCCGCGGGCCGCGGCATTGAGCGGGCGGACGGTGCTCGTGCCGTTGGCCTGGTACCAAAAGTCGTTCGTATTCGCGAGCCAGAAGCCGTGGAACTCAAGCTGCGCGGTCAGTGTTTTGCAGGGCGTCGCCGTGACCGTGATCGCCGGGTTGTGCATGTTCTGCCAGGAGAACTCGTCCATGATGCCATAGCGCAAGTGGTTCGTCGGGAAAAGGTTTTGGAAGGTTTGGATATTCCCATCGTTCGGATTCTGATCGCCGCTGGCGTAATTGTACTCGATCCCGAGGCGCGGCGTCCACGGCACGCTGAAGGTGTAGCCGAGGCCGGCGTGAACGGCGAAGGCGGTGAGATCCAACCCGCCCGCTTTACCCGTCTCGAAAACAAATTCGCCGTCATAGTCGAAGCCGACCGCCTTCCTTGGCGGAGCTGGCGGCGGAGCCGATTTTCCGTCGGCAGTCGCCTTGCTGTCGCTGGCCGTCGCGGGTTCGTGATGGAAAACTCCGGGCTTGGATTGCACGCGCGCGCCCAGCGTGAAGAAACTCGTGTCCGTGCCATAGGCGGCAGGGCGGGAAGGCGGGCCGCTATTCTGGTCGAGGTAGAAGGCGTAGAAGTCAGTGGTCTGGATGGGAACGAGCGAGGTGGAAGTGAAATAAAGGCCGCTGAAGACCTGGCCCCGTTCCGTCTCGGTGCCGTTGAGTAAGTCCGATTGGTTATACTGGCTGCGGATGTTCACCGCGACCGTGGCGGCAAAGGCATCGATCGACCAATCCTTCGCCTGGTAGCGCAGTTTTGCGGCATCGAAGGAGCGGGCGAAATTGCTCCAATCGAGTGGACCGACCAGACGCTCGCTGCCGTATTGCAAAATCTGGCGGCCGATCTTCAAGCCGAACGGGCACTTATCGTAGTTGGAGATTTCGATGTAGCCTTGGTAGAGATCAAAGGCGTCGTCGCCCTGCGCGCCGTTCCGGTTCGGGATCAGAGGCAGGTCGGCCCCAAACTGCCGCGCGTCCTGACCTTGCGCGTAGATTTTCAGCCAGTCCACCGGCTTGATCATGAGGCCGAGGCGGAAACGGTTCAGGAACCAGTTGCCGTCGTTCAAGGCGGTCGCGCCACTGTTGAAATCCTTGGTGTTTTCCTGGCCCACGAAGCGGAATCGCTCCTGCAAATCGAAGGTGATTTTTCCGTCGAAAAAGCTGAGCGGATTGGCTGCGGGCGGCGGCACGGGAGCGATCCGCGTGGGTACGGGCGGCACGGCGAGGGCGCTGCCACCGAGCACGACGGCAGCGAGGATGTGGGTGGGTGTTTTCATGGTGTGGGTTGGGTGTGGGTGGGTGAAAGTTAGCTGACGGCGATTCGGCGCGCGCCGCCGACGACATTGACCGTGGCGCGCCACGGAGCGGTGAGGAAAAAGAGCGCGAGCGGCGCGGCGTAGCTGCCGCCGCGCTCGATCACTTCCCAAAAAGGCGCGCCCGAAATGGGATAGAGTAATTCGGTCGCGACTTTCCACGCGAAGACGAAGAGCAGCAGCGGCCCCACGGGCGCGAAGAACACGGCGAAACCGAGTGCGATTTCAAAACCGCCCAGTGCCGGGACTGGGACGGACGGCAGGCCGATGGTTTGGAGATGATGAAAAAAGACCGGCTTTTGCACCACCGCCGCGAGCGCGCCGTGCCCGACGAGCAGGGCGCAGGTGGTGACGCGAAGAATGAGCCCGAGACGTTCGCGCAAGGCCGGTTCCAGTGACCGTGGCTCCGCGCGGTCAAACCATCCCCGCGCTTGCGTGAACAGGAGGAAGGCCAGCGGCACGCCGAAGTTTCCCGCGCGCTCGACCGTCTCCCAAATTGGCTCGCCGGAGAGCGGGCGGAGCAGCGCCGTGACGAACCCCCAAACGGTCATGTAAAGCAGCACGGCCCGGCACGGGCGGATGAGCACGCTGAGGCCGAGCAGGATGTCGAAGGCGCCGACGAGGGGCATGAGTTTCCACGCCCACGGCTCCGGGATGCCGAAGACCCCGAAGTACGGCACCCACGCTTTTTTCGTGAGGACGCCGAACGCGCCGTGGCCGACATATTCCAGGCAGACCGCGAGGCGGAAAATCCACGCGAGACGGCGCTCCAGGGGGAAGCTCACGCCGCTTTTCTAATCCCGGATTTTCGCGGTGCCGTCGAAGTAGGCCTGGTATTTCGGCCAGCTCCAGACGGCGAGTTCGCGGCCGACTTTCAAGCCGACTTCGTTGTCAATCGGGATGTGATAGCCGCCGAGGAGACGGGACTTCGCGGCGATGTCGGCCGTGCCGGAAAACGTGGGCAGGTCGATGGTGAATTCGGGGCCGGCGTCCTTTTCGGTCAGTTCGCAGCACTTGCGAATCGCGTAGAAGCCGAACTTGTCGCTGCCGGTGAAAAGCTCGAGTATCTTTGAGCACGCACCGCTGACGGTCGCATGGCCGGACGTGTAGCCAGGGAAGGGCGGGGTGATGAAAACGTCGGGCGAATACGGGTGCCATTCCTCGCCGGCCATTTCCTTGTTGCCGCCCGCCGTGCCGGCCCACGCGTTGATTTTCTTGCCGGCGTATTCGTGGTGGATGAGCGTCCACGGGCGCGAGGAATCATAGACGCGCTTGGTATCCCAGTTTGAGATGAACGCGTCGAACGCGGTATTGGCGACGACGAAATACATCTTCACATCGCGGTCGAGGTCGTCGTGATCGCGCTTCGACACGTCCTGCGCAAAACGCAGCCAGTGGCCGGACTGCGCGGTCGAGCGCGGGCCGTCGCGCATGAATTCGACGATCGCTTTCTGCTCGGCGGTGAGGTTTGCGTTGGCTTCGAGGGCGGCCTTGGCCTGCTTCTTCAGCTCCGCGTAATCCGTCGCCGTCGTGGGCGGCGGACCGGGCCGGAACTGATCGGCTTTTTCCATCACAAACGGCTTCACTCGATACCACTGCGGGGTGAGAAAGCCGGGCGTGATCTTCGTGCCATCGGGCTTGGTAAAAGTGATCGGCTGCCAGCGGTCGAGGTCGTTGACCTTGTTCACCGAATTGGCCGGCATGTAAAACGTGTAGTCGGCATACGGTTTGCCGTTGCCGCCGGTTTCGTCGCCGAGCTGGTTCGCGCCGTCGTGATGCCGGTAATCGAGCACCGCCTGCGCGGCGGCGTTGCCGATGCCCTGCGGCGTCGTCACGTCGGTGGATTTGTCCGCCGGGTCGTAGCCGAGCTTTTTCATCTCGGCGTCGAGATACGTCTTGTCTTCCGCCTCCGGAAACTGATCGAGCAGCGCGCGGTAGGATGCGTAGCTGATGGCCTTTTTCTTATTCTCCTCGGTGCGCTCCTTGGCCGGCCGCCGGAGCTTCGCGCCCAGCCGTGAACCGACGGCCTTTCCATCATACGCGGCCCACGCGTCATACATGCAGGTGGCCCAGATGGCGTGCTGCCGCGAGATGATCGTGGGGCGGGCGCCGACCTTTTCGATGTTCCGGGCGGCGATCTCCTGGGCGATGTTCAGCCAGCGGTAGGCGTAGGTTTGTTTGTCCTCCGGCAGCAGTGCGTTGTGGAGATTGTCCTCATCGGCGGCGCGGGTCAGCGGAGCGGTGAGGGTGAGCAGCGCCACGGCGAGCGGCCGCAAGAGGGAGGTAATGGGGGAGGCATTCATCCTCGCCTTATTGACCGCCACCCGTGCTTCCTCCAGCGTTTTTTCACCAAACCGCGCTTCCGCGGGACCAAACCCGTCCGCTACTGGACGGATGTTCTTGCGAGTCCCTTTAACTTCCAGCCGGTGAACCGGTTCAAGGCTCCGGAGAATACGGGACGATGGTCGTCACCGGGGCATTTTCATTCGCACCGATGGCGGAGAGGCGTTCGGGGCGGTGCGCCTGTTCCAGAAGGTGCTGCTTGGCGAAATTTTCGTGGGCTTTGAGCAAAAGCTGCTGCTGCGAAGTGTGGGCGTGGGCGAGCAGGAGGAGTTGCTGTTGGGCGGTGGTGGCGTGGTGGAGAAGGAGGAGTTGCTGCTGAGAGGCCGCGGCGTGGCTTGCGAGGAGATGCTGCTGCTGAGCGGCGGCGCTTTGCAGCAGGAGTTGCTTTTGCGCCCCCGTTTTGGACTGCTGCTGGAGCAGGGCGAAGTTGGGGTTGCTCTTGGGCGGCTTGGGCGGTTTCGGAGGTTTGGGCGGAGCGGGCAGGGCGGCCACGTCGGCGACGAAGCTGAAGAGGACTGCGCCCAAGAGGAGCAGGGTGGAAAGGAAGCGCCGTTTCATGGCCGGAGCTTAAGTGCGGGATGGGGCGGGCTCAACGGCTTCTTTCAGGTGTGCCGGCCTTTGAAGGTCAGTTCGGCGATGCCGGACTTGTCGAGTTCCCCGAGGCCCTCGAAGACCATCTGGTCGTATTGAGCCTTGGTGGCCTCGGCGAGCGGGAGTTCGAGCCCGGCTTCGCGCGCGAGCCGCAGGGCGATGCCGCTGTCCTTAGCAGCGTGGGCGGCGGAGAAAAAGCACGCGTGATCGCGGTTCTGCATGTCCTCGCCGTCGGTCACGAGCACGCGGGAGGCGGCACCCGTCTGGGAGAAAACCTCGCGCAGCATGTTCAGATCGAGTCCGAGCGCATCGCCCAGCCCGAGCCCTTCGGCGAGGCCGGCCGTGTTGATATTCATCACCATATTGACTAGCGCCTTGACCTTCGCCGCCTGCCCCGCGCCGCCGATGTAGCGGAGCGAACTGCTGAGCTTTTCCAAGACCGGCTTCGCGCGCTCATACGCCTCCGGCTTGCCGCCGCACATGAGATAGAGCGTGCCTTCGCGCGCCTGGGTGATGCTCGACGCCATGCAGGCTTCGAGCGATTGCGCCCCGGCTTCCGCGCAGCGGCTCTCAACGAGTTCATGCGTGCCGGGCGAAACCGTCGCGCAATTGATGAAAAGCGTGCCTTCCGCCACGGCCACACCGCTGGCGCTGGCGAGCAGGGAATCGCTGCCGCTGCCCACGGAGCCGAAGATGTCGTCCATCGCCTCGTCGTCGGTCACGACAGTGAGGATAATGTCCGCCGCGCCGGTGACTTCGGGGAGAGTCGCGGGCGCGGCGCAGCCGAGTTCGTCAGCGAGGGCGGCGGCCTGCGGAACGTGCGCGTCAAAGACCGCGGTGACGCTGAAGCCTGTTTCCTTCAAGCGCCGCGCCATGTTTGCGCCCATGCGACCGACGCCGACGACTGCTATTTTTTCAGACATAGTGCGGGGAGATTAAGCGGAGAGGCGCAGAGGCGCAGAGCAAAATTACGCAAAGATTTTGAATATTCTTACGCGGGGGCGCAGCGCCCGGCTTTCGGGAAAAAGACCTATGGGAAGAATGGATTGGACGCCTTCTGCTCGCCGACGGACGTGAGCGGCCCGTGACCGGGGCAGAGGATGGTGGCATCGGGGAGCGAAAGGATGGCTTCCCGGTTCGTGCGCAGCGCGGCGGTGTAGCTCACGCCGCCGCCGCCCATCGAGCCGGCGAAGACGGCATCGCCGACGACGGCGACGGGCTCGGCGAGTCCGGCGACGACGTAGGTGATGCCGCCTTTCGAGTGGCCCCAAGTGAGGCGTGTCTCGATCCTCAGCGCGCCCAGCATCCACGAGCGCCCGGCGGCAAAGGAATCCGCGCCGTCGAGCGCCTCGCCCTCGCCGGTGAAGGCGGGGGCGCCGGTCTTCTCCTTTAGCCGGTCGAGGTCGAAGATGTGGTCGCCATGCGTGTGGGTGAGGAAGATGGCCGTCACCCGCAGCTTTTTCTCCGCGACGAGTGCGAGCATACCGCTGACATCGCTGCCGGTGTCGAAAGCCGCGGCCTCGCCGCTGGCGGGATCCCAGACGAGGTAGGAGTTCACGGTCATGTCTTCGAAGGGGGTGTTGAACTGCGCCAGTCCCTCGAGCGCCATGGGCGCGGGCGCGTAGGCGCGGTGGCCGAGGGCGCAGAGCGCGTCGGTTTTCAAACCCAGCGGCGGAGCCACCGCGCGGGCGGTTTCCTCATCCCAAGCACCCTCACGCAGTTGGTTCACGGCCTCCGCGGTCACACCCGCGACTTCCGCGAGCTGGGCGTCGGTGAATTGCAGTCCGCGCATGGCCTTGCCCACAATGTCATTGAAATGGTCTTCCAGAGGAATCGTCATAGCCGCGGAAGAAAGGCCATTTCCCGGCCCGTGTCGAGCGCCCCCCGCGCGCCCGTTAGGCCTTGCGGCCAAATTTTTTCTCCAGCTCGGCGTAGCTCATCTGGATCATCGTCGGACGGCCGTGAGGGCAGCAGTAGGGGAGTTCGCAGGCGAGCAGATCCTGAATGAGCCGGATGAGTTCGGGCTCGCGCAGATAGTCGTTCGCTTTCACGGCGTGGCGGCAGACGGTCTTGGCGATCATGTCTTCGCCGAGGCGCAACTTCGAGGTTTGCGCGCTGGTTTCGCGGAGGTCGTCGATGATGTCGCGGAGGAGCTGGGTGGGCTCGGTCGCGCGGAGAAAAGTTGGCAGGCTGTCGATTTTGAAGGTGCCCGCGCCGAACGGTTCCAAGCCGATGCCGGCACGCTGGAGCACGTCGAGATTGCGCCCGAGCCAGTCGCCGTCGCGCGGACTGACTTCGAGCGTGAGCGGCAGCAGCAGCCGCTGGCCGGGTACGCCTTGCTGCTCCATGCGCCGCTTCATCTCCTCGAAAAGGATGCGCTCATGCGCGGCGTGCTGGTCCACCAGGACGAGCCCGCTGGCGTTTTCCATGAGGACGTAGAGTTTGCCGAGGACTCCGAGGATTTTGAACTCCTTCGCCGATGGGCCGGTTGCTGGTTGCTGGTGGCTGATTTCCGGTTCATGCGGCGACGCAGTGCTTTCGAGAGGAAGGGGCGTTGGTGAAATCGGCGCGGCAGGCCTTGCTGGAACCGCCGATAGCGGCAGGGCGCTCCAGTCCTTTCTTAGCGCCACTGGCTCGCCTGGCGGAATGAGCGGCAGGGTTTCGTCCGGCGTGGAAGCCGGCACGCCCGGTTCCGCACGAAACGTCCGCGACCAGCTTGCACGGTCGCTTTCCAGCGCCACCCGCACGGCCTCGACGACCGCTTCCCGCACCCACGCCGCGTTCCGAAAGCGCACCTCGCGTTTCGCGGGATGCACGTTCACATCGACCTCCGCCGGGTCCATGTCGATGAAGAGATACGTGACCGGATGCTGCCCTTTCATGAGCGCGGTGTGGTAGCCCTCGCGGAGGGCGAAATTGATGGTGTTGTTTTCGACGGCGCGCCCATTCAGGAAGACGAGTTGCTGGGCGCGCGAGGAGCGGCTCACGCCCGCCTTACCGATGCAGCCACGGATGGAAATCCCCTCGCTGACAAACTCCGGCACGTCCAGCAGCTCCGCGGCGAGCGCCGCACCGCAGAGGTCGCGGATGCGCTCCCGCAGATGCGCGGCAGGCGGGAGCTGCCAGACCACGCGCTCGTCGTTCACGAAGACGAAACCGATCTGCGGATGCCCGATCGCTTGCAGATGAAGCTGGTGCTCGACGTGGCTCGACTCGGTGTTTTCCGTGCGCAGAAATTTCCGCCGCGCGGGCAGATTGTAGAAAAGCGAGCGCACCTCGATCTGCGTGCCCGGCGCGTCGCCGCCGTCACGTACGCTCTCGATCCTGCCCGCGTTGACGATCACCTCCGTGCCCGCGAGGGCCGCCCGCTCGCGCGTAGCGAGGCGGAAGCGCGAGACACTGGCGATGCTCGGCAGCGCCTCGCCGCGAAAGCCCAGCGTATGGATGGCTGCGAGATCGTGACCCGTGCGGATCTTGCTCGTAGCATGCCTTTCGAGGCAAAGCAGGGCGTCGTCGCGGTCCATGCCGGAACCGTCATCGACCACGCGGATGGAGGAGATGCCGCCGCGCCGGATCATCACCTCGATCCGACCGGCCCCGGCGTCGATGGAGTTTTCCACCAGCTCCTTGACCACGCTCGCCGGCCGCTCCACGACTTCGCCCGCCGCCACCTGGCTGGCGACGGCTTCGGAAAGTAAGGCGATGCGGGACACGAAAGGGCGGGCAGGTAAAAGCGAAGGTGGAAAGCGTGTGAACGCGCCTCACTTGTCACTTTCCACCCTCACTTTCCACTGCTAACTTCCGCTCCCATGATCCACGTCACCGATGCCGCTTTTGCGCAGCTCGAAATCCTCGTCCGCGAGCAGGACGACCAGACCAAAGGGCTGCGGATTCTGGTCGAAAACGGCGGCTGCGCCGGCATGCAATACGGCATGGGGCTCGACCACGCGCAGGCGGGCGACGAAATCGTCGAGCGCAGCGGAATCAAGGTGATCATCGATGCGGAGAGCGCGCATTTCCTGGCGGGTTCGACCATCGACTACGCCGACGATCTCGCCGGCTCCGGTTTCCGCATCCAGAACCCGAACGCGGCGCGCAGCTGCGGCTGCGGCACGTCCTTTGAACCCGCCGACGCCGAGACCGGTGCGCACCAACATCAATAAACTCTCGCGAAGCGCACCCGCGCTTCCGGCTCTCCCACATGGCTGACGATTTCTACGGTTATGACGACGATGGCGACGAGCCCAAGGGCCGCGACAACCTGTTCCTCTGGACGGTTTTCATCCTTCTGCTCATCGGCCTCGCCTTCGCCTGCTGGCTGGGCAGCTTCTACATTTTCGGCCACCCGGAGAAGCCGGCCTCGTATCGCTTCCTCAAAAAGATTGGCAAGATTGAGGCTCCGCGCCGCTTTGAGGTGACCGCCGCGCCGCAGGGCGAATTCCTCACTGCGCAAAAGCTATTCGAGCGCTACGGGCGGATGACGCGGCTCGAACTCGAGGAGGAAAACGCGCGGCTCATGCGCGACTACATCAAGAACTACCGCGAGACGAAACTGCTGGTCACCTACGTCGTCGGGCGGTTTATCATTCTCGAGGCCTTCGACCTGAAAAAGACGGACCTGTTTTCCACAGGCGTCGTGGCGCTCGCGCAGGCCGCGGATATGTCGCAGGTCGTCATCGAGCACGTTTATACGTCGTCGCCGCGCTATGTGCCGGCCATCCGCACGCTGCTCCAGACCGGGCACGACACCAACATCAAGAAGACCGACGACCTCTCGGCGCTGCTGCACATCGAGCGACTGGCGGACGGGCACATGCAGTTCACCGTCGTGCCGCTGCTCTACGGCGCCTATGCGTTGAAAAACGGCGTGGGCACTTTCAGCCTCGAACCGCCGCAGGATCTGAACATGGAAGCCGGACTGCCGGTGGTGAAGTTGCAGAGCTTCCAGGATGGGGTGAAGAAATTTGCCAATTACCGGCGGACTCATCCGCTCGCCAGCGCCGATCCCTCGGCCAACGCCGTCACCCCACCGCCGACGCCCGAACTGGTCCGCATCGATACCGTGCAGCCCGGAACCACGGTCCCGCTCACCGGGGCGCTGCCGCCGGTCCCCGTGGCGACGCCGATTCCCCTGGCTGGCAAAGGCCCGCCGAGCGTCCCCGGCACCCGACCCGCGGCGACTCCGCCGATGGCTGTGGCGATGCTCGCCACGCCCGCACCCCGTCCGGTGGCGACGCCGATTCCAGCGCCCGTCGCACCTCCGCCGAGAGTCTCGCCCACTGGTGTGCCGCTCCAGCCCTTCATCGAGGCCAAGCGCGATCCGAATATGCCGACGACCGGCGGCTCCTGGCGCACCTATCCGGCGGGCAAAGCGCCGCCTGGACGCGCCGTCACGCCCGCCGAGGCCGGCGATCTCGCCGATCGCGGCGAACTCGGTGAGCGCATCTATTTGCGCGGCGATTTCCGCGTCACCGCGACGGTCGAAAACCGCGCTGTGCTCCGCGAGCGCATCGCCGGCGCGGACGGCACGGCGCGCATCATCGTCGAGTATGCCGCGGGTGCGATTCCACCCGCGGAAAGCACCAGCCTGAACCGCGACGAAACGCGGCCTTTCGAGATCCGCGACGTTCGGCGGGGCGCGGACGGGCAGATAAATATCTACGTGCGCGAGATCATTCAGCAGTAAGCGTTCGCGAGATTTCCTCCCATGCCGCTGGCCGCTTTCCCCAAGTGCTACCTCGACGCCCTGTGCGTGGAAAAAACCATGCGGGTCGAAGACTGGATCGACCGCGCCGCTGCGGAACTGGATATCGATGGGCTGGAGTTCTACTGGGGTTTCACGCCGCTCGATCCCGCGGAGATCGCCCGCGTGCGCGGCTTGGTCGAAGCCCGCGGGCTGGTTATGCCGATGATGTGCTATTCGCCGGATTTCACGCAGCCCGCTGCGGTGGCGCGACTGGCGGAGGTGACGAAGCAGCGGCGGGTGATCGAAGTGACCGCGCAGCTCGGCGGCAAGCTCTGCCGCGTGCTCAGCGGGCAGCGCCGGCCCGAGGTTTCGATCGCTGACGGCGTGAAGATGGCGGCGGATTGCATCACCGAACTGCTCCCGCACGCGGAGAAATGCGGCGTCACGCTGATCCTCGAGAATCATTACAAGGACGGTTACTGGGACTTCCCCGAATTTGCGCAGAAGCGCGACGTTTTCCTCCAGCTCCTCGCCGCCATCCCGCGCAGCCCGTGGTTCGGCGTGAACTACGATCCATCGAACGCCGTCGTCGCCGGTGATGACCCAATCGCACTGCTCGACGACGTGCTCGACCGCGTCGTCTCGATGCACGCGAGCGACCGTTATTTCGAGGGCGGCACGATCGAGGATTTGCAAAAGCTCGGCGGTCATCAGGGTTACGCGAGCATCCTCAAGCACGGCGTCATCGGGCGCGGGCTGAATGACTACGACGCTATTTTCTCCCGGCTCGCGCGCGCCGGTTTCACCGGCTGGATCAGCATCGAGGACGGTAACGATCCCGCCGTCGGCATGGAGCATCTGCGGCTCTCCGCGGAATTTTTGCGCGCGAAAATGAAAGAGCACGGATTGCCATGACGAGGTTTTCTTTTCAACGCAGAGACGCAGAGACGCGGAGGCCGCAGAGGTTTTGCAGCGAGACTTTGCTTCGGTTCCTCTGCGCTCTCCGCGTCTCTGCGTCTCTGCGTTTTTTCTGATGAAAACCATCGTCCAAATCTCCCTCGACGTGACCGAAATCGCCGAGGCGCTCGAAACCGCGCGCATGGCGCGGCGCGCGGGCGTGGACTGGCTGGAGGCGGGCACACCGCTGATCATCGCCGAGGGCATGCACGGCGTGCGCGCGCTGCGGGCGGAGTTTCCCGGCGTGCCCATCGTTGCCGACCTTAAGACGATGGACGGTGGCTGGCTGGAGGCGCAGATGATGGCCAGGGCGGGCGCGACGCATGTCGTCGTGATGGAGCGGGCGCATCCTGAGACAATCAAGGTCGTGGTCAAAGCCGGGCGCGATTTCGGCGTGAAGGTGATGGGCGATAATCTCGGTGCGCCCGACATGGTCGCGAGCGCGCGGCGGCTCGAAGACCTGGGCTGCGACTTCGTCATCCACCATATCGGCTACGATGAACGGCGCGGCATCGTCGCCGCAGGCGGCGTCTGTCCGAGTCCGCTGGATCAACTGCGCGAGGTCGTCGCCGCGGTCAGCGTGCCTGTGCAGGCGGTCGGCGGGCTGTCCGTCGAGCAAGCCGTGTGCACGCCGGAATATGGCGCACCGCTCGTCGTCCTCGGCGCGCCTTTGACCATCGACGCCGACGCTTTCAAAACCGCCAGCGGCGACCTCGAAAGCAAGCTCCGCCTCATCTGCGAGCGCGTGCATGTGTACGGCGATGTCGGCCCTCGCGAAAAATCCTGAACCCAAAATCCACCATGATCGGCCTCGTCAATTATTCCTCCGAACCACACTCCGTCGAACTCCGCGACCTTCCGCAGCCTGACATCGGCGAGGAGGATGTGCTCCTCGCGGTCGAGGCCGTCGGTGTGTGCGGCAGCGACCTGCACCAGTACACCGGCCAGCAAAGTTGGAAGGTGAATTACCCCGTCGTCCTCGGGCACGAGTTCGGCGGCATCATCGCGCAGGCGGGCAAGCGCGTGCGCAAGTTTCACGAAGGCGACCGCGTCGTCAGCGAGACCGCCGCCGTGCTCGATCTCGATTCCCCTTTCACCCGCGCCGGCCAGTACAACCTCGACCCGAACCGCCTCGGCTTCGGCTACGGCGTGCATGGCGCGATGACCAAATTCGTCCGCGTCCCCGAGCGCTGCCTCCACCGCGTGCCGGACGCGCTGCCGTTTGAAAAAGCCGCGCTCACCGAGCCCTGCTGCGTGGCCTACAACGCCGTCTGCATGAACGCCCACATCCGCCCCGGCGACAGCGTCGTGGTCATCGGCCCCGGCCCCATCGGCCTGCTCTGCGCGATGATGGCGCGGCTCTGCGGCGCGTC
>JBBQCM010000098.1:0-24681 GCA_038318725.1 Chthoniobacterales bacterium
TCCCCACTCCACTTCGCTGCCCGTTTCGTCGACCACGGCGGCCTGTATTCCTGGGAAAGGCAAGGTGCACGAGCCCGGCACCATGGTCGTCACGCCGGGCAGCGGGGTGATCATGTGGCCGCCGGTCTCGGTTTGCCAGAAAGTGTCAACGATGGGGCAGCGCCCGCCGCCGATCTTGGTGTAGTACCACATCCAGGCCGCTGGATTGATCGGCTCGCCGACCGTCCCGAGCAGGCGCAGCGAGGAGAGGTCGTACTTTTTCGGCCACTCGTCACCCCACTTGATGAACGCGCGGATGGCCGTGGGCGCGGTGTAGAGGATGGTCACCCCGTAGTCCTCGACGATTTTCCAAAAGCGCCCGTTGTCCGGCGAGTTCGGCGCGCCCTCATACATCAGCGAGGTCGCGCCCATGGCCAGTGGGCCATAAATTACGTAGCTGTGGCCGGTGACCCAGCCGACGTCTGCCGTGCACCAATAGACATCCTCGTCGCGCAGATCGAAAACGTACTTGCACGAGACGTACGCGCCGAGCAGGTAGCCACCGGTGGTGTGGAGGATGCCCTTCGGCTTGCCCGTCGAGCCACTGGTGTAGAGGATGAAAAGCGGGTGCTCGCTGTCGAGGGCCACGGGCGGGCAGACGGCATCTACGTATTCCATTTCGCGATGCCACCAGACGTCGCGGCCTTCCTCGATGTGGATGTCATTGCCCACGCGGCGGAAGACGATCACGCGTTTGACCGGATGCCCGCCGTCCTTGAGCGCGGCATCGACGTTCGCCTTCAACGGCACGATCGAACCGCGCCGGTAGCCGCCGTCCGCGGTGATGACGCAGACCGCGCCGCAGTCGGCGATGCGATCCTTGATCGACTCCGCACTGAATCCGCCAAAGACCACCGAATGCACCAGCCCGAGCCGGGTGCAGGCCAGCATCGCCACTGCCGCCTCCGGGATCATCGGCATGTAGATGAGCACGCGATCTCCTTTCTTCAGTTTGTTGCGCTTGAGCACATTCGCAAAGCGGCAGACCTCGCGGTGGAGCTGCTGGAAGGTAATCACGCGCCGCTCGCCCGGCTCGCCCTCCCAGATGATCGCCGCCTTGTTCTGCCGCGCCGTGCCGAGATGCCGGTCGAGGCAGTTTTCGGAGACGTTCAGCTTTCCACCGACGAACCACTTGGCATAAGGCTCCTGCCAGTCGAGCACCTTCAGCCACTTCTTATTCCAAACCAGCTCCGCCGCCTCGCGCGCCCAGAATTTTTCCGGCCGCTTAACCGACTCATCCCACAGCGCGCGATACTGCGCCATGCTTTGAATCCGGGCCTTTTTGGAAAACTCCCGGGCCGGCTTGAAGACACGGTTTTCGACCAGATGGGACTCGATATTGTTGCTCATGGGGCGTGTGGGAAAAGGAGAACGCTCTAGCTACCAGCCGCACGCGGGGCGGACAATTCAAACTTGCCCGCGCCGGCGGGAAACAAGCTGCGCGAGCCAGCCGAAGAACAGGATGCCCGTGTAATCGCCGGCGAGATCGAGCAGATCGAAGGTGCGCGCCGGAAACCAGAGCTGCGAAATTTCCTCGAGGGTGAAGACCGCGCCGACAAGCACGCTGCCGAGCAGCCAGCCGCGCCCCAACCAGCGCACCTCGCGCAGGCCGAGGGCGAGATTGAGCAGAAAAGCCATGCCGCCGATGAGCAGGAAATGCCCCGCCTTGTCGCTGCCCGGATGCGCGACGAAGAAGGTGAAAACCGGCGTCAGCAACCGCTGATCCGCGCAGAAGATCACGGAGGAACAAAGAACCAGCCAACCGATGGCCATCGCCCAGCGGAGGCGGGTGCGTGGCGGATTTGGCGCGTCGTTCATATCGCAAAATCGAGGCTGCCGAACCGCTCCGGCATGTGGAAATTCGCGCGGCCCGTTGGCGACCAGGCGGACAGCTCGCGCGGCACGCCGGGCGGGCGGTCGATGCGGCAGAAGTTCACCCGCCAGCGGTCGCCGGCTTTGGGCGGCGACGCGGCGACGCTGCGGAAGGGAATCGCCAGTTCCACGCTCCAGCCCGTCGCGGTCTGGGCCACCACCGTCCGCAGACCCTCACAGCGCCACGCGGAATCTTTCACGTAGCCGCTCCGGTTCCGCCGCAGGACGAGATCGAGCACGGTGTTCAAAGGATTCACCTCGATCTCAAAATAACTCTCCAGATCGCCCACCGGATCGAGGAACACCTCGACCACCTCCTCCTCCCACAGCGGCCCGTCGCGCTCCGTCAGTGTCGCCCAGACATGCATGTCCTCCGCGTGAAAAAGCACGCGCAATTCCTCCACGTCCCACACCGCCCGGACACTGGTCCACTGCTGCGGCTCCGCGGCGGAAACCGTCTCGCGAAACGTCGCCGTCGGGACCGTCTGCCAAAACCCCGAATGCGCATCCGCCATCAGCGGCCCCGCGACACGTTGCGGGCAAAGCAGCGCCTGCACCTTCATCACCGGATCGCCCGATCGCGAAAGCGCCAAAGGCTACAGCCCCGCCGGCGGCTGCATCGCCAGAATCAGCGCCACCGCCGCGCCGAACGTGAGCATCGCCAGCACCGAAAAGCCGATAAGCGCCATGCCGATCGGATCCTTCTTTTTCTTCTTCTTCTGAAACGGCGACGCATTCTCGAAGTCTTTGGGCCGCACGCTGGAAGCCGCCGCCACCGCCACCATTCCCTCGGCCGCCGGCATCGCCTGCGCTTCGGCGGGGCTTTCGGATTCGTAGCTCGCCGCGACATCCCCAAAGGTCACCTTGTCGCCCGCCTGCAAGCGCTGCCCCTCGCCTTCGGCCAGTTCCTTGCCATTGAGCAGCGTGCCATTGGTCGAGCCGATGTCGGTCAAAATGTAGTCGCCGTCTTCGCCAAGCGTGAGTTCCGCGTGATGGCTCGAAACCGACGCGTCTTCGATTTGCAGGGCGTTGTCAGGCAGGCGGCCGACGGTGATCGTGGCTTCGGCCAGTTCGTGCGTGGCCTCGGTGCCATCGTGGAGGGAAATCAGGAATTTGGGCATGGGTGGAAAATTGCGGACTGCGCTTCATCGCGTCAACCACGAAGAGAAAAGCAGCTTGGGCCCAAACGCCCACGACGTTGGGCGAAAAGACTGAGAAAATAAGTCGGCGGTGAGCCGCGTCCTATCTGGACGCCCGATGGTAGCCGTGGGCTTCAGCCCACGGATTTGGTGGAGCGCGTCGCCGTCGCGTAGCGACGTTTGAAAAGCCTTCAACTGTCGCTCCGCGACAGGGCCACCGCGTCGCGTTGACCGTGGGCTGAAGCCCACGGCTACAATCGTTCGTCCCGCTGGGACGACTTATTTCACAGTCTCTGAAGCCCAGGCTACTTTGCCGGTGCCGCCGGTTCCGCCGGCCCGAGCGAAGTCACGATGAACGGCCCCGCGCGGTTCACCGCGTAGAGCAGGCCCTTTTCCTTGCGCAGCCGGGTCAGCCACGCGGTCTGCACCGCGGCCATGGCCTTGCCGGGATGCCCGCAGGTGAACGCGGCGGTGTAGAACTCATTGATGATCTCGACCGTGGTCTCGTCGCTGATCGGCCAGAGCGTCATCATCAGGTGCGCCGCGCCGGCCTGCACGAAGGCCCGGCGCAGGCCGAGCACGCCTTCCCCGGCGCGCGCCTCGCCGCTGCCGGTTTCGCAGGCCGAGAGCGTCACCAGCCAGGTGCCTTCGAGATCGAGCCCGGCCACTTCCTCGGCGGTCAGGATGCCGTCGTTCTGCGGCGGCGGCACTTCGCCGCGCGCCCAGGCCTCGATGGTGCGCTGCGCCCCAGCCAGCGCCAGACCGCTGCGGTGCATCGGGTTGAGCAATTTGCCTTTCGGCATCAGGTCGCTTTCGCCAAAACGTGCGCCGAAGCCCATGAGCTGCGGCTTCGCCTCGCCGAGGTCGGCCTCGGGGAGGAAAAAGCCGTGCGTCGCGAGATGGAGCACGCGCGGGGCCTTCGTCGCCGCCAGCGCCTCTGAGCCATTAGCCGCCGAGCATCGGCGCAAGCGTTTCGCCAATGGCCCGGCCGAGCAGAGGCGGGACTGCATTGCCGATTTGTTTGACGATTTGGGAGCGGTTGCCGGCGAATTTGAAATCGTCGTCGAAAGATTGGAGGCGCGCACCTTCGCGCGGAGTCAGTGCGCGGTCACAGACGGGATGGATGCAGCGGTTTGAAGCCGGGTGGACGAAATTCACCGTGATGGTCACGCTGGTCATGTTCCCATCCAAGCGGCTGTAACATGAGGAGAAGCCGCTCGTGATGAGGTGCTTTGGGATGGAGTCGATGTTCTTGCCCGAGTGCTTGATGATTTCGAGCATGTTCGGCGTATGGGCGGTGGAGAAGTGGAGTGCGAGGGCGCGCGTGCCGTTGCGCCGGTCCCGCTGGTAGGAATGAAAGGGAGCGCGGTCATATTCGGTCGCCGTTTCCCCGGAGCGGATTTGCGGCAGGTCGCCGATGGCATCGAGCACTGTGACGGGCGGGGCGAGGCGCCGGGTGGAGAATAAGTCCTCCTCACCAAAAACCATTTTCGCACGGTCCTTGTGGCCGATGGTCGTGCCATCGCTGTGGTGGGTAGGCTCTGGAAACGCGATCCTGCCGCCCTTCTCCACGCCGATGAGGATGAGCCTCTCGCGCCTCTGCGGGACGCCGAAGTTCGCGGCATTGAGGATACGCCAATCGCAGTTGTAGCCGAGTCCGGTGAAACATTCCGTGATTTGGGCAATGACTTCGCCGCCTTTGTGCGTCGCCAGCCCGACAACGTTTTCCAAGACGAGGGCGCGGGGGCGAAAGTAGTTCACGAAGTTTGCGAACTGCTCAAAGAGGCTGTTGCGAGGGTCATCTTCGCTGGCGGAACGGAAAGGGCGAATGGAGGAAAAGCCTTGGCACGGAGGGCCGCCGATAATCAGGCCGAGTTCGCCGCGACGGATGTTGAGCTTCGATGCGAGGTCTTCGCAGCGCACTTTTCGGATGTCATCGCAGAGACCAAGTGCTTCCGGATGGTTGCGGCGAAAGGTTTCCACGGACTTAGGAAGGAGGTCGATACCACAGACGGCTTGGTATTCGGCGTTGCGCGATTTCTCAAAGCCTTTGGAGAACCCGCCGGTGCCGCAGAAGAGGTCGAAGATTTTCATCCGGTGGAGACTATTGTCTCGTCGGCTTTGTCTGGTCAATCCGGCTTTGTCGGTTTGTGCCTGACGCTGATCTGTCCGAGAAAATCACCACCGCCATCATCGAGTTGCTTGCCGACGAGAGGAAGCGGCAGGGGCTGACCTACGAGGATTTGGCGGCACGCGTTGGAGTGGATCGTTCAACCATTGCGCTGTGGGAGCGCGGCGAACGGTCGCCGGGATTCTCAATTATTCTCAAAGTGTGTCAGGCGCTCGGCGTGGAACTCGCCGCGCTCTTGGTTCATGCCGAAGCGAAGGCGTCCGGGTTGCCTTCACGCGCCATGCCGAAGCGCGCGCCGCGCCTGCTCCAAGACGCACACTTTCTAAACGAAGCGGCACTGCGCAGGACGACCGGTCTAAAGTCCCTCATGCTGCGGGCGGGTATTGAGCACTGTCATCAAACCCTCGACACCATTGATTTCCAGTTAGAACTGCACGGTGCAAAGCCGATTGGCCGTCTCGTGGAATTGGCAAACCTTTCATCAATGATCGGCAATATTATAGCCGAGGGCGTGGCGGCAAACTCGGCGGGCCTTTACGAGCGCAATACGCCACACACCTATCCTGATCTCGTGCCGCAAGAATCACCGGCAGTTCCGGTGGAAGTGAAGATCGCGCTGGAGACGAACAGACCAAAGGGACACCTCCCAAAGCCCGGAACATATCTCACGTTTCGCTACGTCCTCGGTGATAAGACGGGTCTATTCGTCAGGGGGAAAGAGAAGCGCGGAGATACGGCCTACATTTGGGAGGCAAAGGCCGGAGTGCTCGCGGCAGAAGACTTCGATTTGAGCAATACCGAAGGGGATTCCGGAAAGACGGCAGTGGTAAAGACGACTTCCTTCGATGCGATGACACTTGTCTATTTCAATCCCGCACTGATGCCATACGGCAAACCAAGGACGGGCTACACAGTTTGATCGCCGTCAACGCGTGGCGGCGTGGAGTGGAAAATATTGCCGCTCACTCTGCTTCACGCCCGCATCGAGGAAGCGCTCGAATATGCGTCGGACGATGAACCGAAGCCGTACGCGCTCGCGTGTGTCACGGTCATCCATCCCGCAAAGAATGAGGAAGCGCTGCTCGGCGAGGCTCCGCCGCCGCAGGGCGGCGCTCTGCTGGCGGTGCATCTCGATGCCAGCGTGGAAGGCGAGGTGGTGGTCGTGGCGCTGCACAAGAAGACGGGCCAGCTCGCGCACGGCTGGCGGCCAGTGCTGGCCGTGCTGAAATCGTGGGACGAACTGGGCCTGCCGCCGCGCGGCGAAAAGTGGGTGTGGCCGAAAACGGCGGAGCCCTTCGAGGTCTTCGTGGTCTTTTTCGCCACTGGGGGCGGCGGTGATCGTGCTCGATGTGATCTACGCGCGCGGCACGCCGGACATGGCGGCACCGATTTTGGCCGCGGTGGAAAAGGGTTCGCCGGTGGTTTTTGCGGAAGCGCTCCGGCAGCCCGCGGACGGGGACGGGAGCGCGCGGCGGCTGCGGTCGTTTCCGTTTCGCACTTGGCGGGCGGAGCCGGCGGGGCTGATCAATATCGACGTGGATGCAGACGGCGTGCACCGCAGCTACACGCTGCTGCGGGCGGGCGAGCGCGACGCGGAGCCGGCGCTGGCGCTCGCGGCGTATTTAGCTTTGCGCGGGATGGACTGGGAAAGCGAGGTACGGAAGCCGCGGCCCGGCGTGATCGAATGGAAGGAAGATGGCGCGGGCGCGGTGTGCGAAATCGCGGAGCCGGCACAGGCGGCGCGGCTGCTCAATTTCCGCGGCCCGTGGATCACGGGCGCGGGATTTTTTCACTTGAGCCTGCGCACGCTGCGGGAACTGCACGCCGCCGCGGCGAACGGGCAACCGTTGGCGGGAAAGGTGGTCTTCATCGGCAACACGGCGACGGGCATCGCGGACCTGGGCAGCACGTCCTTTGGCCCAAACCAGCCGCATGTGCTGCTCCACGCCACGGCGCTGAATGATCTTTTGCAAAACGCCGCGCTGCGCCGGACCGGCCGGGCGGGCGATGCGCTGGCGCTGCTCGCCGTGCCGCTGCTCCTCGCCGCCGCGGGATGGTGTCGCGGCAAACGCTGGCTGCTGCTGCTTTGGGCGGCGGGCATCGCCGGAATTTTGGCGCTCGGTCTCGCGCTGATTTTCCGCTGCGGCTGGGTACCGGCGACGGCGACGACCGCGGCGCTGTGGACGGCGGCGGTGATCGTGGAACTCGGCCGGCGGCACACTTTGGAACTCGCCGAGCGGCAGCGCATCCGCAGCACGATGGGCCTGTATTTTTCCCCGCGCGTGCTCGACGACGTGCTGGAAAATCCCGGCCGGCTCGAACCGCGGCAGGTCGAGATCACCGCGCTGATGACCGATCTGCGCAACTCGACGCCGCTGGCCGAAATGCTCGGGGCTGACGGGATGCTCGCGTTGCTCAATCGCGTCTTCGCCGTGGAGACGCGCGCGGTTTTCGCGGAGGAGGGCAGTCTTGAAAACCCGGTCGGCGATCAGTTTCTCGCCTACTGGGGAGCGCCCGAACCGCAGCCCGATGCCGCCGACCGGGCGCTGCGCGCGGCCTGCGCGCTGATCGAAGGGATGCGGCAACTCGAGGCGACATTCGAGCCGCGGGTGCGGGAGCTTTTCGGCTACGGCGTGGCGCTGCACGCGGGCAGCGCGTTGATGGGCAACATCGGCTCGGAGCAGTTTTTCCACTATGGGCTGGTCGGCGATCTCATCAACGCCACGGCGCGCGTGGAGTCGCTGACCAAGCACTACGGCGTGCTGCTGATCCTCACGCGCGAGGCCCATGCGAAGCTGAGTGCGCCGCCGCCCGCGCGGGTGCTCGACCGGGTGATCGTCAAAGGCCGCAGCACCGCGCTCGAACTGCTGGAAGTGCCGCACCCATGCAGCCCGGTTGGTTTTCCCGAAATGGCCGCGCATTACGCGGAGGCGTTCGCGCTCTACCAGCGCGGAGCGTTTGCCGAGGCCGCCACGCGCTTCGGCGTCCTCGCAGCGGCAGACCGGCCGAGCGCGCTGCTGGCGGAGCGCTGCCGCGCTTTCGCCGCCAGCCCGCCGGCAGATTGGACAGGCATTTATCGGCTGGACGCAAAGTAGCTTGCACCACTCCTGGCGTGGATCGCTACTTCGCTTCCTCGATGAGTTGCGCAAACTGCGGGAAAAAATAACTCGCGTCGTTCGGGCCGGGCGCGGCTTCGGGGTGGTACTGCACGCTGAAGATGGGCAGCGATTTGTGCCGCAGCCCCTCGACGGTGTGGTCGTTGAGATTGATGTGCGAAACCTCCACGTCCGCCGGCAGCGAATCCGCATCGACCGCAAAACCGTGATTCTGCGAGGTGATCGAAACCTTGCCCGTCGCCAGATCTTGCACCGGCTGATTGCCGCCGCGATGGCCGAACTTGAGCTTGAAAGTCTTCCCCCCAAACGCGTAGCCGAGCATCTGATGTCCCAGGCAGATGCCAAAAATGGGCGTCCGCCCCATCAGCCCGCGGATGCTTTCGTGCACGTAGGTCAGCGCCGCCGGATCGCCGGGGCCGTTGGAAAGGAAAACACCGTCCGGCTTCAGCGCGAGCACATCAGCAGCGGAAGTCGTCGCCGGCACGACCTGCACTTTGAAACCGGTCTGCCGCAGCCGGCGCAGGATGTTGCGCTTCATGCCGAAGTCATACGCGACGATATGATGCTTCACCGACGGCAGCTTTTCGAAGACCTCGCCGTTCTCCGTGACCTGCACATTCGCGCGATCGCCTTTCACGATCGTCCACGCGCGGCTCTCCGTGTCGCTTTCATCCCACGCGTAGGCCGCGCTGGGCGTAACCTCTTTCACAAAATCCGAGCCTGCCATCGGCGGAGCCTGCTTTGCCCGCTCGACGGCCTCTTCCGGCGTGATCTCCTCCGTCGTCAGACAGCCCTGCATCGCGCCGCGCGATCGCAGGTGCTTCGTCAGCGCCCGCGTGTCGATGCCCTGGATGCCCGGCACGCCCCACTTTTTCAAATAGTCATCAAGCGACCCGCGCGAGCGCCAGTTGCTCGCCACCGGGCTCAGTTCCTCAATGACGAAGCCGCGCACATGTACCGCCGCGCTTTCGTCATCGAGCGGGTTCACCCCGTAATTTCCGATCTGCGGCGCGGTCATCGCCACGATCTGCCCGCGGTACGACGGATCGGTCAGCACCTCCTGGTAGCCGCTCATCGAGGTATTGAAGCAGACCTCGCCGACCGCCGAGCCGTTCGCGCCAAATGATTCGCCGATGAAAAAACGTCCGTCTTCGAGAGCAAGGATTGCGCGCATGATTGGGCCAAGACTTCTAGGTGCAAACGCGGAAATCCCAAACCGAAATCCCCAAAAAAATGGCGCTGCGGAGCGACATCAGCCGTCGCCTTTCCGCAGCGCCAAAAAGATTGCCCCGCATGTGCCGTCCGGATGGAGCTCCACGTTCCCCCTAAGGTTAACGGGCGGCGACCTGGGACGGGCTTCGATCTTCCTAGAAAGGCATGATCTAAAACCGCCCACCCCGGCCTCCTGAGTTTGATGTTAATACCGGATCGGGATTACCATCCTTTGGTCGAACACAGCAGGGCAAATTGGCGTGACTCAGGAAGCGTCATCTTCAACGACCTGCGCTTCGTGCTTCACAAAAGTAGTGGGAAAGAACCCGGCTCGCGCCCCATCCGTGCGGGCGGCTTGGACTGGCGCAGAGTTTCCGTTTCGGGAGGGGGAAGTCAATGGCGATGCCGGAAGTTTTTTCACCGGCTCCGCCTCGCCGGAAATCCGACGAATGCCGCAACTCATGGCCGATGCTGCGGTTCAAGGCGCATGGGGTCCGGCCCGCCGCCGGCCCGCCACCCCAATCACTCCATGAAACTTCCCGAAAATCTCCGCCCTTTTGTCATTCCCGCCGCCTGGCTCGCCAGCGCGGCGCTCACCTTTGGCCTGGGCCGGCTCACTTCGTTCGTGGATTCCGGACCAGAGACTCATGTGGCGGGCGGAACGCGCCCGGCGCCTGACGCGGGCTCCGCCTTCAATCCGAATGTCGCCAACGGGAGCGCCGGCGAAGGCGCGACCGGCGGTGCGAGCAGGGCGCACGGCACGGTCGAGGAACTGACCGGCGGCAAACCGCTCGACGAATGGCTCAAGCACTTGCTCGGGCAGGAGGATGAAATCGCGCGCATGAGCGGCTTCATGATGCTGCTCGAAAAGGTGAACACGCCCGCCGATTTCGAACTGGCGCTCAATACCGTTTTGCAAAACGGCAATGGCGGCGGACGCAATCGCGAATACTCCATGCTCCTCCAGAAATGGGCCAAGCTCGACCCCAAGAGCGCCATGGCCTACGTTCAGGAGGTGAAGGACAACGGCGCGAAATTTGGCGGTATGAACACCGTGCTGACCACTTGGGCGCGCACGAATCCGCAGGAAGCCATCGCCTGGGCCAAGGCCAACGGCGTCAATCCCGAGGGCCGCGAGGGGGATGGCAACTGGGCGCTGTCCGCCGTCATCGCCCAGCTCGCCAAGAGCGATCTCGGCCAGGCCTTGCAGCTCGCCCAGGGTGAACCGCAGAGCCGCGCGCGCGGCCGGATGGTGGACACGCTGGTCTCCCAGCTCATCAGTCAAAAGGGGCTGCAAGCCGCCCGCGACGCGGCCATGGGCATGACGGATGAAGCCTTGCGCAACGGCATGATCCGCCAGCTCGCCGGTCGCATGGCCAGCGACGATCCGCAGAAAACCGTGGCTTGGCTCAGCAGTCTGCCGGCCGGTGAAACCAAGAACAGCGCCCTCGCCGATGCCGTTGCGCAGTGGGCGCAAAAGGACGCCGTTGCGGCTGCCGCCTACATGACCACGCTGCCCGCCGGCCTGGAGACCGACGAACCGCGCGCCCGCTTCGCCCGCAGCGTCGTCCGCACAGACCCCGCCGGGGCTCTCGCCTGGTCGGCCTCCATCACCGATCCTGAGGCCCGCGCGCGGTCCCTCACCGATGTCGTCGGAAGCTGGATGCGCCGCGACGCCGACGCCGCCAAGCAATGGGTCGCCACCAGCACGCTTCCGGAGGAAACGAAGACGCAGATTCTTGCCGCGACCGCCGCTCCGCGTGGACCGGGCGGCCCTGGCGGAGGTGGACAGGGCGCGGGCTTTCAAGGCCGCGGTGGAAACAACGGCAGACCTGCCACCGCCGGGGGCACGCCGCAGCGCCGCGGGCGGTAGGCGAAACGCAGCCTATTCGCCTATTCGCGCAGGCTGACGGCCAATTCCGTTTTCAGCCGCTCCTTCAACTGTGCGTGCGCAATGTTCACTTCGTCGGCCGTGAGCGTGCGTTCGCCACTGCGGTAGGTCAGCGAATAGGCGAGCGACTTCCTGTCGGCGGGGACTTTCGCGCCGGTTGGATCGGTGAAGACATCGAACAACTCCACGTCTGCGAGCAGCGGTTCCTTCGCCGCGTGCAGCGTGGAGAGGATCTGCGCGTGCGCCAGGCCGAGGGGCGCGAGCAGCGCGATGTCGCGCGCCGTCGCGGGAAAGCGCGGGATGTCGCGATACTTTTTCCCGGCGTCCTCCACGGGCAGCGCGTCGAGATTGATTTCTGCGAAAAGCACCGGCGCATTTGCGTCGAGCGTGCGTGCATCCTTGGGCCAGAGCTGGCCCCCGCAGCCGATCTCCACCCCGCCCACCTTGATCACGAGCGCCAGCGCGAGCGTCGCGTTTTCATCCGCCACGAACTCCGTGCCCGCGCCCAGCATCGCGGCGACCGCGCCTTTCAGATCAAACAAATCCGCCTCCCGTCCTTCGCCCGCACGCCAGGAGCGCTCGGTGAGCGGCCCGCAGAGCACGAGCGCGAGATGCGTGGACTCCTCCGGTGCCTGCACGTTGAAAGTGCGCCCCACTTCGAACAGCCTCACCGTCTTCGCCCCGGCGCGCGCGTTATCGGCGAGTGCCTTCAGCAGGCCGGGCAGCAAGCCGGGACGCAGGATGACCTGCTCGTCGTTCATCGGATTTTTCACTCGCAGCAGACTCGCCGCGTCGGTGCGCGTGAAGGCTGGCCCCGGCATTCCGTCGGCAACGAGCGTGAGCGTGCGTGCCTCGGCGAAACCCTGCGCCGCGAGCGCGCGGCGCAGCGACATCGCGCGGTCGTAGGCGCGATCCGTCGCGCTCGCCGCGGCAAACTGCGCCTGCACCCGCGCGGGAATCGCCTCCAATCCGACCACGCGCGCGATCTCCTCGATCAGGTCCACCTCGCGCGTCAGATCCTGGCGAAACGACGGCACCTCCCAACCCGCATCTGTCTTCCCCAACCCGAAGCCAGTGAGAATCGCATCGATCCGCGCCGCCGGAATCTCCACGCCGAGCAGCGCCGCCACGCGCGCCGGGCGGAGCGCCACGGTGTGGGTGAAAACAAGCTCGCTGCTGTCGTGCATCGTCGCCGTCGGGTCGTGGCCGACGGGCGAATCACCCGCCATCCCGATGCCCAGCTCGCCGCGCGTGCCGCCGGCCAGTTCGGTGATCAGCGTCGCGGCGCGATGCGCGGCGCGGAGCACGCCCGCCACATCCACCCCACGCTCGAAGCGGTAGCTCGAATCGCTCGACAGTCCGAGCTGCCGCGAAGTGCGGCGAATCGTCGCCGGGTCAAAGAGCGCGCTTTCCAAAATGAGGTTCTGCGTCGCCGCCGTCACCCCGCTGCCCTCCCCGCCCATCACCCCGCCGAGCGCGAGCGCGTGGCGGCCATCGGCGATGACGAGATGCTGCGGCCCGAGCCGGTAAGTCTGACCATCGAGCGCCAGCAGCTCTTCGCTCTCCCCAGCCATCCGCACGCGGATGTCCCCGTCGAGCTTGTCCGCATCGAACGCGTGCAGCGGCTGCCCCGTTTCCAGCATCACGAAATTGGTCACATCCACGACGTTGTTGATCGTCCGCAGCCCGACCGCCTCCAGCTTGCGCCGCAGCCAGTCCGGGCTCGGCCCCACCTGCACATTGTCGATCTCCAGAGCGGAGTAAAAGCGGCAGGCCGCAGCCGCCACGTCGATCGCCTCCGAGGCAAAACCCTCCCCCCTCGGCGGTGCCGCCGGCAGCCGCAGGGTCTGGCCCGCGAGCACCGCGATCTCCCGCGCGATGCCGATGTGGCTCAGCAAATCCGGCCGGTTCGGCGTAATCTCCAAATCCAGTACCGTATCCCCCGGAAACAGCTCCCCCAAAGGCGCGCCGACCCGCGCCTCCGCCGGCAGAATTAGCAGCCCGTCCGCCCCCTTCGGCAGCCCCAGTTCCTCCGCGCTGCACAGCATCCCCTGGCTTTCCATCCCGCGCAGCTTGCCCACCTTGATCTTAAAATCCGGTCCCAGCACCGCGCCCGGCAGCGCCAGCGGAACCTTGTCGCCCACCGCATAATTCTTTGCCCCGCACACAATCTGCCGCGCCGCGCCCGAGCCGTCATCCACCTGGCACACGCTCAACCGGTCCGCATTCGGATGCGGCACCGACTCGCGAATCTGCGCGACCACCACATCGGCAATCGCCACCCCCAGCATCTCCACCGCCTCCACCTCTACGCCCGCCAGCGTCAGCAGATCCACCAGTTCAGGCACCGTCGGCGGCAGTTCGACGAGTTCGCGCAGCCAGTTGAGAGAGACTTTCATAGGGTGGAAAAAAATGGGCCGCTACTAAGGACGCACCCGCCCCGTCCGGCAAGTCTTTGCTCCCGCCTTTCTGATCCCGCTCACCCGCAGCGTTTCTTCCGCTTGTTTATTCAGCAGCAGCAGGGTGTCGGGTTCCTTGTATCTCCATGTCGCCGCTCACAAAGGCGACCAAGGGACCGACCCTGTTGTCCCGTTCTTCAAAATGAACTCGCAGCGCATTGGCCCCCCTGTTTCACGGCGCAACGCGGAGGCGGATGAAGAGGCGGTCGAATTCCGAGGCGACGCCGAAGGGGAAGGTGACGGGATTGCCGGTGACGGTGACGAACCCGGAGGTGAGGGGCTGCCACGCGAGGGGGTCGGAGAGGGCGGTGCTGCTCTCGAAGGTGTATTTGCGGCCCAACACAGTCGGGAAGGTGATGGAGCCGGTATCGCCGCTGCGCGTGAAGCTGGTGATGCCCAGGACGCTCACGGGGTTGGTGACGATGGTGCCGGCGAGGTATTCGTTTTCGTTGTTCGCGCCGTCGCCGTCGAAGCCGAACGTCGCCGCGTGTTGGGCTTCGGTGGCAGGGAGGGTTTCCCAGATGAAGTTGGCGAAGTTGGTGATCGTGCCGGCTTCATACGCGCCAAGGTCGCGCGTGCTGACGAGCGGGAAGCCGCGCTGGTCGGTGAGCAGCGTGCTGCCGGTGGCGGCGTCGCGGGCGGGGCTTCCGGGGCGGAGGGCCATCGTCTGCGTGAGGCCGCCGTAATCGTCGAGCGGGGCGAGGAGCGGGTCGCGCAGGGAACCGGGCGTGCCGACGAGCGGGCCGGCGAGGAATTGCGCGGCGACGCTTTTGTTGCTGCCGATGAGGCTCAGGCCGACGGCGGTGAGGGTGCCGCCGTAGCTGCCTCCCGCTTCCGTTACAATTCCTCCACCGATATTGAGATTAAGAGTGTTATTCCAGGCACCCGCAGTGACGGTCGCGGTGCCGACCACTCCGGGAGTGTTATTGGTCCCCTGTCCCACGAATCCGTTTTGCGAGGTGAGCGTGCCGCCGGTGACGCTGAGCGTTCCCGCACTAACTTGGCCGACAACCTGATTTCGCACATTTTCCCACAAGCCGCCGGAGATGGTGCCCACACCAGACCCGGTGAGGTCGGTCCCGAGCACGCTGCTGTCAGCCGTCAGGTCTGTCCCTCTATCCGCGCTTGTTCGCGCCTTTCAGAACCGCGACGACAGATCGGCGCGCTCCACCGCGCGCGCGGCCTTGCCTGACTGAAGTGCCTGATACGATCCAGAGCTGAACTTAGGGAAAGGTGGCGCGATAGAAGGCGTGGGGCAGTTCGGGAGCGCTGGTATCGGTGAAGTCCCAGATGCCGCTGCTCTTCGCCCGGACGGTGCCCAAATTGCTAAAGCTGGCCGCGGCTGGATCAGTGAGCGAGCGCCGGATAGTGTAGCCCGTATCTGAGGAGCCAGTGCCTTCCAGGAAAATTTCTCCGCCGCCCAGTCGCTTGATGGAGGTAATCCCCAAGGGAAGGTCCACGAGAAAAACATAGCGCACGGATTCGACGAGGCTCTCGGAACCATTTTGGCGGCCGCTGTGATAGGTACCGCGCGCTCGGAGATAGATGTTCTGTCCGAGGGAAAGATTCAGACCGGTCAGCGTCCAGCTACCGTTGGAGAGCGTCCCGTATCCGAGGAAATTGTAATTCACCCCGTCGGCTGAATTCTCGAACAGGACGCGGGTCACTTGCGGGCTCGAGCCGCCAGGCAGGAAGGTGACGGTGGTTCGGGAAACCAGGAGCGTGGCCAGCGCGGCAATATCGTTGCTCAAGCGCGCGAAACTCCTGCGCATCTTTCCGCCGATGCCGTTGAACAAGCCGCCGGCTAAAATCTTGCCGTCATCCTGCAGGGCGAGGGCCGATACCGTAAGGTTCGCATTTGGGTCGAACAAATCCGCCGCTCCCGTGATCGGGTCGAGGCGGGCGATGCGGTTGCGCGCCTGACCGCCGATGTTGGTGAATTCGCCTGCGACCACGATCCTGCCGTCCGCCTGCACCAGGATGCTGGAGACAAGGCCGTTGGCGTTCGGATTGAAAGCGGTGTCCAGCGTGCCAAAAGCGCCGAGCCGGGCGATGCGGTTTCGAGTCTGTCCGGCGACGGCGGTAAACTCACCGCCGACCAGAATCCCGCCATCGTTCTGCAGCGCGATGGCGGTGACATTGCCATTCGCGTTGGGATTGAACGAGTCGGCTAATCCAGTCGCCGAACTGAGCCGGGCAATGTGATTGCGCCTGTCTGTGCGGTCCACCGCGCCGATGATGGTGAAATCGCCCCCCACCAAAATGCTGCCATTGGGCTGCACGACAATGGAATTCACAGCGGCGTTGGCGTCGGGATTGAACGAATCCGGCGTCCCCGTGATGGCATCGAGCCTGGCAATATGATTGCGATTGAAGAAAGGGCCGAAGTCCGGTCCCAGGCGGGTAAAATTGCCACCGATCAGAACCTTTCCGTCCGTCTGGAGCGCGAGGGCCTCGACTGACAGGTTGGCCTGCGGGTTGAATGGATCCGATATTGCGCCAGTGCTGCCATTTACCCGGGCAATGTTCAGGCGCGAAGACCCGTTGACGGTTTCAAAAGCGCCACCGAACACGATTTGGCCGTCGGGTTGTGATCCTGCAGCGCCGCAAAAACTTCCCACTTTCCGGCGTCGCCATAAGCTTGCCCCAGCCTGGTGAGCACGGACGCCAGGAGCTGCCGCGCCCATGCCCGGTCAAACTCCCGCTCCGGCGACAGCTCATCGCGCGGCTCCATCGAATAACGCTGCTCCGCCGCCAGCGCATCGATCTCGATCGGCGCTTCGCCGCCGCCCCGCTTTTGCGCCGTCCCCTTGCGATGTTGCTCGTGAGAAAAGCGGCTCAGCGCCGTCAGCAAGAACGTCCGCAACTTCCCCCGATCCTCTCGCGCCAGCTTCAGCGCCTGCGGTTCAGCAGCATCTCGAAAAAGCCTTGGGTCAGATCCTTCGCCTCCTCCGCGTTCTGCCCCATGCGTCTGGCAAAGCAATAAAGAGGAAACCAATACGCCCGGCACAATTCCGCCAGGGCCGCCGGATCATCATCCTGCGCATCGAGCACAAGGCTCCACCGCGTCCGCGGGAAAACACCAGAATGGAACCTGTCAGATGATGCCGGATCGACAGTAATGATGCGCCGTCATATCCCGCGTGAACGCGCACGACAAGGGCCAATACCAGAACGGCCAGAAAGGTGGGTGAAGCACGCCGCCCAGGCTGTTCTCGCCGTGCTCGAATTGCATGTGCACCACGCTGAACTTCTTCTCGTTAGCAAAGTTGTTTCGGTCGAGATTCTCCGATTCAGACTCACCTAGCCCGGTTCCAAAACGGAGCGGGCTTGCGCCGCATCGCGCGCGATCTGTGCGCGGAGCGCGTCGAGCGAGGGGAACTTCTGCTCCGGCCGCAGGAAGCCGCGGAAGGCAATTTCGAGATCCTCGCCGTAAATGATCTCTGCGAAATCGAACAAATGCACCTCGAAGACCCGCTCGCCGCCGGCGTTCTGGATCGTGGGACGGACCCCAATATTGACCACGCCGCGCAACCTCTGCACGCCGAGTCGCGCTTCGACGGCATAGACGCCGTTGGGCGGGAACTGCTCGTTGTGCGCGCTGAGATTGGCCGTCGGGAAACCGAGCTGACGCCCGAGGTGATCGCCCTCGACGACCGTGCCGAGGATGGTGAATTCGCGCCCCAGCAGCCGCGCCGCCCTGCCGAGGTCACCGGTTTCCACGGCGCGCCGAATAAGTGTGCTGCTGACGATTTCCCCGTCCACCTCCACGGTCGGCACGCCGATTTCATCGAAGCCCAGCTCCTGGCCGAGCTGCTCGAGCAGCGCGAGATTGCCGGCGCGACCTTTGCCAAAGGACCACTCGAAGCCGACGCAAATCTCGCGCAACGGTTGTGCCGCCGAAGCCAGCGCGCGGATGAAAGCGGCCGGCTCGGTCATGGCGAAGGTCAGGTCGAAGGGAATGAGCAGGATGTGGACGAGTCCAAACTCGCGGATGAGCCGCAGCTTGTGCGGGGTGGAGGTGAGCAGCCGCGGGGCCTGCTCGGGCCGGAGCACGCGGACGGGATGGGGATCGAAGGTGACGGCGACGGCAGTGCCGCCGGCGACCCGCGCATCGTCGAGGGCGCGGCGGAGCACGGCTTGGTGGCCGAGATGCACGCCGTCGAAAACACCGATGGCAAGGAAGAGCGGACCGGGCAGGCCCGCAAGATCAGCGACGGATGTCAGCGGGGGCGTCATGCACCGCGCATGCGGGAAACCGTCGGCAGGCTGAGAACGCGCTGCTCGATGTGCCGGGGATCGAGCGTCTGGATTTCTGCGACGGTGACCGAATGTTCCAGCGTGAACTTGCCGCTCTTCGTCCGGCGGAGGGTCTTGAGATGCGCGCCGCACCCGAGGTCATTGCCGATGTCGAAGGCGTAAGTGCGCACGTAAAAACCCTTCGAGCAGACCACGCGGAAGTCGATCTCGGGCAGCCGCACGTCCTTGATCTCGTGGGCATAGACATGCACGAAGCGCGGCTCGCGCTCCACTGTCTTGCCCTGGCGAGCGAGCTTGTAGAGCGGCACGCCGTCTTTTTTGATCGCGGAAACCATGGGCGGCATTTGGTAGAAATCGCCGTGGAATTTTGCGAACGCGGCGGCGATCTGGTCGCGCGAAAGATCGGGCACGGGCTTGGTTTCAACAGGCTGGCCGTCGGCGTCCTGGCTGTCGGTGGTGACGCCGAGGGTCATGGTCCCGGCGTACTCCTTGTCCTCCGCCATGAGCAAATCCTGAATCTTCGTGCCGCGCCCGAGCGTGAGGATCAGCAGGCCCGTGGCGAGCGGATCAAGGGTGCCGCAGTGACCGACTTTTTTCATGCCGAGGCAGCGGCGCACGATGGCGACCACATCGTGGGAGGTCATGCCGGGGGCTTTATCTACGAGGAGAACACCGTCAAGACTGGTCAAATTCATGGTCAATGGCTTGCAAAACTTTCTCCTGCACCTCGGCGAGCGTTCCGCTGGCCCGCGCGCCCGCGGCGAGCTTGTGCCCGCCGCCGCCGAACTGGCCGCAGACCTTGCTCACATCGATCGCCGGCGACTTCGAGCGCAGGCTGACGCGGATTTTTCCGTCGCCCATTTCCTCAAAAAAGGCCGCGGCGACCACGCCTTCGATCGAGCGGATATGGTCGATGAGGCCCTCGCTGTCCTCGGGCCGGACGCCGAGCGAACGCGCCGTATCGGCAGCAAGGGCGAAACTGGCGACGCGATCCCGGCTGGTGAAACGCAGGACGTTGAGCAGCGCGCGGAGCAGTTCCAAACGGCGGCGCGGATAGCTCTCGTACATCTTCTGCGAGAGCTCGCCGACATGGACGCCAGCCCGGATGAGGTCGGCGGCGATTTCGTAGGTGCGCGCGGTGGTGCTGGGATACTGGAACGAGCCGGTGTCGGTGCTCAGCGCGACGAAAAGATTGTCCGCCATTTCGTAGGTCAGGGGCAGGTCACACTGGCGGAAAAGTTCGTAAAGCAACTGCCCGGCAGCGGGCGCGGTGGCATCGACGTAGGCGAGATCGCCGTAGCGTTCGTTGGTGTGGTGGTGGTCGATATTGATCCACACATCCGCATGGGCGATAGCCTCACGGGCTTTGCCCGCGCGATTCTCGACGGCATTGTCCACAACGATGGCGACGTCGAAGCGCTGCGCTTCAGCCGGCGGCTTGGAGACGAGATCCGCGCCGGGCAGGTAGCCGAACTTTGCCGGCACGCCATCCTCGTTCCAGGCGGTCACGTCTTTCCCGAGCTGCCGGAGGCAAAGCGCCATCGCGAGGGTGCAGCCAAGCGCATCGCCGTCGGGACGCGCATGGCTGATGACGACGAAGCGCTGGCGGGTGCGCAGGACCTCGGCGATTTCGGCGAGGGTGCAGTTAGCGTTCATCGGACTCGGGCTGCCCCAAAGGCTCGTCGGGCGGGATGTCGATCTGATCGAGGATATTGATGATGCGGTTGCCGCGTTCGATGGAGTCGTCGAGCTGGAAATGGAGGTGCGGGGTGAACTTAAGGACGACGCGTTTTGACAACAGGTGCTGCAAGTTTTTGCGACTGGCGTGGAGCCGCGCCAGCGCTTCGTGGCGCTGCGTCTCGCTCCCCATGACGCTGACGTAAACATGGGCGCTTTTCAGATCCGCGGAAATATCGACCTGCTGCACGGTGACCAGCGCGGCTTGGAAGGTAACCTCCCGGTTGATGAGTTCGCCCAGCTCGCGCCGCATCAGTTCGTTGACTCGTTCGAGGCGATGCTTCATGGGAAGTTGCGTGTGGAAGGCAGAGGGATTGAGGTTCGCCGAAAGTTGATGAGAGCGATGCCGCCGGGTGCTTCTCACCCAACGTTCCACTTTCAACACTCAATTATTTCCTCAGAGCTTCTGCGGGAGTTTTTCGAGTGTGTAGCACTCGATGATGTCGCCGGGTTCGTAGTCGTTGAAGTCGCCAAGCTTGATCCCGCACTCAAGGCCGGAGCGGACCTCTTTCACGTCGTCCGTAAAACGGCGCAGAGTGGCGAGACCCCCATCGTAAATCGGCTGACGACCGCGGAGCACGCGGGCGCGGCCAATCCGGGAGATCCGGCCGTCGATGACGGCGCAACCAGCGACGAGACCCTTGGAAAGCTCGAACACTTTCCTGACTTCCGCGTGGCCGATGACGGCTTCGCGGGTCTCGGGATCGAGCATGCCGGCCATGGCCTCTTTCACCTGGTCGAGGAGTTCGTAGATGATCGAGAAAAGTTTGATCTGAATGCCCTCGCGCCTCGCGGTGTTCGCTGCGACCGCTTCAGTTTTGACGTTGAAACCGACGACGACAGCGTTCGATGCGGTGGCGAGGAGGATGTCGTTTTCGCTGATCGGGCCGACGGCCCCGTGGACGATTTCGAGGTCGATCTTCTTGCTCTGGATTTCACCCAGAGCGGTGATGATGGCTTCGAGCGAGCCCTGCACGTCGGATTTCAGGACTACGTTCAGCTTCTTTTTCAGGCCGTCTTTAAGCGTATCGAAAAGGCTTTCGAGTGTGGCCCGCTGCGGGGTGGCGAGCTTGCCGAGACGCTCTTCATTCATCCGCTCTTCGCCGAGTTGCTGGGCGGCTCGTTCGCTTTCGAGGACCACGAGTTCATCGCCCGCGTAAGGGAGGCCGGAGAAACCGAGCACGCGGCAGGGCGTGGAGGGACCGGCTTCCTTGATCGGCTTGCCGAGGTCGTCGATGAGCGACTTCACTTTACCGTAAAATTTGCCGCAGATGAACGGCATGCCGGCTTTCAGCGTGCCCATTTTTACAATGATCGTGGCAGTGGGGCCGCGGCCCTGTTCGACTTGGGCCTCGATGACCGAACCACGCGGGATCTGCTGCGCACTGGCTTTGAGTTCGAGCACTTCCGATTCGAGCTGGATGCGTTCGAGCAGTTCGCTGACCCCCTGCCCTTTGAGCGCTGCCACGGGGCAGATGCCGAGCGTCCCACCCCAATCCTCCGGGACGAGCCCCTTTTCCTGAAGCTGCCCTTTGACCTTGTCCAGATTCGCGCCGGGCGCGTCCATTTTCGTGACCGCGACGATGATCGTGACCTTCGCCGCTTTGGCGTGGTTGATGGCCTCGATGGTCTGCGGCATGATGCCGTCGTCTGCGGCAACCACGAGGACGACGATGTCGGTGACGCTCGCGCCGCGCGCCCGCATGGCAGTGAAAGCGGCGTGGCCGGGGGTGTCGAGAAAGGTGATTTTGTGGCCGTTGTGAGTGACGCTGTAGGCTCCGATGTGCTGGGTAATCCCGCCCGCTTCATCCGCCGCCACGCGAGTCTTGCGGATCGCGTCCATCAGGGTCGTCTTGCCGTGATCGACATGGCCCATGAAGGTCACGATCGGCGCGCGATGGAGAAGCTCATCGAACTTCGGAGCAACGGGCGCTTTGGGCTTGAGGTCCACCACGACCGGCTTGTGGACACCGCCGCCCTCTTTGCGCTTTTCCCTTTCAAAGGTGAAGCCGTGCTTGGTGCAAACCTTGCCCGCGATCTCCGGCTCGATCGTCTGATTGATCGAAGCGAAGATATTCATCTCCATCAAGTCGCCAATGACCTGAAATGGACGGATGCCCATGGCCGTGGCCAGGTCTTTGACGCTGAAGGGTGGTTTGAGATGGATGATTTTCTCATCACTCGGCGACTCACTCTCGGCACCCGTGGAGGATGGCTCTGCGGAACTTGCTGAGGAAGGTGACGCGGCGGATTCAGCGACGGCTGGCGGGGCCGCGGGAGCCGGTGTTTTGGGAACCTCGGGTTCGAGGATTCTCGAAATCGGAATATGAGCGAACGGCTTGTTTTCCAATTCCGTTGGCGGACGGCTGCGCCGTTTCGGTTTCGCGTCGATCAGCGAAACGGTTTCCTGGACAACCTTCACTGGGGCAGGCTCGGTTTCGGCCGCCACCTTGGCCTTTTCCGCGGGAGCCGCGGACTTGGTGATCGGTTTTAGCGCAGAAGCCACCCTCCCCTTCGACTTGGTGTCATCGGGCTTCTTGGCGCTGGTTTTTGGAGTCGTTTTGGTTGGCATCAAAAGTTTTCGGGAAAGTGGACTTCATGACTACTTCGCCGCAGCGAGGCTCTTTTCGTATTCCTGGCGGGCCGCCTCGTGGATGGCGGTGGCGGCAGCCAAATCGATGCCGAGCACGTCCGCAATGTCCTGCGGCTCGCTGCCGGTGGCGAGAGTTTCGACGCTGTTCATGCCGACGCTGACCAGCTTCGAGGCGATTTCTGGAGTGACCTTCAAGGCTTCGGCAAAGGCATCCGCCGCGCGTTCCTTTTTCCCCTCGAAGATTTTTTGCGCCGATTGGTCCTGCTCAATATTGATGTCCCAACCGGTCAGCCGTGACGTGAGGCGGGCGTTCTGGCCACGCTTGCCGATGGCCAGCGAGAGTTGGTCTTCATCGACTTTGATGAGAATCGCTTTCTTCGCCTCGTCGAGGGTGACGCTCTTGACCTTTGCGGGCTTGAGCGCTTCGAGCACCAGCTCCTTCATGTCCGCACTCCAGCGGATGATGTCCACCTTCTCATTATTCAATTCGCGGACGATATTTTTCACCCGCGAGCCGCGCATGCCCACGCAGGCCCCGACGGGATCGACTTTATCGTTGGTACTAAAAACCGCGATCTTCGTCCGGTAGCCGGCCTCGCGGGCGATCCCCTTGATCTCGACGGTCCGGTCATTGATCTCGCTGACTTCCATTTCAAAAAGCCGCCGCACGAAGTTCGGATGGCTCCGTGAAATGATGATCTCGGGACCGCGAGCGCCGTTTTCCACCGCCACCACATAAGCGCGGATGCGGTCGCCAATGTTATAGTCCTCGGTCTGCACCCGTTCGCGGTTGGGCATGAGGGCCTCAAATTTTCCGAGATCGACCATCACGTCCGAACGTTCAAAGCGCCGCACCGTTCCACTGACGATCTCACCGGCGCGATCCTTGAACTCATCGTAAATCATCTCTTTTTCCGCCAGACGGATGCGCTGCATCATCGCCTGCCTGGCCGTCTGCGCCGCAATCCGCCCGAAGTCGCGCGGCGTCACCGGCACCTCAAGGTCCTCGCCGAGCTGGATGTCATTCTTAAATTTTTTTGCCAGCGCGAAGGAAATCTCGTCGTGCTTGTTGGCCACTTTTTCGACCACCGTCAGTTTGGCGAAAGCCTTGATTTCGCCGGTCTTCGGGTCAATCTCGACGCGCAGATCCCGCGCTGGTCCGACTGCTTTGCGGGCAGCACTGAGGACAGCGGTGTTGATCGCCTCAAGAAGCACTTCACGTTTAATGCCCTTTTCGCGCTCAAAAAAATCAAGACCTGCAAGGATGTCACTGTTCATAGTTTAATGTCCTCCTCCGGGGACAAAAAAAAGTGGGTTTGAGACCCACTTGGCTGAAGCCGGGATTGGAATAGGTCGGAAAATACGGGAGAGGCAGGGAGGCGTCAAGGAGGGAAACCGGAAGCCCTACAGCCCCGTCCTCTTCTTGATCCGGGCGATATTTTCCCGCGCAAAATCCCGCTGATCCTGCGGCAACTCCGGGTCATTGAGCACCCGCATGAAAGCCTCGATCGCGCGCGGTCCGTCCCCGGCGGTGGTGTAAGCCTGCGCGAGATAGAGCTGATAGCCCGAAACCGGTCGCTCCTCCGTCTCCGCCCGCGCGATGAGCTTCTCGAGCACCGCGATCTCCGCCCGGAAAGCCTGCGCCTCGTGGGCGATTTTCGCGTGGTAAAACAGCAGGTTCGGATCGTCCGGCCGCCGCTCGATGAGCCGCTTCGAGAGCTCGTATGCCTCGGAGAAATGTTTTGTCGCGTATAGCAATTGCGTCTTCGTCGCCAACGCCGGCAGGTGCTTCCCGTCGAGTCCGAGCGCGCGTTCGGCGCTGGCGTAGGCCTCGCGATACTCCCCGCGCTGCATGTGGTAAACGGCCAGCCCATTCCACGCATCCGGCAGTCGCGCGTCGAGTTGCGTCGCCTCGTCGAGCAATCGTTTGGCCGATTCAAAGTCCCGCACCGCCACCAATTTCATCCCCGTCTGCGCCAGAAACATGGCTCGGTCGTGCACGGAGGCCCCGGCAAAACGCGCCCGCACGGGCTGGAGATCCTCCATTTTCCACGACGGTGCGCCCGCGCGCCGGAAAACGAGACTCGTATGATCCACGTAGCTCAGCGACCAATCCTTCGTCTCCACGAGATGATCCAACAATGGCCGATACTGGCTCGGGTCGCCCACCAGCAGCAGCGCATCGAAGCGATACTCCCGGTCGAGTTGACGGAAAACCTTTGGCACCAGCAC
>JBBQCM010000099.1:0-24314 GCA_038318725.1 Chthoniobacterales bacterium
CTGCCGTTCATCGTGCCGAGCTATGCGTGGTGGGAGGGGCCATTCTACGGCATCGGGCTGAAGCTTTATCAGATGCTCTCGGGCAAATACGGCTTCGGTCCGTCGGAGTTCATCTCGAAGGAGGAAACGCTGCGCCGCCTGCCCAACGTGAAGACGGAAGGGCTGATGGGCGGTGTGGTTTATTTCGACGGCCAGTTTGACGACACGCGGCTGCTCATTCACCTCGCCGCGACCGCCGCCGAGCAAGGCGCGACGCTGCTGAATTACGCGCGCGTCACCGGCTTGGAGAAAGGCGCGGACGGCATCGTCAATGGCGTCGCGTGGGAAGACGCCGAGACCGGCCAGCCGGGCCGTGCGCAGGCTCGCGTGGTCATCAATGCGACCGGGCCGTTCACCGATTCCGTGCGCCAGCTCGCGGAGCCTGCGGCCAAGCCGATGATCGCGCCGAGCCAGGGCGCGCACCTTGTGCTCGACCGTTCGTTTTTGCCCGGCGACACCGCGATCATGGTCCCGCACACGAGCGACGGGCGCGTGATGTTTGCCATCCCGTGGCACGGCCACACGCTCGTCGGCACCACCGACACGCCCATCGATCACGCCCCGCTGGAACCCGTGCCGCTCGATCAGGAAATCGAGTTTATGCTCAGCACCGCCAGCCTCTATCTCGCCAAAGCTCCCATCCGCGCCGACATCCTCAGTGTCTTCGCCGGCATCCGTCCACTGGCCAAATCCGGCGAGGGCAAAAACACCGCCGCGCTTTCCCGCGATCACACCATCCACATCGACCAAAGCGGTCTGCTCAGCATCGCGGGTGGCAAATGGACGACCTATCGCAACATGGCCCACGACGCCGTGGATCAGGCCGCCACGCTCGGCGATCTGCCGGAGAAACCGTGCGTCACGAAAACGCTGAACATCCACGGCTACCATCCAAACGCTGCGCAGTTCGGCTCGCTCTCCGTCTATGGCACCGACGCGCTCGCCATCCGTGCATTCATCGCCGCCGACCCCGCACTCGGCCAGCCGCTCGACGCCGCCCTTCCCTATGTCGCCGCCGAAGTCGTCTGGGCCGCGCGCGAAGAAATGGCCCGCACCGTCGAGGACATCCTCGCCCGCCGCATCCGCGCGCTCTTTCTCAACGCGACCGCCGCCGTCCGCATGGCTCCGCGCGTCGCCGAGTTGCTCGGAAAGGAACTCGGCCGCGATGCCGCGTGGGAGCAGGAACAGGTCGAAGCTTTCACCGAGCTGGCCCGCGGCTACCAAGTCGTCGTGTGAGGACAGGAGCGTGCCGGCTGAATTCGCTTTGCACGTAGGGGATCCTCACGCCTAAGGTCAGCGGCCTCCACTGCCAGCGGTTCAATGCGCATCCATGACCATTCCCACTGAGCCAATCGGCAGTATTCCGCGACCTTTGCGCATTATCGAGGCGGTCAAGCGGCTCGGCGACAGCGAGCATCCCGATTTGGCCCCGCTGTATGATGAAGCGATCCGGGATACGATCGCGCGCTTCGAAGCGACCGGCTCGCCAGTGATCACAGACGGTGAGCAGCGCAAGTATCACAATTTCTGGACCTACTGCGTCCACGGAATGCCGAACACCGCGCCCGATGGCTTCAAAATTCCGTTTGCGGCCGGCCACGTTCGCCGAATGCCGCGGCTGACCGCCGGTCCGTTCCGCTACCGGACTCGCGCGGACCGCTATCTTGAAATCGCCGTGCGTTACGCGCACGTCCCGGTCAAGCAGGCCGTCATTTCGCCCTCGGCGCTCAGCCTCATGTATCCGGAGGAAGGCATCCCCGATTACTCGCGGGAGCAGTTCATCGAAGACCTCTTGCGGGAGCACGAAACCGAGATTCGCGCCTGCCTCGAAAAGGGTGCGCACAAAGTGCAGGTCGATTTCACCGAGGGACGCCTGGCGATTAAAATCGATCCTTCGGGCGAACTCCTCAACAGCTTCATCGACCTCAATAATCTCGCGCTGTCGCGCTTCTCGCCGGCCGAACGCCAGCGCATCGGCGTGCATACGTGTCCAGGCGGCGACCGCGACTCGACGCACAGTGCGGACGTGGATTATTCCGAGCTTCTGCCGAGCCTTTTCGAGTTGAAGGCGGGCAATTTTTACATCGCACTGGCGGCCGAACGGGATCCCACCCACGTATTAGAAATGATCCGCCAGCACATGAAGTCCCATCAGCAGATTTTCGTGGGCGTTGTCTCACCCATCGATCCGCGCATCGACACTCCTGAAGAAGTTCGCGACCGCGTTCTCAAGGCCGCCAAATACATTCCGGTCGCCCAGCTCGGCACGACCGACGACTGTGGATTCTCACCCTTTTGCGACGATACTTCGACGACGCGCGACCAGGCTTTCGAGAAGATCCAGGCGCGTGTCCTGGGCACCGCCCTCGCGGCGAAAATCCTCGGAGGCAACTAATGGAAAGCGACGCGGAGGAGGACAAGCGGCTGCGCTCCGTCGCCCTCCAAAATGCGAGCGCCATCCTCCTCGCGCGGCAGCGCGCCGAGCGGGAACTGCTGGAGGCCAAGGAGGCCCTCGAACGAAAGACCGAGGAGCTGCGCGAACAGAGCGAGTGGTTCCGCGTGACCCTCGGCAGCATCGGCGACGCGGTGATCACCGTGGACACCCGTGGCCGCATTACCTTTCTCAATCATGTGGCGGAAGAGCTGACGGGCTGGGCCAGTGCGGAGGCGGTCGGCCAGCCGGTTGGCGAAGTGATGAGGCTGATGCACGAGACCACGCGCGAGCAGGCGGCGAATCCGATTCACCGCGCATTGGAGGAAGGGATCTGTCTGGGCTTGGCCAACCACACGAAGCTCATCCGGCGCGATGGCGTGGAGATTCCCATCGAAGACAGTGCCGCGCCCATCAAGAATCCGGCCGGTGGGATCATTGGCGCGGTCATGGTCTTCCACGACGTCACCGGACGGCGGGTCAAGGAAGTCGCGCTGGAACGCAGCTATGTCGCGATGCAGGAAGCCCGGACGGTGGCGGAGCAGGCGAACCAAGCGAAAGACCAGTTCCTCGCGGCTCTGAGTCACGAGCTGCGCACACCGCTGACGCCGGTCCTGGCCATTCTCTCGAGTCTTCGCGAGGAAGGCGCGATTCCCGAAGCGCTGGCCGAAGATCTCGAAACCGTGCGCCGCAATGTCGAACTGGAGGCACGCCTGATTGATGACCTGCTCGATATCACCCGGATCACCCACGGCAAACTGCACCTGCGTCATGAAGTGGTGTCGGTCAGCCGAATGATCGAAGACGCCATCAACACCTGCCTTCCTGATCTCAAGGCCAAACGCCTCACGCTCGCGCGCGAACTCGCGGAGCCGCATCCGATGATCCAGGCCGACAGCGCGCGGGTGACGCAGATCCTTTGGAATTTGCTGAAGAACGCGATCAAGTTCACCCCGCCGGAGGGAACGATCACGGTACGCTCGCGGATCACTGCGAGGAATGGCGCTCAACAACTGGTCGTCGAATTGCAGGACACCGGGATCGGCATGGATCAAGGCGAAGCGGAGCGCGTTTTTCAGGCATTCGAGCAAGGCGACCGGAACATCGCCCGACAGTTCGGCGGCCTGGGGCTGGGCCTGGCGATCAGCAAAGCCATCGCCGATTCCCATGGCGGCACGCTTCAAGGAACCAGCAACGGCAAAGGGTGCGGGAGCACGTTCACGCTGACGCTCCCCTGCGGTAAATCCGAAACCACGCAAGGAACGCCTCTGCTGTCCCCGCACGAGTCTGCTTCGACCATCCCGGCCCCGACTTCAGGAAGCGTCCATCAGCGACCGCTGCGCATCTTGCTCGTGGAAGATCACGCCGACAGCGCCGAGATCCTTGCACGCCTGCTGCGCCGCATGGGGCACGACGTCACGCACGCCGACAGCGTCAGCCGCGCAGTCGAAATCGCTGAGCGGGAGATGCTCCGTGGGGGCATTGATCTCCTGATCAGCGACCTCGGTCTGCCGGATGGCAGCGGGCAGGATTTGATGCGCATCCTCACAGCCAAATATGAATTAAAGGGAATCGCACTCAGCGGGTACGGGATGGACTCCGACCTTGAACAAAGCCGCGCCGCCGGGTTTGGACGGCACCTTATCAAACCGATCGACGTCTCCCTTCTCCGGAGCGCCATCGTGGAATTGATGCAGCGCTAAAACGCGGCGCGTTGGGCGAACAAATGGAGTGGGCAGGACAGGATTCGAACCTGTGAAGGCGTAAGCCAGTGGATTTACAGTCCACCCCGTTTGGCCACTTCGGTACCTACCCGGTTTGAGGGACGCGTCTTATACGTGCGGCCCTTCTGACTCGCAAGCGTTTGTGCTTAGAAAATTCGCCACCAAGGCTTCTTGGGCGCGGGGCCGGGGACGACGGGGGCGGGCTGGGCGGGAAGCTGCTCGCGAGGCATTATTTTCACGGATTTGATAGCGATGCGGGTGGTGGGGTTGTCATTGCTGTCCACGGGGGCCGCGCTTAGGCCGTCGAGGATCTCGAGGCCCCAAAGGATGTGGCCGAAAACGGTGTATTGGCCGTCGTAGGCGGGCATTGGAGAGAGACAGATAAAGAACTGGCTGCCATTGGAAAGACGGGATGGGTTGATCTTGTCGGGGAGGCGGGCGGCGGCGACGGCACCTTTGAGGTGTTTGCGGCGGATCTCGGGCTGGACAGTGTAGCCGGGGCCGCCGGTGCCGACTTTGGAACGGTCTTTGCCTTTGCTCAGCGGGTCACCCATTTGCACGAGGAGGTGGGGAAAGACGCGATGGATGGCGAGGCCGTTGTAGAATTTTTTGGCGGCGAGTTTTTTGAAGTTTTCGACGGTGAGGGGAGCTTCGGCGGGGTAAAACTCCATCGCGAACTGGAGGGGATTTTTGTCTTTGCCGACGTGCAGGGTGACGAGGGCCACATCATCGGCCCGCCCGGTGGCGAGGGCGAAGGCGAGCACGGCAGCAGTGAGGAGAAGTTTTTTCATGGAGCGACAAAGGGCAGTGGGCAGGCGTCGATGCGGGCTTCCGGGCTGGTCGCGTCGGCGGAGCGGGCGAGCAGTCCGCTGGCGGGCGCACCGCGCCTGAGATAGCCGAGCGCGATTGGCCTTTCCAAGGCAAAACTCCACGCGGTGCTGGTGATGAGGCCGACGGGGCGGTCTTCGCCGGGGACGAAGATGGTCGCGCCGGCCGTCGGCGCGATGCCGTCCACTGAGAGGAAGCCGGTGAGTTGGCGGTTGACGTGGCCGACGCTTTTCAGGCGGGAGATGACTTCCTGGCCGATGTAGCAGCCTTTGTGGTAGTCGATGTGGGTGCGGTCGAGGCCGGCTTCGGGAGGCAGGGTTTCTTCGGTGAGTTCGCAGCCCCAGCGAGGGAGGCCCGCTTCAAGTCGGAGGGTTTCCAGGAGGGAGTCGTTGAGCAGCGGGTGTTGGGCTTGAAGGGAGGCGGCTTCATCCGCGGTGAGGAAGAAGTCGAGGCCGTCACGCCCGAAGCGCCGGGTGGGTTGATGGGTCAGTGTGCCGAAGTCGGTGGCGGAGATTCCGCGGCGCGGCGGGAGGAGGTGGAGGAGGCGGAGATCGTCGGTGGCGTCGGCGAGTTCCACGTCGTCGGAGATGATGTAGCGCTCGAATCGGGCGGGCAGGGTTTCGCGAAGGGAGGCGTCGGCATCGACGATGAGGGAATCGGGCCGCGCAGTGATGAGGATCTCGGCGCAGAGTCGGCCCTTGGCCGTGGTCACACACGCGGGCTGCGTCTGGCCGATGGCGAGCTTCTGGACGTTGCTGGTGACCTGGCCGTTCAGGTAGCGCACGCGATCCGCGCCGGTGAGGCGGATTTTCACCCGCGCCGACAAATCGGCGATTCCTCCGCGCGTCTGGAGGGCGTGGTAGGCGACGGGGCTGCTGCTCATGCGCTAGCCGCCGAGCCGCGACACAAACCAGCGCCGGACGACATTCATCCGGTGGGCCGGCGGGACCGGGGGGGTGGCGGGCCGTGCTCTGGCCGGGGACAGCTCGACGACTTTCGCGATCTTTTCCTCGACCACTGGAGCGGCAGGCGTGGGCTCGGCCGGCGTTTTTTCCACGACCGCGGGAGCGAGCCTGGCCGGGACCGGCGCGAGAGCCGGAAGGGCCGCGGGTTTTCCCGCGCCGTTTGGGGCGTAGATTTTGTAGAGCGCGGAGAAATCGAGGTCGGCCCAGCCGCGGTTGAGCGCGCCAAACATGACGCCAGCCGTGACGGTGGTGACGGGGATCTCGAGGTCGAGGGCGTTGGCCATATGGATGCCGAGCTGCACGTCCTTGAACATGTGCTTGAGCGAAAAGTGCGGGTCGTAGTCGCCCGCAGCCATTTTCGGCAGCTTGAGTTCGACGACACCGGAGCGGCAGGCGTTTTGCTCGATGGCGGCACTGAGAATCTCGGGCGCGATGCCCGCCTTTTGCGTAATCGCCAGGGCCTCGGCCAGGGTCTGCACGGTTACGGCGGAGATCATGTTGGTGACGACCTTGATCGTGGAAGCCTGCCCGATTTCCCCGATGCGGACGATGGCTTTGCTGGTCGCTTCGAGCACCGGTTTCGCGCGCTGGAAGACCGATTCATCGCCACCGATGTAATAGACAAGCTGGCCTTTTTCCGCGGCGATTTTGCTCCCGGTGAAAGGCGCGTCGAGGAAACTCGCCCCGCGCGCCTGGACGAACCGGGAGGCTTCGATGACGGCTTCCGGCCCGACGGTCGCGTGGCAAAGGATGAGATGCTCCGGGGCGAGGGCGTCGGCCATGGACTCGAGAACCTCAAAGAGCGCCGCGGCGTCGGCGACGAAGATCTGAATGATGTCCGCGGCCCGGGCGATCTCGGCGGGTGAACCGAGAAAATTGGGCGCGGGTTTCGCGCTGCGGTTCCAGACATAGACCTGATAGCCCGCTGCCCGCAGCCCGGCTCCGACGCGGGTGCCGATAATGCCGAGACCGATCAGTCCGACGTTTTTCCGGGGTTTGCGTGGCATGGTGAAAAGCTTCGCGCGAGACGGCGCACGGCGAGTTCGGGAATGTGGTGCAGACCGCCCGTGGGCGGCAATGCGTTATTCCCGAAAACGTCGCTTCGCCGCACCGGAGGTGCAGCGCTTGATGGCGAGCGGGGACCGGCGGCGGCCTACGGTTTCGGCGGAGCGGTTGGCTCAGGCGGAGCGGACAGGGCCGGCGGCGGTGCGGGCAGATTGTTTTTCACATCCGCCTTGGCGCGGATCCCCTGCACGACTTTTTCAATCTCTCCCTGCCGTTTCTGCTTCTTGAGAAAGTCCAGCAACTTGGGTTTGGCCTTTTCGAAAGTGACGGTTTCGGCGTCCTTGTGGTCGGTGACCTTGATGACGTGGAAGCCGAACGAGCTGCGCACCGGATCGCTGATTTCGTCCTTCTTCATTTTGAAGGCGGCGTCTGAAAACTCCGGCACCATCTGCTCGCGGCCGAAATAATTCAGGTCGCCGCTGTTCTGCTTGGCGCTCGGGTCTTCGGAAAGTTCCTTGGCGAGCTTGTCAAAGGCTTCGCCTTTCTTGACGCGGTCGGCGATGGCTTTCGCGGCCTTCTCCTTTTCGGCGACGACCTCGGGCTTCGCGTCTTTTTCCACGGTGATGAGGATGTGGCTGGCGCGGACTTGCTCGGGTTGTTTGAACTGATCGGGATTTTTTTTGTAAAAGTCCTCCGCGTCGGCATCGGTCACGGCGTCCTGGCCCTTGATTTGGGAATCGATCCAGCGTTCCTGGCGCAGACCGTCGCGGATATTTTCCTTTACCTTGTCGAGAGTCAGGCCGCTTTTTTCGATCTGCGCCTTGAACGCTTCTTCGGAGCCCATCTTGGCCTTAAATCCCTCGATCTTCGCGGCGACCTCCTCGTCGGTGACCTTAGTGTCGGCGGCGCGCTTATTGATGAGTTTTTCGAGGATCAAGTCATCGAGGATCATGCGGTAGCCCTGCATGCGCTGCTCCGGGGGCAACTGGTCGGCGGGGATGCCCTGCGCGGTGAGCACGCGGGCGAAGGCGGTTTCGAGGTCGGCTTTTTTAATCTCCACACCCTCGACCACGGCGACGGGATCGGTGAGCGCAGGGGCCGCGGGAGCGGCGGGAGCTTTCTCGGCGGGGGCCGCAGGTTTTGGAGCATCGGCGGCAAGGAGAGGGGAGGCCGTGAGGATGCTGGCGGTGAGGATGAGGAAGGGAATGGGTTTCATGGAAAAAGTCGGCGAACGTGGCATGCGGGCGGGAGCTTGGCTAGCGGAAGTTTGGCATCCGCCCGCGGGGTTGATCGCACGCTCGAGTTCGTGGGTTGGCTGGGCCGGCGGCCCCGGTCTTAGCGGCCCTTGTCCTTGTCTTTTTCTTTGTCCTTCTCGCCGCGGCGCGCGTCCTGCGCCGCTTGCTGTTGTGCGGCTTGGGCTGCTTGGGCGGCCTGTTGCTGGGCGGCTCGCTGCGCTTCCATTTGCTGGCGGGCGGCCTGTTCACGCTGGGCGTCCATGGCCCGGCGCTGCTGTTCGGCCTGCTGCTTGGCAGACTCTTGGGCCGCGCGCTGTTGTTCCATTTGCTGCCGGCGGGAGTTTTCGGCAGCCTGTTGTTTGGCGGCCTCCTGAGCGGCACGTTGCTGCTCCATCTGCTGCTGGCGAGCGTTTTCGGCGGCCTGTTGTTTGGCGGCCGCTTGGGCGGCCCGTTGCTGCTCCATCTGCTGCTGACGGGCGTTTTCGGCGGCCTGTTGTTTGGCGGCCGCTTGGTCGGCGCGCTGCTGCTCCATCTGCTGCTGGCGGGCGTTTTCGGACGCTTGTTGCTTGGCGGCCTCCTGGGCGGCGCGCTGCTGTTCCATCTGTTGCTGGCGGCGTTGGACGGCGATTCGTTCCTGCTGTTGACGCTGGCTTTCCTGGGTCTGGGCTTCCGCTTGCTGGCGCCTCATCTCGGCCTGTTTCGCGGCGGCTTCGGTGTCGGTCTGGCGGTTCATGCGCTGCTGATCAGCCTGCATTTTCTCGCGTTCCGCCTGGGCGCGCTGCTCCTGCTGGGCCTGCATCTTCGCTTTTTCGGCAGTAGCCGCGGCGGCTTCGGCAGCCTGTTTCTGCTGCTGGGCGTTGGCGTTGGTTTCGGCCGCGCGCTGGCGAACCATGCGTTCCTGCTCGCCACGGGTTTGCTCCGCTTCAGCCTGCGCAGCGCGACGCTTTTCCAGCTCCATATTCTGCCGCTGGAAATTTTCCTGCTCGCGGGCGGCTTTGGCGGCTTCCGCTGCCGCTTGCGCCTGACCGGCGGTGGCATCTCCTTTCATCGGCCGCGGGCCGCGGCCTTCACGCGGTTCGACCGGCCCGGCGGGCTGGCTGGTGGTCGGGGGGGCGACCACGACGGGGGCGACCGGAGGGACGACGACCCCGGGATTTGGCGGCACGACGACCACCGGCTTCTGAGGTTGCTCCTGCTTTTTCATCGGCCGCCCGTTTTCGCGCGTCGGCGTGTCCGGGCCGGGGATCGTCGCCACGGGATTCGGTGTAGTGACTGGATCGGGGTGCGGCGGATTGGTGTCGGCTCCGGGGTTGAATGGCTTCAGCGGTCCACCCGTCACGGTGGGCGGCACGCCGGCGTTGCCGGTCGTTGCCCGCTCTTTTCCGCGCCCGATGGTGCGGGGATCGGCTGGGAGCGTCCCGGCGGGTGAAACCGATCCCGGCGCTACTGGCGGGACCGGATCTCCCGCGATCGCCGGCGGTTGACGCTCGCCTTTGCCGCGCGGCCCTCTGCCGGTGAGGCCGGGCGATACCGCGGTCGGGTCCGCTTGGGCGGGCACCACTTTCAAATCGTTCGCGACCACCGCCCGGGCCGGCGCGGTGTAAGGCGTGAGGCCCTTCGTTTCGCGGCGGAAATGCTGGCGCAAATCCTCGCGCACCTTCGGATCCTTCACGCTCGCCCAGCCGGTTCGCACTTTGTCCGCGGCGAAAGTCTTCTTCACCTTGTCCTGCAAAAACCGCGGCTGCACCGGCGGCGCGACGATTGGTGCATTGACGAGGAGCTGATTGCCCACCGTCCGCGCATTCGGCGAAAAACCGCCCGGCCCGCGGCGGAAATCCGCCCGGTCGAAATGCGTGGTGCGGACGAGCTTCAGCGCCGGGATCGGTCGCTGGCAGCGGCTGCTGAGGTAGGCGTAGTTCGGCCCGCCATTATAGATCACCGGCGATGAACCGAAGGTGTTGTAGGTGATATTTGTGATGTTCACCGTCGTGCGGATGATCGTCACATTGCGCGAGCGATTGATGATCACGGGGCGCAGCACCGGCGCCCCAAAATCCCGCACCGCACAGAAGCTGTAAAACGCCGGGCCGATGTCATAGGTCGTGTCCACCCAAGTGCTGATGCCGATCTCCGGCTGCCACGTCGCCTGCGGCGGCAGCGGAGCCCAGCCAACGTAGTCGTCATTATTCCGCCACGAGACCCACGCCGGCCCCCACTCGTAGTCCGGCACCCAGCACCAGCCCTCGTCTTCCACGAAAACCCAGCGCCCGTAGTGATAGACGATGCCCGCGAATTCCTCGTAACCGACCCAAGTCCAGCCCGCATCGGTGAACGCCCAGTAGCCGTCCGAGTAAGGCACCCAGTCTGCATCGACCTCCGTCGGCCTCCAGCAGAAGCCGTAGCCGTCCACCTCGATCCATTCGCCGTAGGGCAGGAGGGCGTCGTAGAAATAGTCGAAGGAGACATCCGCGGCGGCTTGGGCAGAGCGCGGGGCCGCGAGCGGGAGCACCGCGGTGAGGACGAGGAGGAGAAGGGCGCGGATTTTCATGACAGTGGAAGGTCGGACTGAATGGGTGCGGATTCATTCAATGAATTTTCCGCCTATGAGGAATCGCGCGCGGGGTGAGCGGTGGCTCCATTTCGCCGCTTGGCAGCTCTTTCGCACGGCCTAGATTCGCGCTCGTGAAAACCACCGTCCATCTCCTCTTCGCGCTGCTCCTCGTCTCTTCGCGTCCCCTGCTGGCGGAGGAGAAAAAGCTCCTCGTCGGGATGGAACTCGCCTACCCGCCCTTCGAAATGCGCGACGAGCGCGGCGCGCCCGCCGGCGTCAGCGTCGATCTCGCCCGCGCCCTCGGCGAGCATCTCGGCCGACCCGTGGAAATACAAAACCTGCCCTTCGACGGCCTCATCCCCGCGCTCAAGACCGGCAAAATCGACCTCATCCTTTCCTCCATGACCGCCACCCCCGAACGCGCCCAGTCCATAGACTTTTCCGAGCCCTACCTCCAGACCGGCCTCTGTCTCCTCGTCTCCGCCAAAAGCCCCATCCAGTCCATCGCCGACGCCGACAAACCCGGCCAGCGCCTCGCCGTGAAGAAAGGCACCACCGGCCATCTCTACGCCTTGCGTGCCCTCAAAGCCGCGCGCCCGCTCGTCCTCGACAACGAAAACGCCTGCGTCCTCGAAGTCACTCAGGGCAAAGCTGAAGCCTTCATCTACGACCAGATGTCCACCTTCAAAAACTGGCGCAAAAATCCCGACACCACGCGCGCTCTGCTCACCCCATTTCAGCAGGAGAGCTGGGCCATCGGCCTGCGCAAAGGCAGCGACGAACTTCGCGCCAAGGTCAACGCCTTTCTCTCCGACTATCGCGCTCAAGGCGGGTTCGAGAAGCTCGGCAACAAATGGCTGCCCGAACAGAAAGGTGAGTTCCAGAAGCTCGGTATTCCCTTCTACTTTTAGCGAATCTTTCCAAAATACTGCCGGATCGCGGCAAAACCTGCTGGAGCACGTCGCGGTTGCGGGAGCGGAATCAGTGGCTCCTTTTTTCCTCGCGTTCGCCGGGGCGCAGCCGTTGTCTTGGCGGCGAATTTCAATCCATGGAGACCAACCTTCCCTCGGACGAGCCCTCGCCCGAAACCCTGCCCGAATCGACGCCCGCACCCGCCGCGGAGTTGACCACCGAATTACCTCTCGCCGACACCCCAACGGACCCTGCGCTCCCAAACGCCCCACTCGCAGATGAATTGACGCAACTCGCCGAGGCGTCGCAACGGGCGCGGCTTTCCCCCGCGGACGAGGAGCGGATGACGGTCCTGCTCAAAGAGGCGCTGATCGGCGGGCGCGCCGGTGTGGCGCGGGCCGTGGAGGCGCTGCCAAAGGTGCCGTGGATCGTGGGCGTGCGGGCCATCGAGCAGGTCTGGCCGGAGTTGTCGGCGGGCTTTCGCACCCAGCTCCTCGCGGGCCTCGGCAAGGATGAAACCGACGCCGCGCGGCGGATGCGGCTGAGCGTGGCGCGGGCGCTTTTCAAAGTGGACGCGCCGGTGACGCTCAAAGTCGCCGTGGCCGTGGCCAAGGAGATGCGCGACAAGGACTCGGGCACGCTCGCCCCGAAGCACGCGCACATTTTCGCAAACGTCTTCATCGGGCGCGCGAAACCCTGGATCGCGCAGCTCGGGCTGGCGGATCTCAAGCCCGCCGAGGCTGATGTCCTGGTGCAATGCGCGGTCCTGTCCGTTTTCACGATCCCTCATCCTCCAGTCACCCAGCTCGGCATTTTGAAATGGGTGCAGGAAAACGGCCAGCTCGGAAAGCTCCATGCCGAAGCGCTCGAAGCCGTGAAAAAAGGGGTGAGCCGCTGGAGCGGAAAATGGCAGAGCGCGTTGCGCAAGGAGGTGGCTGAGCTGCCGGAGGAGATCGCCGCGGCGTTGAAGCCGGCGGGTGCAGAAGCCGGCGGCGGAACCGAACCCACCGAGGAAGGCTCCATCGATGCAGGCGAAGTATCCCCCGAAGGCGCGGAGTCGGCAGATGCCGGCGAGGAGAGTCGGGAAGACGGCGAACCGGGAGGGGAAGCAGGCCCGCCGCCGCGCAAAGAGCGCCCCGTCTATGAACCGCGCCCGCAGAAATCGCCGCAATCGCAGGAACCGCGGCGCGAGCGGGAGGGCCGCGAACGCCCCGTCTATGAGCCGCGCAATGCCGGCGGTGGCAGCAACAGCGGACGTTTCGACCTCACCGCCACGCTGCGGCAGATCGAGCAGCATGTGCAAGGCTTGCGCAGTGAACTCGCCTCCGCACAGGCCAAGCCGCGGCTGCGGGAAGACCGCCCGCGCCGGTCGGAAAAAACCGGCCCGATTATCCAAGGCGAGCCGACGCCCGAGGAACTCGCACGGCTCAACCTGCAGCTCGAAGCCCGCAATGCCGAGTTACAAGTGCAGATTACCGAACTCACCCAAAACAGCGAAGACCTCGCGACCAGCACAGGTGCGATGGCGGGCGAGCCGGTGAGCGACACCGGTGCTCAGCTCCGCACTCTCCTTGCGCTCAAGCTCCAGGAGGATTTCGCCGATTTCGTGGCGCTGGAGAAAGAGTCGAACGACCTCGTCGTGCAGCAACATTACAAAGGCCTGATCCGCCACGTCTTCGAGGTGCTCCAGCAACTCGAAGTGCCGCTGAAAAACGAGTAGCGCTGCGCTCAGCGGAGGCGGTGAGACCGCTGTTCAGAAATCGAAACCGTCGATGTTCGATTTGTTGAAAATGAACGGCTGGCCGAGGACGATGCTGTCGCCCTCGACCTTGAGTGTGCCGAGCCGTCCGGCGTCGTAGTCGGTCGCGCCCGGCTTGAGCTTGCCGCTCGCGAGGTCGGATGCGGCTTTGATCGTGAGGTAGCCGAGGTCGGTGGTCTTCCAGAGGATCACGCTTTGGGTCACGTCTTCGTGGACGTATTTTTTGTTTTCGTTCGGCAGGCCAAGACCGATGATTTTGACAGCGCCGACTTTGCCCGCCTGCTTCACGGCTTCCGCGGCGCCGGGCACGGCGGGCGAGCAGATGGCCATGATGAGTTTGAGATTCGGATTCGCGCCGAGCAGGTTTGTCGCCTCGGCCTGCGCCTTGTCCTTGAGGTCGTCGCACGGACGAAGCGCGACCATTTGCATGTTCGGGTATTTCGCAGCGCGGCGGGCTTCGATGTACTTCTGCCACTCGTTCATGTTCGCCGCCGTGAGCGACGCGGTGATGATCGCAAACTCGCCCTCGTTGTTCAGCAGCCGTGCCGCTTCATCCATGAGCGTGTTGCCGATACCTTCCGGCGTCGCCTGGTTGATGAAAATGTCGCGCGCGTCGATGTTCGCATCCGAGTCATAGGTCACGACCTTGATGCCTTTGCTTTTCGCCTTTTTCAGCGCCGTGGAAATGCCCTCTTTATTCTCGCAAGCCACCGCGATGACATCGACGCCGAGGGTGATCCAGTTCTCGATGATCTCGTTTTGCTTCGCCGGATCGGGATCGGTCGGACCGTCGAAAATCAGCTCCGCGCCGACTTCCTTCGCCGCCTCATCCGCGCCCGCCTTGCACGAGATGAAATAGGCGTTGCCTTTGCTCTTCGGCATCAGCGCGATGGTCAGCTTCTTGCCGTCGGATGAAGTGCTGGAGCCGGATTCCGCGGATTTCTTGCAGCCGGCGGTAAGGGCGAGGCCGACAGCGAGGGCGAGGGTGAGGAGGCTTTTCATTGGGGAGCGGGTGGAAGATTGGTGGGGGCGGGAGATTGGCGGGGCTGGCGGAAATTGGCGAGCAGCTTTGGCAGCGCGCCACCCGTTAGCGCGAGCAAAAGGAGAGCGCCAGTGAGCAGTCCGGCGACTTCGCGCGGCTGGCGGGCGTGGACGAGGCCGTTGTTCAGCACGGCGATGGCCGCGACGCCGAGCAGCGTGCCATGGACGGAGCCCGTGCCGCCGAAAATGCTCGTCCCGCCGAGCACCACAGCGGTGATCGCGAAAAGTTCGTAGCCGGTGCCCGCGTCCGCTTTCGCCTGTCCGAGCCGGGCGGTGTAAATGACCGCCGCCACCGCGGCGACCACACCCGCGAGCACGTAGGCCAGCGCCAACCGCCGCTCGACCGGGATGCCAGCGTAGCGTGCGCCCTCGGGCGCGAAACCGATCGCGCGAAAGGCGCGGCCATACGTGGTCCGATGCACGAGCAGCCACACTCCGACGGCCACCGCGAGAAAGACCCAGACCTGCGTCGGCAGGCCGCCGAGCCGCTCCTGGCCGAGATTCAGGAACGATTTCGGGAAGCCGGTGAAGGTATCCACGCCCCGCGTGATCGCCTCCGCCAGCCCTCGAAAAAGCGAGTAAGTGCCAAGCGTCACGATGAGCGGCGGCAGCCGAAGTCCGGTGATGAGCGCCGCATTCAATCCGCCTGCCACCGCGCCGATGCCGAGCGTGCAAACCGCCGCGAGCGCGGGGTCCATGTGTGCGTCGCGCCACATTTTCCCGAAGAGGATCGCACACAAGCCGAGCAGCGAGCCGACCGACAAATCGATGCCGCCCGTGAGGATGATCGGTGTCATCACCAGCGCGAGCAGGCCGATTTCCACCGAGTGCCGTAGGATGTCGAAAGTATTGTCCAGTGATCCGAAGCGCCGGCCCACCGAGTCGAAATAAAACCACTCCGCGAGCAGCACCACGAGGAGGATGGTCTCGTGCCGGAAGAGCGCGGCTTTCGCTTTGGATAGGGTGGAGTCGGACATGCAAGTTAGCGGGTCATCCCGCGCGTCGGCAAAGCCGCCGCCCATCGAACAACCAAGGCGTCATCCTGAATGGAGCGCCGCGTGGGCGAAGATGGGGCGGCGCGCAGTGAAGGATCGCAGAAAGTAAATGGTCGGAGGCGGCTGGAGAGCAAGCGTCCGCATTTCACCAGACCGCCTCCGCCGATTTACAGTCGGCGATCCTTCACTGCGTTTCGCCTCCGCCTGCGCCCACGGCGAAACTCCGTTCAGGATGACGGCAGGTTTGGTTTCCGCTCACCGACTGTTTTCACCGAGCCACTCTCCGGCCCACGCGCACAGCGCCGCGGTGTCGGCGAGATGCCGTCGCTCGCTGTTTGCGGCATAGACGCCGTAGCCGCGACCGTACGCCGCGCCGTTCATGATGCACACGTCGGTGCGATTCTCCGCGATCTGCCGCGCCGCTTTCGCCGCCACATCCGCGGGTGTGCCATCCAGCTCGTATTTCCAACCGGCGATCCGGGCATTCGGGAAAAGCCCGCGCAGTTCGCTGATGACCTTGCTCGACGGCACGAGCTGGAGCGTCACTGCGCCGGCCCGGCTGGAAATTTTTCGCTGCCCATCGCGTGCCCAGAAGATTTTGAAATCCGCCAGCGCCGCAGCGTGAAAGACCGCGCCAATTTCCTGTCGGGCGGGCAGGGAAGCCAGTTGGGTGTGCAGATCGTCATTGGTCGAAAACGTCACGACTCGCGCCGGCTCCGCACATTCCTTGGTGGTCGCGGTCACACCTTTGAAACAAGCGACCTCATGCCCCGCTTTCGCCAGCGCCCGCGCGAGCCGGGTGCCCATCTCTCCGGTGGAAAAATTCGTGATCCGCCGCACTTCGTCGATCGGTTCGTAGCTCGGCCCGCAGGTGACGATGATTCGCATCCCCGCAGCCTGCCACGCCCGCTGCTTGCGCGTCGAGACTCGTGCCCGCATGGTCGCGCCATGGACCGCCCGACCGCCATCACCGCCATCCGCACCGCTTGCAATACGCTGTCCGCCGGCGTAACCAGCATCCACCCGCTGCTCCCCGCGCTCGCCGACGAGCCGACCAAAGCCGAGATCGTGAAGGCTCTCTTCGAGCTGACGAAAAACGTCGAGGTCGTGAAGAAACAAATCATGCGCCTCGAAAAGCGCGACGACTCCGCGCTGCTTTAGCCCGCCGTCCGTCGGCGGGCTCTTGGAAAGGGCGGTGGACACCGATGGTCTGATTCTCAAAGTGCGTGTGCATGCCACCAGCCTGCAGGATCGCGATGGCGCTACGCCCCTGCTCGATTAGATCGACGAACCCTGGCTGATTTCCAAATGCTCTGGGCCGAGGGCGGCTACGCCGCCCACAAACTCGCCGGTTGGATGAGCGAGCGCTTTGGCGCACGCCTCTTGCGCCTGGAAATCGTGCGCCGCAGCGACGACGCCAAAGCCTTCCAAGTCCTCCCGCGCCGCTGGGTCGTCGAACGCACCTTCGGCTGGCTGCACCGCTTCCGCCGCTTGAGCAAAGACTTCGAGTTCCGCACCGACTCCTCTGAAGCCTTCATTCTCATCGCCGCCGCTCGCCTCCTCCTCTCACGGCTCGCTGTCTAAACCGACTTCCGGTACATACTCTCAGAGACTACGAAATAAGTCGTCCCATTGGGACGAATGAGCGTAGCCGTGGGCTTCAGCCCGCGGTCAGCGCGATAGGATGGCCTGTCGCGTAGCGACATTTGCAGGCTTTTCAAACGTCGCTACGCGACGGGGGTGCGCGCCACCCAATCCGTGGGCTGAAGCCCACGGCTACGATTGAACGTCCCAATGGGACGCGGCTCACCGCCTACATATTTCACACCCTCTAAGAACCCAAAAACCCCGTTCACCGACCCGCCTCAAGTGATCCCGGTCGCCTTCGTCCCGAAGGCCACCTCACCCCCTCGATCGACGTTTGGCTTGCCGGCGACCGAAAGATCTGGCGTCCATGGATCCATGAAGTTTTCCGCGCCCCCCCAGGCCCAGCGGTGCCGCCCGTCTTTCATTACAAAAAGGCTTCACCCTTGAAGCTCTATTTTTAGTACTTCAACAATGAAGCCTACCTCTCGTTAGGCGTTGCTCGCGTTTTCTGAGAACGAACCATTATGACATCGTATCCTTTCGACGTTACCCTCGAAGTCTGCGCGAACGGATTGCTCGGCTTTATCGGCCTTCTGTTTCTATTCGCATTCGACCGCGAGGGTATTCCTTCCGGATTCCGTTTGTTGCCGGCGTCATCCCGGGAGTGGCTCATTTACTATCTACACACGCTCGAAGCCTTCACTCTTATCGGCCTCTGGATTTGCGCCATCGGTCGCGGTCGTTACATCCCGTGGGCGTTTCCCATTACACTCGGTTCCTTCGCCTTGGTCTTTCTCAGCGCGCTCGTCGTCTGGCGTTGGGACCATCGGCTATGCTATCGCCAGTTGCTCTTTTGTGTCGTCGCTTTTCTACTCGCTGGATTCGCTTTTCCCGCTATCAACGCCACGAGAGAGGCATGACTGAATTACCAACATCCGCAACGCCCGGGCTCCACTTTGAAGTGCAACATTGGTTGGCCGCGAGGAAGCACTTATGGGGTGTGGTGAAGGCGCGGGAGAGGGGCGGGAAGGCGGGGCGCAGGGGGCGTTGGTTTTCGCGAAAACGCCCGGAGCGCGCCGGTGCTGCTGACGGTGGGTTGAGCGTGCGCGCTTTTCCCTAACCCAGCGGCGCCACTTTCCCCAGGGCCCCGGCGGTGAAGGTCAGCGGGTAGAGCCGCTCGTAGTACCAGAGCTTCGCAAAGTAGAACCCGATCGGGGACGGCTCGCGCCACGCGCCGCTTTCCACGCGCTGGACGAGCCAGCGCACCCCGGCATTGACCGCCCCGACTTCCGCCGTGCCGGCCAGTGCCTCGATGGCGAGCGCCGTTTCCTCCACCGACGCCGGGCCGCCGCGCACTCCGCTCCAGCCACCGTCTTCGTTTTGAGCCGCGGTCAGCCAGCGCGCCCCAGCGCGCAGCATTTCGTCGGGGAAGGTGATGCCGCGGTCGCGCAATTCGCGCAGGGTGAGGACGACCTCAGCGGTGCCGTAGAGCGGATTTTCGTCATCGGGCGCGTGCTCGTTGCCGAACCAAAGCGGCAGCCACGCGCCGTCGCGGCGCTGCACCGTGGCGAGGAAGCGCAGACCGCGGGCCAGGCCGCGCAGCGTGCGCGCCTGCAGCGGCGCGTCGAGCTGGGGCAGCCATGCGCTCCAGGCGCGCAAAGTGTGGGCGGTGAGATCGGGCGAGCTGCGGTCGAAGGGCAGCGCCCCCCAACCGCGGCAAAAGGTGGGGATGCCGCCGTCGCCATTTTGCAGGCCGAGCAGCCAGCGGACGCCGGCGATTCCGGCGGTGCGGGTCTCCGCATCCACGGTCCCGAGCGCGAGTAAGGCGAGGAGCGCGCCCGCGGTGTCGTCGGCGTCGGGCACGCCGCCGGGGAGATCGGTCCAAGCCCAGCCGCCGGGTGCGGCGTGGGTGTAGGGATGTTCGGTGCGGTACTGCTGTCCAAGCAGCCACGCACGCAGTGTGAGCCTTCGCTCGGGCGAGAACACGCCTGGCTGCGGGGCCAGCGCCTGGATGCCGAGCGTCGTCACCCACGTCGCGAGATTCGTGTCGATCGCCCAGCTCCCGTCCGCCCGCGCCGACGTGCGCAAGAATTCCGCACCCTTCCGCGCGACGGAATGCTCCGCGAGTTCCATCGAGGCCAGGCTCATCGTCACGAAGCTGGTCAGCGGTGTGGCTTCGAGAAAGCCGCCATTTTCCGGCTGGATGGACGCCAGCACGCGCAGCGTCTTCGCCCGGAATTGTTCGCGGAGGAAACGGGCGAGTGGGTTCCGCGTGGGACGGTGATGATGGATCGCCTGCCCGATGGCAATCAGCGCCGGCAGCGCATAGCTGACCACCGGCAGCCGCACCGCGCCGAAAACCTGATGCGGCAGCGCCGCCAGCTCGAACGGCAGCGCCATGACGTGTTCCCAACCAATCCGACCGCCCAGCGCCAGCGTCATCAGAATCGGCACGGAAAAGGTGCGATCCTTGCCGTAACGCGCAGCGATGGCCTCGGGCAGCGAATGCGGGCCTTGCGCTGTCTTCAACCACGCCTCCGCGCGAGCCACTGTTTCGGCAAATTCCCCATCCGCCCGCGCCGCACCGAAGGCCGCCCAGCAGAGCGCGGTCGTGCTGATATTGCTTTTGCTTTTCACCGTGTCGCCCCAGCCGCCGTCCGCGTTCTGGTTTTCTCCCAACCAGCGCAGCCCGCCGCGGATCAAGCCCGCATCGGCCTCGCGCCCGATTTGCGTCAGCGCCACCACTGCCGTCGCCGTGGACAGCGCGCTACACGAAAGCTCGCCGACCCAATGCCCCGCTGGCGTCAGTTCCGCCAGCAAGGCCTGCGTCGCCACGTCTAGCGCCGCCCGCAGACCATCGTCTTTCGCCTTTCGCCTTTCGCCTTCCACTTAGGCCAGCTTGTCCTGCTCCCGCTTCCGCGCCGGCAGGATCGCGCAGGCGTCCTTGCAGCCAAAGACGCGGCTGAAGAGCAGCCGATGCCGGCTCACCCAGCGGTAGATGATTTCCGCCAGCACGATGACCCCCGGAAACCACAGAAACAACGCCACCGGCACGAGCAGCGGCAGCCGCATCCCGACGAAGCGGATCGCCCGCGCGCCCCGATAGACCCGGCCCTCCGGCGTCACGCAGTGGATCGCTTCGAGCAAATCCTCGCGTGTGAGCTGCGGCGCGATTTCCTGCGCGCGCGGATCGGACAGCGGGACCAGCGCCAGCGCGCCGCGCCAGTCCAGCCAGCTCAGCACCTTCATCTGGAAAATGCACATCGGACATTCGCCGTCGTAGAGCACGGTTTGCTTGGTCATCCCCGCAAGCTAGCCGCGTCCCCCCGCCAGTTCACCCGCAAACTGAAAGTCATTTCCCACCAGCTCCGGTATCCCACCATTTCGACAGCCGCGCCGTCGGCACTGCGGGGATCGCGAGACCGGCCGTGTCGTAGTGTGAGGTGTCGTTGAAAAGCGCGAGGCGGGCGCGGACGGCATCTTTGAAATCGACGACGTTCAGCGCGGCAGGGCTTTGGTCGAGATTGTCGCGGTAGCGCCGAGGGTCGAAGCCGAGGAGCGAGCTGAGCAGCAGCCGGATCGTCGCCTTGTGCGAAACCACGAGCACGTTGCCGCCCTGATTCTCACGCACGATGTCCATGAGCACCGGCAGCGCCCGCGCGGTCACGGCCAGGCCGCTTTCGCCGCCGAGCGGCGCGAAAGTGTAAGGATCCTCGTCCCACGCCGCAGCCTCCTCGGGGAACTGCGCATCGACTTCGCAGCGCGTCATCTGCTCCCAGCGCCCGTGCGAAATTTCGCGCAATCCCTCGCGCGTCTGGACTTCGAGCCCGTGCGGTTCGGCGAGGATGCTCGCCGTCTCCACCGTCCGCCCGAGCGGCGACGCATAGACCGCGGTGATGCCGTCGTCCTTCAGCCGCACCGCGAGCCGGCGTACCTGCTCGCGGCCCGTGTCGGAGAGCTGCACATCGGTCGCCCCGGCGAAGCGGTCCTCGGCGGTAAGGGTCGTCGCCCCGTGACGGATGAGAAAAATGCGGGTGTTCATGCCCCGAGTGGTAGCCGCGCAGCAACGGTTTCAAAAAGGAAATTGGTCATGAAGCACCCGTATGAAATGCCACGGCAATCCGCCGAAGATTCTGGAAACGCCGCCACGATGAAAAGAGTGGAGCCGCGCCCCCGTCGCAAGGCATAGTCCGCGTCGGCAACCGTTCACCGTCATGGCCGCAGACTCCTCCAGCTCCTTCGGTTCGACATCGCGCTCCCGTTTCCGGCGCGGGATGAAAAAGTAAGTCGTTCCCAAAATCGCACGCGCATGAAAAAGGTCTTCATCAGCTACAGCCACGATTCCGAGGAGCATTGCGAAAGGGTGCTCGCGCTCTCCGAGCGCCTGCGCGCCGACGGGATCGAGACTTCCATCGACCAGTATTTGAACGGCACGCCTGAAGGCGGCTGGCCGCGCTGGATGCTCGACAAACTCGACGCTGCGGACTCCGTTCTCGTCGTCTGCACGGAGCCGTATTACCGGCGCTTCCGCGGTCACGAAAAGCCCGGCATCGGCAAGGGTGCCGATTGGGAGGGCACGCTCATCACTCAGGAAATCTACGACTCGAAAAGCAGGTCGCTGAAGTTCGTGCCGGTCTTTCTCTCCCCCGTCGTCGCGGACTGGATTCCAGAGCCGCTTCGCTCGGCCACTCATTACACCCTGACCTCCGAGAGCGCCTATCAGTCCCTCTACGACTTTCTCCTCGGGCAGGCGCACGTCGAACCCGGAGCCATCGGGACACTCAGGGCCCGTGCACCGAAGAAGGGGGCTCCGCTGACATTTGCGCCCGAGGCGCGTCCCTCCCAGCCAATTCCACCCGCGCACTCATCTGCCCCCGCTGCACGCGCTCAAGTCATCAAGGTGCTGATCGTCTCCGCCAGCCCGAAAGACAAGGCGGCCCTCGGCGTCGATGTGGAGATTCGGGAAATCAAGAAGGCCGTTAAGGCGGCGCGCTATCGCGAGCTTTTTTCGATCGAGGCGGAAACCGCGATGCTCGCCGCCGATTTCGCGCACAGCGTCAATGAGCACGCGCCGCAGATTCTTCACTACAGCGGTTTTCACAGTGGGCCGGGCGGCATCGTGCTCCTGGACCACGAGAGCCGGTCGAAGCCAGTTTCCCCGGCGGCGCTCCAGCATGTGCTCGGCAGGCAGCCGGGGCTGCGGATGGTCGTCCTGAACACCTGCCACTCCCTGACAACCGCGAACGTGCTGGTGCAGAAAATCGATTTCGCCATCGGCGTCGAAGAGGAGGTTGATGACCGCGCCGCCACGGAGTTCGCCCGCAGCCTGTATGCCGCGCTCGCCGACGGTCACCCGGTCCAGTCCGCGTACGACCAAGCCGTCACCCACATGATCGGCTCATGGGACGAGAAATCGATTCCGCAGCTCTGTACGAAAGCAGGGGTCAATCCGGCTGAGTTCGCATTCATTGGCGAGACTTTCCCGAACGCTGTTTCGCCCGTTGAAGCCGCACATCCGCACGATCACGAGTCGGGTGCGCTAAAGACGTGGCGGAGGAAGCTCGAATACCTCCGGCAGCAGGAAGCCATCGCTACAGACCCCGCGCAGAAGTTCGCGCTGGCAGAGCAGATCGAGGAGGCGCGGGCGAAGATCACCGAACTCGGAGGCTGACCTGCCATGAGCGATGCGCTGGAAACTTGGCGAAGAAAGCTGGCTTACCTCCAGCAGCAGGAGGCCGTCGCGGCGGATCCGGCGCAGAAATTCGGTCTCGCGGAGCAAATCGCGGAAGCCAAGGCGAAGATTGCGGAACTTCAGGTCGGGCGCCGGGAGCACGGCGGCGAAGTGTCAGCGGCCATCGTGGACATCTTCCGCATCATCCCGCACGCCGCCGAGAAACTGATCGGTCGCGACGATGAGTTAAAGCTGCTGAACGAGACGCTGGCTAGCGCGATAAGCGGGAGAAATCCCGCCCGCACGTTCTCACCTTCGTCGCCCTCGGCGGCGAGGGGAAGACCTCGCGCATCAGGACTGGCCAGGGTGCGACGCCGTCTTCGCGTGGTCGTTCTACAGCCAGGGCACGCGCGAGCAGGTGGCCGCTTCGTCCGACCTGTTTCTCAAGGAAGCCCTCACCTTCTTCGGCGACGACGCGGACAAAGCATTTGCCGCCAGCAGCGCGGGCGCGTTCGAGAAAGGCCAACGCCTCGCCCGCATCGTGGGCCAGCAACGCAGCCTCCTCATCCTCGACGGCCTCGAGCCGCTGCAATACGCGCCCACCTCGCCCACGCCGGGCCAGCTCAAGGACCAGGGCATCGCCGCGCTGCTCAAGGGACTGGCCGCCGCCAGCCACGGCCTCTGCGTCGTCACCACCCGGTATTCGCTCCCGGACTTGCGGGCGTTCTGGCAGACCACCGCGCCGGAGGTGAAGCTGCTGCGCCTGTCCCGCGAAGCCGGCGTGCATCTGCTGAAAAACCCTCGGAGTCAGAAAGGAAAGCGACACGGCGCAGGAATTCGCGACGCTCGTCGAAGACGTGAAAGGCCACGCGCTCACGCTGACCCTGCTCGGCGGATTCCTGAAACGCGCCTTCCACGGCGGCATCCGCCAGCGCGACCGCGTGAAGTTCGAGAAGGCCGACGAGAAGATGGACGGCGGGCACGCCGCGGCCCGTCACTCAATCGAGCAATGCGGCTACGGGCGGCGGAAGGAAGAGCTGGAGGATGCGGAGAGAGTGCTGCTGAAGGAGTGACAGGCTGAGTCACGCGGGCGCTCCTGTCCGCCGGGCAGACGGCGTGATTGCAGGGGGATCGGGGACAGGAAGGGTCCGCGTTTACGCCGCGCCACTGCCTTCTTCACCCTCGTTCCCACATTGGGGCTTTGGGACGCACCTTTCCAGGCGCAATTCCATTGCGTGGCGGGTGGCGGGAGCGGCGTTCCGTTCCTCTATCATACCAAACACAGTTGAAAACCGACACCTTCCAAAGTCCGAGAACCGAAGGAAATCGCGCAACGCACCGATTCGTATCGTCCAGTCTTCAACTGAGTTTGGTATCAGCCCCTCACCGCGAAGCACAGCTTCCCCGCGATGCTGGCGTTCCCAAAGCTCCAGAGACTGTGTGAAAACTCCGACCGAGGATCTGGGGTAAGCCAGCGTTTAGGGGCGGCCATGGTTGACGGCACGATCGGCCATAAGAGAGGGTTGAAAGCTCGAGAGCACGGTGGAAACGGAGGGGTCATGGGCAAAAGA